>CALCYQ010000004.1 GCA_937906385.1 uncultured Candidatus Saccharibacteria bacterium
TCTCGACTCGGACGCCTGGGTCGCCGTCATCACGCTCGTCGTCCAAATTATCATCATCGTAGGGAACTATATTCTCAGTAAGCTTTTTGTATTCAAGGCAAAAAGTGCTAAAATAAAGCCATGATTTATCTATCCGCCTTTATTCCGTACTGGCGCAAAGCCTGCTGATTCTACTTATGCTTGACTTTTTGTACCAAATGTGATATAATGAAAGGATAACCTGCTTTATGCAAACTATCTTAACCGGCGTACGCGTAAATGAAGAGCCAACTATCGGCAATTTCCTCGGCGCCTACACCCCGATGATTAACCTCTCGCACGAGCATGCGCACGATTCGCAAATCAACTTCTTCGTGCCAGATCTCCACTCTTTTACTACACCTATCGACCACAGCCAGCTCTACGCTAATACCATCAAGGGCATCAAATACTACATCGCGGCCGGCCTCGATACCGATAATCCCAACGTCCACATCTACCGCCAAAGCCGCGTCCCAGCCCACGCCGAACTCTGCTGGATCCTTGACTGCTTCACGCCCTTTGGCGAAGCTAGCCGCATGCCCCAGTTCAAAGAGAAGGGCGCCGAGCATCCTGACGCCGTCACGGTCGGCCTATTTAATTATCCGATTTTGATGGCTGCCGACATTTTACTCTACGACGCCAACTACATCCCGCTCGGCGAAGATCAATTCCAACATCTCGAACTCGCACGCAATATCGCCATCCGCATGAATAATAAATTCGGCCAGGAGCTCTTCACGATACCGGCCGACGAACGCGCCCAGGTCAAATTCATGCACCTCGAAAAAGGCCTCCGCATTCGCAGTCTCGTAGACCCAGCTAAAAAGATGAGCAAATCCAGCGAAAATGAGCGCAGCAAAATTAGCCTCAACGACAATCCGCAGCACGCCGCTAAGAAAATCATGTCCGCCACGACTGACTCTGAAGGCGTCATTCGCTTTGATATGATTAACCAACCAGGCATCAGCAACTTGCTCACTATTGAAGCGCTCCTCAACAACCGCGACATCCAAGACGTGATTGCTGACTGGGCTGGCCAGACTAGCTACGGCGACCTCAAGCACAAAGTCGCCGACAGCGTTCAGCATTTTCTTGAAGATTTCCAGGCCAAAGTTGCCGCCATTAGCGACGCTGAAGTCGAGGCCATCATGCAGCGCGGTGAAGCCTACGCGAACGAAGTCGCCAACGCCAAACTTCACCAAGTCCAAAAGGCGGTAGGGCTACGCAAATAATGCGTAAATCCCTCCGCAAACAGCAAATTCAGCGCACGGTCCTCGCCAAGGGGGCCGATGTGCTCGCTTCGGAGGGCCACAAACAGAGCGACAGGTACATCCAACACGGCGACACCACCATGCGCGACCACACTATCAGCGTGGCCTGCATGTGCGTTAGTCTAGCGCGCAAATCGCACCTGAAATTCGATTATTATTCGCTGGTACGCGGCGCACTCTTGCACGATTATTTCCAATACGATTGGCACGACAGGAGCCACCCTAAGCGTCACGGCTGGCGCCACGCCAGTATTGCACTTAAGAATGCTGCTGACGATTTTAGCATCAACCCCGTCGAGGCGGACATGATCAAAAAACACATGTTTCCGCTTAATCTCACCGCCGTACCGCGCTACCGCGAAACCTTTATCCTCACCGTGGCCGACAAAATCTGTAGCTTCAAAGAAGTCTTTAGTAAGCCATTCTATTCCGATGTTATCGATAATATTAAGGATAACGTATGAACCCAGTTGAACTATTTTTGTGGTTCTTGATTTTTAGCTTCGTCGGCTGGCTCTGGGAAGTGATTTTGTATTACGGTTCGCTGCATCGTTTTGTAAACCGCGGCTTTTTGAACGGACCATATTGCCCAATTTACGGCGTGGGCGCACTCGCATTCGTACTCACTACAAACCATATCGCCGATCCGGCCACGCGCTTTCTGGCCGGCGGCGTACTAGCTTGCGCACTCGAATATGCCACCTCGTTTGCGATGGAAAAACTTTTTCATGCCCGCTGGTGGGACTATTCGAACCGGCCATTCAATCTTAATGGCCGCATCTGCCTCTATGGCTTTCTAATTTTTGGCGCCGCCGCCGCCGGTATGCCATATATTATTCAGCCGATAGCCACCATTACCGCCGCCATGCCGGAGCCTTTTCGCACTATCCTCGCCATTTTACTAGCTTTCGTATTTATCGCCGATATTATTACTACCAACCAGAGCCTTATCAAGCTCAACAAAGCTCTCAAGGAATATCAGAAATTCCTCGACCGCCACACCTCGCAGTTCATTAACTTCATCCGTAAGGGCAAACGTACGTTCGAGATGCGCTTCGAAAGCGGCCGTAAAAAGGCTCGCACAATTCTTACTTATCAGCAACGCCGTATCATTCGCGCCTTCCCGCAACTCGAATCCACCCGCTATAACGACGCTCTTCGGGAGTTCCGCGTCCTCCTCGAAAAGGGTCGCCACTCTGGCAAAAACCGCAAAAAATGATATAGTATATAATATATGGCGAAAAAATTCAGCAAACCAGAACTGTCCCGCAAAATCAACGGCGATATTCCGTTCGATACTGTCATTTCTGATGCACCCGCCGCGACTGAGCGCTTTGATATTTTGCTACTCCAGCAATATCCGCGCCATTCCCGCGCCGCCATTCAGAAGCTGATTAAAGACGGCCGTGCCAAAGTCAACGGCGAAGTCGTCGCAAAGCCAAACACACCAATTGAGGAAGACGCCATACTCGAACTTGAATTGCCAAAAATCGAGGGCGAACGCCCACCGGTCATTTATGAAGACGAAAATGTCATTGTGTTTAATAAGCCGGCCGGCATGTTGTCGATAAAAAAGGGTGCTTATCTTGCCGAACCGTCGATTGATGATTTTGGCATCATCGTGCACCGTCTCGACCGCGATACTTCTGGCGTAATTATTGTTGCGAAAGACGAAGCCACGCGCGGTTATTTGCAGCGTCAATTCCAAGAGCGTAAAACGCATAAAACTTATTTTGCCGTAACCTGCGGGGTGCCGGCGCCGAAGCACGCTATGATTGACGTGCCGCTCGCGCGCAATCTCAAGCGCCCAACCACCTTTTTGCCAGATCCGCAGGGTCGGGAAGCGCAGACTGAATACTGCGTGCTCCGCGCCGGCACAGAACGAGCCCTCGTTGAGCTTAAGCCGCGTACCGGACGCACACATCAGCTTCGCGTCCATATGAATCACATTCGCTGCCCAATTCTCGGTGACCCGATTTATAATCCCAAGGGTCCAAAGGCCGACCGCATGTATCTCCACGCCGCTTCGCTCGAGATTACTATTCCTGGCCGCGAGCACGGCGAACGCATGACTTTCACCGCCGACTTACCGGAGGACTTTGAGCGTGCAATTAAATAGCGCCGACCAAGTTTCCGATATCGCCCGCCGCGCCGGCTTTGCGATTTTCGAGTTGCCCGACGCCGATTTTGCCACGATTTTGCCAAATTCGCTCCACATCCGCCCACTCGACGACAAAAACGTCATTAATATCGACCAAATTCGCGAGCTCATGCCACTCATCCAAGGCCGCCAGTCCGCCGACTTTTCGATTGTGATTGAGAATGCAGAGCTGATGAATGAACCGGCCGCCAATGCCTTCTTGAAGGCGCTCGAAGAGCCGAACGATTTTGTACATTTTGTCTTCCTAGTCCGCTCCAGCGCCCGAATTTTGCCAACTATTAAATCCCGCGCACATAATTATTATTTAGCATCCGCTGCCAAGCTTGCTGATCCGCTCGCGTCCGACCCAGACATCGCCGCTCTCGCTAAACGCTACATCGCGTCTACGCCGACCGACCTCCCAAAACTCGCCGCCGAAATCGCAAAAGGCAAAGACGACGCCCGCGCCCGTGCCGCCACCGTGGTCGATTGCGCCATTCTCATTCTCTATAAATCCTATTTTGCCACCGGCAATCCGCACTTCCTCGCTCATCTCGCTTCGCTCACCGCTTGTCAAGAAGCGCTCAGCTCTGGTGGCAATATTAAACTTCAGCTCGTCAACGCGATGCTTTAGCCTTACGCCCAACAAAGTTGGCGTTAGGCAGAAGCGCGAAATTAGACTGAGCAGTCGTAATATGTTAAAATACAGTTATGCTTTCTGCAGTCTTAATTCTTGTATTCGCGTTTTTCATCGTGTTTTTCGTTCCAAAATACAGCACCGTGCCAGATGATGATGAGGAAGAAGAAATTCGCAAAACTCCGCAGATGAAAAAACTCTGGAGCCTGGCCCAAACCGCCATGAAAGAGCGCAAACCGCTCAAGGCCGAAAAGGCCCTCCTAACCATCTTGAAGTTCGACGAGAAAAACGCCGCCGCCTACAACCGCCTCGGCATCCTTTACGCCAAAGAAAAGCACTACAAAGAGGCTATTGAATGCTTCGAAATCGCCCAATCACTCGACAACAACGCCTCCAGCCTCCACAACGTCGGCCTCATCTACTTCGAAACTGGCAAATACGAAAAAGCTGCCATGGCTTTTAGCCAAGCCATCGACCTTGAAGGCGACCAGCCGGGCCGCTACATTGCTTACGCTAAGGCGCTCGAAAAGCTCGGCGAACGCAATAAAGCTATCGACGCTCTTGAAACCGCCTATAGTCTCAATCCTAGCACCGTCGTTTTACGTCATCTCCTCGAAATCTACGAGAACATCGAAGATTTCGAAAACGTCGAGATTACCAAACATCGCATCGAAGAGCTCCAAATCGAACGCGCCAAGCTCGAAGAAAAGGCTAAGCGCAAGGCACTCCCATTAATTCAACGCCGCACCAAGGAAGAGAAGACCGCCGCCAAGGCCGCCAAAGCTACGGCGAAGGCCGAAAAGAAAGCCACGGCCGCCGCCAAAAAAGCCGAGAAAACCGCCAAAACCATCGCGCCGCGCCCAACCAAAATGAGCCCAAAAACACCACTCACCGCCACCACTGCCCGCCCAGTCAAAAAGATTGCCAAAAAACGCAAAATCATCTAGCCTAGACCGCCATGCGCTACCTTGCATGGTATAATTATCGTATGGCAAAAGACAGCGACTCGCCAAATCTTAGCAAGAAACTCACCGATGCCCAGCTCAAGCAACGACTGCGCATTATTTTTGAATTTTTCAACGATTTTTGTAATAAGCATCATATTAAATACACTCTACTAGGCGGCTCGCTCATCGGCGCCGTGCGCCACCAAGGCATCATTCCGTGGGACGACGATATTGACGTTGCTATGACCGAAGATCAACGCGATAAATTCATCACCACTTTTAAAAAAGACCCGCAAACGCGCTTCATTCTGCTCGACCCGCGCGAGCAAGACGATTATTATTATCCATTTCTCAAATTAGTCGACACGCAAACCGTGCTCGACGAATACAATCAGAAACCGATCAGAAATTACGGCATTTATATCGATATCTTCACTTATTATTACGTACCGAACGATACGAGCACGCACGCAAAAATTTATGACGAGATCACTAAGTTGCGCACCGGCATCTATACCACCAATTCCGAGCACAGCGCCTGGCCGCGCAATCCAAAATATCGCCTAAATTACATTTGGCACAACTTACAATTTTGGAATAATTACACTAAAAAATTCCTTGATTTCATGGAGAGCCTCCCGAAAGAAGAGACAAAATACATGATTTCCAACTGGCCAGTTTACGGCCTCGGGAAAGAAATCCAAAAAACCGCCAACCTAAAGAAATATACTAAGCTTCCTTTTGAAGGCCTCGAGGCGTCCGTCGCAACTGGCTACGACGAAATTCTGCGCACCACTTTTGGAGACTATATGCAACTGCCACCAAAAGAGAAGCGCGCCTCACATCATTCATATAACGCATACATAAAGAAGTAACATGGCAAAGAAAAAACTCCCCATCGGCCTATTAAACACTTTCTCAAGTCTATTACTGCAAATAGTCACGATTATTAACGGTTTCATTTTTCCGCGCCTCATCCTCAGTACCTTCGGCTCCGAAACCAACGGTCTCGTATCATCGCTTAGTCAATTCTTGAACTATATCTCGCTTCTTGAGGGCGGCGTCAACGGCGTTATCATGGCGAGCCTCTACAAACCAATCGCCAAGGGCGACAACGAAAAACTAAGCTCCATCGTGTTCACTTCACGCCGATTCTTCCGCCGCATTTCATATATTTTCATCGCCTACGCGGTTGGTCTCGCATTCATCTATCCGGCCCTCAGCAATAGCACCTTCGATTACGGCTTTATCTGCACACTTACAATGATTCTATCGATTAAATTGTTCTCGCAATACTGCTTCTCACTTTCGTATCAAAACTTGCTCAACGCCTCTAAGCGCGGATATATTATATCGTTTAGTAAAATTCTGCTCATCGTTCTAGATATCGTCTCAATCTTCATTATTACTCGGTTTTGCCCAAGCATCCATCTTGTCGAGATTTGCTCAGCTGCCATTTATCTAATCCAGCCGATTATCTTTAATATCGCCGTCAAGAAATTCTTCAAGCTCAACCAAAAGGCTAAGCCCGACAACCAACTCATCAAGAGCCGTTGGGATGGGCTATCAATTAATATTGCATATTTCATTCATTCCAATACAGACGTAACATTGCTGACAATTTTCACAAATCTGCATACGATTTCCGTTTATAGCGTTTATTGTCTAGTATCCGCCGGTGTTAGCAAGATGATTAACGCCGTCACCGGCGCTATCTCGCCGTCTATTGGCAATCTATACGCGCTCGGCGACAAAGAAGAGCTCAATCGCAAATTCGACCTTTACGAATATCTAACGTTTACGATGTGTTTCTTATTGTTCGGCGTGGCGTTACTGCTAATTACGCCATTTGTGATGATTTATACTTCAAACATCACCGACACGAATTATTATCAGCCGATCTTTGGCGTGCTCATAATAATCGCCGAGATGATCTATGCGATTCGCTCGCCATACGTAAACCTCGCTTACAACGCCGGTAAATTCAAAGACATTACAAAACATGCATATATCGAGGCGATTCTAAATATCGTTATTTCAATAATCCTCGTGCAATGGATTGGCCTCCTCGGCGTAGCGATTGGCACGGTAGTGGCAATTACCTATCGCACGGCATTCCAAATTTGGTATCTCCGAGACCATCTTATCAACCGGCCACTACGCAAGTTTTTGAAGAGATTTTTCGCTATGTGTCTTCCGACAGCGGCGGTGATTGTTTTGTTGCAATTAGTTTACCCAATCACGGACTGGACAATTGTAAACTGGCTCATCCATGCAGTTGTCTATACGATTTCTATCGGTGCCGTCGTGGCCGCAGTCAGCTTTGCGTACTTTCGCAAGGATATTAATACTCTTAAGATCTATCTAAAACATCGCCATTAGCCGGCGAAAGATTGCCAAAAAGCGCAAAATCATCTAAAATATTTTCATCGCGCCGGCGCCCGCGCCGATTTAACATCATGCCGCAATAGCTCAGTTGGTAGAGCAGCCGCCTTGTAAGCGGCAGGTCATCAGTTCAAGTCTGATTTGCGGCTCCATCCGAGAGAAAAACGCAAGCAAGAAATGCTTGCATTTTTTGTTACTTTTCCGAGGATGAAGCGTAAATATCGAAGATATTTACGAGCTCCACGATATTTTGCGGCTCCACCATTATTACACGGAAAAACAGAGAAAACATGAAAAATGATATAATACCATCATGACGAAGCAGAGCGAAAAAATCAGCGTATTAATTCCAATGTATAATGTGGAACAGTATTTTGCGCGCTGCATCGAGTCGGTAATCGTCCAGACCTATAAAAACCTCGAAATCATCATCGTAGACGACGGCTCAACTGATCAGAGTTGTGCCATCGCGGAACAATACGCCGCAAAAGACGACCGCATCAAAATCATCAAACAAAAGAACGGCGGCAACGCGGCCGCCCGCAACACCGCGTTAAAAAACGCCACCGGCGCTTGGCTCACATTTGTCGACAGTGATGATTATATCGACAAGCAATACGTCGAGACATTATATGAATCCGCTAAGAAAGCCAAAGCCGACATGGCCGTCTGCCGCTATCAAATTTACGATTGGGAACACCCACTCAACTCTAGCGATACGAACGAGACCGAAATAAAAAGCACGGAGGACGCCCTAAGAGCTTTGTTTTATCAAAAAGACGCCACCACCGGCCCGTGCTGCAAAATCTACAAAAAACAACTCTTTGACGGCATTGAATTCCCGGTTGGTAAAATCTGCGAAGATCTTGCCATACTATACAAAATATTCGCGAAAGCTAAAAAGGCCGCTTTTAACAGCCAAATCTTATATTTCTACCTCAGCAATCCGTCTGGCACTATGAATAAGCAAGTACGCAACTTCCGCCCAGAACGCGCAGTAGCACTCGACTTTTGCGAAGAGGCGGTGCAATTTGTTGATAAAAAGTTCCCGGACTTGCATGCCGCCGCCGTAAACCGATTATTTACTGAAGCGATATATATCATCACCGACGTGCCGCGCACGAAAGAATTCGAAAAGATTTCAAAGCGGGCCTGGCAGATTATTAAAAACAACCGCCAAGCCGTAATCGCCGACCCGGAATCGAAGCGCAACATACAGCAATACGCTAAAATATCATACGGTGGCCAGGCCGCGTTGCGCGCTGCTTTGCGCACGAAGAACAAAATCGGCAATTACCTCGGCGCCAAGCAGCGCGCCAAATCCTCCACTGCGTAACCCGCTTGTCAGCTCGCCCAAAAAATGCTAATATAAATACATTCGCTGGGATAGCGAAGTGGTCAAACGCATCAGACTGTAAATCTGCCGGCTTCGGCCTTCGTAGGTTCGACTCCTACTCCCAGCACCATGAAAATGTCCTAAGCATTCGCTTGGGATTTTTTCTTTGCCGACATATCTCATCCTGCTCATGCTATAATTTAAATATGAATCCAAGCTATCCAAACACGCCGACACCACTCGGCACTGGCAATGATAAAAACGTCTCTAGCATTACTAGAACCACTAAAATCTTCGTCTTATTATTTATCGCCATCGCCGGCATCTCGCTTATTATGAGCTGGCTCAAGTTCAGCGATAATTCTGAATGGTCTGTACCAAATGGCAAGCAAGTCTCGCTCTATACCGCCGACATTGAAGGCAACCATATCAAGAATGCCACCCCAATCGACGAGAACGACATCGCCCGTGTTTCGGATAGCTCTATTTATATTCGTCGTAGCGCAATTACGGCCGATACCGCCTATATCTATATCCCAGAATGGAACGTGAAGATTCTTAAGCCAACCATCGAGAACTTCAGCTACGCTTTCATTGGCAAAGACAAACTCTATATCTGGGGCAACGTCGAAGACATTTATCACACGGGAACATCCAACGTTCAGGGCGAAATCTTAGACAATAATGGGCAAATTCAACCGGCCGCCTATCTCGGCATGATCGTCAAAAGCGACGTCGATGCTAATCGCAATACGCTCAGCGTCTACGAAATTAACGACCAAGAATATCTCTATTACGTCGAAAATGCCGATCTTAGTCAGTACTATCAGGGCAACAGCTACTATATGACCAACCTTGCAAATACCTTGCAAGAGCTACACGGCCATTTTACCGAATTTAGCACTTATCAGAATTTTGAATAAAAAATGAACGAGCAATTATCCCACCAACCACAAGACGAAGAATCGCCAAGTGAATGGGATGTCCTGATTGAAGAAGCCGAAACACAAGATGACGGCGCCAGCACTGAAGACGCAGGAGAAGAGCAGGCTCCAGCCAGTCCAGCTCAAATAGCTTTTGAGCGCGCGATGGAACAGATACCGGAAGGCGTCGATCCGATTAAATACGCCAAATCACCAGAAAGTTACATCGCAATCACCCGAGAATTGGACGATATTCTTGAAGCGGACGCCACACCAAAAGAGTTAGCAGACATCATTGATGAAATCACGACAGATTTTCTAGACCGCGATGGCGTTATGCCGGACGAATTAGATTACCTTATATTTCCTAAGCAAGACGACGAAGAGCTAACTACTGAGTTGCGAGTAAACCACCCCGAACTTTTGCGCCGCATGCAAGAACACCGCATTGAACATCTCCCTCAAGAAATCGGACCAAAAATCGACGAAATCCTTGAGCAAACACAAAAGTACAATCGCACGGGCTTTGAGGACTTCAGCGCCGAAATGCCAATGATGCCATACAACCGTCTTTCGAGTCTTTTAGATACTTATAGCAGAGCCGTCGAGGTGTCTGATGGCAAACTCGATATGACACCTCTAATCGACAAACTAAACGCCGACCTAGTACCAGAGCTTGCGCCGAGCCAAGATAATGTCTATCATGCACAAGAAAACTTTACTATGCTCAAAATTATTGCCAGAGACTGCCCAGCAGCCTTCGAGGGGAGCCGCGAACCGGCCGTCGAAGCGGCAGTATTTGCCAATGGTCGCAAAACTGATGGATATAATGACTACGTACAAGATAATGCCATTACTTTTCTCTACGATTCAACGCATGAGGGCGAGAGAATTCTCGACGACCAAGGCCAATACTCAGAAGCATTTAAAGATTATACCTATTACGAAACGCGCCAAGACTTTTTTGCCGACGAAAGCGACCGCAATAAATCCATACTAGACGCAACGGAAGAGGTTGTCGGGCCTGAACGTATGCAGGCATTGCGATTTGCGGCAAAATACTCGGAGTCAAAATATTACAATATGGGCAAAGTTGGCTTCTTGGCCGATTGCGTCTTATATTCCAAAGATCCAGAAGCCACCAAACATTACATTGAATCACTCGCAGACTGCGAAGAGTGGAAATCACTCAGCCCATATCAAAGAACAATCGCCGTCCGCGAACTCGAAATTGACTCCAGCCAAACTACCGAGCAAGCCATCGCATACGCTATCGAGACACAAAGAGATTGCGGCAGGCTATTTGAATGCGTAAAAAACGATCGCAATAGTTACGCTATGATCCAAGACATTGGCGCTATATCTGACGCTTTTCCAACCGAGCTCACCGGTACTTCGTCATTCAGGAAATATGATTATATCGAATATTTCGAACAGCGCATGAAAGACGGCCAGCTTATGACCGACGAAGAAAAAGCCGCTCTGGCCGAAAATATGGCCCGCATTAACAACGTCCCAAACACACCAGACATTAGCGCAAGCATCGTCGCCGTCCTCCAAACGGGCTTAATGAAGCACGGCCGTTTTACGGAGCCACTCACCCCGGAAGAAATGCAGAATTATGATCATAACGTAGAGGTACTAAAAGATATCGACACGGATCGCGAACTCGCCTACGACATAAGGATGGCACTCCCGGCAAAATTAGCCGAGCTTGGCATTCTCGACCGGGATTATTCTGCCCCATCTGCGCAAGAGAACTTATCTCACCTCAAAGACAGTTGCATCAAAATCAACAACTCGAATATTCGCAGGCTATTAATCGATTTCATCGCTAGTAATGAGCATTTTACCGAGAAAACAATCTCCCCTGAGTCTATCGACGGTATTAGTAACATCATTCGCGACATTCAGAATTCCAACTCGCTCGAGCTACGTCGTATTGCCGAGCCACTCACGCGCGAACTTATCGACAGCTCCGAAAAGGTCGAGACCGGTGACTCTATCTCTTACGATACAGCCGCCGCTGAGCGCAAGCTAGCCTCCGTCGAAGAAGTTTTCCTGCGCAATAACTTGCCAAGCCTCGCCAAGAACCTGCTTGTCTTCAATACACTACATCCGATGGAGAATTTTCGTGCAGATTTTATCGACGGCAAAGAATATAAAGTTTCGCCGATGCTGGCTAAACATTCCGAGCACCGCGTTAGAGACGCCTATACGCTCATTCTGGACGACCTAATTCATAACAGCATTAATTCCAACAGCCGTGAACTCCGAAGTTGGCTCGAAGAGCTCCAAACAGGGCAAGGCATTATGGACCGCATCAGTAGCGGCGACACGGATTTTGACAGCCTCAGCCCACAGGAGCAGGCCCAAGTGCGCAGCTTCGTCAACAGCCTGGCTGCCGGCCACAATCAGACTATCATCGGTCAAAAAGAAGTCCGTCAACAAGAAGCCATGGGTGGCGTTAAAAGCGAAGCAGATATCCCAGAAGGTGCCAACTGGCTCTATCACGATATGCCAATCAACCAAAACACCATCGCGCGCATCAATCGCGCCATGAGCGTAAATTCACGCCTGAGTGCGTCCGATCGCCTAGTGCGTCAGTTCGGCTATCTTGGCGGATTAACTAGCGTAGAGCGCGCCATACAAATCTTAGACCAAAACCGCGATAAGCTCGACGCGCGCAACCGCGAGACCGCCGAGCATCCATTCATTATCCATCCAGGCGACCTAATTAAGAACGTCAATGGCAGATACCTTGACGATATGCTCGGCAACGGCACCAACTGTCAGGAATTCCTTGGCGGTAATGCCGATTCAGACGGTACGCCACTCGATACCGACTTCACGATGCGCCTTGGCGAAACCGATACCGATATCGCCAACTGCGACGAAATCCAGAAAAATCCAAACGGCAACTACGGCTACGTTTGGTACGTTACACACAATACGCCAGACCGCTTCGCTACTACACGTAAGGGCGAAGGTCATCCTGGTGGCGAGGTGGAGACTCCGAATATACTCGAGCACCGTCTGGAGCTCTTCCAAACTGGCGTTATGGGCGAATCGCATTACGGCGTGCGCACCGGCATCAGCTCGGCCGAGATTGACGCCATCGTGATTGATACGAATCAAGAATTCGTAGATAAGACCGCTTTCCGCATCGTAAAGAATGGTTTTTATATCCCAGTTTACGACATGCAGGGTAAATTAGTCTTCACGCCAGACGATTACGATAAGCTCCGCGCCAGACTCTCCGGCAATCATGAATACCGCACTGGTGCATACGATAAAGCTAGCGCCGAAGATTTCGCCACCGACGCTGAACGCACCAAGGATATCGACGTCGACGTAACCGAGAATGCCGCCGAAGTCCAGCGCAAAGACGACACTATTCGCGCCGCCCTGGCCAAGAGACTCGAAGGCACTGGCCTACAATTCCGCGACCATATTGACGATGATCTTACGCCAGGTTTTATCGAGATTAGCAATACCGGCTCCACCGGCCGCGGCACTAATGTACCGGGCGACGGCGACTTCGACTACATTTTCCGCATCGACCAAAGCATCATCGCCGATCCAGGCCGCTTTGCCACCCTTTCCAGCCAATTACTCAGTGCCATTATTCTCGACCAAAATAGCGAAACCCGCTCTGGCCGCCGAGCCGAAGATATCCGCACTAAGCACGTCCACGTTAACGGCATGGAAGACGAAGTAGATATTGATATCACCTTCGTGCCACGCACCGATAAAGTCACCTACGCTACCGAAGACGCAATTAAAGACTATCTCAGCAACTTTGAGGGCGAAGAGCGCGCTCAAGTGGTCAAAAATATTATCACGGCCAAAAAGCTATTTAAAGCACATAAGTGTTACAAGCCGCGCCACGCCGGCGGCGAAGATGAAGCGACTGGCGAAAAGCTAGCCCAAGGCGGCCTAGGTGGCGTGGGCACCGAAAACTGGATTTTACAAAACGGCGGCTCGCTCACTGCCGCAGCGCGTAGCTTTTTAACTGCTGCCGGCGTATTAGATAATCCAAATTCAGCACCGGTACCACTCCAAACTTTTGTCCAGCGCTACCCAATTTGGGACCTCGGCGCTAATCATATGGCCGAAGAAACCGGCCGCTATCAGCACGACAACTTCACCGCCAACAACCTCGACGAAAATGGCTACCGCCGCATCATTAGCGCCCTTCAGGAATTTTTAGGCGAAAAATAAACCAGCATCTATTGACATTTTGCTCCACCTGTGCTATAATATATAGATACCTTCGACTTTTTGACGTCGAACGCAACTTTCCATACTACTTAAAGGAGTGAGGCATCCATGCCAGTATCCAAGACGCGCAACCGCGGCAAAAATCACAAACGCCGCCCGCAACTCAGCGAAAAAGAAAAGCATCGCAGCAAAGTCGACCAGGCCGTCCGCGACTCCTACGCCAGCATACCCGGCGATTCCATCGCCATGGCAATTGCTCAGCAAAATAAATGCCTACGCGACCACCTGCGCGACCCCCGCGAATTCTACGAGCTCTTGGAGATGATTCAGAGCAATGCCGACATTGGTACTATCGAGCGCTACGGCGGTCTATTGCAACGCAGCGGCACCATGGCGCCCTATGACGCCACCCGGCTTACCTATTCACTCATCACCTACCGCACTATCGAGCGCTGGAAGCGCATCGCTCAGACCTATCTGGTGTCTGCGCCAGTGCTGGATCAGATTCTGCAGAGCGAGGAAGAAATCGTCTGCAATCCACAAGATTTCTTCCTGCCGTTCAAGACCTTTTTTGTGGATCTCGGCGTCATCGCCGGCACCAATCAGCACGAAGGCATCTTTGTACGTCAGCACGACGACGGTTCGCAGATTGATTTCACTTTCGTGAATGGCGAGCTTATCACTAGCATTACGCTCGGTGAGGCCGCGCACGTCAAGCTGCCGACCGACCCAGCTAAACGCCATCTGAATAATCTGGAGTACGTAGGTTTTATCCTTACTAGCGTCCTGCGCGCGCTACGACTGGACCGCGAGCTAGCGCTCCACTTAGCCGACGAAGATAACTTCAGCCACGAGCACAACGAATGGCGCACCTATTTACTGCGCCCGGGCGAGGAAATCGCCGACTTCGAAATGCCGCACTGGCAGCGCCTAGAGAATGGCGCCATCACCTATCGGCCTCGCGCCGCAGCCTAAGTAGTATCCCAAAAATCCCCGAGCCTCGCCCGGGGATATTTTACAACCCTACGCTCGCACCACAGCCTTAAACATGTTATCATTTATACAAATAATGGAGTTATTATGAAGACTTATGCAGTAATAATTGCTGGCGGCGTAGGTAAACGCATGGGGCAAGACATCCCAAAACAGTTTATAAACGTAGACAATAAACCAATCCTAATCTATACACTTGAAGCCTTTGAGCGAAATCCAATGGTCGATGAAATAGTCGTGGTTTGCCTAGACGGTTGGCATGATGTCCTGCGCGCCTATGCCAAACAATGGAAAATCACTAAGCTCAAAAAGATCTTGTCCGGCGGCGAATCTGCACAAGAATCTATCCGCAACGGCGTCTTCGCTCTAGAAGGCAAAGCCAAGAAGGGCGACATTGTTGTAATCCACGACGGCATTCGTCCAATTGTCGACGAAGAAGTCTTGTCTGACGTTATCGTCACGGCCAAGAAATATGGCAACGGTGTCACCTCTATGCCATACAACGAACAAATTTTCGTCGTAAGCAAAGATGACGAAACCACTACGACTCAGTATATTCCACGCGAGACGTTGCGCCGCGTCTCTACGCCTCAGGCTTACGAATTTACAGAGCTCGACGAAGCCTACCATAAGGCCTACAAAGAGGAGATTGGCATTTATGGTTCATCCTACACTAATACGATGATGGTCGAGCTTGGCAAGACTTTGCACTTTGCCCTCGGCTCCGATAAAAATATCAAGCTCACCACCGAAGGTGACCTCGAAATTTTCAAAGCATACATCAAGGCTGGCGAATAATGGCGGGCCTCCTAGATAACAAACTATACCAAGACGATATCGCCTACGTTGCCGGGCTCGGCTTACCGTGGGAGAAACTACAAGATTCGTCATTTATCATTTCCGGTGCAACTGGCCTACTTGGTAGTTTTCTAACCGATGTTTTAATGCATAAAAATGCGGATGGCTTAAATTGCCACATTTATGCGCTAGGTCGTAATCAAGGAAAAGCCCGCAAACGCTTTGACAGTTACTTTGAAAATCCTAACTTTTCCTTTATCGAATGCGACGTTAATGATGCGTCATTCGTGAAAAAGCTCCCCGACCACGCAGACTACATCTTCCATGCGGCCGGGAACGTCCACCCGTTAGCCTACGCTACGGACCCAATTGGCACCATCACGGCTAATATCTTCGCCGCCAACTCATTCCTCGAATATTGCGCAACGCACAATGTAAAGCGTTTCGCATTTTCATCATCCAGTGAAGTATATGGCAAAAACCGCGGCGACGTCGAACTATTCGACGAAAGCTATTGTGGCTATATCGATTGTAATACGGTCCGCGCCGGATATCCAGAAAGCAAACGCTGCAGTGAAGCGCTCTGCCAATCGTACATCGCACAGAAGGGCGTCGATGCGGTATTAGTACGTTTTTCTCACTCCTATGGTCCGACTGTACTCGCCACCGATACCAAGGCTATGACACAATTCATTAACAACGGTCTCAACAAAGAAGACATCGTACTCAAAAGTGACGGCAGCCAATACTTCTCATATACTTACACCGCCGATGCGATTTCTGGCCTATTGACGATTATCTTAAAAGGCGAGAATGGACAAGCCTACAACATCGCCGATGAAACCGGCGACACTACTCTTAAAAACCTCGCCCAAAGCATTGCCGATTACTGTGGTACCAAGCTAAAGTTTGACATCCCGAGCGACACCGAAAAGGCTGGATACACCACCGCCACAAAGGCCCGACTCGACGGCACGAAACTCCGCTCCTTGGGCTGGAAACCGCGCTTCGATATCAAAGAAGGCGTTCAGCGCACAATCAAGATTTTAAGCGCTTAATTTAAAAAGATGAACACTGGTCGAACAATAGTAACAATATAAAGGAAAAATGACTAAGCAAGCTATCCTCATCATTGCGCATAATCACCCCGCACAGCTCCATAAGCTTCTACGCGCACTTGATAGTGAGTATTTTGATATTTTTCTTCATATAGGTAAAGACAGTAAACTCAGGGCTACCGATTTCATACCTGACTGCACGATATCTAAATTGCACATATATAAAAAACTTCGTGTGCGCTGGAGCGGATACTCGCAGGTTCGTGCAGAAGTTTTTCTGCTTAAGCAAGCTACAAAAGCCGACCATTATGGGCATTATCACTTAATTTCCGGCGCTGACATGCCAATTAAGACTCCGCGCCAAATCTACGACTTCTTTAATAGTCATAAAAATAACGAATTTATAAGTTTTCAGCAAAAAACGATTTTACCAGAGCATCTCGACTGGATCCGCTATTACTATATTTTTCGTCAACACAGCCGTAACAGTCGCATAGCTTTTCATCTCGAAAATCTCAGCGTAAAGATACAGGAGAAATTACATATCAATCGCCTACGAAATGATACGACTACTTATATGAAGGGTACAAACTGGTTTAGTATTACAGACGCTTTCGCGCGATATGTAGTAGAGCATAGCGACAGCCTTAAGCATAAATATAAACTTAGCAAAAGCGCCGACGAGATATTTCTTCATACATTATTATTTAATTCGCCATTCAGAAACAACTTATATTCAGCAAAATATAATGATAGTCAATCTGCCTGTATGCGCCACATTGACTGGAAGCGAGGCGACCCGTACATATTTCGCTCTAGCGACTACGAAGAGCTAATTCACTCGAAGAATATGTTCGCCCGCAAGTTTGATGAGACCATAGACGCCGCAATCATCGATAAAATCTATAACTACGTTAAGCGACCGGAGGGCACGAATGCTAAAATGGCGTGATTTCAAAGTATTTCTCGCCAACTGGTGGGACGATTTCAAACGCATTTCCTACGTCGACGCCAAATGGCTCGCAATTTGGATTTTCATCTATCTCGCCTTTCTTAGCATGGATATCTTTTTCCCAGGCTTTTGGGGATCAAGTATCCTAAAATATATCGGTATTTTCCTTTGCTCGGTCTACGCTTACCAAAAATACCATAACGACGTCATGCTTATTTTAGCGCTGTTTCTCACTTTTCTCGCCGACACGATATTAGTTTGGACCACTTGGGAAGTCATCGGCGTCTACGTCTTTTGCTTTGCACAATTAATGCACCTATTACGTCTATCTAAGGCTAAACCAGAGCTCGTCGGCGCCTACGCCGCCGCGCTTGGGGTCTTTGCCGCCGTCGGCATCATAGCTGGTCTTGATCCGCTTTATGCCATTTGTACGGTCTATGGCCTGGAGCTCATCTGTAATCTCGTTCTAGCTAACCGCCGCTATCGCAAAAATCCGAAAGATTTTAAAGCACGTTGCACACTATACGGCTTCGCGGCTTTCATCGGCTGCGATATTTGCGTTGCGTTGCGCCACCTCTCACTCGACGGCATCTTGCCGATTGAGATTTTACCGCTCGTCGCTTTCCTCGTTTGGGTATTCTATTACCCGTCGCAAGTCCTCATCGCCAACAGCTCCACCCAAACACCAAGCCGTCATTTGTCAAAAAATATTAAATAAGATACACTTATCTTATGAATGGGAAGTCAAAACCTTATGCAATCCTAGTTTTCGGCGCGCCTATGAGTGGTAAAACTGTTTTTGCGGAGCAGTTTAGCACTCGTTTTAATGCGCCGTTCTTGAACCTTGCTGCGCTTCATGAGCAACATCACATTAGCCGCAAAGTCGCCCTCGCCCTCGTTGAACAAATCGCCAAGTGCAAAAGCACTATTGTCGTTGAAGGCGCACTTGATAACGAACACCAACGTAATGAAATGCGCGCAATTTTCGAAAAAGCCGGCTACAAGCCCGTCTTAATTTGGATCCAGACCGATTTAAACGAGATTAAGCACCGTATGCGTCGCAAATACAAAAAAATTGCCGACGCCAAAGCTGCGCTCGACACCGCACTCAAGAGCATTGAAGCACCATCCGAAGATGAACCGCATCTGGTTATTTCCGGCAAGCACACCTTCCAAACCCAGTGCAAAAATGTCCTCATGGGCATGTCCGACCAAAAAGATGTCTAGTTTCAATGATCCCGAATTCGGCGAAGTCGTAATTCGGCGCTCCGCTTGGTCCACGCGACCAAAATTCTCCGTTGCCACTTCTGGCAAATTAACCATCACGGTGCCTTCCCATACCTCTGATTTTCTTGCTAAAAGACTACTCAAGACGAATCGCGACTTAATCCGTCGCGAGCTGCCAGTCAAAGATCCTGCTACCCAGCGCGCCCGCGACGCGCAAAAGAAGATTCTGGCGCGCAAAGCTCGCGAATATCTGCCGTATCGGCTAGATTTTTGGGCCTCGAAATATGGTTATTCTTATTCGAGCGTTCGACTCTCTCATGCTAATACGCGCTGGGGTTCACGCTCGTCTTCTGGCACAATTTCGCTAAATATTGGCCTTATGAAAGTGCCTGAGCCGCTTCGCGATTATGTAATCTTGCACGAACTCGCACATATTAATCACATGGACCATTCTGCTGAATTTTGGGCCGAAGTCGGCTCGCACGACCCACTCTATAAACGCCACCGTGAACAACTACAAAAGTTTTCGCCCGGCGTTTAACCGCCAGCTATGCGCACATTAGCCGCACAGCAAATCGTGCGCTAACTAGCGCGCAATCTTCATCGACACAATCGTATCGTAGCCAAAGCGCGCACGCACTTCGTAGCCAGCAGAACGAAGCTTTTCTTTTTCTTCTTCAGTCAACGTTTCACGACCAGAGTTTTTCACCGATAATTTAACGAATTCGCTATTATTCGCCTCAGAAATTGTTATTTTGTCACCTTTTGTACAATTTTTCAATGCACGACGAATCTCTGCCTTAAAAAACTTATTTACTAGCTCCGGTTCAGAAATCTTTACCGTCAAATCTTGCACGTCTAAATTCACAGCGATTTTGCGCTGCTCGCAAGATTTCAATAAATCCTGATAAATTGGACCGATTATATCTATTAAATGCATCATTACTTCGATTATACCATAAGCCAAAAGCCGGTCAGTACACCATTGGTGCACCACACCAGACGTAAAAAACCGAACACGCCCGAACGTTTTAGAACATAAACATGGAAAAAACGCAAAAACATTGAACTTATGGTTGAGTAATAAAAAATTGACCGTTATAACATCTAGCATGATTAAAGAAACACCATACCCATCCATTTATAACCTCGCCCACGACGGCAACAATTATTTGCTATCGCAAAACGCCATAGCACATTACTTAGGCGTGTCTAGACAGTCCGTTAATAAAAAATTGGCGCTCTCTCCATTGCGCACTAAATACGTCATCGCGAAAAAGCTCCAAAACACCTTTGGCGGCAAACAGAAGCTTGTCCCTATCCGTTATTACAATCTCGATGTATTGAAAGAATTAGCATATCTGACGCAATCTGATGAAGCTCCTACAGTTGCCGCCATACTCGAGGAGAGTCGCGCTAATCGCAAAGATCTCGATGTCATTCAAAATAAACCTCTCGACGAGGTTTATTTGAGCTAAATGCTTAGATTATTGCTTATGTAGCTTAATCGCGAAACCGCCACCTGGAGCAATGTACATCTCTAGGCGATCGCCTTGGCGCAGTACCTTTTCTTCAATCACATAACCAAGCTGGTGATCGCGATAATGCGCATCTTCGGAATCGCGGTAAATCGTCGCGGTGTAGTTAGCTTGTGGCTCAAGAAAGTCAATATAGAGCTCAACCTTGCGGCCTTCTTCGTTCGTGACGCCGCCGATATACCAATCTTTGCCATCCCATTCCTGACGGGCCACAATATAATATTTACCAATCTCGCCGAGTAGCGGCACAGTGCGCTCCCAACGTATCGGCACATCGCGAATAAATTCCCATAAATCCGGATATTGCGTCTCATAGAATTGCGGGCGGTCCGCCGCCATCTGCATCGCGGAATAAATCGTAATATAGTAGGCCAACTGGCGCGTAATCGTAGTCGCCATGCGCTTAGCAAAGTTCGACACGTCGAGAATACCAGAAGTATAATCCATACCACCAGCCAATAAGCGCGTAAACGGCAAATAGCAAGCGTGCGACGGAGCCAAAGCGCCACCTTCGTATTCCTGACCGCGTGCACCCTCGCGGGTTAGTAAATTCGGCCACGTACGCTCAATACCAGTCGATTTGATCGGCTCGTGTACATCAAGCATAATGCGATATTTGGCAGCTAGCTCTAGCGCGCGCTGATAGTGCAACACGCCCAACTGCGAATGGTGGTATTCACGCCGGCCATTAATCGTCATCTTAGAACCGGCATAACCAGACTTAATATAGCGGATGCCGTAACGCTTCAAATATTTATAAGAATCTTCAAGCTGCGATTCGTAATTGTCAATGAAACCAACCGTCTCGTGATGACCAACTAATTCCACGCCGTTGGCGTGACCGTAATCTGCCACAATCTGCATATCGAAGTCCGGCGTCGGCTCCATGAATTTATTCGAAACACCGTTTTCGAGCCAGTCGCCCTCCCAGCCATCATTCCAGCCTTCCACAAGTAGGGCATGGATGCCAAGATTCTTACAGCTATCAATATATTGCATGGCGTGCTCGGTAGTTGCACCATGGCGTTCGCCTGGCGCCCAGGTCCATTCACCCACATACATTGCCCACCAAATACCAAGGAACTTGGTCGGCTCCACCCACGAGAAATCCTCGCGCGGCGGATCGTTGAGATTCAGCATCATGTGAGAAGTAGTCAAATCAAGCTCATTGCCGCCAATAATAATCATGCGCCAAGGAGTAGAGAAAGGCAACTCGACATAAGCGCGCATGCCATCAGATAGCGGGGTAATGTCCGCTTTAAGAGAAGTGCCATTCAGTTTCAGAGTCATGCCACCATAGTTGTAAAGGGCAGCTTCATGAATAGCCACAAAGTGATTAGTTGGAGTTTGAATAGTTAATGGGGTATGCACAGACTCGGTCAAAGTGTGCACTGGATGTTCAATGTAATCGTACTCATAGCGGTCTGGCTGGTAGGCCGGGATGCTCCACGAGCGGGAGTTCGTATCGACGGAAAACTCCGTCAACTCATCAGAAATAACCATGCGTTCCATCTCGACCTGGGCTGGAATCTCGTAGCGGAACGCGACGCCATCATCATAGACGCGAAAACGAATCGTGAGGAGGCGACTCGGTTTTTCGACTTCTTCAAGATAAATTGCGGTCTCGTTGCAGTTATTGCGGATCGTATGCTGTTCACCCCATTCGGCTTTCCAAGTGTCGTCAATACCGCGTGAATACGCGCGCACCACACTTAAGCCATCTGCCAAAGGCGAGGCATCTTTAAGCGACAAGCCTAGCCTTGACTTGCGCAAAATAACTTTATCGTCCTTTTTCACAAAGTACGAAATCTGCCCATGATCGAGCATAAAAGTAGCAACCACCCGGTTATTTGGGGATTTTATTTCGTAAATTGCGTCGGTTTTTGGCTTTTTAAAAAGGTCACCGAATAAGCCCACAACTAATCCTCATTAACATAAGAATATTGTACCACAAAAGCTCAAGCATTTTTATACAAAAATTGCTACAATAATGGTAATGCTTTGGCTATTTTTATGTCTTTATGCCGCAACCGCTTGGTCTTTTAGCGCATTTATCGATAATTACATTACCGATGTCATTTTCAAGAACAAGACACCACAAGCGATGAAACTCCTAAACGGCCCAATTTATCTTCTAGTTGCCGGCGCCATCGCCCTATTTGCTGGGCTCGAGCACACCGAACTCGGACAAACCGGCATGTTAATCCTGTCCGGCGTCCTTAGTTCATTTGCAAGTATCCCATATTATCTCGGCCTCAAGCACGAAGAAGCTACTGGCGCTGCCATTTTTTATCAGATTATCCCGCTCATTTATCTCGTGGCCGACTGGTTGATCTTTGGCGAAAGTATCACCGGCCAGCAAATCCTCGGTTTCTTAATCATCCTTGCCGCGCCGGCTATTGTAATTTTCTCACGCAAACGCGCCAAAAGCCGCCGCACTGAAATGGCCGCCGCACTACTGTTTATCCTATACGACGTACTCGTAGTAAGCTCTGGCCTCATCTCGACACATTTTAGCGAAGGTATTAATTTCTTCACTATGTTTTTCTGGTACCTCATCGGCCGCGGCAGCTGCAATCTTCTTCTTATGGCTATCAACAAGCCATGGCAAGAGCGCTTCAAATATATCTGGCGCCGCAAGCGCAAACCATTCATTATTTCCGTTGGCATTAATCAGCTCATTCATACCACCGCCGAATTCGCCGCCCGCGCCGCGATGATTCTCGGCGTCGCTGCACTCGCCAGCGTCACCTGCAACACCACCGAGCTCATTATCACTTTCGTGCTCGGCATCATCCTCTCGCTAATTTGGCCAAAATTTGGTCGCGAAAAAATCCATCGCCACATCATTATTGCCCATTTGCTCGCCACAGTGCTTGCGGTAGTAGGGATAATTATTCTACAATAAGCTTATGGAAAGTGCATTCACAGATTTCACTAATTTTATCAGCGGCGTTCCACAAAACGTCATCGTCCTAGTTTTAGGTGTCTTATTACTCTTATTCGGCTATCGCCTCAAGCGCATCGCCATGGTCGTTATTGGCTTCGTGGTCGGCTGGAGTATCGCATCGCATTTCGCGCCAAGCATGGTCGCCGATCCGTTCTGGCAGTTTATTATCAAGCTCGCTGCCGGTGCTTTGCTCGGTGTTATGGCCACTACCATTGAACGCCTCGCTATGTTCGGCGTCGTCGCACTTGCTATCGGCTCGTCATTCTACAACGCCTTCGCCATTCAAGACCCAATGGCGCATATCGGCATCACTATCGCCGTCGGCACCATCGCCGGCGTGATTTCCGTCTGGTTCATCAAACCAATGTTTATCATCGCCTCTGGTATCAAGGGCGCCCAGATGTTATCATCGCTCGCCACGCTCGTCTTTAATCTCGTCGCACCATGGCCACTAATCATTCTCGTTGCGCTCGCCGCCGTCGGCATCGTCTTCCAGTGGCACGATTGCAAAGAGCTTGACTAACCGCCCATCACACCGACCTCTTGCAGGGGTCGGTTTTTTATGCTATAATAATAAAATACACTGGCAGTTCCGAGAAAGGAGTGTGGTTCTTTATGAAGAAAATATCGGAATTTTTACAAGCGGAGGATACCTGTGGCAACTTGTATCACTTCTCGTATGATGAGCCGGAGGCAAGCGACAATCACGACACTATGGAGGAAGTGTTGAGCCGCTGCGCCCGATTCCTGCGTAAACGCGAATTCATCCGTGAGCCAAAGGGGGAAATGGTCATCATCGCCATCGATGACCGTGGCCATTGGAATTTGCTGAATACGCCTGAAGAATGGGCAATTGACGTCATCATGGAAAATGCCGAAAAGCTGGGCAAACTTGGGCATATCACCCGCAAACGCGTGGTGCGTGTGCAGATTTACAATCTCTGCCTGCCGTTTGATACGGCCCTCGTGCTCGACGCTTACGCACATCCGATGGAGCGCAAATATCTCGCGCTCGACCCGATCCATTTCGTCTTTAACACCCAAGAATTTGGATTGCTGCTCGATGAAATGGTCGAGAAACGTCTGCTCAAAATCGGCAATTACCGCGACCTCGTGTGGGTGCGCAACAAATATCATCAAAAATAACCGACATTTTTCTCACCAAAAAGCCCGGGTTTATGCCCGGGCGCTCTTTTTTATTTTTTGCCCACCGCCACCATCTTAAATAGGCCCACCACAAGGTCTTTACTTTCTTTATCCAGCTCTTTGGACTGGCGGAAAATCTTGATAATATTACGAAATTTAAACAACGACATCGTGTCGAGAATATCACAACCCTCAATCGTGCCAAATACCGCCTCGAGCACCTTCTTGCGCTCCACGTCATCATGATCATCCAGCCATTGCCAGAGACGCTTCTCGATCTCTTTACTCATCTCCGAACGCGCCGCACGGCGCAGATAATCATCCGTCAGCTCCCAGGTCACAATCGAGTGTCCGACGATGTCTTCGCGCTCCGATTTTACCACCTTATAAATATCGTTTCGCATCATCATGCCCACAATCGAGCAGTGCGGCACGATGTGTACATATTTCGGCTTGACACGGGCGTATTCGTGCGATTCAAATTCCTTTTTGCGTAGACCTGGCCCGTCATTATTATAGATAGTTTTTACCTTCCAAAGTTTATGTGGTTTCATCATCATCGCACCCACCAGCGCCAAATTGCCACCCTTTGAATGACCACCAATAATCACATTCGGCCCAAACAGATGAATATGTTCATTCAGATATTTCACCGCTTCAATATGTGACGGCACCGGGAAAGAGCAGGCCAACTCAAAATCTTCGCGCCAACCGGAAATCAACTGATCCGTCCCCTCGAAGGCGATATAATCGAGATTCTTCGTTAGATGAAAAGTCATCACACTAAATTGTTTATCGCGCGCCGCATCGTAAATATAGTCCGACACTACCAAGCGGCGATAGCGGTCTTGATCGACCACCTTTTGTAGCATCAAATGCGCCGTTCCCATCGCGATGCCGAGCTTCGCAACCTCTTTGTAGCTATGTTTGGCTAGATATTCGCGCCCGACCTCTTCGAGCGTACGCGTGTTTTCATTAATGCGCGTATCGGTAAAATCCAGATAAGCGAGCAGAGAAAAGACAAGGTTATCCACCTCATTAAAAGGCTTCTGTTCGAACGTAAATTTGCCGTATTTCACGACATAGTCATACACATTTGCCATAATGACAATATTATAACATCAAAACTAGACTTTTACAATCGCATCGCCCTTAACGACCTGCGCTCGCGACACCTCAGCTAAAATCAGCCCGACATATTTGCCCGGCTCGGCCGCATTCACCTCTTGACGCAAGGCTTCTACACGTTTGATGGTCGACTTGATACTCGAACCATCTTCCTTCACAAGCAGCACCTCGTCGCCGGCCTTCAAAACGCCATATTCCATCTGACCAGCAATAATCAAGCCAAATTGCTGCGTCTCAAAGAGATCTGTCACAATCATCTTCGCAGAGTCGTGCATCGTGTCGCGTCCCTCTTCATCAGTAAAACTAAAGCTCATGTTTATATTATACTCCATTGACATTCTTGCGCATCTGTGCTATAATTATAAATGTAGTCGTTTTTTGACTACAAAAGTACACGTCACATGCGTTTCTAGAGAGAAAGAGCAACGCAAGCACCTTAAGAAAGGGGAAATGAAATATGAATATGCAGTGCATTAACCATCAGTACAAGATGGCGAAAGGAGAACTTCAGTGCGCCCATCAGCGCCTTCTGAATGCTCTTCGCGGCATTCCGGTTCAGTTCCGCAGCGGCGACATGAGCGATGCGATTCGCGAAATGGAAAACGTCGATATCGACAACGTCGATTCCATCAAGGCTCACGCCGAGCACGCGCTTAACGTCGTCGATCACACTCCGGTGCAGTACATCACCAACGAGGCGGTTGACGCTGCCCAACACTTCAGGAGCTGCCTCTCCGCCATCTAAGATACGACACCCACACTACACTCATATACTTCCACCATCTGGCCTCGCCACAGGCCAACCCCGCATCCGGCGCCGAGCCCTTCAAACTCGGCGCCATTTTTAATGCCCTAAGTGTGGTGATATTTGCCACCATGCGCGATTTCTTGCGCCCGGTAAATCTGTTCGGTTACGATTAGTCGACAAATCTGATGTGGCAGCACTAAGTTCGACAGGCTCCAAATTAAGTTCGCCCGCGCCGTCATTTCTGGTGGAAAATGCCCAAAGGCACCACCAATTACCAGTACGACATTCCGACCGCTTTCGAGCGGCTCTTTTAGCCTCCGGCTTAGCTCTGGCGAGCTTAAAATCTTTCCGTGCTCATCTAATAAAATTACAAAATCTATCAAGTTAAGCTTAGCCACTCGCTCCGGTAGTTTTTCCTCATCCACAAACTGCCACTCTAGCGCCCATGGTTTCCTGAGGCGTTTTTCATACTCGTCGCAAGCCTCTTTCAGCCAACTCGCATGCTTTTTGCCACCCGCAATAATCTTAACCATATCTTTATTATACCGCCACCGGAAAATCCTTGCGAAAAACGCCAAAATTTGCTATAATACCAAAAGTTGCCAAAGACAGCGGCGACCCGCACGGGTTTAATTATGCCGCCGAGGAGATTTATTTCTTGTAATTTATATTGGTGACGCCTCTTAACATTTTCTGGCTATAAAAATTTAATACCAAAAGGAGATTTCTATCTATGGCAATTAGCAAAGATAAGAAACAACAATTGGTTGCCGACTTAAACGAGCTTCTTAGCGACGCAAAGATGACCGTTTTTGCAAAATACCAAGGCCTCACGGTTGCGGAAATGCAAGAACTACGCCGCGCTGCTCGCGAGAACAACGTCAAAATTAAAATCGTCAAGAACCGCCTTGTCCGTGTCGCCATGGGCAATATCGCGGTTTACAAAGACACCGATACGAGCGCACTCGAAGGCCAGCTCCTCTACGCTGTTTCCAGCGAAGACGAAGTTGCTCCAGCTCAGGTTTTGGCCAAGTTTGCCAAAGAGCACGAAGCCCTCGAACTTAAAGGTGCCTTTAGCGGTGAAGGTGTAAACCTTTCCGAACAAGATGTCAAAGATCTTTCCATGCTTCCAAGCAAGGATCAACTCATTGGCCAAGTTGTGGACATGCTCCTCAGCCCAGTCAACGACGTTACAAATGGTCTTTCTGGCAACTTGCACGCATTGCTTGACGGTGTTGCCGAAAAAGCAACCAATTAATTATCAATTTTTAATCTAAAAAGGAGTCTAACATGGCTGCTGATGTAAAGAAAATCGCAGAGGAATTGGTTAAGCTCACCGTCCTCGAAGTTAACGAGCTTAAGAACGTCCTTAAGGACGAATATGGCATCGAGCCAGCTGCTGCTGTCGCTGCCGTTGCTGCTGCACCTGCCGATGGTGGTGCTGCTGCCGCTGATGAAAAGAGCGAATATAACGTTGTCTTAAAAGACGCCGGTGCTCAGAAGATCGCCGTCATCAAGGCTGTTAAGGAAGCTACCGGTCTCGGTCTTGGCGAAGCTAAGGCTATCGTAGACGGTGCTCCAGCTACCGTTAAGGAAAAGGTTGCTAAGGACGAAGCCGAAGCTATGAAGAAAGCTTTGGAAGAAGCCGGCGCAACTGTCGAACTCGCTTAAGTTCAAATCTATTTTTAGTCAGAAATGTTACAAAAGCGACCCGCCTAGCGGGCCGTTTTTGTGCTTGTGCTAAAATTTAATCAATGAGCAGCCACACCATAATCCAACACGACACTGAGCAACTCGAAACTTCAGGCGGTCGTGTCTTTTTGTCTGGCGAGGAGCCGAATCCCGAACAAGAAGAAAAAACCGAGGCACAGCTCAAAGACGAATACCGACCCGGTTTTTCCGCTTCCGAAGTGGTCGGCATGGACGACGAAGCGCCCGCCATTAGCCAAGTCGTCAAGCACATTGCGCCTAAACCGGCCGGCGAGGCGGCAGACGAAGATACCGTAATCACCGAAAAGCACAACGCTAAGCCAACTTTCGACATCGACCAAAAATTCGTCGATGAAATAAATGAGCGCAATCAAAAAGAGCAGGCCGCGCGCGAAAAACACCACGCCGCAGAACACGCCGTTGCCGAAAAGGCCGAGAAGGAACGTCAAAAAGAGCTCAAAAAGAAACTCACCGAAACGCAAACTCTGGACCCAGAAGCCGAGCATAATCAGCTCGAAAATGAGCATTACTTCGAGAATCGTCAAAACCTTTACCCGGATAAAATCAAGTCCCATACCGACGTCGACGACGCCCAGTGGCGCCAGCATCTTGATAAAGATAAAAAACTACCAGAACGCGCTCGCCTAGTCGATATCTACAATAAAACACTACACAACTACATCGTTTGGTCATTCATCTGTCAAGGCATGGCAGCCGTATTGCTTCCTTTTATATTAATCGGATTTCTACCACCGCTGCTCAATGAACTTTTCACTTATGGCATTATAGCGATTTTTATCATCTCAATCGTTTTACTCCATTTAGGCGGACGCAGCTGTTCGCATCGCACCGTCCCGTCCACGCAGCAGCATGCTTACATCCTAGCCTCAGAAGTATCAACGCTCGCCTTGCGTACTGTTCTTGCATTGTTTTTCATGTATTTGCTAGGCCGATCGTCCATTATTGGTATGGTCGCCGGCATATTTATTGGCGTGCTGATAGGCTCCACTATTCAACACGATCTCTTTACGCGCTACCATGTCGTATTCCGCGAATTATATACAATCATCAATCTCATCTTATTTGCCGTCTATATGGCTTTTCAATTATTCGTAATCGATAGCTCAATCTATGGCATGCTCACACTAATCGCCTACGTTGTCTGCGTACTATGTTTCTTCACGGCCGACCGCCTCGCATTTAAAATGGCAAAATTGCCATAATAAGGTACAATAAAGATATGGCAGAGCACTCACTAATGATGTCAGACGACGCTATGAGCAATTCTGGCGACGAATCAACTCGTGATTTAGCGCATAATTTTGTCGTCGACGATAGCGACCCGATGGACCATGAAAAAACTCAGCTCCAACGCGACGACGATTATCACACAATGAGCATGAGCGCTTCGCAAAACATGCTTGCTTCCGAATGGGAAGACCGCCCAGCCATTGATACCGGTCACCAATCCGTCTTTGCCGCACATAGCCTAAATAGTAGCGGCGCCAAAATTCAAGCCAGTCCTGATTTCGAATCCGAAATTCGCGCCCGCGAAGAAAAAGAGCGCAAAGAAAAAGAATATCTCGAACGCAAACGCAAGGCCGAAGAAGAGTGCAAACTTGCCCAGTCCGACAGTCACACTTTTTGAATAAATCATAAGCATTCTGTCAATGGTAAAAAATACAACGTTTTTGCGCCCACCTCTTTAAAAACTGTGGAAAAACTCTTAAAAACCTACATTGACAAGCGTTAGGCAAAAATATATCATATAATTAATAAACTATATAAACAGGCAGGATGCGAGGTATGTCTGAGATTTCAGAAAAACAAATAAAGCGGCTGCGCAGCCTCTTGACGGAGGCCGAAACTAACCTTTCCGCAGCAAAGGAATTATTAACGTCAATGCTTGGCGATGGTGATATTATTACCGCCCCAGCCAGCACTGTAATTGATAGCCCAGAAGGCAAGATTATCGAAGGCGTTTTTGATGGCCAAATTATGATTGGCCCAGATGGTAAGAATTATCCAGTTCCAGCCAACTATGCTTCGAAGTCCAAGCTCGTCGAAGGCGACATTTTGAAGCTCACTATCGGCGAAAGTGGTAAATTCCTCTATAAACAAATCGGTCCAGTTGAGCGCAAAACTGTCATTGGCACGCTTACTAGCCACGACGATCAATATTTCGTAGAAGTTAATGGTAAAGAATATAAGATTCTCTACGCTTCCGTCACTTATTTCCGCCTCAAGGTTGGCGATCAAGTCACCGTCATCATCCCGGCCGATAACGATGATGCCACTTGGGCCGCCGTTGAAGCTAGCCTTTAATTAAGCACCAAAAAACTCCCATCGCATCTGGGAGTTTTTTATATGCCAGCCATAATCGATGACGCGCCGATAATCGTCACCGCAAAATAAAATATCGCGGATAATCCAAGTAGCGCCAGCGGCGCAATTAACTCATAATTTTGGGCGCGATATTTAATTACATTTACACCAGACACAGCCAAAGCGACTAGGCAAATTACTACCGCAACCAAAATCGCCGGCGCATTTAAATCGTCCCAACTGCCAGTTATAGAGAGACAAAAGTTAAAGAAGAATAGCAAAAAAGCTGTGCAAGTCATAATTGTGGACCATAACCTTAACACGCGACGCAAATATTGCTCGCGCTTTTTGGTTATTTTCTGAGTTTTGTGATGTTTGTTTTGCTTTTTTGGCATCTTATATATTTTATCATAAGCAACATTATATCCGCAAGGTCTGGCAAAAAATACCATAAATGATATATTTAAAATATATTAACTAAGAGGTATCTATGACAAAAGATCTCAAAAAATATATCGCCGAATGCATCGGCACTGCCGTCTTGGTGCTCTTCGGCTGTGGTACCGCCATTATTTCTGGCGACATCCTTACTACTGCCATGGCTTTCGGTCTATCAATCGTGGCCGTCGCTTACGCCATTGGCGACATCTCTGGCGCCCACGTTAATCCAGCCGTCTCCTTTGCGATGTGGATTCGCGGCAAATTAACCGGCAAAGAATTCATTTTCTATGCCATCGCACAAGTCGTTGGTGCATTCGTCGGCTCACTTTTGCTTTGGGCCATCGTTGCCTTCACGGGCACCGACAAAGCCGTCTCCGGCCTTGGCGCCAACACCACATCTAATCTTGGCATCTGGGGTTCGATGCTCGTTGAAGTCATCTTAACCTTCGTCTTTATCTATGTTATCCTTGGCGTCACTGCTAGCAAAGAAAAGAGCCATCTCGCTGGCATCGTCATCGGCCTCACTTTGGCCTTTGTGCATATCCTTGGCATCCGCCTCACTGGCACCAGCGTCAACCCAGCTCGTAGTTTAGCTCCGGCTGTCATCATGGGCGGTGAAGCACTCAGTCAAGTCTGGGTATTCATCCTTGCGCCATTCGTCGGCTCCGCCCTCGCCACGCTCACTTACGGCATACTTAATGTTGAAAAAGTCAAAAAAGTCACGCGCATCAAGAGTAAATAATCTAAGCTAGAAAAAGCGCTCTCTCACAAGGGGAGGGCGCTTTTTGATGAACATATAACTCTATTATATCATACATAGGCAGAATTGTCAATAAGACATACCTAATCTGTCAAGATATGATAGAATAAAAGCAATGAAGGCGTTGTATCGTAGATATCGTCCAAAAACGCTGAGTGAGGTAGTTGGACAAGAGCAGATTACATCTGTGCTCGAAAAAGCCATTAAGAATGGCAAGATTGCGCACGCCTATCTTTTCATTGGCCCGCGCGGCACCGGCAAAACTTCCGTCGCCCGCATTTTAGCCCACCAAATTAATGATTTTAATTACGAGCTCGAAGACGATTATCTTGATATTATCGAAATCGATGCTGCCTCGAATACCGGCGTCGACAATATTCGCGACCTCCGCGAAAAAGCAATTATTGCGCCAAGTAAAGGCAAATATAAGGTCTACATCATCGACGAAGTCCATATGCTGTCCAAGTCCGCCTTCAATGCGCTTCTAAAGACGCTCGAAGAGCCGCCGGAGCACGTCGTATTCATTATGGCTACGACCGACGCCTACAAGGTGCCAGTCACTATTACGTCGCGTTCGCAAGTCTTTACTTTCAAGCTTGCCAATCCAAGCGTCATGTTAGAGCATCTGAGGAAAATCGCCAAAGCCGAAAAGATTAATATCACCGACGAGGCGCTGGAGATCGTCGTCCGCCGCGGTGGCGGTTCGTTCCGTGATTCGCTCAGCTTGCTCGACCAAGTATCAACGCTATCCGACGATCAAATTGACGCCGATTTACTGAATAAGGCCCTTGGCTTACCAGCCCAGGACGCGTTGATTAGTATTTTGAACGGTTACGCCGCCGGCGATGCCGCCCACGTGCGCGATACGCTGGCTGAGCTGCTCGACACCGGCATTAAACCGGAAGTCATCGCCGATAATCTCATCACCACCATTCTAGACAATCCGCAGCCAATTTGGCTCGGCCTGATGGATAAACTCACTGAGGTGAGTCGCAATGCCTATCCAAATGTGAAGTTGTTATTGGCACTTACTGCACCAGCTACACCGGTAGCGCCAGCTTTCCCAGTCGCGCCAGCGCCGAAACCGCGCGCCGTGATGGCTACTGCCGTCAAGCCAGTTGCCGCCGCACCGGCGCCGAAAGCTCAGCCGAAACCCGAACCGGAACCGAAGCCAACACCAGAGCCTGAACCGGCACCAACCCCAGCGCCCGCCGCACCGCCAATCACTAGTGACGCCGACGCCGCCGAAGTCTGGAATCAAATCATTCTACACTGCGAAGAAACGTCGCCGGGCATTGTTCGCTTCCTGCATGACGCCGATTACACTTATGCCGACAGCAAGCTCACCATTTACGCCAAAAAGAAGTTCAACCAAAAGCAAATCGACAAGCGTCGCAGCGTAATCGCCGAAGTTTTACCGGAAGGTTGTACAATTGAAGTAAATGATCAGGTGCTAGCGCAAGACGCCGATTTGGCGGCAATTGCGGAAATAATGGGTGGCGGAGAGGAGGTAACTATCGATGAGTAACGAAAAGAAAAACAGCGCCGAGCGTATTCCGCCGCAAAATCTTGATGCCGAAAAATCTCTTCTCGGTGCGATTTTGATTTCCGAAGAATCACTTCCAGATGTGACCGAAATCGTCACGCCGAAGGATTTTTATGACGAGCGCCATCGCCACATTTATAACGCCATGTGGAATCTTTACGAAAAGCACCGCCCAGTCGATCTTTTAACTGTGCGCGATGAGCTAAAGAAAAAGAAACTCACCGAAAAAGCCGGCGGTTCTGCCTATTTATCTGAGCTAGCCAGTTTCGTGCCAACCGCCGCACATGCGAAAGCTTACGCCGAAATCGTCAACAAGGCCGCCGTTCGTCGCCGTTTGATTGCCGCCGCCGCGAATATTACCGAAAATGCCTACGACGAGGAATCCGAAACGCTTGAATTGCTTGGCGAAGCCGAACGCTCGCTTTTTGAAGTGTCCGAGCAAAACGTCCATAATGACCTGATTTCAATTTCCGACTTGCTGTCCGAGACTTTCGACCGCCTCGAAGATTTACATCAAAACAAAGGCTCCATTGCTGGCTACAAAACCGGCTATCCGGACCTTGACCGCATGACTGCCGGCTTTCATAAGTCCGACCTTATCATTCTCGCCGCGCGCCCGGCCATGGGTAAAACCGCACTTGCACTCAATTTCGCTAGCAACGTCGCAACCATCAATAACAAAGCCGTGCTTGCATTCTCACTCGAGATGGGCCGCCAGCAGTTAATCAATCGCATGCTCGCCGACGCATCCGGTATCGATTCATTCAAACTCGAAACCGGCAACTTTAGCGGGGAAGATTTTTCGCAAATTTCCGAAGCTATGGCCGAGCTAGCCGAAGCGCCGATTTTTATTGATGATACCCCAGGTCTCACCGTCATGGAAATGCGCACCAAGGCTCGCCGCGCCGCTCACGACCACGAAATCGGCCTAATTATCGTCGACTATTTGCAGCTTATGTCCGGCTCGTCCAAACGCGCCATGGACAACCGCGTGCAAGAAATTTCCGAAATTTCGCGCGGCTTGAAACTCATCGCCCGCGAGCTCGACGTGCCAGTCATCGCACTTTCGCAGCTCTCGCGTACTGTCGAATCGCGCTCGCCTCAAATTCCTATGCTATCCGATCTCCGCGAATCTGGCTCTATTGAGCAGGATGCCGATATTGTGATGTTCCTTTATCGCGAAGATTATTACAACCCCGACACCGACCGCCAAAACATTACCGACCTCATTATTTCCAAGCATCGCCGCGGCGCCACCGGCACCGTCGAACTCTACTTCGACAAGGCGCGCGTCCGTTTTATGTCGATCGACCACAAACACGAGTAAAACTTGCGACGTATATCACGCTCGTGATAAAATAATCCTTAGTGAAAAAGTTTAATAAACCTTTTTTGTATCGCTATCGCTTTATACTCGGCTATTTGGCATTAATGTTGGTATTTTTTATTTTGCTGTGTTTTTTGCCGAGCATTGCGCCAGGCGGCATTAGCCAAGACGAAATGGACTCCGCCGTTGCCGCAAGCAATATTCACGCCGATTTTATCACCTCTGGCAATATCGTAAATTTGCCATACTTACTCCTCCAGAAAGCTAGCATCTCATTCTTCGGCTTATCGCTATATTCAATCAAGCTTCCGTCTATCGCCATTTCCGTCCTCGCCGCATTATTTATCGTGCTCCTATTAAACCGCTGGTTTAAGTCCGACGTGGCCATCGTAGGGTCCATCCTCACCACACTCTCTACCGCTTTCCTATTCCTCGCCGGCTCCGGCACGCCAACCATCATGTATATTTTCTGGCTCGCACTCATCTTGTGGCTCGGCTCAAAGATCGTTGGCAACGAAAACACCCACCCGATGCTCGTGATTTCATTCTTTTTCTCACTGGCGCTTTCGATGTATACGCCGCACCTTATTTATGTCGCAATCTGCATCGGCCTCGCCGGGCTCATGCACCCGCATCTGCGCTTTGCTCTAAAACAGCTGAAATTCTATCAATTAGTTATTAGCGTATCGGCATTTATACTCGCTATTATCCCGCTTGTTTTCGGTTGTATTTTCCATCCCGAAAATCTCACCACGCTTGCTTTCATGCAAGACGCCAACATGGGCACCTATGCCAACAACATTGCAGCTTCATTTGCACCATTTTTCTCATTTAGCATGGCTTACGACAGTATTTATCTCGCGCCGCTCTTTGGTCTCGCAACCGTCGCACTCATCATTATCGGTATTCTTGCTTCAATGGGAAAGCTATTCACTTCGCGCAACTCCGTCGTAAGCTTACTCGTCATCTTCGCGATCATTGCCTCCGGCCTTAATCAAGACCTCGCCATCACGATTATCATTCCAATTTCCGTCCTCACGGCCGCCGGCCTCGAATCGATTATTGATAAGTGGCATTCGCTGTTCCCCGAAAATCCTTACGCGCACGTGCTTGGCACACTACCAGTCGTAGTGGTAGTGCTGCTAATTGTCATTTCCGGTTTGTCGCATTTCATTTTTGGCTACCATTACACCCCGCGCGTTGCCAAGAACTTCAGCGATGACATTTCTATCATCAAGAACAATCTTTCCGCCGGCGACGTATTATTAGTCAGCCAAGAATCAAGCCACTACAACTTTTATAAGCTGCTCGAAAATTACAACAGCATCACTGTTATGAGTGACATCCCAGAGCGCAACGACGAAGTAAAAATTGCCTCGCTTGGCGGCTCACGTAGTGATGACAACCTAAAACTCGAACAGATTATTACATCGCCAAAGAGTCGAAACTCTGATAGACTATATATATACTCTAAAGTTACTGAAGAAAAGGGAGAAGGAGAAAAATAACATGGGTGCCACTATGGACCAAATGAAGATGCTAAATCAGCTTCGCAAAGTACAGAAAGACCTCAAGAACGAAATCGTTGAAGTAGAAGCCGGTGACGGCGCCGTTGTAATTCAAATCACCGGCGAACTCAAGATTAAGAAGGTTGAGCTTGACCCAGAGAAGATTGACTTCGACGACATCCACGAGCTCGAACGCTGGATTGAAAATGCCATGCGCGACGGCTATGCAAAAGCACAAGAAATTGCTACCGACAAGATGAAGCCATTCATGGGCGCACTCGGTGGTGGCTTTGGAATGTAATATATGCTGCCTGCAGCGCTGAATGATGTAATTGACGCTCTCGGGCGTCTGCCTGGCGTTGGCTCGCGTACCGCCGAGCGTTACGCATACTTTTTGCTAAAATCCGATGCCAACATTTCTGAAAATATCGCTTCAGCGCTGTCCGCTTTGCATACTGGTGTTAAAACTTGCCCAAAAACTTTCGCCATCATGGATGCTTCCGAATCCGTTTCGCCACTCTACGACGACCTAGCGCGCGGTAAAAGTCTCGTGTTAGTCGTCGAAGAGCCACTTGATATCTATGCTATCGAACGTACCAAATCGTTTACTGGTACCTATCATGTGCTCGGCGGCGCCATTTCGCCAATGGACGGCATCACGGCCGACCAGCTCCACATTAAGGAACTCATCGACCGCGTAGCTGAAGATTCGGTCACCGAAATTATTATTGCCACCAATCCATCCGTCGAAGGCGAGTCTACCGCCGTACTACTCGAAAAATTACTCCACGAAAAATACCCAGAGCTCAAAATCACTCGTCTCGCGCGTGGCTTACCGCTTGGCGTTTCGCTCGAATATGCCGATCAAATCACTTTGACTTCGGCTTTGAATAATCGTACCAATCTCTAGATTCCGATCGCCAAATCACATGTTCAAAGAAGCGCTCTTGGAATTCCACTAGCGCTTCGATACTGTCGTCAAAATAAAACTTATTCGCCAGCACCAGCTTATCGTCATCGTCATTTGTACGATGAATCACCGCAATACATTCACCCGTAAACTCTTCAATCGGTTCAAACACGCCCAAAACGTAGCAATCTAGCTCCTCACCATCGCCCGACACCGTACCGGGCACATAGCCATAATTAACTGGATAGTAAAAGTCGTGTTTCGGATGCTTTGATCCCATCGGACGGTCGATTTTTGCCGTCACTTGCTTGCCAATATAATCACGCACATTCATGGCTTAAACTCCTTTGCGACGCTATCGATTTTTTGCAACTCAAAGCGATATTTTTGTTTGACGTCTGGATATTTTTCGTGATCTACTTCGCTCAAAAACATCTCGAGCGGCCGCGCCCACAACGAGCCATCGCCATACAGCTTGCGATAAATCACCAAGTCGCTTTCGTCTTCCGAATACTTCGCAACACCTTCCACTAAGTAATAGTCACCCTTAAAATGGCGATAAACTCGATGTAACTGCAACCTTCTCATACTATTTCTCGCTCGGCAATGGAAACTTTAAGGCTAGCTTGCGCACTTCGGCCCGCATTGTATCAAGTTCGGCTTCTTTGCGTTTGCCGGCGCAAACTTCGGCCGTCTTTTGCATCCAATCAGCAATCATAATCATCTCTTTCTTGCCGAGGCCGCGCGTAGTAATAGCCGGCGTACCAAGACGTACGCCCGATGGCTCGAATGGCTTACGCGTGTCATTTGGAATAGCATTCGCATTCAAAGTCAGGCCAATCTTATCGAGCGCCCGCTCAAATTTCTTACCATCAATGCTATACGAATCGATAATATTAATCAAAATCAAATGGTTTTCCGTACCACCGCCAATCAAGGTAAAACCGCGCTCAATTAGCGCATCGGCCAAAGTTTTGGCATTTTCCTTAATCTTCGCCGCATAATCACGGAATTCCGGTTGCAAAGCCTCATAGAAGGCTACCGCCTTAGCTGCTATCACATGCTCCAGTGGGCCGCCTTGTGTACCAGGGAAGACAGAACGATCAATCAGAGTCGGAATATTCTCGAGCGTATGTTCTGGGCGCTTTAGTGGACTACCTACGTGGCCCATACTCAAAATCAAGCCGCCACGCGGGCCGCGCAAAGTCTTGTGTGTGGTTGTAGTCATCACATGAAAGCCGTGTTCAAGCGGATTCGGATGCACGCCACCGGCAATCAAGCCAGCCACGTGCGCCATATCGGCCATCAGCAAACAGCCCGGAATCTCGCGGCCAATCTTCGCCACGCGATCAAAGTCCGGCACTTTCATAAAGGCCGAATAGCCGACCAAAATAATCTTTGGTTGGTGCTCGCGCGCGAGTTTTTCGAGCTCATCGTAATCAATATCGCCAGTCTTCGGGTCGGTGCCATAGGCAATAAAATTATAGATTTTCGCACTCTGCGTCACCGGCGAGCCATGCGTCAAATGACCGCCATGGCCGAGATTCATGCCGAGTACCGTGTCGCCCGGCTGCAGCCAAGCGTTATAGACGGCATTGTTTGCCTGCGCGCCCGAATGCGGCTGCACATTGGCATGGTCGGCATGGAATAAACGACGCGCCCGCGCAATCGCGAGGCGCTCCATCTTATCGACGTTCTGCTGGCCGCCATAATAGCGAAAATCCTCTGCCGTGGTCGCCAGTACTTCTTCGTCGTCGCCATCCAAACCGTCAAAATTCGGATAACCCTCAGAATATTTATTCGTGAATACCGAACCCATCGCCTCGAGCACTTGGCGCGAAACATAGTTTTCACTTGGAATTAATTCCAAGCCCTCACTCTGGCGCGTACGCTCAGCTTCAATCAAATCAAAGATTTTCTTATCCATCAAAATTCTCCTTTTATCTTAATAATTCTCGAAAAAAGATGGCAGTTAAATCATAATTAAGTTCCAAAATAACTTTATATTCCTAACTAGTATATCTTAATTTTTCGCGCATTTCTACTTATGTTCTGGCATTAAGCGCAGTTGATGCGCGAAGGCGGGCAAGACATTATTCTTATGCTAAAATAAAACCAAATAAGGAGTTACTCATGCAAATTTTCGTAAAGGGAGAGGCGCATCGCGAATTTGCGCCAGACCAAATCATCGCCAGTGTCAATTTTAACACCCACGCCGCCAGCTACGACGAGGCACTTCAAAAAGGCGTTGAGCGCGTAAAGGAATATCTCCAATTTATCGCCGACAACACCGATTTTACCTTTGAGGATTTCAAAACCAGCACTTACAACATCCACGAAGAATTCCACACTAACCGCATCGATCCAAAAACCGAAGCTGACCTTAGTAAAAACCTCACCAAGCGCGTCTCGGACGGCTTTTTCTTCACACAATATGCCGCTCTTGAATTTGAATTCAACAAAGAGCGCCTCGCCAAACTCCTCGTTTTAACCTCAAAAACCGACGGCGCACCACGATTCCATATCAATTTCACTCTAAAAGATCCAAAATCTTGCGAACGCGACCTACTCGCCGACGCCTTTAAAGACGCCAAACTCAAAGCCGAAACCCTCGCTAGCGCCGCCGGCAAGCATCTCCGCGACTGCGTCCGTGTCGACATCGACATGCCGCCGCATCACGAACCAATGTACGAGGGTACCATGATGCGCAAGTCCGCCTTCCGCGGCAGTGCAAACGAAATCGAAGAAGAAATCCGCAATATCGACGACACCTTCCGCCCAGATGATATTCCAGTGCATAAAATCATCAATTGTATCTGGGAAACCGCCGATTAGCATAAGCATATATTGACTTTTCGTCAAAAGTATGCTATAATGGAATTATATTGTTCGAAAGGGGGTAAACACTATGAGTGAAAGAACAATAGCAGATTCCAAATCGAATGCGATGTTTTTCGGCCCTGGTGGTGGCCCCGGCGTCCACGGTGGTCCTGGCGGACCCGGCGGACCTGGCGGTCCAATGGGTGGTCCTGGCCCTGGCGGCTTCGGACATGGCCCAATGGGCGGTCCCGGTGGCGGCTGGTTTGGCCGTCATGGATACGGCATGGGCTTTCGCGGCCCAATGATGGGTCCTGGCATGATGGGTCCCGGCTTCTACGGCAGGCCAATGATGCCTCCCGCAACGCCGTCCAATCCCGGCGGCCCTATGGGTCTCGGCCCTTATAGTGCCTATGGCCCTTACGGACCTGGACCTTGGGGTTGGGGATTCGGTAAAGGCCCCGGTGGCTGCTTCGGATGGGGAAGCTTAGGTCATCCTCGCGGATGGATGAACGGTTGGTTCGGGTTATTCCCATTAACTAAATGGTATCCCGGCCGTTACTTCCGTCGTCCGCTTCCTGGTACTCAGGATCCGACTACTGGCGAATTCGCCGATCCGCTTCCGCGCAGAAAAGGCCTCTTCGCGAGATTCCGCGACTGGTTCCACTACAACTTCTGGTTCTAAAAAACATCACGCACTCAAAAGCCCGCAACGCTTACGCCGCGCGGGCTTTTTCCTATCTTAAATAATCTGCGCTAAACTATAAGCATGAACACTTTGAAATTGACCGATTTTATTGTTGGTGGTCTACTCTTTGGCCTAATCATGGCCGCCATCGCTGCGAATAAAAATAAAAAGGGCAAGACAAGAAAAAGAAGAGTTAACAAAAAACGGCGCCCTACGGGGTGTCTTTTTTGAGTCATAAAAAATTGGTGGCTCCGGGCGGACTTGAACCGTCGACACAAGGCTCTTCAGGCCTCTGCTCTACCAACTGAGCTACAGAGCCACACTGAGTAATAGTTTAGCATATCTTGTGGTAAAATGGAAATATGAAAAAATTAAATACGTCGCCCCTTAGTGGCATGCAAGAACTCCTACCAACCGAACAGGCTGTTTTTGATCAGCTGAAACAAAACATTAGCGACGTATATCATCATTACGGCTTTTTAAATATTGAGACGCCAATTATAGAACGCACCGACATCCTGCTAGCCAAGGCTGGTGGCGATACCGAAAAGCAGATTTATATGGTTAGCAAGACGGCGGAATCGGCCGATTCCGCCGACCAAGCTTTGCGTTTCGACCACACCGTGCCGCTCGCACGCTACGTTGTCGAGCACAACAATGATCTCGCTTTTCCGTTCCAAGTCACGCAAATTAACCGTAATTTCCGCGGCGAGCGCGCCCAACGCGGCCGCTTTCGCGAATTTTACCAATGCGACGCCGACATCGTCGGTCGCGAAAAGCTCCCAATTGCTTATGATGCCAAGGTCATTGCCTGTATTTACGACGCTCTGCGCACTTTTAATCTACCGAAGATGCTCATTCGCATCAGTAATCGCAAAGTCTTGGCCGGCTTCCTTGCCGCGCTCGAGCTCAGCGATAAAACTGCCGAAATTTCAAATATCATCGACCACGCCGAAAAAGTTCCAGTAGAGAAGAGCGCTGCCGATTTGCTCGCGCTTGGCCTCAACCAAGATCAAGTCGATAAAATAACCAGCTTCATGTTTACTTCTGGCTCTTATGCCGAAGTTGAAGCCGCACTCTCGGATATTTTAGGACCAAGAATGTCCGCCGTAGCGGAAGGTTTGGCCGAGCTCAAAGAGGTCTCCGACATCCTTGAAGCAAAGGGTACCGGCAATTTCACTATCGACTTCATGATTATTCGCGGTCTCGACTATTACACTGGCACCGTTTTTGAAACTATGCTCGAAGATTACCGCGAAATCGGTTCTATCGCCAGCGGCGGTCGCTATGAAAACCTCGCCAGCAACTTCACCGACATGAAGTTCCCAGGCGTCGGCGGCTCGATTGGTCTCACGCGCTTATTCTTCGTGTTACGCGAATATGACCTAATCAACCTCGCCACCGAAAAACCAGTCGATTATGTCGTCTTGCCAATTACGACCAACGAATATGAAACCGCTTTCGAACTTGCCGACAAACTTCGTGCAGAAGGAAAGTCCGTCGACATCGATTTGTCTGAACGCAAACTCAGCGATAAGTTCAACCGCGCCGGCAAAATTGCCGACTTTGCTATCGTCATCGGCAACGACGAAGTCATTAGCCAAAAATTCACCGCCAAAAATCTCCAAACCGGCGAAACGGTCGAATTATAAAGCCAACAAAAATATCCCCACGCGGGGATATTTTTTATGCTCTAGAATTCGCCAAAGACTACCGCGGTGCGGTCATCCATCTTGCGCGCATTCGCGACTAGATTCTTTGAAGCGTCCAGCGAATCGCGCGAATGGCTCACAATAAAACCAAGCTCACGCTCACTCATTAAATCATTACCATAATCACCGGTAATACCATCAGAGCAGAGCACCACACGGTCGCCTTTACGCAAATCTACGTCGCCGAATTGTTCCGTACGGCTTTGCCCAGGTTCGGCCTCTATGCCAATCGCATTAGAAATAAACTTGCCTTCACCTTCATCACGCGTAATTTGGCGCGCATTACCATTTTTATCGACTATATAAATACGCGAATCGCCTACCGATGCATAAGCTAAGCGTAAATAGCCATTCTGGTTCACTACTTTCGCCAAGACCGCCGTTGATAAACCAGCGTTTGGATTTTTCGCCACACGCTCATTTGCCATATTCAGGATATATGCGAGGCTCGAACCGCTATTTATTGCGTAGCGATCGCTATATTCGCGTACTACACTCGCCGTCAGCATCGAAGCATTGCGACCACCAGCTTCGCCGCCTGCGCCATCAAACACGCCAAACATTTGTTGATCCGGCCGAATAAACATGCTGTCTTCGCAAGTATTGTCAGCCCACAGGCCACGCTCGATATTGTCTTTCGAAACTTCGCCACGGCGCGCTTGGCCACGTGAGGTTTGCCAATAGCCCGCTTCGCCCGGTTGCCATTCCGAACTACGCTCCGCTTCAAAACTGCGATATTGGTCGCGCTGCGGCGCTTCCGTGCGATTCATTTTGCGCACATTATGCGCGTTCGCTTCATCCTCAAGCGCCTTGATGCGCGTCCAGTATTCTTCTTGCTTACCGTAAACTTTATGTTTAAAATCAGCCATCGCTTGTTCGTATTCTTGACGTTTTCCGGTACCATTATCGCGCTCAATATCATCCAAGAAAAATTTCGCTGTACCTTCAAAATCGATTGGTGTTGGATATTTACGCAGAAACACCCGCAAATCTTGTTCGGACGCTCTCTGCCAATTGCTAAAACCAGTATCAGTCATCGTCGTCAAAATGCGCATTTCATGCTTCGAGCTTAGGCTAGACATCGTCTTATATGGACCATCCTTTAAATCAAACGGGCGAGCAATACCTTCAAGAAATTCACGTTCCGACGAACGAGTAATTTTACCATGCGCCATATCGGCAATCACTGCTTTACGCGCGTCTTCGTCTACTTGTACGTCATGTTCACTAATCGGAGACAAGTCTGGATGGCCATCTTGACCTAACGCGAACGCCGCAATAATTTTACGCTCTTGGCGCTCGGCGCTTAGCTGTTCGGCAGATTTCTGTTCAGCATTTATGCGGACGGTTTGTTCACTATGAAACGGCACGTCGCGACTCATACTATCCCAGCCACTCGCAGAATTATTCTGCTCTTGGTTTTGGCTAGCTCTTTCACCACCTCTTCGATTAAAAATACCCATGCTTAAATTTTAGCACAAGTGTTATCTAAAATAAAAAATACAACAATCTATTTTTCGACAAGGTGTTAAACTAGATGCAAAGGAGGATTTTGTGGCACAGCTTTATTTTCGCTATGGCGCCATGGGCTGCGGAAAAACTATGCAGCTACTGCAAGTTGCCTTTAATTACGAGGAGCGCGGCCAAAAAGTTTGCGTGATCAAGCCTGCAACGGACACTAAAAACGGCACAAAACTACTCACGCGCATCGGCCCAGAACGCGACACGAATTTTTGTTTCGATCGTCGCACTAATCTGTTCAGTCGCATCAAAAAAGAATACACCAATGTCGCTTGCGTGCTTGTGGATGAGTCGCAATTTCTTACGCCAAAGCAAGCTGACCAGCTACTGCAAGTTGTCGTTAAACTCAAAATTCCAGTCATGTGCTACGGTCTTCGTCTCAATTTCCGCATGAGCGACGGCGGCTTCGAAGGCGCCACGCGTTTGCTGCAGATTGCCCACAAAATCGAAGAAATTAAGACTATTTGCGATTGCGGCCGCAAAGCTACACTAAATACTCGTTGGCTCGACGATAAATTAGTTACCGACGGCCCAGACGTCCTCATCGATGGTACTAGCAAAATTGAATATCGCGCCCTCTGCCCAGAATGCTATTTTAAATATAAGGAGCAAATTTAATGTATATCGTTATCGAAGGCCAAGATGCCACTGGCAAATCTACACAAGTTGAGCTACTCGCGAAATATTTGCGCGAGCAAGGCAAAGAGGTCGTTACTATGCACGAACCCGACGGAGAGCTCGAATCCGCACACGAATTGCGTCGCATTATCAAAGATAAAACCTACAACCTCGAGCCAATGACGCACGTTCTGCTTTTTACGGCCGCCCGCCAAGAGCTTTGGCGCAAGCTCGCCGAACCAGTCTTAAAGCGCAATGGTTTCGTAATTTCCGCGCGCAACTGGTGGTCCACACTTGCCTATCAGGGCTACGGTCAGGGCATTTCGCGCAGTCGAATCATCCGCATTACTAAAGAGGCCATGCCGGAACGTTATGTAAAGCCAGATTACTCCGCGATTTTGACGCTCGACGAAAAAACGCGCCTCGCCCGCCAAAGCTCCCGTGACGATAATTCCGCCAAAGATACCTTCGAATCCAAACCGAGCGATTTTCAACATAAAGTTGACAACGCCTACTTACATATCGCCAAAGATCTCGGTATTCAAACGGTCGACGCTAGCCCAAGCGTAGATGAAATCCAAGCCACACTTAGGAAGCTATTCGGAGTCTAAAATGCACGAATCCTGGAAGCCCATTCTACAAGCCGAGTTTGCCGAACCGTATTTCCAGGAGCTTTCTGCTTTTTTGCATGAAGCCTACGAGCATAAGACGATTTATCCGCCCAAGCAGCAGGTATTTTCCGCCTTCACGACCGACCTAAACAACATCAAAGTTGTGATTATTGGACAAGATCCATACCATGGCCCACGTCAGGCCAACGGACTCGCTTTTTCTGTGCATGATGGTATTGATTTCCCGCCATCGCTACGCAATATTTTTAAGGAAGTGCGCGACGACGTCGGCGCGCCGATTCCAGAATCCGGCGACCTCAAACGTTGGGTAGAGCAGGGTGTAATGCTACTTAATAACACGCTTACGGTCGAGGCGCATCTCGCCGGCAGCCACCGTGGCAAGGGCTGGGAAATTTTCACCGAGCATATCATAAAATATTTAAACGAAAATCGTCCGCATTTGGTTTTTATCTTGTGGGGACGCGACGCGCGGAGTAAAAAACCGATGATTGATCAAACCAAACATTTCATCATCGAATCTGCCCACCCATCACCGCTTTCTGCGCATAACGGCTTCTTTGGCTCGCGCCCTTTTAGCAAATGCAACGCCAAGCTTGCCGAATGGCAACTCGAACCAATTAAATGGTAAACTAAGCTTATGCACGTTTATCTCAAACAAGAGTTCATGTCGCTACATAATACTTATTTTATTTATGCCGCCTCCGAAGAACAAGAATACAGCATTGACGAAAGCAATTTTAGCCTCGGACATAAATTAAAAATCACTCGCGAAGGGAAGGTCGTCGCAAAAGTTGAGCAATCTTTTCTTGGCTTAAAACCAAATTTCACCCTTATCGATGTAGCAAATAGCCAAAATTATCAACTCCGCCGCGCTGGCAAGATCGAAGACGGCTACTATATCATTGAAGGCCTCAATTGGCAAACGGGCGGCGATATTATAGGGCTAAACTACGCCATCATGGACGATTCTGGCGGCCAAGTTGCCTCCGTTAGTCTCCGCGAAACGCCTATCGGCGAAGCGCTCGATATCTATATCGTTAATCCAAAAGATACCCTCATGTCTATAGCCGCCGTCGTCGCCATCAATGCCGACCGCAAAGATCAGCGGTCTAAGAGCATAAACCCTGAAAAATACGCCTAAAATTAAAGATTTCTAGCGAAAATTGCCCAAAAATCGACATTTTTGGCCTAAAATGGCAAAATAACCTTGACTATTTTGCAAGAGTGTGCTATAATGTAATTATTGAAGTTGTGAAGGGCGCAGGTGTATGGCTACCAAGCGATCCATCTCCGTAAACCTTACAACTTATACGCAAATGCATCGCTACCAAGCGATGCATTTCCGTTTTTTAGCCACATTTTATTCATAGTTTTCCACAAGCATAACAGAGGTTTTGCACGCTATTTGGCTGAAAAAATCATCGCATTTCAAGACTACCATAACCATTTTTGCCACCATATAATAAAAGTACGACATCACACTTCGGTCACTGATTGTCGGAGTATACGCCGTCATCCGTATCTTGTCATTGTACGGGTGGCACCGAGCCGCAAACCATGGCTCACATAAATGACTCCAAAAATTTAATCAATTTAAGGAGTAATTTATGAACAATATTAACAATCCAGCGGAAAAGGGAGAAAAAGTCGAGGTTATGGCGCTGTTCAACTACAGCCGCATCCCATGCCAACCGCTTTACTTCCGCAAGCGAGGAGAGGACGAAGTCGAAATCACTGAAACCCTCAGTGAACGCATCAAGTTCGTCGGGAATTCCGCCCGCCACATCTTCGAATGCGTCATCGGCAAGTCCAATTGCCGACTCGAATTCGACACCTCGTCCTTAGCCTGGACCCTATTCGAAGGCTAGGGAAGAGCCTCGCGTACACCCGTCGCTAATATCGACGGGTATTTTTTATACCAATAGTCAATACTGCGCAAAAGAGCACTATCGGCAGCACCCACAGAACCCCAATCTCAACACCAGTTTGCGGCGCATTTGCTTGTTCGGCCTCAAGATCTTTCGGCGACAAATCTTGCTCGTGCGACAAAACCTCCACCTCCGGAACTGCACCAATCTCCACGCCAGACTCATCGCCTACATTAAACTCTTCATCCATCCAAGCTACGCTTAGAACATCATCGTCGTTCAACTCTAAATCATGGACGCCCGCCACCAGCTCATCCGCGTCGACATATGCCAAATCGAAACCGTTCAAGCGCACAAGCAGATACTTCGCACCTTCCGGAATTTCTTGCCAAGTAAAATACACCGCATCCGCTTGACGTCCTGCCTCAACCTCTGGTGGCGCGAATATCACATCATCAATACTATCCACCACATATACATCCGCCATCGCCTCCGATTGCAACCCGGCATTATTCGACACGCGTAGCTTAATTACATGACTACCAAGCGGAAAATCTCCTTCATAAACTGCACCGCCTTCCATAAAATTATTATTATCAATTGCCCATTCAAAACGGGCGACATCCGTGCCAAAGCTAAAACTGTTTTCCGCCGAAATCCGTATTATATCGCCAGGGTAAGCATAATATTCGTCTTGCGCGAGCATGGCATAAATCTCTGCATCACTCGCCGTTCGTTTAGACTGCAGCTCAATCCGCGAAGTCGTCATTTTTTGCTGCACTAAATACGACATCTGCGCATAACTGCCACGATCGACATATTGTGTATGCCCAGAATTATTGAGCGGCGAAGCCGTACTGCCACAAACGTAATCATTTTTGCCACACCAAAGTCCATATTTACCCGCCAAATCGCCGTATTGATAAGGATTGCGCGCGCCAAGTCTTCCCGTATGCGTACGACAAGCCGGCACGAACACGCGATACTCTGAATAATTCCGCCCGAGACACGCATCGGGCAATAAACCGCGTCCTTCCGGTAAATACGTCTGTGGATCAGCCACGAGACCAATATAAATCACGCGGTCGGCCCGAAAGCGCCGCGACGCTTGCGCCACCACCATCGCACCTTGCGAATAACCCGCCAACACCCAACGCGTAGTTGGGCAGCGCAGCATCGTGTCCGAATAATAATTCTGCAGTCAATCCACCCCAGCATTTACACTCTTACCGAAATTATAATATTTACCCGCCGAAATATATGCGCCAACCGCATTCGTCAGTGGATCCGACACTGACACAGCCGGATAATCCACGTCCGTAAATCGATAGCTCGCCATACCAATCCGATCCGCCATCTTCGTCATTACGCGCCGATAAGTTTGATATTCAACATTTTCCTCATAAACACCACCCGAGCCGCGCGCAAATATAAACTCCACGTCCACGCAATCTGTCGCTAGCGCTCGACCACCAAAAATAAACACCCCAATCACGCTAAATATCAATAAAAATATTTTTTTCATGCCTCTAGCAAAACAGTCAACCGACACTTAAACAAGCATAAGCTTAATCTTTTTCAGCTACTACCGTATTCTCCCCGTAAATGCTAAAATATTTCTAATATGCAAAAGAAAAATACTGCGCTCATCGACGTAAGGCATTTCAAGATGTCTTTCGCCGACAAAGTTGTGATTAAAGATCTCTCTTTTTCTGTAAACCGAGGCGAAATTTTCGGCCTACTCGGCAGTAACGGCTCCGGCAAAACCACCACTATCCGCGCACTTCTGGATCTTTATCAGCCAACCGGCGGCAAACTCTTAATTGGCGGCGAGCCTTTTGTGCCGGGCAAGAATATTAGCGTCGGTTATCTTCCAGAGGAACGCGGCCTTTATAAGAAAGAAAACGTCATTGATGTTATGACTTATTTCGGTCGCTTGCGCGGGCTCAAGAACCCTAAAGAATGGAGCCTGAATTATCTTAAACGCGTTGGCCTCGAGGAACACGCCAAGACAAAAATCAACAAACTCAGTCAAGGCATGCAGCAGAAAATCCAGCTCGGCATCACTGTCATGAATGACCCAGAATTATTAATTCTCGACGAACCGACCAAGGGATTCGACCCGGTGAACCGCCGCCTACTCATGGATATCATCGACGAGCTTCACGAAAAAGGTAGCACTATTATCATGATTACTCACTATATGGACGAAGTGGAGCGCCTCTGCGATCGCATTCTTCTGCTTAAAGACGGCGTCGCCCGCGCCTACGGCGCGGTGAGCGACGTGCGCAAATCTTTCGGCAATAAATCACTCGACCAAATTTTCGTCGATGTCTATGGCGAAAAGGAAGAGGAGGAAGATCATGAATAAAATCTTTGAAGTCATCCGCTTCGAGGTTATGCGCAGCATTAAAAAACCGAGTTTTTGGGCCGCCGCAATTCTAATTCCAGTCCTGTTCGGCTTTTATATTTTCATTGCCGCCATGAGCGGTTATTCCGCCGGCGAAGCTTTCGAATCCGCTTCGGACACTTCCGAAATGAAACTCGGCCTCCACGACGGCGCCAGCTTCGTTAAGTCTAATGTCATCAAAAACACCAACGGCGATGAACAAGAATTCGCCATTTACGAAAGCACACAAGCCGGCATAGATGCCGTCCAAGCCAAAGAAATTGACGTCTTCTACGATATTCCAGAGAATTTTAGCGAAAAGCCGACCGTCAACATTTATGCCAAGCCAGACCAAGTTACTTTATTTGACGACTATTCCGCGCCAATCGCCACACTCTTACAAACACACGCTGTCACTGAAGTCTCTGCGATTAATTATTCCATCATCACAAATTCCATCGCCTATGAGACCATTAATTACGACGCTGACGACAACCATGTCGTTGAAACGAATGAGATTGTCGGCCAATTATCCGGTCCAATCATCGCGCTAGCCTTGTTCTATGTCCTTATCATCGTACTTGGAAATCGCCTTGTTGTGGCTATGACTGAAGAAAAAGAAAATCGTATTAGCGAGCTTATGCTTACTAGCATCAACCCGCGCAACCTTATCGTCGGCAAAATCATTTCCTTAATGATAGTTGGCTTTATTCAACTACTCGTACTCGTAATTCCAGTTCTTATCCTTTATAAAGTCGGCATCAATTACGACGTAATTCCAGAATTTATCCGCGAAGGCATCAGCGCACTTTCTATTGCGCAATATGCGCTCCTGCTCGTCGCATCCTACTTCCTATTTACAGCCGGCTGCGTCGTCATCGGCACGCTCACTCCTACCGCCAAAGACGCCAACTCATTCTCGAGTGTCTTCGTTATCATGGTCATTTTACCAATTTTCTTCCTCGGTAGCTTCACCGGCAAAGACAACCAATTTATGATGTACTTCCTGACTTATTTCCCACCGAGCGCACCGATTGCCATCATGCTTCGCGCTATTATGGGCAGTCTCGCCGATTGGGAATTCTGGGTTGGGCTCGCCGATATTGTAATCGTTGGCGCCTTGCTCGCCAAACTTGCCACATACATCTTCTGCAAAAACGCCATCGAATTTACAGCTCGTATCAACTTTAAAAAACTATTCGGGAGTCCACGTAAATCATGGAAAAACTAAGTATCCTACTTGGTAAAAGCATTCAAAAAATCACCCGTCTGCGCGGCAACGGCGGTTCCGCTCTGCCGGGCCTCGTCATCGAACGTACTAACCCTAAATTTGTCCGCAACGTATTATCTAAATTACCGTATGGCGTCGTAGTAGTTTCTGGCACCAATGGTAAAACCACCACTACTAAAATCGTCGTCGAATTACTCGAAGCCGAAGGCCTTAAAGTTTTCACGAATAAAACCGGCAGCAATTTCGTTCGCGGCGTCATTTCCGCTATTTTAAAGAACATTAAACTTAGCGGTAAATTCGATTACGATATCGCCGTACTCGAACTTGACGAGGCACATGCCGTTAAATTCTGCGAAGTTATGCCGATTAATTATGCACTCCTACTCAACGTCCAGCGCGATCAGCTTGATCGTTTCGGCGAAATTGACCACACCGCCGAATTACTTCAAAAAGTTGCTGAAAATGCCGAAAAAGCCGTCGTACTCAACCGCGAAGATCCGCGCGTAGGCAAGATTCAAGCCAAACACCAAGTTTACTTTGGCCTTTCCGACATGCTACTCAAGAAATTCCCATCCGACGATAATCTTCTGAATAAAAACAGCGTCGTCGCATCTGATAAACCCGCCCTCGTTACGCTCGATAAACTCGACGGCCAAAAAGCCACTTACCGCGTCAAGACCGAGCATTATCATACCAACTTAACGCTCAAGGGTATTTATAATGCCTATAATGCCGCCGGTGCGCTCGCGCTCGTAAGCACCATTCTACCAGAAACTGACAGCCAAAAATTCATCAATAAGCTCAGTAAAGTCGAGTCCGCATTTGGCCGCGGGGAAGTATTCAAAATCAACGACGCTGAAGTGGAAATCCTACTCGTCAAAAATCCGAGTGCTTTTCAACTCAGTCTCGCCAGTTTCGTCGACGATGAGCATGACTATATGATTGCCATCAACGACAATATAGCCGACGGCCGCGACATTTCTTGGCTCTGGAATGTTGATTTTAAGACTCTATCAAACGTTAAAATCGTTTCCGGCGTCCGCGCTACCGACATGGCGCTCCGCCTCAAATATGACGACATTAAAGTCGATAAAATCGAAGAAAATCTCGAGACTGCCGTCGATAAATTTACCACCGCTGATAAAAAGCCGAAACGCATTTTCGCCACTTACACGGCAATGCTTGAAATTCGTAAAATAATCTCCGGAAAGAGCCTACTATGAATCTAAACATTTTGCATTTATATCCAAAAGAAATGAACCTGTACGGCGACCATGGCAATATTTTAACTTTGCGCAAACGCTGCGAATGGCGCGGCATCAAAACGCGCGTCATCGCGCATGAACCAGGTCAGCCATTACCAAACGACATCGATATCATTTTCGGCGGCGGTGGCCAAGATTCCGGCCAAAGCAAAATCGAAAAAGATCTCGTCCGTATCGCGCCAGAGCTTAAAGAAATGATCAACAACGGAACGCCAGCACTCGTTATTTGCGGTCTTTATCAGCTATTTGGTGAATATTTTGAAACTTCCGAAGGCCAGAAAATCCAAGGCGCCAATATTCTCGGCGTCACCACCAAAGGCGGTCCAACCCGCCTCATCGGCAACATCACTATCAATACGCCAGAATTCGGCGAAATTGTCGGCTACGAAAATCACTCCGGTCTCACCGAGCTTAAAGACGACACGCTCGCTTTTGGCACCGTCGTTTCTGGCTCCGGCAACAATGGGGAAGATATGACCGAAGGCGCCAAATACAAAAACTGCATCGGCACCTACTTGCATGGTCCAATTTTGCCAAAAAATCCCCGCGTCGCTGATTTTCTCATACTCAAAGCCCTCGAAAACAAGACTGGCAAAAGTCAAAAACTCACCGTCTTAAACGACCGCATCGAACAGCGCGCCCACAAAGTCGCGGTTAGTCGTCCGCGCTAATCTATTTTGATACTTTCATACTGGCCGGAATAGCGCTCCATTTTAAGCGAGCACCAATTTCAGCTTGCTCCGCATCGGACGCCAAACGCGTAATACGATCGTTCGCCGATGTTGTGCCATGGTAATCATAAGTCCAAGCAATTTGAATCCGTGGCAAAGCGGCATTTTGAATGTTTGCAAAACAACTCTTTTTATCTTTCAAGCAAGCCTTACCAAGTTCGTCCCACTTGTCAAAATCTACATTCGCCACGTCTTTTAGCTGCGCATTCGCTTCAATCGCCGCCGAGCGCGAGACCTCTTTATTAAAAGTCTGGTCGAACATAAAATTGCCCATCGAATATACAATCAACTTATCCTTATACGCCGCAGCGTCTTGCGTCCAGTGCGGATGGTCAGCAATCACCGCATCCACGCCATAATCAATCATTTTGCGATATAAATTTTGGCGCAACGTATCGTGCACGGATTTATATTCCGCGCCCATATGTGGCATCGCAATCGTCGGCACAACCGCTGAATAAGTTTTCATATTCTGCAAGTAATCCTCCGCCGGAACGCCAAACACGCCATGCGCCGAGCAGAAACCAAACGGCATTTGAATCTGCTTAGTTTCAGTATTGTCATAAGTCACATTCATCGGCAAAACTATGATTGCGCAATTCGTCGCTTCGGCCGTATCGCGCGCTTGTTCGCTCGCCACATTGCCACTATATTTTGGTGTGCCAAAATACTGAATTTTATTTTGGTCTAAATATTGACGCGTGGTCGTAAGGCCAGTACCGCCGCCCTGGTTATCGGAATGGTTATTACCTAAACCAAAAGCCGTAAAATACTTCGCCGCTTCTGGTAAATAATCCGGATCACAATTAAATTTAAATATGTTTTCTTCTTCCTTCATATTGTGACCATTATCGGTCACTGGACATTCCAAACCGCCAATCCATGCATCATAATTTTTGCGATCCAAAGTGTCGAGTTTGGAAAACGGATATTTGACGCCCAGCTCGGAAGCGCGCGCGGCAGTATTCGTGCGCCGCCCCCAAAAAGTCGTACCAGCATACAATATACGCATTTTTGCCTCCGTCGCGACTGGATCCGGTTCTGGTTCCAGTTCAGGCTCCGCCACTGGCTCAGGCTCTTTATTAAAGCCGCCATTTATCGCTATTAATACCCCACAAGTACCGCCCGCCACTACAGCGATACCCAAAATAATACCAATTATTTTCCCAAAACTCTTCATATTACTTCTAGTATAACATTAATCGGCAACAGTCGAAGTCTGCGCTTCTTCCACGCGCCACGGCAATTTCTCGCCGCTATAGCCAAAGAACATCACGAGCAGAGCGCAAGTCGCCAAAGCAATCGCTAAAATCGCGATAACACACCAAATCAAACGTCCGATAATTTTTAAGACCTTCATCTTATTTTTATTGTACAATAGAAAGCAGAAACTAGGAGGTTTTTATGTTTGATTTGAAAGAACAAGTTGCAGTTATTACCGGCGCATCCTCTGGCCTAGGTCGCCAAATGGCGCGCGCCTTTGCCGCACAAGGTGCCGACTTAGTTGTGATGGCGCGTCGAGTTGAACGTCTAAAAGAACTTAAAGAGGAGCTCGAGGAAGAGCATCACGTCCGCGTACTGCCAATTCAATGCGACGTCACCGACACAGAAAACATTAAAGAGGCTGCCAAGAAAGCTGAATCGTTTTTTGGTCACGTTGACATCTTGCTTAACGCTGCCGGCTCCGCCGAAAATAACGGCGTCCTTAATATGTCCGACGACGAATGGAATTTCACTATCGAAACCGATCTCACAAGCGTCTTTAAGGTCACGCGTGCCTTTGCGGCCATCATGAAGAAAAATCATTACGGTCGCATTATTAACATTGCCTCCATGTATGGCCTCGTCGGTAATACCGAAATTCACACCGTCGCATATCACGCCAGTAAGGGCGGCGTAGTTAACTTTACTCGCGCCGTTGCTGCCGAGCTTGCCATGGATGGCATTACTTGCAACGCTATCTGCCCAGGCTACTTCTACACCGAACTCACCACGGAAACCCTCGACACTGATCAATTCCAAGAATTCGCCCGAACGCACGTACCAATGCAACGCTACGGCAAAGAGGGCGAGCTAAATGCTGGCGCCATTTTCCTCGCTAGCAAGGAAGCGTCCTATGTCACTGGCTTAATTATGCCAATCGACGGCGGCTACACCTGTATTTAAAGAGTTTTCCACAGGCCTGTCAAAAGTTTTCCACAGGCAGAATACGAAATTTACTCAAAAATACCCCGAAATAGCGGGGTATTTTTATATTGGTGCGAAAAAAGTTATGCTAAAATATTAACATGAGCGCAAAGGACAATGTCCCTGCAGGAGAGGTGGAGGACAGAAAGACTAATTTTGGAGCAAATTTCGATTCTCCAAACATCAAAAACGCGCCCGACGATTTGGACGAGCCAGTTGTTGATGAGAAGGAAGAAGCTCGCAAGGCTGCGCAGAAAAAAGCGGAAACCGTCGATATTGACGGCGTGCCGATTCCGGAAGCCGAACAAAAGTTTAAATCTGGCGAGATAAAAGCCCGCAAAGACCTGTTAGTTAACGTCGACCGCCGTGAGCTTGAAAAGAAAGAGCGCAAGGCTGCTAAGAAAGCCGAGCAAGAGCATCATCGTATGCTCGCAGCTGAAAAAGCCGAAAAACGTTGCATATCGATGATTAAAAACCGCAAAAAGATCATCGGCGGATGCATTGTCGCTATAGCCTGTATTGTTTGTGCCGTCGGCAGTATTTTTATTTACAAATATATTGACGAACAACACCGCATTTATGAAGAAACTCGCCCACGCGATATCTACGACCTCACCGAAGAAGACAAAAAGAATTACTCAGATTACGGCGCCGCAGTTCAAAAATTCGCCGAAGTCTACACGATTGCCGGCTCAGCCAAAGACGACATAGGCAAAGACGGCGAACTCTCCACCAACTATCGAGACGCCTGTGCTAAAGCCGAAGAGCTAATTAATAGTGCCGAATCCAACTCCGAACGCATGTTTCTTGTCACTATGTATGCCAAATTTATGGCCGATCGCGGCGGCGATCTTGAATCTGCCATCAAATATCTAGACGACAACATCGATCAAGCGACCGAAGATTTTGAACTGAAATATTTCTATGCAGTCTACGTCTTCGCATATACCAAACTTGGCGACACGGATAACTCAGACAAGTATCAACAGCTTTATAACGAATTATTAGAAAAAGAAACGAGTAGGTATTATGAACAAGAGGACTAAAATAGTTTTATCAATAATCCTTCCAATACTTGGATGCCTATTTCTCGTGGGTGCCCAAAACGCCTATGCCGGTTATGTACCTGGGACTCCAATTGGCGGTAGTTGCTCAGACCAAGGCGATTGGTGGACGAACGTAAATATGTATCAAGCTGGCTATTCTTGCTCATGGGCAGGTATGGGCTGGATTAAATTCGAGGTTGATAGGAACTGGGTTAATGATGGGAAAACCCTCTGGTTCTATCCGGCACGCGGAAAAGCAGGATCGCCTGTTACTATCCACGAGGCATGTGCAAACACGCAATACTTTTATCATTACGGTTTTTACCATGCCTTTGCAGCTTTCGACATGACTTATAGTGGCACTAGGGCAATTTCTCAAGGCCTTACAAATACTGGCACTCCAAAACGCTCAGCCGTCCCAAGTCAGCGTCTAGATCAATATGTTGACTGGATAAATAGTGGCACATACGGTCCAGTACACCACACCTTATCCATTGACGGCGTTCAATATGCCCATGCGGTCGAAGCCGAATATGACAGCACCGTAGAAGAAAAATGGAATGTCGCTAAAGTTAAATTAGGATGGAATGAATCGTACGATAATATTAGCATCTTTTGTTACGACCCATCATGGGATGATGAAGAAACTAAATATCGCGGCGAAGTTAAAGCCTATGCTGGCACTTCTGAAATTACATCGGGCGTTTATAATCTCGACGCCAACACTAGTAGTGTAACTATCTCTTTCACTCATAGCATCAGCCGCACTCAAGGCGACACTTTTGACACCAGTTCCAACTGGGACATTCATCCAAACTCCGACGGTAGCGGCACCGCCTCACACACCGGCGCATTCACCGGCGGAGTAGGCGACGGATGGAACGTGCAAACTACTACCAGAACCGTAACTGTCGGCCAAGGTCAAGCCGTGACTGTTTGTAGCTCTATTAAATACGACAATATAGTCAGTCGCACCCAATCGGGCGTTACGCGCAAGCATGATGGTCTAGCGGCAAAATGTGTCACCGTCCGGCGCGGCGAGCCGACGGGCGACTGTCCGCATAGTCGCTATAGCGGCACTAGTAAGTCTAAGTTCACAATGAATTTTAATTCATCAAGCTATTCTAACAATTATTCTGCAAGCAACTGGTCGCAAACCGTCTGGGGCAAACCTGGCGATAATGTTCAATATCAATACAATCTTTGTGGCGGCGCCGACGAGCCAATCGCCTACGGCCCATCAAACGACGAGCCAACGCGCGGCAATCCGCACACGGCCACTTTCTCGCTTACCGGTTCAAGTACAAATGGGCTTAATGGTTATCTATTTGGTACGGATGTATCCGGCGGGACGGTTAACCTTACTACATCTAGCGCAGGCTTCAGCCAATATCAACACAATATCGATTCTCCAAGCGTCGACAGTTACGCCTGTCCACTAACTGACATGAGTAGCAAAACGCACTTCTATCAAATTCATGCGAATGTGACTTGCACTGGTTCAACCGTTATTGCCGCATCTGACATCGGTACAAAGATTACTCAGCAGCTCAAATACCGCTACGTCGAAATGGGTGTTTATAGCGTTCCACACGAACATAGTTATTGTGCCGCACGCGACGAAGATGGCAGCTGCGTAAGCTGGGGAACATACTATACCTACACTTACGGCACGGAAGTAAAAAATGGACATAATGGCAGTAGCGAAATTACCGCTAGCGGCACCGTTAATATTCCATACAACTACATCTTAGTTCCATACGTTAAGCATTCCAGTTCAAACGGCATTACTTATCCTGGCGCAAACATTAACGTCGAAGCTTTTGTTGCGACAACTACGCGCATCAATCAAAAAGTCCAGTCGACCGCCTATGCTACACATACAAAAAATACGACTATCCGCGTCGTATCATTCACGACAACAGGCACGCCGAGCAGTGATATTAAATATATCTCCGGCAACGGCATGACCGACAACGAAATCTGTCGTCAAGCTGGCGGAACGGCAAATTGTACTTCACTTGTAGCTAAAACGAATCAAGTGCTAAATAAAACCGAAAACCAACTAACCGGTGCCACGGATGAAACTATTTCCATCGATAACGGCGGCTCAAACGTCAACAACTCCATCTCCGCCAGCGTCCCATTAGCTGAGCCTGGCACCCGCTTCTGCGTCGCAGTTGGCGTGTATCCAGCAGACAGCCATAACCAAGCTAATGTCTCTACGATTACTGACAACAACCAGACCGCCGCTTTCTCGGCATCCGGCAGTGGCTGGAAGGTCTCTATGCCGGCTTGCGTTACTATTGCCAAGAAACCAAACTTCAGCGTTGAGTCGTCGCAAATTGTCACAAATGGCAATGTTAAGACATCCGTCACCTCTGCCAACAACCGCCTCTTCGGCTCTTGGTCTGAATATGGCATCATCGCCAAAGGCACTGTTTCGAATATGGGCTCTGGCGCAATTTATGGCTACACTACACCGTACGGCAGCTTTACGGCCAACTCCGCCTCCTCAAACGCTGGCGCACCAAAAGTAGCCACGAATAAATGCATCTACTCACAACAGACTGTCGGCAACGAATCTTGCAACCTCGGCAATGCTACCATCGTTAGTTCATCGACCGATTCAATGGCTGTCGCCAAAAAAGTGGATGACCTTTACTATATGACCAAATCAGAAATGAACGATGGATATGTTTCGGATTACGGCATCGTCGATATCGCAGATGCAAGCAAATACTATAATATATCGACTGGACCAATTTCCATCTCCGGAAGTAGTAAAAGTTTCGTCCGATTTTCGTTCGGCAGTAGCGAAGCGTGTCGCTACGATTCTAGCAAAGGTCGCTATATTGCGCCAAGCGCGCACAGCTCGACTTACCGCGACGCTTACGCAATAGTGAGCGGATCTAGAGTGGCACCAGTTTATTGTACGGCTACAGGCGAAAAATATTGGAAGTCAACCAAAGATACTTATCTAACCGGCACTAGCTCAGCACTGTCAAAGATGCAAATGGGCGGATCCGGCACATCCGATCTTGACCATAGCGGCGGCACAGTGCGCCCGACCTATCGCAATCCCGTTTACATTATTGACGTGGAAGGTACTTTAGTTATCGACGTTAATATCGAAGCGTCAAATGGAAGTTATGGCGATCGCTTCCAGGGAATTGACCAAATACCAACCGCCATTATCATGGCAGATGAAGTCGTCATCACTGATCGCGTCGAACGCCTTGATGCTTGGATTATCGCCGGCTTACATGGCGGAAGCGGAAAAGTAAACACTTGTGGGGCTAGGGGATATATGGGCGGAGTAATAAAAACTTCAGACCTCACTTCAGACACTTGCACCACGCCACTTATCATTAATGGTGCAGTTTATGCCAAAGAGATTATCCTTAACCGTACCTATGGCGGTGGCGGAAATTCAATTGGCAAATTCGTCCAACGCGCCGAAGTCTTCAATTTGCGCAGTGATGTATATTATTGGGCATATTATCAATCTCAGCGCAACCGCATCTTAACGACCGTCTACTCGCGCGAGTTGCCAACACGTTACTAAAACTAAACACCCCGAATCGCGGGGTGTATTTTTCGAACAATAAAAAAATGGTGGAGCATAAGAGACTCGAACTCTTGACCTCCTGCTTGCAAAGCAGGCGCTCTAGCCAACTGAGCTAATGCCCCATCATACAATAAAGGGATAAGCGGGGGGGCGCTTATCCCGACATCATAATATCACAAGCACGCTAAAAATGCAAGTTATAAGCATAAAAAATACCCCGGCACCTCTTGATGGTGCCGGGGAATCTACTATCTACTCTTTAAGCTAAGAGATCCTCCAGGTCCAAATCCAGCAACTCGAAGATATCGCCGTCTGCTTCATAATACTGGGCATCTTCGTCCGTAAAGTCCGCAATTACAGCGTCGCGCAGGGCAGAGAAAGCGCATTCGTCCTTCGGATCGACCGAACCAAAACTTGGCACCATGCAGACATAATACTCCCCATCTGTCACTTCCACACGATGGAACCAAATTTTGCCATTTGCCTTGGCGAATTCCCAATAGAAAACGCCGTCCGACGTCTCGATGGTTAGCTCCATGTCGGCCAAATGCCAGATGACCTTTTGCGCCAGCCGCTCCTCCTCCGTATAAGCAGAAGGATAATCCTCAACATCGCATTCAGCTAGCAGAGCATCCGTCTCCAGATAGACCGCATACCAGAAGAAAACATCGGCCAGGAAATCGGCATAATCGCGACCAAAGAAGGCCAGCAATTCCGCCAAATCGGGATCGTTCGCGCCGGCATAATCCCGGAACAGGCTCAGGTTATTCCCGGACCCATCCGCCATTACGTCGAAGCACGTCTCCACAAAGTCGACGACGATTTCCTCATATATGCTTTCAGTTTCCTCCATCAACGCGTAGGGCACGGCAATGCAATAAAAATCGCTGCCGTCATCTGTCGTCACGGTACGCCGAGCCAACATCTTGTCGCCGTGCAGGGCAACAGTCCAATTCACTTCGCAGTCGCTGTTCGCAAAGTCGAAACCTTGCAGGCCACTTTCATCAATTAGCCGACTAATTCTGTACTGTTTCATCAGCAATACCCCCTTTTTGAGAAATAGTAGAAAAAGTAAACGAGCGCCTCGAACAGATTGAGGCTAGCTTTATTTTACAACACGTAGAGTAAAATCATCAAACCCTGGAACACACTGCCAGCCACTACGAGTAGATGAAATATCGAATGCATATAGCGCACTTTGCGCCCTACGCCATATAAAACTGCACCAATCGTGTAGCAAAGGCCGCCAAGGAAGAGTAATACAATCGCAAACGGATCAAATGTCGAAATAAGATACGGCAAGGAAAGCACAATACACCAGCCTAAGCCAATATAACAAGTCATCGAAAAAGCGGCATATTTCTTAATATCAATCGCGTTCAACACGATGCCAAGAATCGACATTCCCCACACTACACCAAAAATTATCCACGCTAGCGGCACATTCGCGCGCATCAATCCGCATAGCGTAATTGGCGTATATGAACCCGCAATTAATAAGAAAATCGATAAGTGATCAAAGATTTGCATCACTTTTTTAGCGGTTTTTAAGCGTGGCGATAAGCCATGATAAATTGCCGACATCGTATAAAGCACAATCATACAGACGCCAAACACTATAGAGGATAGTACACCCGCCAAACTGCCATGAATGGCTGAGAAGATCGTACAGAGTACCAGCATTACTACACCGAATGCCGCACCCACAATATGCGACACCATATTAAAGATTTCTTCGCCCTTGGTATAATTCGGCAATTTGCGGTCGGCCAGTTTTGTACGTTTCTTCATATCTTAAATTATAGCAAATTTGATGTTAAAATAAGATTATGGATAAGGCTAAAGTTTATTTTACAAAAAACATCGCGAGCGATGCGCTCATTAAGATTCATCAAGCGCTCGGCGTCGAGTTGAAAGGCAAAGTCGGCGTTAAGGTTTCCACCGGCGAACGCGGCGCAAAAGGCTATCTTAAAGCCAATCTCATTGGCCCATTCGTTAAGAGTCTCAATGGCACAATCATCGAGTGTAATACTGCCTATCCGGGCGCCCGCAACACTGCCGAAGACCACCTCGCGGTTGCTAAGGAGCATGGCTTCACCGAATTTGCCGATGTCGATATTATGGATGCTGACGGCGAAATTAAAATTCCAGTCAAGCGCGGCAAAAATCTCGAATACGACATCATCGGCAAAAACTTTGCTAATTACGATTCCATCGTCAATCTTGCGCACGGCAAAGGCCACGCCATGGGCGGTTTTGGCGCTAATATCAAAAACCAGTCTATCGGCATCGCTTCCCGTAACGGCAAAGCCTATATTCATAGTGCCGGCAAAACCGATAATCCAGATGTACTTTGGGAAAATCTGCCAGAACAAATCAATTTCATCGAATCAATGGCCGAAGCCGCCACGGCTGTCGCCGATTACCTCAAAGATAATGGCAAACAAATCGTTTACATTACTGTCATGAATGCGCTTTCCGTCGACTGCGATTGTGACGCCAATCAAGGCGACCCGGTCATGGCCGACCTCGGTATCGTCGCTAGCCTCGACCCAGTCGCCAACGATCAAGCTTTCATTGATATGGTTTGGGCCAGCAATGACCCAGGCGCAATCAAACTCCAAGAGCGCATTGATCGTCAACAGGGCCGCGAAATCTTGCCATATGCCGAAAGCCTCGGCCTCGGCACGCGTGATTATGAATTAATCGACATCGACGGAGAATAAAATGCTTAAGTGCTACAAGTCTAATATTCACACTCAAAAGCTCGATCGTCTGAATGAAATTTTACCAGATAGTTGGATAGATTTATCGCAGCCGACTGATGATGAAATTAGTCGCGTAGCCGACATCACCCATGTCAGTCGCGAGCTACTCGCTAAAATGCTCGATGATGATGAGTTGCCGCGCATCGAAACCGAAAAGAACGCCACGCTTATCGTCATCGACGTTCCTGCCTTTATTAGCCAAGAAGACAAGTATGTTACTTATCCGCTCGGTATAATTATCACAAACAACAACTATTTCATTACAATCGCACCAAAAGGCACCACACTTCTTAATGACTTTCGTAAAAATACCGTCAAAGATTTTCGCACCGCCAAAAAATCGCGCTTCCTAATTCAAGTCCTTAACGCGGCGGCGGCAAGTTATATTAAAGCGCTTAACGAAATATATAGCGAAATCGAAGCTAGGGAAGACACGCTTCAAAAATCCACCCAAAACGAGGACCTCATTAATCTTCTCGCCACCGAAAAAACACTCGTTTACTTCACGACATCTCTTAAAGAAAACGACGGCGTGCTTGATCGCCTTAGCAAAGGCAACGTTATCCCGCTTTTCGAAGGCGACGCCGATTTGCTCGACGACACTATGATTGAAACCCATCAGGCCATCGACATGGCCGAGCTCTATCGCAAAATTCTCTCTAGCATTACTAATACTTATGCCACTGTCATTTCAAACAACCTCAACAACGTCATGAAATTCCTCGCAGGTATCACGATTGTTCTTTCGATTCCTACCATGATTTCATCCTTCCTAGGCATGAACGTCTGGTTTGGCGAAATCGGCACTAACCATGCATCGGCTTGGGTTATTTTAGGTATTTCAGTATTAGTATCCATCGCCGCTGGCATCTGGCTCAAGAAAAAGGGCATGCTCTAAACGGTAAAATATACGCTATACTAAGAATATGAAAGCAGAAATCGAAGCTAAATTTTTGGATATCGACAAAGAAAACATCCGCAAGCTCCTCAAAAACATCGGCGCGGAATTAGTTCAGCCAGAGCGCATGATGGAACGCGCCGTATTTGATAGCCCAAATCCAAATGAATATTATCGCGTACGCAATGAAGGCAATCAGATCACGATGTCGTTCAAACATTGCGACGACCGTAGTATTGAAGGCATGAAAGAAATTTGTCTCACAGTCGATAATTATAATAATGCCATCGAATTCCTCACGTACGCTATTGGCGCGCCAAAGGCCCAGCAAGAAACTTATCGTGAGTCTTGGATAAAAGATGGGGTTGAAATCGACATTGATACATGGCCATGGGTACCATCATTCATTGAAATCGAAGGTAAATCCGCCGAAGCCGTCGAAAAACTCGCCAACGAACTCGGGTTTAGGATGGAAGACGCCGAATATGGTTCCGTCGAAATTGTCTATCAACAAATTTTCGATGTCACCGAAGATGAAATTAATTACATGCCAGAAATTAAATTCACCAACGTTCCCGAATGGCTCGAAGCGCGCCGTCGCAAATAATGCTATAATGGCATCAAGAAAAAAGGGAAGCATATGTCTAAGGAAGTAATGAAAATCGAAGTTAAAGACGCGCCAAAAGCGAAGAAAATCGCTGCACCAATCGTTATTGATATCATCATGCTCGTGCTCGGCATTTCGCTTTTAATTTGGGCCGGCACCGTCACGAATATAATCTCAGTTACCATTGGCATTCTATTCTTACTCTATGCCACTTTTAATTTCGTCGGCTACTTTCGCGTCAAAGAAAAGAAAGCGCGCGATATTCCAGCCCTCATTACTGGCATCGCATTACTAGTTGCAGGTATTTTCCTTTGTACGCAAATGCAATTCATTAAAGAAGTTATTTCCTTCATCGTCGGCATCTTCATTATTCTCGAAAGTATGCTTCGCATCCAAGACGCCTTAATGTTCCGCAAATCGCACCCAGATTCATTTAAGACGCCACTCATTCTTGCTTGCATTGGTCTTCTTTGCGGCGTGCTATGTATCCTTGGCAAAATTCTAATTCCAGATATCATGTTCCAAGTGCTTGGCGCTATGATTGTTATTTTCGCCTTTGCAGATATCTCGAGTATCCTTACGAGTAATCGCAAAATTTAACCAATCAAAAAAAAGACGCCAAGCGGCGTCTTTTTTAAACTTAAATGCCCATCTGGCCAACCCAATACTGAACTTGCTTTTTGCCACCTTCTTGACGCGCCAGCGTGCCAGGCATCGCGAGACCTTCTTGCATAATTCCGCCCACGGCGAGATTACTAATCGTATTAAATGTCCCCGATTCGCCCGATCCCTCACTCGTGCAGAATGGTGCAATATTTTTACCGGTATAAGTATGTTTTTCAAGGAAGTTATATACAATCATCGGCATATCGCCCCACCAAATTGGATACCCGATAAAAATCGTGCTATATGGTTCAAGATCCACGTCACCGACATATTCTGGACGATCCTGCATCGTACGCTCTTCAGTCGCCTTAGCGACACAATCATCATATCCTTCAGGGTATGGAACGACCGGCTCAATTTTGAATTCATCCACTTCGTGACCATCGGCCTTCAGCTGTTCCACGATATTTTTGGCAAACAATTCCGTATTGCCAACTTCAACATTCCCAACGCTATAATTCTCGCCTGCACGTGAGAAATATACGACTAGTGCTTTTGCCATTTTCCTCCTTATTGTTTTGTAAAAATTACGTTTACGTTGCCTGAGCCTACCGCTTCCGCTAAACCATCCGGATTAACGATTTTGCCTAATTTTGTGTAACGATAAGTCGTCTTAAAATCTTGATAAAATAGCACGATGCAATCGTCTTCATAAAGCATCAAATCGCCCGCATGAATCGCGCCTACATCATACGCTGCCGTCGGTAAAGTTTCGCCACGGTAGTATTTTTCATTCCCATTCAATTCGCTCATTTCAAGTTCAAATGGTGTTGCAGCGGCAAATTCTTTTGCCGCTTCCGTGTTTGCTAATTGTATAGTAAATTTTTTCTCGCCAATCGTCGCGACTATTGTTTGCATTTCATGCTCCTCGTTATTAACCCTACTTTCATCATGAGAATTCTTATTATCCGGAGCTGGCGTATCTAGGGACGGGCGAATGCCGTTCGACATTACGACGAACAAAATTATCACGCCAATCAAACATATCCCCAAAACTGTTAACATTTTCACATTTTCGGACTGTTTCATACTATAATTATATACTAGTTATGCTAGAACAAAAAATCTACAGCCTAAAAGATGTCGTAACAAAAACTAGTTATACGACCAAAGATATTCGACATTTTGTTCGCGCAGAATTAATTCCTAGCATCGGTAAAACTGAGAAAAATCCGCGCTTCGACGAATTCGATTTGCAGTGGATACGTACGATTCGGCATCTCCAACATTGCCACATGACAGATGACGAAATTCGCCGCTATGCATCTTTATACGCCGCCGGAACTAGCACAATACCCGAACGCAAGAAGATGCTTGACGCTAAACGCCAAGAACTCGAAGCAGAGATATACGACCTACAGGCCGGACTTGATTTTATTAGTTATCGCCAAGAATATTACGACCGCATCCGTCATTGCGACATCGATGGTGCCGCCCAAATCTTGCTCGAATCCGACATGTGTATGTTTTAATCTTTAATACAAATTAATGCTGCATTACGCATGGTACCAGCACCACCGCGACAAGAATTAATCTGATCTGCTTCGCAAGTAGCACAAATATCACTATCGTATACATTTTGCGCGAGCACACCGGCTTTCATCAAATCTTCTTTTACGCAGCTAACCGCGTCTAGCAAATATTCGCCGTTATTAATAACTTTAATCGGCACATTTTCGAACTCCTGCAAGAAAGGCAGCCGCACATCATCGCGCACGACAAAATGATCCATCCCTATACTCGGCAACAAAGCCACGATTAAATCTCTTGGTAGACTTTCGTATTCGCGCTCCATAGTCGCAACAGCGTTCTTCACGATATGCTTCACCGTACCACGCCAACCGGAGTGTACGTTCGCAATTACATGGTGCACTGGGTCGAATATTAAAATCGGAATACAATCCGCCTCGCGCGTCACTAAAGACACGCCAGGTGTATTAGTTATTAAACAATCGCAATCCGTCAGCTTAGCGCGAAAATCATCCACGCGACAACAAATATTCGAATGAATCTGCTTATCGATACGCACCAGTTTTTCGTAATCTATATCAAGTTCCGCGCATAAAGCACGAAAATTATCATCCTCGCCACTACCGACATAGCTCAAATTTTGTCGACCCTTAATTGCATCTATTGCAATCACGCCAAACTCCTCAAAAACTGGGAAGCGCAAATAATCTAATCTCTCAGTCAAAATATGTTGCACTTTTTGGTTCGATAAATCTTTCATACTACTTATTTTATCTTAAAAATTAATATATAATAAACATAGGCATGGAGAAAGAGTTAGAAATTTTGAAGCTCGCCGATTACTCTGAATATTTTGAGCTCAACGGCGCCAGCGCCTATCTTATCGTAAACAAAAACATCGTCGACCACCCATGCATGTTCGGCTTCGTTTCGCTACCTGACGATTTTGGAACCGCCCATTCATTATTCGAGCAAATCGAAGATAAAGCCCGCAAGCTTGGCTATAAAGATATCGTCGGTCCGCTCAATTACACCACTTGGATGTCGTATCGCTGGGCAATTAGCAATTTCGAAACAAAATTAATGCCAGATTGCGACAATCCGCCATATTACATTGACTTTATTAAGCGGCTCGGCTACCGCGAACTCTATACTTATCGCAGCGCACAAGTTAAAATCGACAATCCGCTTTATCATCTCAGCAAGAAGGCTTATGAGGCAAAATTAAAAGACGGCTTCACCTTCAAGTTATTCCGCGAAAAAGAAGCATATAGTGTCGCAAAAGATATCTATAACATATCGCTTGATGCCTTTGCGGGAAGCTACCTATATTCAGAAATCTCCTACGATTATTTTGAACAAGTCTATTTAGAATGGACGCATAAACTAGATTTAGTTATGTACGTCGCGTACAATCCTGCCGGCGAGGCTATCGGCTTCGTTATGGGCTATCCAACACCAGACGGGAAGTACTTCGTCTCAAAAACTTCCGCCGTGCGCAAAGCATACCAAAAGCACAAAATTTATACAGCTCTTCTATATCTCGGTAGCAAATATATCCAAGACCAGGGTTTTTCAGATATCTTATATCATTTCCAATGTGAACAACGTTCCACTTTTCAACGCTTCGCCGCCCGGTTCGAATCGAACGAAAAACGCTATGCAGTATTTATCAAGGACTTGACATGAGCAAAAGCTGTAACCGTTGCTTAAACGACAAAACCGTCCGCAAACTGCGCATTTATTCTGATGGTCAGTGCAATTATTGTCACGCATTCGATCTCAAGGCGGCCGAGCTAAAAGATTACAAACATCTCGAAAAATTATTCATACAGCGCATTGATGCCGTAAAAGGGAAATATGATTACGACGCGGCCGTCGGCGTCTCAGGTGGCAAAGATAGCACTTATGTCCTTTATCAGCTAATCCACACTTATGGCCTTAAAGTAAAAGCTTTCACTATTAATAATGGTTTCCTGAGCGCCGAGGCTAGAAAAAATATCGATAAAACTATTAAAGAATTCAATGTCGAACATGAATATATCGAATATGATGCCGAATTACTCCGCAAAATCTACCGCTACTCAATGAAAAAATGGCTCGTACCATGTATCGCCTGTTCCTATCTCGGCTACGCAACGATGATTAACTATACAGCTAAAATTAATGCCGGCCTTTGCATGCACGGTCGCGGGCTCGACCAAATGATGCGCTACTACGACAGAGACACATTCTCGATCTTGGTCGACGAAGGTCTGAAAGATTATAAAGACACCGACATCATCGCGCTCTATAGTAAATTACTAGAGAGTATTAATAAAAAACTCGGCGGCGATATGCGCGAGAATGTCGAAAAAATCTTATTTAACGGCATAAAGCGTAATGATTTTCGCGAATTTGTCGCATATTTCCTCTACCATCCTTACAACAAAAACGACGTCATAAAGTTTTTGGAAGATAACACTTCTTGGCGCGTCGAAGCGCAAGAAAAAGAACATTACGATTGCGAAATTCATAATGCCGCAAAATATATTTATCAATGCGCCGAAGGGCGGCCACATGGTTTGCCAGAGCTAAGCGTGCAAATTCGAAGTGGCCAAATCACTCGACAAGAAGCGCGCAAAATTCTCGACGAGCACACATATACCGAAGAACCAACCGCCGAACTAAATCGGCTATGTGATTACGTCGGGCTTAGCAAGCGCGCCCTCCTCACAAAAGCCAAAATCTACAGGAGATTGCCAAAATGAATATCATAAAATATATCTCCGCCCAATATCGCTTGCTAATCTACGCAACTTTGGCGATGATTTTTAGTTTGCTCATAACGAATCTCACACGAGATATCGCGGTACCAAATATTTTGCAGTTATTCATCTTATTTTTGCTCTTGGCCTACATCATGCGCACCGTCGACGATATTCATGATTATAAAAAAGACCGCCGTCGGCACAAAAAGCACTATCTTAGTAAAAATGAGTTAATCTTCCTACTAATACTAATCGTCGCTAGCTTTTTGGGGCTAAATTTTGCCTTCTTTAATATTAATGGCGTATTCAGCTTACTACTCCTCGCAATTATTTTTATCTGGGAACTATTTCCGCTATGCAAAGTCATATTCTTACCGCTCACATGTGCTATTTATTTATTTTTCGCCGGGGGACAAGATACTTTTTCGCAATACGAAATTTGGATCGTACTAGTCATACTATTATTTATATCTTGCGCATTTTATGCATATAAAAGAGGAGGCAAATAATGCTAATTTACTCCGCAAACGACAAAAAGCCAGTCCTCGGTCAAATTGGCGGCAAAGCTTACAGCCTCGCCGATATGCAAAAACTTAGCATTAATATTCCAAAATGGTTTGTTTTGACGTCAGATTGTTTCCTCGATTTTCTCTACGAGAGCCGCGATGAGTACTTTCATCTTCTAAATAATTATTCGGAGATGAATCGCCGCAAAATCGTCAAAATCATCCAAGCAACTAAGTTCTCCGACTCAACTAAGCAGCTTGTTCGCGCTGAAATGGCCAAAACTTTTAGTCCGATGGAGTTAGTATCCGTGCGCTCAAGTGCTACCGATGAAGACGGCAAAAACCATTCATTTGCCGGCATGATGGAATCATATTTAAGCCTAAAACAAGACGACGAAATATTCGACTATATCAAAAAATGCTACGCATCTTGTTTTTCCGAACGCGCCATGCAATACCGCTACGAAAACAAACTCATCAATTCCAAAATACGCATCGCTGTAATTATCCAAGCTATGGTCGACCCAGAATATGCCGGCGTCATGTTTACGAGCAACCCACAAACTAACGATCCTGACGAAACGCTCATTTCGGTCGTTAATGGCGTTGGCGAAAATCTAGTATCAGGCAAAGAAAACAGTTCCGATTACACCGTCAATACACTTCGCGAGGTAAACTACGAGAACCCGCAACGTAAAGCGCGCGTCGATAATGAAACGTTACTAAAAATTTACGACGTTGGCCAAACTATCGAAAAGAGTCACAATCCGCGCATTGCACTCGATATCGAATTTGCCGTCAAAGATAATCAAATTTATATCCTACAATCGCGCCCAATCGTAAATTGTAGCCATATCGATAAAAATAAGCCCCGCACAATTTTAGACAATTCAAATATCATCGAAAGTTATTCTGGTGTTACCACTCCGCTCACATATACTTTCGCGCGCGAAGTCTACAGTAAAATTTATAGACAAACGCTCCGTAATTTTTATATCAGCGAAGAGGCAATCAATAGCATCAAATCCGATCTCGACAATATGTTGTGCTTCTACGAAAATAAAATTTATTATCGACTGAATAGCTGGTACAAGATGACCTCACTCTATCCTGGCTACGAAAAGAATAAAAAATACATGGAAAACATGATGGGCGTCAAAACCCCATTGCAAGAAACCGGCGGCCAAGCCAAAACTCGTCTAGTAAAAATCTATCTGCGCTTTATTCATAAATTCATCCACATGAAAGGCGCGAGCAGAAAATTCGTCAATAAATTTAATCGCATCACGCGTCCGTACTATGACAACACATTCGCTAGTTATACTAATGAACAATTACTCGAAGTATATAAGGACCTTGAAGCACAAATCCTTGACGATTTCATTACGCCAATTGCAAACGATATGGGCGCTATGGTCGTTTACGGAGCGCTCACTGATATGGCGAAAAATGCTAAAGTCTACAACGCCGAAGGTTTGATTAGTGACATTTTAAGTAAGCAAGGAAATGTCGAAAGCGCCAAACAAAGCGAAGAACTCTTAAAACTCGTCAAGGAAATCCGCCGCGAACCGACGCTCTATAACATTTTTAAAGAAAGTAACACCGACGAACTCGTACGAAAACTGAATTCAAACAGCTTAATCATCTTTTCGAAACTCAATAGCTATATCAACAAATACGGCGCACGCTCGATGGATGAATTAAAACTCGAGACCATCACGATGCAGCAAAACCCGAGCTTCTTGATTAATATCATCAAGCAATATCTCGAACTACCACAGCTACCGGAAAATAAAGAAAAGAAATCCAACAAAGCCGAGGCGCGTTTCTTGTCATATTTCAAAGGCATTAAGAAAGCCGAGGCAAAATTTTTGATCAAAGAAACCAAATATTTCGTCCGCAACCGCGAGATGCTACGCCTACGTCGCACATATATTTATTCAATCGTGCGAAACATCTATCTGCGCATTGGCCAAAACATGGCAAACGAGCGTCTCATTCGCAGCCAACGTGATATTTTCTACCTCGAAAAAGATGAGATTACGGTTATTATCAAACGCGGCAAATATACCGTAGACGAGATTCGTGACAAAATCGACGCGCGCAAAAAAGAATATGCCGCAAACGACAAAAAAGAAACCTACGAACGTATGTATTTCTACGGTGATGTTAAACCAGAAAACATGATTCCGATTTATAGCCACCAAGAAACAAAGACTAAAACTACTAGTCGCTTACTTAGTGGCGTAGCGGGCGGCGGCGGTACGGTGACCGGTGTAGTCAAATACGTCGACAGTCCCGAAAACGCCAACGTGCGCGGATACATTTTAATGGCGAAGCGTACCGATCCTGGATGGACCGTACTGTTTCCGATGGCCGAAGCGATAATTATTGAACGCGGCAGCATCCTATCTCACTCGGCCGTAGTAGCCCGCGAGCTTGGCATCACGCTAGTTGCTGGCGTTCGCGGCCTAACCGCGAAAGTTCACGACGGAGACACAGTGAAAGTTGACGGCAAAAATGGTACCATAGAGATAATTCGGAGGAGAGATGAGCAAACAAACTGATTTTTCATTCATTCGCTACGCCAACTGTTGGGAAGATACGAATCTTTTGCTAAAAGCCGCAAACGCAAAAGATAAACGCTGCCTTTCAATTTGTTCGGCCGGCGACAATTCACTAGCCTTGCTTACACAAGACCCAAAACACGTTTACGCATTCGACATTAATAAAACCCAACTATATTGTACGGAACTAAAAATCGCCGCCATTAAGAACCTGCCGCGTAAAACTGCACTAGAATTCCTCGGCATAAATGAAAGCAGTTCGCGTAAAGAAATTTATCAACACATCTGCAAAGATTTAAGCGTCGATGCGCGTTCATATTTTGAAACAAATCTAAATCTCATCGAACGTGGCATTATCCATGTTGGTAAATTCGAACACTATTTTCAACTATTCCGGAAATTTGTCATTCCGGCCGTAACGGGCACAAAAAATTTTCAAACTTTTGCAAAACTTAACGATTTAGACGAGCAGAAGAAATATTATTCCGAAAAAGTCAGCACCAAACGCTACCGTGCGCTCTTTAAAATATATTTTGGCGCAAAAGTGATGGGGAAGTTAGGACGTGATAAAAACTTCTATCGTTATGTCGAAGATAAAAATGATTCCGCCAAAGATATCGAAGCGCGTGTGCGTTTTGGTATATCACACTCAAAAAATAATACCAATCAATATTTATCATATATAGCATTTGGCACATTCGCCGACGAGGCACTTCCATTATATCTACGCGAAAACTATTACGAAAAAATTCGAGATAACCTCGATCGCATCACGCTACTGCACGGCGATTTAATCACAATCAAAACAAAACAAATCGATTTCTTCAACTTGTCCGACATCTTCGAATATATGAGTGAAGAAAATTTCATTAAAAACATCAAAAGTATTACGGAGCTTAGCTCGAAGAATGCAAAAGTTGCCTATTGGAACATGCAAAACAAACGTTATATCAACTCTGAAAATTTCGTTTTTCTAGAGAAAGAAAGTCAAAAATTATTCGAAAAAAATCAATCGTGGTTTTATCGGGATTTTTGCATTTACGAGAAGGTCAGTCAATGAGTAAAGTAACGCGACTATTTGACGATATTTGCTCAATTCATCCTAAAAGACTCGCGTTCATTTTTTATCACGACGGACATTTACAAACACGCACGTTCGAAGACTTACAAAACGACGTCGCAATCGCTACAGAAACTTTGACTAAATACGGCGTACGTAAAGGCGACCGCATTCTAGCTTTCGCAAATTCATCATACCAACTCTGCGTATATATGCTTGCTACTTTTAAAATTGGCGCAAGCATCCTATATGTAGATATTTGGGCGCAGCAAGAGCGCATCCAACGTGCTTTTGAGCATTTTCAACCAGGTTTTATTCTCGTTTCAAATCGCACAAAACTCGTCCGCCATCTTTTCCCGCAAATTCGCAAAATCGATCATATTATCAACGTCGACGAGCACGAAGATGACCCGAATATCTTCCAAATCTATCCAGAGCCAGAAGATGAAACTATCGCCTTAATGACGATGACAACCGGTTCAACAGGCAAACCAAAAATCGCCATCCGCTCGCACGAATCACTCTATCAGCAGTTACGTTTAATAAACCAAAATTTTAAATCACATAATGACAATGAAATTGTCTTAACAACTTCATACATTTATATTTTCGCCAATATTGTCAAAGGCTTTACGACAGTCCTACCGAACTTAAATCTCGCTAGTAATAATAAGCGCAAACTAAACAGTCAGCTCGCGCGTTTCCGTAAATATCCAATCACAACCATTATGACCTCGCCAGATTTCTGTCTTAAAACTAAAAATATGTATCCGTTTTTACAAACCATCTATATTGGTGGCGCGATTCTAAATCTAAACGAAGCAGAAATTATCCGTAATAACTTCACAAATTGTAAAATTCAATACATTTATGGCGCTACAGAATGTAATCTTATCGCATCAACAGATTTAAATGATTACATTAAACATCTCTGCCTGGAAGGTGAGACAATTCTCGGCAAACCCGTCAAAGGCGTAAATATTAAAACAAATCATAGTAGCGAAATTTACATCAGTAGCGCCGCGCTTCTCGAAGATTATCTTGATAAATATAAAGACAATAAAGTTCGCGACAACACTGGTACACTTTGGCATCATACGGGCGACACCGGTGCAATAATTAACGGTAAGCTATATTATTACGGCCGCACTAAAGCTACCGTCCATCTTAATAATAAGCGCTATTTTAGCAACCAAATCGAGCAAAAGATGATCCGACGCTTCCGTAATATCGACAAATGTGCCGTGCTAGAAAATGATAAAGAATTATACATCTTTTATGAAAGTAAGCATCCGCCAAATAATTTGCAATTTAAATATTTTATGCGCGAAATTAAAGCCACAAAATATCACATTAAACGTCTGCGCAAAATTCCATGCGACGCAAAACATCATACGAAAATCAATTATTACGCGCTTCTAGGAAAAATTAAATAATGATTTACGAAATCAAAAAATTACTAAACGGTAAATTGTTGCAGCTCGACGAAAAACCATTCATCTACGAGAAAAAAGGTGATGTATGGGAGGATAAAAGTTACGCTACATTTATCAGAGACGCCAAAAACTTCGCTGCCTATTTGCAACATTCCGGTTTTGCGCATAAGAAAATCGCTATTTTTGCGAATAACTCGTATAACTATTTAATCGCCGACGCAGCAATCATGGGTTATGTAGGAATTAGTGTCCCAATAAGCAAAGAATGGCAACTCAATAATGTGAGCCACGTAGTAAAGAAATATGGCATCGACGCGATTATTTATGATCAATCGCACGAAGACATTACTGCTAAGCTGCTAACTAAATTTCCAATCACCAGCATCCGAATCGAAGACGTCGCAATAGAGAATAGTTACGCACTAGATGAAGATGTAAAAAATGCCGACGAAATCTCTAAAATCGTCTTTAGCTCCGGAACAACTGGACTACCAAAAGCCGTCGCCCTCAGCCAGCATAATATGTATGCGAATTTCGAAAATTTGCGCAAACGCACACCAATGGACGAGAATGATATCGACTATTTGTTTTTACCGCTAAGTCACACTTATGCCTGCATTAGTAATTTTTATTACGCCTTAATCAGCGGCATGAAGCTTTATTTGTGTAGCGATACGAAAAAAATCGCAGAAGAGTTAACCGAAGTCAAACCAACCATCTTTTGTGCCGTGCCATTAATCTTTGAACGTTTTTATCAAATATGCCAAGAAAAAAATGTCGACCCTAATATGCTCCTCGGCGGACGAATTCGACATTTATTTGTCGGTGGTGCGAATCTCCAGCCAGAAATATGTAAATTCTTTAAAGAGCATCATACTGGCCTCGTTAATACTTACGGTCTCAGCGAAACTTCCGCTATTGTTGCCGTAGAATATCACAATGAAGACGATTTCGAATCGTCGGGCACAATCTTCGAAAACCAACATGTTAAAATCGATAATCCAGATCAAAACGGGGTAGGCGAAATTCTCGTCAAAGGCGAAAATATTATGCTTGGCTATTATAGAAACGAAGAACTAACACATAAATCATTTGACGAAAATGGTTATTTCCGCACAGGAGACTTAGGGTACGTTAAAAACCATAAGATATACGTTACTGGCCGCAAAAAACGTTTAATTATCTTATCGAACGGCGAAAATGTTTCACCGGATAATATCGAGAAATTATTCCAAAAATACCACCAAATAAGTAAAGTAAAAGTTTACGAAAAAAACAATTCCATTTTTGCAACTATTTATCACAACGAAGATATCGACGCAGAAAAAATCATCGCCGAAGTAAATTCCGAACTACCAAAATACGCCCGCATCAAAAACTGCGAGCTCATCCGCGATGTTGTAGGCGCACGATTAAAATAGCTATTCGCTACATGCTAATAATTCTTCGGAATCCGAATCGTCTTTGCTTTGTTCAAGAACTTCAATTATTTCTTTGTCTTTCTCGTCCATTAGATTCCTTTCTATTATTTTAGATAATCGTCTAGCAATATTTCTTCAGGCTCTAAAGAGCTACCAGGCTTATAACGAGCTATTTTGTCACTCCCAGTTCGAACTTGAACGACAATATCCTTAAAGGAAAAAACAACCGCCGAAGCAATGTTTTGGTTATCGGTCTCTTTTTGTATTCTAGGAAAATATTGCTTGCATATCTCCGTAATCTTTTGCACTAACATACGATCTTCGTTAACATTTGCAAAATCAATTTCAGCATATACTACGTTATTTCTAATATCATCAAAATCTGGAATTGTTTGCCACGTTTTATCATCCAATCCATCATACATAACGTAAATAATGCCGTCAGACGAACTAGAGACAGCCTTTATTTGCGAATTGATATCATTGGCTCTACGCGGCAATAATGTAGACAGTAAATCGTCGGATTGCTCATCGCTAATATAGCTAACAACTTCGTTTTCATATTCACATTCAGATAGCAAAACTGGGATAATTCCATCCGCACCATCATCTATACGGGTAAACTTACATTCATTCGCTCCATAACGTTGATAAAAATGGTTTTCGGCCTCGTCGGAAGAAGTATATTTTGGCGGAACCTCATCGCCTGTTGCGTTATTATTCTTGCGCACATTAAAAGCAATCAGCCCACCGACGCAAATAATCAAAATTGCGCCGATAAAACCAATGACAACGCGACGCTGGATTAATAATTCATTAACTTTTCGTTTGCCCATACTTAAATTATACAACAACAAAAAATGGCTGGACCGGCAGGATATAAACAATGCGCCGTCGCTTCGCCGGGCATTGGACGAACCTGGCTCTCATCCTGCCGTCCAGTTTTTGTTATACAAAAAATGGCTGGACCGGCAGGATTCGAACCTGCGAATGCTGGGACCAAAACCCAGTGCCTTACCGCTTGGCGACGGTCCAATCTGCGCTATATTTTACCACAAAAAAGTGCCCCGGCGCAAGACCGGGGCAAAGCGGTTATGACGGCAGATAATTACCATCAACGTAAAAGAACGTAGTTGGGGAATAGTAAAACTCCTCGCCATTAAACCAAAGTCGAGCGGTTTTTGCTGAGTCTTCCAGGAAAATCGGAATTCCGAGCGTTTTGGGCTTGAAAGTCAATATTGCTCGAACACCAATGTCGTCCGAAATCATAAACGCGACAAATGCACGACCGCGGTTGTCGACCATAATATCGCCGCAAAACATCGCTTCGGCTGCTAGCAGGCTACGCCTAAAGGAGTCTACTAGCACGTTGCCAAAGGCAAATTCCTCCGATTCTCCAGTTTTAGTATCATAATAAAACGCCTCAATAATCTCAAACTTCACATCGTCGGCCAAAAAATTGCCCATGTAATAGTTATAGAGACCATCTTCGCATTCCGGCAGCCTTAATGAGAAGAAACACAGCTCATTCTCCGCAAAGCCCATCTTGTCGTGGAACTCCTGCATGCCTTTGACCGGCAAAACAATCATGCCATATTCCGTCTGGACGATTTTACTAGTCACCAACTGTTCGAAGAGGATCTTTTGCTCATGTAGATCCATATGCGCACCCCCTTTTTAAAGAGCATTTTCTTTATTCTACTTTTTGCGCGCTCATTTCTCAAACATAAGCGTGGCGTGGTAAAATATATCTTATGAGTAAACGTCCACTTTTAAGCGTGCGCGATTTACATAAGGCTTACGGCAAACGCGACGCAAAATTTGAGGCTCTTCGCGGCATCAGCCTCGATATTTACGAGGGTGAATCAGTTGCTATTATCGGCAAGTCCGGCTCCGGAAAGTCCACCTTAATGCACTTATTGGCTTTGCTAGATAAACCAACCGAAGGTACTATTAAATTGTCCGGCAAAGATACTAGTAAGTTGCGCCAACGCAAACTTAATGAACTCCGCAATAAAGAATTTGGTTTTGTCTTCCAAAGTTTCTTTATGAATTCGAACGACACCGTGCTAAATAACGTAATTTTGCCGCTCAAAATCGCCGGCATCGGCTACCGCGAACGCCGTCGTCGCGCCATGGAAGCACTCAAAGTTGTCGAACTCGACGATAAGGCTAAAAATAAAGCCAACGATCTTTCCGGCGGCCAAAAACAGCGCGTCTGTATTGCTCGCGCCATTGTAAATAATCCAAAAATCGTCTTCGCCGATGAGCCAACCGGCAACCTCGACTCCGCCACTGGCGAGCGCATTGAAAAGTTATTATTCGGCCTCAACGAGAAGAAAGGTATCACACTAATCATCGTCACACACGACCAAGATTTAGCCGACAAATGTAATCGCCAAATCCATATCGCAGATGGGAAAATTTTCGAAGAAAGCATCCGCGAAGATTTTGATGGCGACGGCGACAATGATGGCATGCGCGATCAAAACAACATCCATCACATCGATATCGAGGAGGAAGATTAATGAAAATCTTAGACATCATCAAAGACGCCAATGCCAATTTACTACGCAATAAGCTCCGCAGCTTTCTGACGATTTTGGCCATTTTCATTGGGTCGTTTTCTATTATTTCCACTTCTGCCATTCAAGCTGGCGTGAATAACTTCATTGATAGTCAGGTCGACAGTTATGGCGGCGAAGGTTATCTCGCCGTCGTGTCAAAAGATTCCTTTGATGCACTTGAAGGCCTGCAGGGCGCCATGGGCAGCGGCAATAAGGAGCCGATTGAATATAATCCAGACAAAATCCAAACCGGCATGTCGCCAATCACCGAAGAGCAAATCGAAAAACTCAAGAAAATTGAGGGTATCGATGGCGACAGTATGGTCGAGCAAAAAACGCTCAGTATCACCTATGTCACTAGCGAAAAAACCGACAAAAAATATCTTATTTCCGCCGAAGCCCTGCCGCCCGGAAACGTCAACGTTGATGTCGTAGCGGGCGACCAGCTCGACTTACGTGCTGACGAGTACCAAATTCAGCTGGAGCAAAAATACGTCGACGCACTCGGCTACACAAATGAAAATATTGTCGGCGAAAAAATCCAACTCGTCGTACTAGACGAATATACGCATGTCGAAAAAACTTTCGACGCAAAAGTTGTTGGCGTAATTGCGCCAGGTGTAGTCTCAATGGGACAGCAGTATACTAACAATAAACTCGCCGACGATATTTACGACGAAAACACAAAATACTATCCAGACGAAGTTAAGAATCAAACTTTTGCCGTCGCTGTTAATTTCGACTTCGAAAAATATTCCGCCGACGACATTAAAGAAAAGCTCGAAGATATCGGCCTTTCTGGTATGACCGTCGAAGATATCATTGGTACCATTAAAACCTTCTTCGACGTCATTCTGACCGTCTTTAAGATTTTTGGCTTCATCGCTTTACTAGCCGCCGCTATCGGTATCATTAATACACTCTTCATGTCCGTCCAAGAACGCACGCGCGAAATTGGCCTCGACAAAGCCCTCGGCATGTCATCGCATCACGTCTTTATGAGCTTTAGCCTCGAAGCGATTTCGCTTGGCTTCTGGGGGTCAGTATTTGGCATCACGGTCTCTATGATTCTTGGCAATCTCGTCAACGCCGCATTCCATGCAGAAGGCGGTTTCCTTGAAGCATTCCCAACCTTCAATTTAGCCACTTACACCATACCAGACATCATCTCCGTCACAATTCTCATTATGATTATTGCATTCTTAGCCGGCACCTTGCCAGCGCGACGTGCCTCACATAAAAATCCAATCGACGCTTTGCGTTACGAATAAAAAGCACCCCCGCCATCCGGCGGGGGTTTAGTAGCGGCGTATCCAACCCCACAACATAAAAACTATGAAAACCAACCATGCATACTGCTGAAGTCCAAACCAGCTCAATATCCAAGAGATTAGGCAGAAAACCAGCCAAGCAAAGAACACCGAGATAGTGAATTCTATCAACAGCGCAACAATACCCAAACAGAGCAGGGCAATCAAAAAGTTCACAACCATCGCAACGCCTCCTTAGCCAGAAGTCGGATATTGCACAATGCATCCGATTCCAAACAGAAACAGAATACACATACCAATAAACGCAATCAGCAACACGAGTCCAATCTTGCGCAGAATTTCGTCACCAACTTGCTCCGAAATTGACGAACGATTAATGATTCCTGCGGCAATCAACCAGACCAGAATCGCAATAGTTTCATAGATTAGTAAGTTGAGGACGTAAACGCCAACATATGCTAGGCCGTGCAGCAACGGGGTAATCAGTTCCATACTTCCACCTCCTTAGAACAGCCGTGCCTCTGTATTATTCTAAAACAGTATCCATGTTTTGTCAAATATGCTAAAATTTAAACCATGCAAGCAACCATTGAAAAACTTGTTCCTGGCGGCCAAGGCCTCGCCACTTTGGAAAACGGCAAAAAAGCCTTCATTTGGAACGCCTTACCACTTGAGACTGTCGAATTCGAAATCACGAAAGATAAGCGTAGCTACTGCGAGGGTATCGCAACGAAGATCCTCCAGCCAATTAGCGAACGCGTCGAACCACGCGATGCTTGTTATCTCGCCACTAGTCCTTGGCAAATTATGGATTGGGATACCGAACTTGGTGCTAAAACAATGCTTGTCGAAGAATGCTTCGCTCAGCAACACCTACATTCACTAGTAGAACCAACTGTCACTGACGAAAAAGAATTTTTCTACCGCAATAAAATGGAATATTCGCTTTATTGGAGCCATGATGATAGTCAAATCCATCTTGCCTTCCATACGCGCGGCACTCATCGCAAAGAGCCTATTTCGCAGAGTTCACTTGAACGTCCAGAAATTTTCGCCGCCGCCCAAAAAATCGTCGACCAGCTTAATGCCCAGCACGCCGAAGCGCGCACTTATCAGTCGCTCCTCATGCGCTGCGATCAAAACGGCCACACTTCGGGCGACCTATTCACGAACGGCAAATCGCACCCGCAAATGGCGCCACTTAGCGATACGCTTTGCGGCTATCAATATAATTATTCGCCAAACGGCTTTTTCCAAATTAATCTACCCGTTTACGAAAAAGTCTTACAAACTATTCGGCCGCTAATCGCCACAGAAAAAGTTCTCGACTTATATGCTGGCGTGGGGAGCATCGGGCTCTCTGTCGCGCGCGACAAAGATCTCACACTCGTTGAAGTTAACGGCGCCGCCTTTACCGAAATGCAAAATAACGCCGCCGGCACCAACGCCAAATGCATCCTCGCAAAATCTGAAGACGTCACTGAATATATCACCCCGGATTGCACAATTATTCTCGATCCACCACGCGCCGGCTGCGACGTAAAACTCATCAAAAAGCTCCTCGAAGTCCAGCCTGCCATGGTTATCTACCTCAGCTGCAACCCAATCACTCAAGCGCGCGACATCGCCGCTATGCAAGATAAATATTTCATCGACCAACTTCAACCATTTAACTTCTTTCCGCGCACGCCACATATCGAAAATCTTGCAATTTTACGTAAAGTGTGATATAATATAAAGATGTGGTTCACTGGCCGCCCTCGGCCGTAATCTGTACCTTGAAGGAGGCTGGTTAGATGTATACCTTATCATATCTCATTCCTGCAGTTAGTGGCATTTTTCAACTCGCCATGGATGAACTTCCAAAAGAAGACGCCCAACTTTACAAAAACTATCTCGAAAATCATCATTACACCGACTGTTTCGGCATTCTTACTACGCACGATAGTAGCCATTATGATCTCGTCGAAATCGGTCCGTACGACGAGCTCATGGGCGATTTAGCCAAATACGTCGCCGACGAAGCAGAAGAAGCATCAGTGGTCAATTGCGAAGGGAAAAACGCGGGCAAACTCGAAGCGCGCATAGAGAATGAACGCGCTTTCAACAATGCCATGCATTGCCGTGGTCGCATCAGCGACTTAGTCGTTTATTCAACCGACAGCGACAATCTATTGCAAGTAATCTATCAGACAACCTACTCGTACGCCACCCCATAAGTGGGTGGCTTTTTCTTGACTATTTTGGAAAACTGTGCTGTAATATAGAGAACAATGTCATGAGTCTACTTTTTGTTGACGCGCATAGATCTTTAAAAGGAGGAATTGCTATGAAATATGCGATCTTTACCGACTCTACCAGCGACCTAACGCTCGAGGAACGCCAATCCTACGGAATTTGGCCCATGATATACGAGCAAATCATCACCTATGACGGCAGCGACATTGCCGTCGACAACCCCGCCGAATTCTATCGGCATTTGGAAAATGGCGACTACAAGCCTGGACCACTGCGGACTTCGTCTGGCAGTTTCGGCGCCGCCGCCAAAGTTATTGACGACATTATCGCGAAGACCGACGAAGACGTCGCCATCGTTTACGCCGGCATTTCGCCATACATGTCTTCCGGCTCCGTCCAGACCGTTCGCCTGACACTCGACGAATATGCCGAACGTTACCCCAAGCGCAAGTTCATTTACGTCGACACGCAATGTATTAGTAATGGCCTTGGCACCTATCTGCAATATCTTGCTAAATACGGCGGTGACGACATTGCCACCTATGGCCAGCAACTCGGCAAACATATCGTGCATCTTTTCACGGAAAGCAATCTAAATTTTAGCGCCCAGAGTGGGCGTTATAATCTAATTCAGCGCATTGCCATGATGATGATGTCGATTACGCATTTGAGTCCGTGGATGTATTTTCCGTCCGACGACAAGCTATCGATGGATGGTCGCATCCGCCGTGGCGACAAGATTTTGCACGAGTGGGCCGACTATTACGCTGAGCACGTCGCCGACGATAACGAATTCGTCCGCATCGGCTATGGCGGCACCAAGTCGCAGGAGCGTGCCGAAAAATTCATTCGGATCCTCGAGAACAAAACCGGCATCACGCGCGACAAAATCCAGCTGGCTTACGTCAGCCCAATCGTGGGCGCCCATACCGGCGACACTGTTCTTAGCTTTTTCTTCAAGCAGCGCGACGAGCGCTAACCTTAGCCACCTCTCTGGAGGTGGCTTTTTCTAACATAATCGTGATACACTTAAGAAATGAAAGTTTCTATTTTAGGTGCCGGCGCTTTTGGGCAAGCCCTCGGCAAAATTCTTACGGACAACCAGCACCAAATTTCTTATTACGACCCGCAATTATTCCCAGATATTAATATCGACGCCGCCACTTACCAAGCTGACGCTATCGTCATCGCGATTCCATCCGCTTTTATTCCAGATTTTCTCGCCGCTTATCCAGATCGCCTCAAAAAAGTTCCAACCATCTGCGCCACCAAAGGCCTCTTAAATGCCAACGCTTTCGCTGAATTTACTCAGTTTTCTGCTATTTCCGGTCCAGGTTTCGCCAAAGAAATCGTCGACGGCAAACCTTGCACGATGACCGCCTCCGCACCATTTGCAATGGGGTTGTTGCAAAACGAACAAATCTCTATCGAACTGCACGAGGATTTGGCTGGCATCCTACTTTGTGGCTCATTGAAAAACATCTATGCTATCGGCGCCGGCTATCATAGCGATTCCACCAGCGACATTGCCATGTTTATTCAACACGCACATTTCGAAATGAAGAAATACCTTGCCGATCACGGCGCCGACCCAGAAACCGCCGAATGCGCCTGCGGCCTCGGCGACCTAATTCTCACTTGTAGCAATGATGCGTCGCGCAATTACACTTGCGGAAAACGCTTACGCGAAGGTAAAATAATATCAGAAATCATTGACGAGCTAAAGACCATCGAAGGCCTTTCCGCCCTCGAGAAAGTAGACACCGACAATTACTTGGTGCTACGCGAAATTAAAGATCTCGTTAATCATAGCCAACAATAACATCGATAAAAAGGGAAAGGGCATCAATGGCTAAAGCAAAAAAGACCACTAAAACTAAAAAGAGCAGCACGAGCGGCGCTTCAAAACAAAAGCTCATCAATGAATCGAATTCGCATAAAGCACTCGCGCTAATATTCTTCGGTGTCGCAATATTTTGTATCGCCATCGTGAGCCTAGCATTATTACCAAACAAAACCAAGCCTGTCGACAAATCATTCGATAGTCTTCAATACGACATTATCGTCGAGAAGCATCGCTACGAATATGAAGGTTGGAATCCAGAAGAAGTCCCAGTAGGCGGCTATTCCACTAATTATTATTACACCGTAATTAACTCCGAACTACACGAAAAATATACAATTATCTACCAAGACGTATGGTCGGTTCATAACGAGCGCGGCGACATTGATACAATCACAGTAACCACCGAAGTCGTCAGTGACGAAGATATTGACCTATACATCGAGAAGTATGGCAAGCAAGACCATTTATTAAGTGTGAAAGATTTCTTTGAGGCCGACGTCAAGGAGGAATATCTCATCAAAGGTACCAACGACTACGAAGAATACATGAAAGAAAAAGAATCTTAATAGAATCTTTTAAAAATACCCCCAACGGGGGTATTTTTTATTCGAAATAGCCTTTATTCCGATCTTCTTCGAAACGCGTCGCAAGAATCGGACATTCTTTCATCGCGTGTAACTGTTCCGCGCGTTCACGAATCGTTTTTTCGCGTCCAATTTTCTTGCGCCATAATTCCGGAATCTGTTGATAACCATAAAATGCACCGGCAAGTTGACCATAAATTGCACCATTTGTATCCGCATCGCCACCTAGAGCTAGTACTCTCATCATGCCATCTTCAAACCCATCCGCATTCGTAAACCCCCACAAAGCAATCGTCAACGCATCCACTGTATATCCGCCTAAATCACGCAAGCCGAAACCATTGTCGCCAATCAAGCGATGCATATTTTCGCCAACTTCCTCGTAGCTATCTTTTAAATCGGGGGTTACATAATCGAAGCACTCTTCAATTATTAATTCCTTCTCAATGCCATTCAGAGCCATATAAAGCGCTGCGCCGAATATTTCCGCCGTTATTTCTACCATCAATGAGTTATGCGTTTCACGCGCCGATATGCGCGCCAATTCTACCGCCTCTTCAATCGACGCATTATCACGTGCAATTACAGCTGGCGCTAAACGCATAATTCCGCCATTGCCGGCCGACTTCGTTTTTGGTTCATTTGCTTTGATAACTGGATACTCTTCAAATTGCGATATCGTCCGGTCGGTCTGGATGCCGATACCGAAGCCGCCATTTACGAGTGAGTTTAATCCTTTATCGCGCCATAGTAGATATTTTGTCATCACGCTATACGAATCATAACCGCCTTTTTCGAGCAATGAATCCGCTAGACAAAGCGCCATCGAGGTATCATCCGACCATAAACCGAAAATCCCACGATACGGCGGCATAGTCCGAATCGTATCTAAGCTCTTCTCGATATCTTGCGATACCCAGCCAAATTCAATTGGCACTCCTAGCACATCGCCAACCGCTAATCCTACCAAGGCACCACGCGCACGGTCGGTCGCTTCGTCAACTTCCGGAATCACTTCTATGCGTGACTTAATTTCCGCGAGTGCCTTTCGCGCCATTTGCGGGTCGCGTAAGTCCATCAAGAAATGCCCATCCAGCGCATTATGCTGTTTTAATACTTCTTTTTCGGACTGCCACAAGTCATCATCTAGCCAGATAAAATCTTCATTAAAATCTATCGCGTCAGTTTTTAGCGTTCCCCAATATGTTGGCTGAATTTCCACATCCATACGATTAAGCAAATCATCATCAAACACGCTCGTAAGCGCACGGCGCGTGTTATTTACGCCACCTTTACAATGCGTTGTTAGCCAGTAGACATGACCAGGGAAATTATCCAATATAAAAGTCATTAACTCCGCTAGATCTCCGATTGGCGACTCAACGCCACGAAACACCCCATCAATGTCCAGGTAGATATTCATAGTATAATTAAAGCATATGGAATTCGAAAAAGCATACCAACAACTCAATGATCAGCAACGTGCCGCCGTCGACCATATTGATGGGCCACTTCTTGTTATCGCCGGCCCCGGCACCGGCAAAACCCAACTCCTGTCCGTCCGAGTTGCTAATATTCTCAAGCAAACCGACGTTAGCCCAGAAAACATCCTCTGTCTTACTTTTACCGAAACGGGAGCCAGTAATATGCGTCACCGCCTCGCCGATTTCATCGGTCCAGAAGCTTATAAAGTCCAGATTCAAACCTACCATGCCTTCGGATCCTATGTCTTACAAGAGCATCGTCCGGACCTCAATTCATCCATCGACGAACTCGAGCGCTTCACGATGATTCGCGAAATTCAAGAAAATCTGGATCCAAAAGATATTTTGCGCCCAGAATTCTATACTTCATCAATCATTTCGGCGATTTCCGACCTTAAATCCGCCGCCTTGACGCCAGAAGATATTCGTAAAATCGTCAATCGCAACCAAATCGACAACGCTAAAATATATTCCGCCATCGAAGAAGAAATTCAAGCCACGAACGGCTTGCGTTATCCAAAATCCGCCGAAGTTTACGGCCGCATCCTCGAATCAATCAAGACATTCGTCGATGCGCCAAGCGCCCAAGATTACATCGTTGGCAAAGTTGAGCCAATTGCGCGCATCTATTATCGTTCACTCGCCGAAGCCTTGCTTGCCGAAGAAAATTCCGTTAAACCATCTAGCAAAATGCCGGGGAAATGGCGCAGTAAATATTTTAAGAAAGACAAGAATAACCGCTACGTTTTTGGCGACGATATTGCCAACAAAAAGCTCCTTAGCCTCGCCAATATTATGGAACAATATAGCGCCCGTCTAAATCAGGCTGGCCTTTATGACTATGATGACATGATTCTGAATGCTATCGATTTGCTCGAACATGACGACGAGAAACGCTATAACGCCCAGGAACGCTTCCAATATATCTTGCTCGACGAGTTCCAGGATACTAATGACGCGCAGGCGAAATTAGTCAGTCTCCTCACTGATAATCCCGGCAATGAAGGTAAGCCGAATATTATGGCCGTTGGAGACGACGATCAGGCTATTTACGGCTTTCAAGGCGCCAACACATCCAACTTCTTCGATTTTGACGAAAAATACCACCCAGAACACGTTTTTCTAACCAAAAATTACCGCTCGAGTGCGCCGATTTTGGAGTTTTCTCACAACATCATCGAACAAGCCGCCGACCGCTTTTGCAAAGCGCCTAACGTACAGATCGATAAGCACATCACAGCCGAAAATCCTCCAGCTAAAACCGATATAAAATTAATAGAATTTCCAGCTTATCAGGCCGAATATTCCTTCGTGGCTAGCAAGATTGCCGAACTTATTCAGGCCGGCACGCCTGGCTATAAAATCGCCGTCATTGCGCCTAAGCATAAATATCTCGTTAGCATTCTGCCATATTTACACGCCAAAGATATCCCGGTTTCTTACGTCCGCCGCGAAAATATTCTTGAAAACACCGACATTCAGCAATTACTCAATATTTGCGACTTGATTCTTGCGCTAAACGTCTCGCCGAAAGTCGCCGAGCCGTATTGGTTCGAAGCTTTGAGCATGCCGTGCTGGCAACTCAAGCCAAAACAAGTCGTCGAACTTATCCAAAATGCCCGCCAAGCACATCGCACTATCATCGAGCAAATGCTCGAGACTGCCGACTCAACTTTGCCGAGCATTGCCGAATATTTCATCGAGCTCGCAAGCAAAGTCTCGAGCTTTAGTGCCGAATATATTATCAATAATCTTTGCGCTAAGCTATATAGCAACAGCGACAACTATGAACTGTTTAGTAATCTTAATACGCTACGCGAACTAGTCATCAATAAGAATAGTCATCGCAGTAGCAAGCTCTCGCTTACTGAATTCCGTAACGTTCTTTATGCCTACGAGACAGCCGAAATGTCGATTTTAAACAAATCACCATACCACGAGTCCGACACGGCCGTACAATTGCAGACCGTCCACTCCGCCAAAGGCCTCGAATACGACCACGTTTTCCTCATTGCTGCCGACAACCAAAACTGGAGTGAAGCAAAGGGCAACACCGACCTTATCACTCTCCCGCGCAACCTCGAGCATGTCCGCCACACTGGTGATTCTGCCGATGAAAAAATTCGCGTTTTCTTTGTAGCTATTACGCGCGCCAAATCGAATCTTTATCTAACTTATAGCCTTTCAGATTTCGCCGGGCATAATGCCGACCGTCTCAAATACCTCGACATTCGTGAGCAAGATGACAATCTCATTAGTCAGATGCTCGAAGAAAAATATGCCACCGTCACGCCAGCCAATTATGATGAACTCGCTGTCGAAAATATTGCACCAGATATGTGGTTTGATAATTACTACCCAAGCGACGAGACTCGCCGCAACCTACTTAAACCATACGTTGAGCATTATCGCCTCTCGCCAACCCATTTAAATACCTTCATCGATTTGCGCTACGGCAACGGCCCAAGCGATTTCCTACGGAATTACATCATTGGCGTACCCGGCGAAACCAATTTCGCCATGAAATACGGTAGTTTCATCCACGAGATTATGGACGAAATCAACAAAGAAAACCTCGACAACGCAACCGCTATGACGCGCTTTATGGCTAAAATTGACGCTGCCGACGGGGAAGAAAAGGAAAAAGACGACCTTCGTAAGAAAGGCGAGCAAGAATTACGTAAGTTCCTCGAGAAACGCGGCGACTTTATTCGCAACACCAAGGCTGAATCCGAACGCGGATTCTTTACTGAGACTATCACTGTTGGAGACGCGATTTTGACCGGCAAAATCGACCGCATCGAAATCGACGACGAGCATAAAACTATCACCGTCGCCGACTATAAAACTGGCAACCCAAAACATAAATGGGACACCACCGACAGCACTTTTGCCTACAAAATCCAGCTTTATTTCTATAAATTCCTACTCGAAAATTCGCGCGAGTATCACAATTATAAGGTCACCAAAGGTCGCATCGATTATATCGCGCCAGACCAAGATGACGATATCGTCTCGCTCGAACTAACATTCGATGAAAAAGAAAATGAGCAAATTAAGCACCTCATCCAAGTCGTTTTCCACCACATCAAGGCGCTCGATTTTCCAGATACTGAAGAAGCACTCAAGGCCAGCAACCCCACCAAAGCCTTCTACGACCAACTCATCGCCGAATAAAAAATACCGCCCAAGAAATGGCAGCATTTTGATAATTAATTATTTTGTATAATTGCCGTTCGCATCAAAGGTGAAATCTTTGTCAGAACCGTAGGAAGAGCCATAGGCCTTTGAAAGAGCAATAATCCAGTCAATCAAGTTCCAGAAACACCAACCGAAGAAAATCTTAGCAATGCCAAGTCCGATTTGGCCACGCATGAAGCGATCGATACCGAGCCAACCGAGTAAGAAGCACCACGCCCAAACGTGCAAATTCTTATCGATAGTTTTTCCTGCACCGGCTGGAGCGGCCGCTGGAGCTGCTGGCGCTACTAGTGCTGGATTTGGATTATTTTCCATAAAATGCGAAACTCCTTATGTTATCTGTCATTAGTACAGCTCGGCAGAGATGTTATAATTACTATTATGATTTTTAAGCACAAATTTGAGGTGGGCTTAGACGATGTTAATCTCAATTACAAGATGACCGACCGCGCCATCCTCAAATACTTTGAAAATGTCGCCGCGCTTCACTCCGATAGTATTCAGAATGGCCTTGAAGACATCAACAGACAGAATATGACTTGGGTTTTAATCGAGTGGACCGTCAACATCCAAATGCGCCCAAAATACGGCGACAAGATTAGCATCCGCACTTGGGTAAAACCGTCGCTCACACGCTACATTTATCGCGATTTCGAGATTCGCATCGGCAGTAAAACATATATTAAGGCTACTTCAAAGTGGGCTATTCTCGACACGCAAAATCACACTGTCGTGCGCGCCGGTAAGGAACTACTTGAAGCCTATCAGCCCGAGGACGACGAGGCTATTCCGACTTATACGCTCGGCCGTCTACGTATCTTAGATGAATACGCGACCCACAAAAAAGTCGCCCTTCGCAAAAGCGACATCGACATCAATCAGCACGTCAATAATCTAAATTATCTTCATTTAATCGGCGAGCTGATGGACTTTGGCGAACAATTCAACTATCTCCGCATCGTCTACAAGAAAGAAATCAAATACGACGAGCAAATTACCGTTTGCCGCCAAAACACCGACGGTACGGCCTATTTCCTCATCAAAGACCAAAATAATCAGCCGCGCGCCATTATCGAATGTCGCTAACTACATCCTCATAAAACCAACTAAAATAAAAATCCACAGCGTAATGCGCTGAATCACCCACAAAATTATTGCCGCCGCAAGACCAGCCAGCAAGCTTGGCCAAAATTCCGCCGTGCCATACAGCCCGAGTGGCCAAATCGCCACACAAAGCGCATAAATAATGTCCGCCACCGGATAAAAATAGCCGAAGCGTGTCACCCAGAGCATTGAAGCAATCGTCGCAATGAGGGAAGTAACTAGCCATAGCAAAAAGGCCGCGCCAGTCGATGGATAAAACTGTGGCCAAATCGCCGGCAACAATAGAAAATCGACGAGATATTTCGCTATAAAAATCGCAATCATCCCGAAAAAGCTGGCAGCCGTAAAACCCCAAACCTTTTCCGGTTTCTTGCGCGCGGTGGTCATAACTCAAGCATTCTCCGGTAAAAATCCGTCGTTTCCGTGCGCTCATCAGACGATTCGAATACCATCTCGGCGCGCGGCGAAATACTCAGCAAATCGTGCTCTTCCAAATTGCGCGCCAACTCACGCGCCACGCCCTCGGCGCCGTTATAAACGTCAATCTCGCCCAAAATCTCGCGAATTTGACGCTCTACGAATGGATAATGCGTACATCCCAGCACCACCGCCTTCGCGCGCCCGCGATATTCGCCGATATATTGCTCGAGCAATTCATGAATAGCCGGATTTTGCATATCTTCTTGCTCTACTAAATCCATCAAGCCAGGACACGGAATTGCAATCAAGTTCGCCTGATCTTTTAGTTCGTTCATGTGCTTTTGGAATTTACCCAGCTTCAACGTACCAGTCGTCGCCATGACGAGAATATCCTCGCCCGGATGGTCTTCAACTGCTGGTTTTATCGCTGGCTCAATGCCGAGCACGATCTTATCGGGATATTTTTTGCGAATCAAATCCGCCGCCGACGAAGTAGCAGTATTACAAGCAATCACTAAAGCTTTTACGCCTTTGCCGAACAAATAATCCGCATTTGCGAGTGAAATCTGCGCAATTTCCTCTTGCGGCCGATCGCCATACGGCGCATTCTTTGCATCGCCGAAATATAAAATACTTTCTTGCGGCAGAATTTTTACAATCTCTTTTAGTACCGAAACTCCACCGACGCCAGAATCAAAGATACCAATATAGTCTGTATACATCATAACCATTTTAGCATAAAAAGGGGACCCCGCGGGGTCCCACTTACGGGAATACAATCACGTATGTCCCTGTCCTTGTGTTTTCGTAGATGATGCACGCGGCATCTAAGGTTGTATTTACGCAGCCGTGCGAACCGTTGCTGACATAAATGTTGCCGCCAAAGTTGCCATAACGCCAAGCGGCGTCATGAATAGCGATGCCGCCGTTAAAGAAAATCGCGTATTCGACATGGTTATTTGGGTTCCCATTCATGTCGAAATCCGTTAGCCGTGACTGAACTTGATAGACTCCAGTCGGCGTCGGAGATTTGGTCGAATGACCAGTTACGCAATCCGCGCGAACTAACAGCGTACCATTGTCGTAGAATTCGACATACTGCTCAGAGATGCTTATCAGCGCAAAATCGCCATAGTAGTCCGCCATCGCTTGAATAGCTTCTTCGCGCGTCTGTACGACATAGTCGCCACAAACATAATTACCATTAGCCAACCGATACCAGCCATCTCTTTCGCCAAGGACCTCTATCGGCTCGCCAATACTATGTTTGGTCACTTCGTCATAATCAGTGCCCGGGCCAGTACGCTCACGCACACCGTTGCCAGACACATAGAAGGTCGGCTGTTCAAAGAAATACTGCGCTTCGGCAACCGGAATCAGATATTCAGCGAACATATAGCGTCCGTTCGACAGACGCCACCATTCACCGGACATTTCTTCAACTTCCACAATATCACCACGCTGGTGCTCGCAGATGATTTTGCCATCTACCGGAGCTTCGCGCTCGCGCACGTCACTACCAGTTACATAGCAAGCAGTATATGGAGATATGGTCTCGATCAGCAAAGCTACAGCATCCTCCTCCACGACATAGTCTGGAGTAGTTTCCGGCGCCCGCATCGGCCCCGTTTCAACTATCACCGACTGTTCAAGTGCGTCTTCCGTCGAATCGCCAGACTCGAGCGCCATGTTGGCACTCACCGGCTGCGCCAGATTGACTATCAGAATAGCCGCCACCGCAAAAATCAGCAGAGCAAAGAGAACTTTTTTCACTCAGAACCCCCCTTTCATTTCATCCGTTACAAGGTTGTAAACTACTTCTCGCTACCAGAAGCGAGACTATAACCTTATTATACCACACATGCTTAAAATTGTCAATATCGCTCATGCTTGCATACCCCTAAAACCGGTGCTATAATTTGGCAAGTTTCGTACATTATTACACCTGGGGAAGGAGGTGAACATGAATGGCAACGTACAAGTGTCCGCACTGCGGTGCGCCTTGCCTGACTCCTAAGGATGCAGCTAACCATTGCGCTAGCTACCTGCAGACCTACAGGGGCGTCAAGCCTGGCAAGTATATCTGTCCGGAGTGCAAGGGAAGTGGCGAAAAGCCCGGTGGGTTTTTCAGCCCGAATACAACTTGCCCCCGCTGTGGCGGGACCGGAAAAATCGGCTAACGCCACCATTCATATTCGCCCACCGGCGATTTGAATAAGCTGGTGGGCGAATTTTTATTGATGTGCTAAAATAAACTTAATCGAATCATGCTTCGGCCCCTGATTCAGATTCATAAATTTCCGACGCCAATATTGCGTCAAATCACATCTATTAACACTTATTCGCAAAGGATTTTTATGGATCAACCTTCTCCAAATTTACACGAACCTGTTGAAGTCGACGCCACTTTTTCGCGCAAATTGCTCGGCCATTGTCGGCCGGTTGCTTTTCGCACCAACTCTGGCCGGGAAGTACTCATTACGCAAGTTGGCCTCGTACATCCTAAATACGATGGCTTACGTACGATTTACGCCTTTGACGTTACCGACGGTGCCACCGATTATCGCCTAGCGCTCGATTGCGACTCGCTCAACTGGTATCTCGAATTTGAAGGAGATCAATATGTATAGACCGCCAAACGATGTAATATTTATCGATCTCAATTCCTGCTTTGCCACTATTGAACAGCAGGCCAGGCCAATGCTTCGCGGCCGACCAGTCGCCATTACCAACCGCATCACGCCAAACGCTTGCGTTATCGCCGCCAGCTACGAAGCCAAGGCGCGCGGCGTCAAAGTCGGCATGCGCCGCCGCGAGGCCGAAGCGCTCTGTCGCGACCTAGTTTTTGCCGAGACCGAACCCAGCAAATACATCTACGTCCACCAAAAACTCCGCCATATCATGGAAGATTATTCTGCCGACGTCGTCATGAAATCTATCGACGAGGGTGTCATCAATCTCGCCGCCGCACCGCCACACATCCGCACGCGCGACCGCGCCGCAATCGGCCGCGAAATAAAACAGCGCCTCCTCGCGGAAGTGGGCGATTGGATGCGCTGCAACGTCGGCATCTCTAGTAATCGCTTTCTGGCCAAACTTGCCGGCGAGCTCCACAAGCCCGACGGTCTCGACGAAATCACCGCCAAAAATCAGCGCGCCATTTTCGCCACTCTCAAACTTACCGATTTGCCCGGCATCAATATCCGCATGGAGCGCCGTCTGAATGCCGTCAACATCTTTACGCCACTTCAGTTTCTCGATGCCGACGAGGCTACGCTCGTCAAGTTTGTCTGCAAATCTATCGATGGCACGAAATGGTATCAACGTCTACGCGGCATCGAAGTTGACGATTGGCAGAGCGACATTAAAACCGTTGGCCGCCAGTATGTGATGGAGAGCCGCAACCTCACTCGCCGCGAGACCGAGGCGCGCATCCTACATCTCGCCGAGGATGTCGGCTATCGCCTGCGCAGCAAAGGCCTCTACGCGCGCGGCGTTTATGCCTGGACTTACGGCTACGACGATATTTATGCGCACCGCGCACATCTCACGCCGGCCGTTTTTAATACCGATGTCGAAATTTGCCAGATTGCACGCCAGCTGTTTGCCGACCTACCGAGCCCCGTGCGTATCATTGGTATCACGCTCTATAAACTCCAAAATCATCCCGAACCGCAACAGACATTCTGGCAAGAGCAGGCTAACCGCCGTACGCATCTTTGTACCGCCAGCGACGCCATCAATCTCCGCTTCGGCGCGCGCACTATCCACTCCGCCGATTCTTACGGCACTGACCATGTCAAAACCAAGATTTCGTTTGGTTCCGTCCGTTATCTCGACCATTCACTAACTTGAATACTTGCAATAGTTCAAAAATTCTGTTATTATAGAAAAACCTTATCCGATGGCGGAAGGGAGTTCTTTCAGGTCATTGTTTTGATGATGTATCTGAAAACACTAGCAGAAAAGGAGGAATTTTATGCTAGAAATCAGATCAATCCTTGAAGGCGACAAGGGTTTTAATTCGCCGGTACTACAAGACTTTGCGCGCTATATTGCGCAGAGGCTTCCAGACAAATTCGAGAGCGCCGAACCGATGGCTCAAGCCACAGAAGTCGTGAACGATATCATGTTCGCGTCATTCGACGTCAAGAATAACGCCCCCAGCCTCGCAGAAAACTACCCCGATTTATACAATTACCTGCTGGCCAGCGGTGATTCGAAGGTAGACATGCAGTCTCTGTGCCGCGATGTGGCAGATGTCCTTATCGACCGTTCACATTTTCTATTTTCCGCAGCCTTAGCGGCGATTAAGCCGACCTACTTTGGCTAATTTATAATATCATCAAACCAAAAACCGGCCGCCACCCACATGGGTGACGGCCATTTTTTACCTTGCAATCTTCAGAAGTCTTGTTTCGGCAAGCGCGAACCAGTCGTGCCTTCTTGGCCTTGGTAAGCGCCACGATATGGTAAACTAGCGGGGCGATCGAGGTATTCAAACTCGATTTGCGCCACCGAATCACCCGGACGCAAACGAATCGGATAATCGCACAGGTTCGTCAGCTCCAATGTGATATTGCCCTGCATGCCGGCATTAATCGTGCCAGCGGTCTGCACCACTAAACCAAGGCGTGCGCGCGAGCTACGCCCATCAATGCGCGCACAAATGTTTGCCGGCAAATCGATATATTCCGCCGTCGTGCCCAGCGCAAAGCTATGCGAAGGCAGCACAATCGAACCATCGTCATTCTCGGGAATATCTTCATATTCCTGCTGCTCCGAAAAGTCAATCACGCCACTACGCGGCGGACGCAGACGCTTAAACCCACGTCCGAGCTTCACGTCAATACTATTCGGCCCGACCTGATCGGCCAACTCCGCACCATTACGAATCAGCTTCCCTTGAAGAAGCAAAGCTTTAATCGTATCTCCAGAAAGTTTCATGCTAGCACCCCCTTCACAAAAAACGAGATACATCAAAAACGTTCATTACCTCCACTTTTGGTAACTAGGTTCAATTAAAGCACAAAACTTCGCCGTCACCAACCATAAGCTGGCCCGCCGATGATATACTAAATATATGGATGATCGCGAAAATCTCACAATTATAGACGGTAAAAGCGTTTTCTATCGTGGCTACTACGCCATGGGGCATTTATCTCTACCCGACGACACACCGACCGGTGGCGTCTATGGTTTCGCGAGCATGCTAATTGAAATAATCGAAAAACTCGAGCCAGAATACATCGCCGTGGCTTGGGATAAGTCTAAGACCAACATTCGCCGTCGTCGCGCGATTTATGCCGATTACAAGGCAAACCGTAAACCCGCCCCAGCCGATTTTTATGCCCAAATTCCATATTTGATGGAGCTGCTCGAAGCTTTCCATATCCCACTCTACGAATTCGACGATTATGAGGCCGATGACATTATTGGCACCCTCGCCCGCAAGGCGCAAGACGCCGGCAAACGCGTGGAAATTATCTCCGGCGATCTCGATATGCTCCAGATTGTCGATGAATATATTAAGATGTATCAGCTGAAGCGTGGCTTTTCCGACGTATCCGCTTTTGATATTACCGCCGTAGAAGAGAAGTATGGCCTGAAGAAAAATCAATTCCTTGACCTCAAGGCACTCAAGGGTGACAGCTCAGATAATATTCCAGGCGTACCAGGCGTAGGCGAGAAGACCGCCGTCAAGTTGCTTCAAGAGTACGGCACGCTCGAAAATCTCTACGACCACGTAGCCGAAGTTACTGGCGCCACCAATAATAAACTAGTCTCCGGCCGCGAGCTCGCCTTTATTAGTAAGCAACTTGCCACAATTCAGTTTGACGCGCCACTCGAATTTGACGCTGAGGCTACCAAGCTGGCCAATTTTGACCAAGCAAAGGCCATGGAAGTGCTCAAAAAATATCAATTTAACTCCTTGGTGCGCAAATTCGCCAAAATTTTCCCGCAAAACACACCTGTTGTAAAAAATACAACAGAGAAGACGACACCAAAACCAAATGTTGTAGAAAATACAACACCAAAACCAGTCGATCTCGACCTCAAAATCAACATTCCAGAGAACTTATATTTAAGCCATAATGTCAAAGCCGATATGCACGATAGCGACAAACTCGCCAAAGAGATTTTGGATGGCCGCCCATTCTGGGATCTTGGCCAAGTCGATTTCTTGCTCAATCCGCTCGCACGTAAAACTGCTCAGCTCAGTCTCGTCGACATGAACGACCCGAAGGACGACTACGTCACCCAAAAGTGCAAGCTCGCCACGTTACCAGAGCTTGATAATATCGCCGAAAATTTCGACCTACCACTTATTCCAGTCCTTTATAAAATGGAGCGCGCCGGCGTCAAAATCGATCCAAAGCGCTTCGAGGTCCTACATAAAGAATTCGCCAGCGAGGTCGCCGCACTCGAACAAGATATTTATCAACTCGCCGGCCAGAGTTTCAATATTAATTCGCCGATTCAATTGTCCGAAGTTTTGTTTACTACGCTCGAGCTGCCAACTAAGGGCATCAAGAAAACTCAACGCGCTTACTCTACTGGCGCCAAAGAGCTCGACAAACTGCGCGATCTTCATCCGATTATCGCCAAGATTGAACGCTATCGCGAAGTAAATAAGCTCCTCACAACCTACGTGACGCCATTTCCAAATCTCGCCGATCGCGATTTGCGCATCCATACCACCTACACGCAAGATGTTACCACTACTGGCCGTCTCTCGTCGATTAATCCAAACTTGCAAAACATTCCAGTCCGTAGCGATGACGGTAAACGCATTCGTAATTGCTTCGTCGCCGAAAAGGGCAAAGTTTTTGTTTCCGCTGACTACGCACAATTTGAGCTCCGCCTCGCTGCCGCGCTCGCCGGCGATCAAGCCTTAATCGACGATTTTAACGCCGGCCTCGACATTCATACCAAAACCGCCGCCGACGCCTTTCATATTCCAATGGAGCAGGTTACTAAGAATCAACGTCGCGCCGCTAAGGTAATTAATTTTGGCGTACTTTACGGCATGAGTCCGAAAGGCCTCGCCGATGCCGCCGATATGAGCTTCTATGAAGCCAAGAAATTCATTGAAAATTACTTCGATTTACGTGCGCCAATTCGCAAATATCTCGACAAAACCCTCGAAGATGGCCGCACGAAAGGCTACGTACAAACGCTTTTTGGTCGCCGTCGTCCAACGCCAGATCTGCATGCGCCAAATTACGTCGTGCGCACTGCCGCCGAGCGGGCCGCCGCCAATATGCCAATCCAAGGCACCGAGGCTGACTTAATGAAAAAAGCTATGCTCGCCGTTGATCAAGCTCTGCCAGACGGCACCCAAATCATTTTACAAATTCACGACTCGCTAATTATCGAATGCGACGAAAAGCTCAAAGAACAAGTATCCGAAATCCTTAAGACGCAAATGGAAAGTGTCGCGCCAGAACTGCCAGTCAAGCTCGCCGTCGACGTCACGACCGGACACGATTGGGGAGTACTCTAGAACTATTGACAAAAACATAAATCTATGATAAAATAATAAGATAATCCAAAGAGAGGAGCGTTTTGCACAATAAATTAATCAAAATTGGCATTATTTCCGACATTCATAGCAATATCGCGGCGCTTAAAAGCGTGTGGAAAGAATTTGAACGACGCGATGTCGATTATGTAATTTGTCTTGGCGACACAGTCGGGCTTGGTGCTCGGCCAGAAGAGTGCTTGCAATTTTTGCGCGCCCACGAAAAGCAGTTGCTAGCTTGCGTACGCGGTAATCACGAAAATTACCTCCTAGAAGCACTGCCAGTACACAATCATGGTGACGCCAGCAAATCTGTCTTGCCGAAGGAAATTCTCGACCTCTTCCGCTGGAACCACAATCAGATCAGCGCCGAATCGACCGAATTTTTGCGCCGATTTAAAAAAGAGACTGTCATCGAAATCGCCGAGCACACCATTTTTGTTAGCCATTATCCAGTCGACGCGCTCGGCCAATATAAGACTTTTTATTTTACGCCAACCATCGAAGAATGTCGCGAGATTTTCGCCGACAAACCGGGCGATATTTTCCTCTTTGGCCACACACATCTGCGCGATTATCATCGCGGTCGCGACGGCAAAATTTTCATCAACCCCGGCGCCGCTGGCTGTCCGATTGGCACCGACTCCGCCAGCGCAGGTATTTTGAGCGTTTGCCAAACCCAAGTCGACTACGAACAGCTCGACGTCGACTACGATATCGATACTACTATCGACGACATGCTCCAGCATATCGAAACCGTACCAGCTATAGATTACACCGTGGACCAGTTCTACCGTAAGCATTAGCATTTATGTTAAAATAAGCTTATGCAGAACGTATTGATTGTTGGTAATGTTACCAAAGACGTGTATTTGCGCATGGATAATCGCAAGAACCACTTTGAGACAGACCAAAATAACACTAAATGGCTCGATCTCGCTTTCGATGGTTCGGCCTATAAATTTTATTCGCGCGTCTCTATTTACGGTGGCGCTAGCGTAAGTCTCGAAGTGCTCAGTCGCTTCGGCGCCAAGGCGAGTATCTGTAATACCACCGCCACTTTTCTCGATGGACAATTCATCGCTAAGGACACCGATGTTAGCTATCGCTACATTTTGTGCCAAGATGAAACCGTTGCCTATCTTAGCCCGAGCGAGATTAATCATACGCATTTTCGCGTCCCAGAGTCTAACCCCGACTGGATTTACATCGACCGTTCTGCAAATGTCGGTGCCAGAGGAGCAGGGGAAATTCTCAGTTTCTTAAATCTCAGCCAAAATACTAAGCTCGCCCTCTTTATTGGCGAACATAGCAATCAATACGCCGGCCACATGCGCGATCTCATCAAGCGCGCCGATATTATTTTCACTGATGTCGATTTCGATCAAAAAGATGAGCGCCAAGTTGTCCGCATCGGCGAAGATACCATTCGCTACCACGACAAAGTTGTCACTTGGAATATGCAAACCAAGCAAGACATTATGACACGTCTCACCTCACATCTCACGATTGCCGCCTCGATTCTCGGCGCCATTATTTTAAAGAAAAACAGCACCGAAGCACTACTCTTAGCCCGCGCTAACGTCCAAGGTTCCAACCTTAGCAATAGTCTTAATCTTGATAAACTCGAAGCAAACATCGCGGACGATTATTATCTCGTTCAGCGCCATAATCCAAAAGGAGAAAAAGTGTACGAACTCGAACAAAACGCCAAAAAACTAGTTGCCGCCGGCAAGGGCATTCTCGCCGCCGACGAATCTGGTGGATCTATTCATAAGAAATTTGAAGGCATGGGCATCCCAGACGACGAAGCGCATCGCCGCGACTATCGTAATATTTTCTTTACTACGCCAGACCTCGAAAAATACGTCAACGGCGTCATCTTATTCGATGAAACCGCCCGACAAAAAGCCGACGACGGCCGCGACTTCGTTACCTTCCTCAGAGATCGTGGTATAATGGCCGGCATTAAGGTCGACCAAGGCCTCGTCAACTTCGAAAATTCCGACGAAAAATACACTCAGGGCCTCGACGGTTTACCAGATCGCTTGCGCGAATATTACGAAATGGGCGCTCGCTTTGCAAAGTGGCGCGCTGCTTTCGAATTAACCGACCATAGCCCAAGTCAAATGGCCATCGAAAAAAACGCCGAAATCCTTGCTCAGTACGCACTCGATTGCCAGAATGCGGGCATTGTACCGATTGTCGAGCCGGAACTTGTTTATGATGGCGATTATACTATCGAGCAAAACATCGAATTTACTGGGCGCATCCTAGACGCACTCTTCGATGCTATGCGCGAAAAGAACGTTAACCTTCCAGGTAGCGTGCTAAAGGTCAACATGGTGCTCGCCGGCAAACGCCAAGAAAAGCAATCCACACCAGCAGAAGTCGGCGAAGCGACTGCACAAGTTTTGCGCCAACATGTCCCGAGCGAACTCGCCGGCGTCGTCTTCCTCTCTGGCGGTCAAAGCGTCACACAAGCTACCGAGAATCTCCAAGCCGTCACGAATGAAGGCCCATTCCCATGGCCAGTCACCTTTAGCTACGCCCGCGCATTGCAAGATCCAGCCCTTCAAGCCTGGCAGGGCAACAATGATAATGCCGACGCCGCCCGCGAAGCTTTCCGTCTCCGTCTCGTCGCTAACGCTGACGCATTAATTAAGAAATAGCATGCCACACGCTATTCAAAGTAATAAGTATTATCTAACCAATAACCAAATCGTGCTCGCCGGCGTGATGGCTCTGACGCCTTTTGGCATACTTGGAATTCCAGACTTAATCGTGCGCCGCAAAAAGCAGGCCTTGTGGCATCTATTATTGCTAATTATCGGCACAGCAATGGGTCTCATCGTCGGCTATTCAGCCTTTTTCTTCGTCGCAGTAGGAGAACCAACAAAAGTAGATGATTTTTCCATAATCGGTGCGCACATAAGCGGTTTAATCATTCTCGGCTCATATATCTGGAGCGTCTGGGAAGGTGCCTGGATACTTGGCCACGTCGAAGATGTCCGTGCTCAAGCCAACCAGTAGGGGTAAATACGAATGAAGCAAGGCTCAAAACGTCACACCTACAAATACTAGCAATTTCTCTCATCTCTATTACTATCATTGGGCTAACGACACACTGCGGTTTTCTATTCTTTTCTAATCGCCCAAGAATAGCTATATTCATGGAAGGTAAAGATTTTAATCATAAATTACTCCCTAATTTATCCGAGGGCATACATGGCTGTTCGGCTGCCCAACTTTCTGCCATTAAACTCCGCCAATGTTAATGGTATGTTCTCCGAAACTCCAGATTACATCTTGAAGCCAAGCTGGTATTGCTGATGAGCAAGGAATTAAAATAGAACTAGATTCGGAACTCGGTTGGTAACCATCAAAATACCCTGTGGAAAAATTTTCCACAGGGCTTATTTTTTGAATACTAGAATTATTCAGCTTTTTCTTCAGCTGGAGCGGCTTCGGTAGCGGCGGCAGCTTCAGCTTCGGCGGCGCGCGCTTCTTCGGCGGCTTTATCAGCTTCAGCTTCGGCTTCGCGTTCGGCAGCTTCTTGAGCTGGGTCATAAACGTTCGCTACGGCGAGTTCTGGGTCGAGTTCCTTGTCAGCAAGCTCAACACCCTTCGGCAATGGCAAATCAGCAATCGTAATGTCGTCGTCGATAGTCTTGAGACCAGATGCGTCAACAATGATGGCCTCTGGAAGATCGGCCGGTTTCGCCTTGATATCGATTTCGTCAATAATCTGCGACAAGACCAAGTGCGCCTTGTTAGCATCAGATTGTTCGAAGTTGACGATTTCGATTGGCGTAGTAGCCTCGACGACTTCGTTAGCGTTAATTGCTTGGAATTCGACGTTTTCAATCGTGCGCTTTACTGGGTTCACATGGACGGTCTTTACGAGAGCCAACTGTTTTTTGCCAGCAATATCAAGATCGATTGGGGAGTGATAACCAGCGCTTAAAAGCACTTTTTCGGTTTCGTTATATGCGGATTGAGTCAAGATTGGATCGCCTTCACCAAAAACTACCGAAGGAATCAAGCCTTGCTCACGCAAACTTTTTACTTTTTTACCAGTCAACTCGCGTTTAGCGAGAGACAATTTATCTTCGCTCATATAATTCTATATTTCCTATATTTATACTTGATACATATTTTAAGATAAGCACAGAGGAAAATCAAGCGTAAGCGCAATCATTCGCCTAGCGCGGTTTTTATGGCCGCTTTGGTGGCGGTTTCAATCGCGAAAGCGGCAGTCTTTTTGGCAGTTTCAAGAGCCGCCGAACCAATCTTTCCGGCTAATTGCTTCTGTGCCTCACGGCGCTCGGTCTTATCTTTAATCTCACGCTTCGTGAAGAAACCTAACAATTTATCACCGAATTTGCGCAGCCGCGCAAAGCGATGCTCAATTTTTTCGAGACCGGCCAAATCACTCTCGCGCGAGGATGGTTCGGCCGCTTCATTTTCGTCGTAAGCTTGGCGCAAAAGCTCCACTGAATCTTTTGGCGGATCATCGTCTTCTTGTAGTTCGCGTAATAGCTCTGTCGAATCGGACGGCGACGGCTTATCTTCCGACTCTGCTAAGGCGGATTGCCAAAGATTTACCGAGTCTTCCGGGACGTTTCCATTCGAACTATTTTCATGACTTACCATAACTATTTTTATTTTAGCATCTTTTATGCAAAAATTTAGATAAGATATAATACAGATATGAACGATTTTAGCGTCATCCAATTAACCCCTCAGATTTTAAAGCGCCTCAGTCGCGACGATATAATTGCGTTTACCTATTCTGAACCTGACGCCCGCCGTTTTAGTGGCATGATCGACATTGCTACTACTGATTCGAAGAGAATTACTTTCTACTATTGCAACTATTTGCACGATGAGCTTAAAATCACCGATTTCAGTAGCCTTTTGCCACTAATTCGTTCACATCGGCTCGAGCGCGGCATTGATCGCCTCGCTGGCAGGGAAATCGCGCGCCAAATCACTGCTTTCGACAATGCGCCTTTCAGCCTTGGCGCTTTTGGCCGCACCTGGGCACACTATCTCATTGGCGACCATCGCCATCTGTTTATTAACCGCACGCAAGAAGTCTTTCTCGAGGAAATCGCCGCCGCGGTTTCCGAAAATATCGCCCAAATCGACGTCGTGCCAACCGTCCATGACCAACGCAATTACATCCATAAATATTGGCGCCAGGTTGCCAACGATATATTTGAACTAAACGGCGCTGAGGCAAATCGACCAACCCGCACCGAGCTACGCAATACAAACGTCGCCAACGCACAGATGGTTTACTTTAACAATGGCGTCACGACGGTTTATTCGCAACGTGGCGACAAATATCGCGTTTTCGAAACTGAGGCCGACCACCTAGGCAACGATTTACAGAACCTCCTCAACCAACCTGCCGCCGACAATCAAGCGCAGCTTATCGTCGAAAGCGATACAAAACTCGAATTTCTATTCCACTCGCGCTATTTCCATTTCATCAACAATGAGTGGACACACATTTCGCTCGGGCAGGGCAATTTCATGCTGCTACGCATCGAATTCTTCGACCAAGCTATGCGCCTATGCGGTTATTATCGTCGCCAAAATCTTTATCAAGACATCGTCGACGGCAAGATGTTGCGCCGTTATAACTTCCCATACCTATTTGATTTCTACTGGCGTATTTGCGCTCTACGCACCATTCCAACACGCGAATTCACCTTTAAACGCAACTTTCTCGAGGAGTTAGATATTCTCCCATTAACGCAGCATGTGTACGATTTACTTACGCTCGAACAAAACATGGATCCAACTTTTGACGCGAGCAATATTATTGAGACTGTGCGCCTCGTCGACGATTATCTCGCCGATATTCCAACTTATTCCTACAAATTTGACAGCAGCAGCGCCGACGACGAGCAAAAAGCGCGTTATCGCGATTATATTCGCCGCGACAAAGTACTCTCGGCCGTTATTTTAGCTAAATTACCAGAAGAAGTCTTACCGCACAAGCATCACTACATCCGCGACGTTTATGGCGACGAAATAAACGACCTCGTTCAGAAGCTACGCACCGCCGATGCTTATCCCACCGAAACGCAGAGTCTTTCCCACACTGCCAAACTCGTCATTGCCGCCAGCGTGATGCAGAAATTCTCCTATGCATTTCGCGATGCATTGATTGGCGATTTTTACAAAAGCTCACTTCTGCGATCATATCTACGCTCGCTTAATAACATCCTTGGCAATGCCGAACATTATCCGTATCAAGTCAACATCAAAACCGACCAACGCGATGCGCTTTGGTTCACTCAGGCCACAAGGCTAAAAATTCAGCTTGATTTTCTCCTCGACAATTAGTGTATAATATGCTTATGGATATTAAGGCATTTTTGTCGAAGCAGAAAAAAGAGCAGGAGCCGAAAGAGGAACCGGTTCAAATCGACTCTAAGGTCACCGAATATGTTAATGGTCTGCCACAGCAAAATTTCACTTTGGCACCAAAGCAAAAACCCAAAACCGATCAAAAACCAATCATTATTACCGCCTCAATTGTTGGCGTGCTCCTAGTCGCTTGTATTTTAGCCTTCGTATTATGGCCAAAAGGCGGCAGCGCAAATAATAACAATCCCACTCCTCAGGAAGAAATCGTCGAAGAAGAACCCGAAGACGAAGAAGACGAAGAAACCCTCAATGCCAAGCTCGCACAAAAATTCAATTCCATTATGTCTTTTGGGCTAGATAATACGTCCGAAAAAAGTGCAGTCTTCTGGACTACGAATAATAACACCGAAACATATACTAAACTCACTTTCAACGAGCGCCTCTATATCTCATCTAATTTAGTTAGTAAAACAAAAGCAAATGTTAGCGTCCTTAAAGCATCCGACCTTAAAAACTTTAACGACGATAGCTGTAATAAGCTTTTTAAACGCACCTGCAGTAATACTACCGACGATACGCTCGATGTCTGGGGGAAGCTTGACTTCACCAAAGTTAAAGAAACCTATACGAACCTATTCGGCGCCTGGCCAGAAGAAACCGTTTTCACGGAAATCGATGGCTGTCCATCGATTTACTACATTTCCGAAGCCGACACAGTGCTCTACGTTGGTCAATGCGGCAGCGCTCCGACCGTTTCCGTATCCACTTACCAATACAAATACAGCTATTCCATCGATGATCGTTATGCTTACATTTACTTTGCGGCCGCCACTATCAAACCACACGAAAATGGCTCCGTATACGACATGTATAGCGATTTATACTTGACGGATTTCGTGCGCACACTTGATGATCGCGACTACAAAATCACCGACAAAAACTACGACAATTTCAAGCATTACCGCATGACTTTCTATAAGAGCGACCATAATTTTATTTACAAAAACATTATCGAAGCCGTCGACGAAGAAGAGGAAGAAGAATAAAAAATCCCCCGTTGGGGGATTTTTTAAAGTATTTGTTTTAGATATTGTCCAGTGGCAGATTTTGCATTTTTCGCCACATCTTCTGGTGTGCCAGTAGCGATGATGCGGCCACCATTTTGACCGCCTTCTGGTCCCATATCAATAATCCAGTCGGCACTCTTAATTACATCGAGATTGTGCTCAATGATAATCATTGAATTACCGCCATCAACTAAACGTTGTAAAATTGACAACAACCGCTTCACGTCATCAGAGTGTAGACCAGTCGTCGGCTCGTCGAGAATATAAAGCGTCTTGCCGGTCGAACGGCGACCGAGTTCGGTCGCAAGTTTAATACGCTGCGCCTCGCCGCCGGAGAAAGTTGTGGCCGGCTGGCCTAAACGAATGTAGCCGAGACCGACTTCTTGAAGAGTTTTCAACTTTCCAGCAATCAGCGGCAAGCTGTCGAAGAATTCCACCGCCTCATCTACCGTCATATCGAGCACGTCGGAGATCGTCTTGCCTTTGTATTTCACTTCCAAGGCTTCGCGATTATAGCGCTTACCATGGCAAACATCGCAAGTTACGAACACGTCCGGCAAGAAATGCATCTCAATCTTTAAGACGCCATCACCTTGGCATTTTTCGCAGCGACCACCTTTTACGTTAAATGAGAAACGACCAGCCTTATAGCCGCGCACTTGCGCCTCTGGCTGATTAGCAAATAATTCGCGGATATTATTGAAAATGCCCGTATAAGTCGCCGGATTTGAACGTGGCGTGCGGCCAATCGGCGACTGATCGATTACGATAGCTTTATTGAGGTGCTCAATACCATCAATACGTTCGTGTGCGCCCGGTACGGTCTGTGCGCGATTTAGTCGCGCAAGAAGCTCGTTCGCTAGAATTTCATTTACCAAAGTCGACTTGCCCGAGCCGGACACGCCTGAAACTACCGTCATCACGCCAAGCGGGAATTTTACATCAATGTTTTTTAAATTATTCTCATGTGCGCCAATAACTTCGAGATATTTACCGCTCGGTTTGCGGCGCTTCTTTGGCGTGGCAATTTTTTCTTTACCGCAAAGATATTTGCCAGTAATCGAATTCAAATCTTTCGCTACTTCGTCTGGCGTACCGGCCGAAACGACCTTGCCACCTTTTACGCCCGCACCCGGACCAATATCGACTAGATAATCTGCTTGTTTAATCGTATCGACATCATGTTCCACTACAATTACGGTGTTTTTTAAATCACGCAGATGTTTTAACGTCGCAATCAAGCGGTCATTATCACGCTGATGAAGGCCAATCGACGGTTCATCGAGCACATAGAGCACACCTTGAAGACCAGAACCAATCTGCGTCGCGAGACGAATGCGTTGCGCTTCGCCGCCCGAAAGCGTCGCCGCCGAACGACCAAGCTCGAGATAGTTCAAGCCCACATCTTTCATAAAACCTACGCGCGACTTAATTTCTTTAATAATCGGCTCCGCAATCATCTTCTCATTGTCGGTCAAGCCCAAATCGGAATTTAAAACCTCGAGCGTTTGATCAACGTCCATCGCGCACATATCCATAATATTCAAGCCATGTACCGTGATTGCGAGCACGACCGGTTTTAGACGCGCGCCGTGGCAAGTCTGGCAAACTCGCTCGCGCATAAAGCGTTCGATGTCTTTACGAATAAAATCCGATTCGGTTTCACGGTAACGCTTTTCGAGATTTGGAATCACACCCTCATAGACCGCATCATATTCATAGCCGTTCGACAATTTAACGTGATACTTTTCGTCGCCAGTACCATACATAATTTTTTGTAGGGCATCGTCAGAAAGTTCGCGAATTGGCACGCGCACCGAAAAACCATGCCGTTCGCCCACGGCCGTAAGACGCTTTAGCCACCAAGAATCTTGATTAATGCGATTATATGGGCGAATGCCACCCTCGGCAATCGTTAAGTTCGGATTCAAGACTAAGTTTGGATCAATTTCCATGCGCGTACCAAGACCAGTACAAGTCGGGCAAGCGCCTTGTGGCGCATTGAAAGAGAAGAGGCGCGGCTCAAGCTCTGGAATTAATTCATCTGGATGATTCGGGCAAGCGTAGCGCTGCGAGTAAGTGACCACTTCTGCATTGGCGGTATTGATATTGTTTTGACCAATCGCGGTCGAATTATCTTTAATGCAAAGAATTTTCATAATGCCATCGCCAAGATCAAGCGCTTGCTCCACCGCTTGCGATACGCGGCTTTCTAAATCTGGCGCCATCACAAAGCGATCGACGATAATCTCAATATCGTGGCGCAAATTTTTATCGAGCTCCGGCCATTCGTCAAGTGCATAAATAATTCCATCTACGCGTGCCCGTGCAAAGCCTTTCGCCAAGTATTGCTCGCCAATATGCGAAAAAGAACCTTTTTTCTGCGAAACAATTGGCGCTAAGACCATCAGCTTGGAAGCTACCGGCCAAGCCATTACTTGATCGATAATATCCTGTGTCGTCCGGCGTGCCACCTCGGAATGACAAATCGGGCAATGCGGGACACCAATCCGCGCAAACAACAAGCGTAAATAATCATAAATCTCCGTCACCGTCGCCACGGTCGAACGTGGGTTGCGTGAAGTAGATTTTTGATCAATCGAAATTGCCGGCGAAAGACCAGTGATCATATCGACGTCCGGCTTATCCATCACGCCAAGGAACATGCGCGCATAGCTAGAAAGCGACTCTACATAACGACGCTGACCTTCGGCGTAAATCGTATCAAAAGCAAGGGAAGACTTACCAGAACCAGACAAGCCCGTAATCACGACTAACTTGTCGCGCGGGATATCAATATCAATATTTTTGAGGTTATTCGCGCGCGCACCGCGAATCTTGATATAGTCTCCATCCATAAGCGTTTATTCTATCAGAAAATGCCCAAAAAGTCAATACGCTAACCCCTAAAAATGCCCTTGACGTATGGTATATAATATAAGTATGAGCGAAGGCGGTTATACAAGGGAGCAAATTCGCGATATTAAGCGTAAAGTTTTGCGCGTTACTATCCGCCGCCTTACGATACATCTTCATACTAAATACGCTCCAGATTTCTTTATTGAGCAAGCCATGGCCCAAGCCGACCGTTTTATTGAGCGCTATAAAGATCAGCCAGACGTTGATATTTGGCGAAATGCCCGCCTCGATCAATACACAATTCGGCTCATCAATAATCTAGTCATTCAATATCATTACGACTACGAGCTTTCGCGCGAGAATCTTGAAGCCGTCGAAAACCTCAAAGAGGCAGAAGAGATGCTTGGCGATAAAGTTTCCGATCACGAGCTCTTTTTAATGTTCGATTACGACGAAGACGAGCTTAAGCGCTTGCGTACGCTCGCCAAATATACCAGCAGACTCAACTCTGACGAAATCTACAATATTTTCGCTAAAAAGTATCATCTTGAATAATGCTATAATGAGCTTATGATTAATAGCTCGCAAGAAAATCTCGCACTTCGGTATCGCATACCAGAGTTCATTTATGAATCATTTAATTTTTACCGCAACGCCGACGGCGTGAAAGCCGAATATACCTACAAACTCGGCGAACATATCTTTCATCCGAGCGTCGAGATTCCAACCGCCGACATCCGCAACAATGAAATTGATGATAGCTTCTTGAGTTATCTTTTCTTCAACTTCGGCATTATCAACGCCATGCATTATTACAAGCTATCCATTCCGCCAGTTTTTCGCATCAAAGCGGGCTACATCGACGAAAACCAGCGGGCATTCTTTAAAAAAGTTTTCTACGGCGAGCTAATCGAATTTCTTTATAACAATAACCTGCGCGTGCCATTTGAAGATTTCGTCACCTTTGTATGCGAAGATGAAACCGAAAAGCACCCACACACCTATCATTTTGATACGCATTTTGGGGGGAACTTAATTCCAGTCGGCGGCAATAAAAACTCCGTCGTCACGCTCGAAGCCTTGCAGCCAGTACATGAACAAAATCTTTGCTTCCTCTACCACTATGGACACGACGACGCCAACATCGCCGCTACAGACTGTATCAAAGAGGCCGGCTATGGACTAGAAAGCGTTGTCGACTTTAACTTATCACTCGATCCTTTACTTGCCGAGCTAGGTCAACAAGGCTTCTACAATGGCCATGTTTCACTATCATCTTGTTTTGCCTTCGCCGCTTATATCACCGCCTACTTAAATAAGAAGCAGAACATTATTTTATCGAACAGTGCCTTTGCCGGAAACAACCATCAGTACACTAAGAGCTACGATTTTGAAACCGATTTCCAAAATTATATCGACCACTGTTTCTCGCCACAGATTCGCTACTTTAGCATTTTACGTAGCATGAACGAGTTTGGTATTTTTCAAAAGTTCATTAAGCACAGTCTTTACTTTAACATCTTTGGCGGCTGCAATAATGCCACGGAAGAGAAGCGCTGGTGTGGTCACTGTCCACGTTGTCTCTATAACTACATTATGCTTTATCCGCTCGTTGGCCACGATAAACTCGAACACATCTTTGGCGGCGATTTACTCGACGATCAGCGCTTATTGCCATCGTTCGTAAACCTCGTCACATCCGGTAGTAGTAGCCCGTTTGACTTCATCGGCGCTAGGGAAGAAATCATCTACTCATTGCAACTCGCTTGCGGTCAAGCCGGTGGTAAATATCCGATTCTTTTGCAATATTTCCGCGACTATCTTAACAATCCTAATCAGCAATACAATATCACGAACTTTTATAATCCTACCCACCATATACCACAAGAGTATCTTGATTTAGTATTAAAAAGTTGATTTAATAAAATTAAACATAACCGAAAGGAAAGTAGAAAATGTATACATACAGCTACAGCAGTAGTAGCAGCGTGGGCGATGCAGCAGGCTTTGCCGCTCTCTTCGCTGGCATCATGGGCGTTATTATGCTCCCAATCATTATTGCAATGGTCGTCATGATTATCGCCAACTGGAAAATCTTCACCAAGGCTGGTCGCGAAGGTTGGAAGGCTATTATTCCTATTTACAACAACTGGGTATTATTCGAAATTGCCGGTATGAATGGCGCATTGTCGCTCTTACTCTTCGTACCAATCGCAAACGTCATTTTCTCGATCATTTGCTATCTCAACCTCGCAAAGGTCTTCGGTAAAGACACCGGCTTCGCCGTCGGCTTAATTCTCTTGAACCCAATCTTTATGCTCATCCTCGCCTTTGGCAAAGATAAGTATCTCGGCGAAAGCTATGCCACAATTATGGCCGACCATAAAGGCACTCCAACCGCCGCTCCAGCCGACGGCGCACAGCCAGCTGCTCCAGCTCCAGAAGCTAAGCCAGCCGATCCGTGGGTAAGTGGCAACGACACCCCAGAACAGCCACAAGCTTAATTTGGGCCTAACCGGAAAACCCGTTATGAAAAATAGCGGGTTTTTTGATGGTAGAATATATATAGAAATGAATTTCAAGTTGCATAGCAAATATCAGCCAACTGGCGACCAACCACAAGCGATTGCGCAGCTTCTTGATGGCTTACGCGCCGGTCAAAAAGCCCAAACGCTTCTTGGTGTTACCGGCTCCGGCAAAACATTTACGATGGCGAACATTATTGAAAAATATAATCACCCAACTTTAGTCCTCGCACACAATAAGACCTTGGCCGCCCAGCTTTATTCCGAATTTCGTGAATTCTTTCCAGAAAATGAAGTACATTATTTTGTATCTTATTTTGATTACTATCAGCCAGAGGCCTACATCGCCAGCACTGACACTTACATCGAAAAGGATTCTGCCATTAACGAGGAGATTGATCGTTTGCGCCACGGCGCTACCGAAGCGTTGCTCACGCGTCGCGATACGCTAATTGTCGCTTCGGTATCTTGTATTTATGGCATTGGTTCGCCAGACAATTACAAGGCGATGGCAATTCGTCTCGCGCGCGGCGAACAGCGCGACATGGGCCGTTTCATCTACTTGCTCAACGAGATCCAATACCATCGCAACGACATTGCCTTTGAGCGTGGTAATTTCCGCGTCCGTGGCGACACAATTGACCTCTTTCCGGCCTCTGGCGACCGCGCATATCGCCTCGAATTTGGTTTTGATACGCTCGAGCGCATCAAAGTTATAGATCCACTCACCGCCGAGGTGCTTGCTGAGCCAGAAGAAATTGGCATTTTCCCAAACACTCATTATGCCACGCCAAAAGAATCGCTCGACCTCGCTATCCGCAAGATTCGTGCCGAATACGAAGAGCGTTTAGCTTATTTCAATAAAGCGCAGAAATACCTCGAAGCGCAACGTCTCAGTCAGCGCATCAAATACGACCTCGAGATGCTCGAGCAAACCGGCTTCGTGAAGGGCATCGAAAACTACTCACGCCATCTTGATGGCCGCGTCCAAGGCCAGCCACCAGCCACGCTGCTCGATTATTTCCCAGACGATTTCCTGATGCTCATCGACGAGTCGCATATGACTCTGCCACAAGTACGCGGCATGTTCAACGGCGACCGTGCTCGCAAAGAAACGCTCGTCGAATACGGCTTCCGCTTACCAAGCGCGCTCGATAACCGTCCGCTCACCTTTACGGAATTCGAAAATCATATTAACCAAGTTATTTTCACTTCTGCTACGCCGGGCGAATACGAATTGCAGCATAGTCCATCTCCAGCCCAGCAAGTTATTCGCCCAACCGGCCTGCTTGATCCGGAAATCGAAATTCGCTCGAGCGAAAATCAAGTCGATAATCTTGTTGAAGAAATCGACGAACGCATCGCTAAACATCAACGCGTACTCGTAACTACCCTTACGAAGCGCATGGCGGAAGACTTATCCGAACATCTTATCGAGCTCGGCATTAAAACCGCCTATATCCACAGCGATATCGACACGCTTGAGCGTAGTGACATCCTGCGTGACCTCCGCGCTGGTACCTATGACGTGCTTGTTGGCATCAATTTACTGCGCGAAGGACTCGATTTGCCAGAAGTCTCGCTCGTGGCTATTCTCGATGCTGACAAAGAAGGCTTCTTGCGCTCCGAATCTGCACTTGTGCAGACTATCGGTCGCGCCGCCCGCCACGTCGAGGGCAAAGTTATTATGTATGCCGACAGTACCACCGACAGTATGGAGCGCGCCATCACCGAAACCTACCGTCGCCGCGAAATCCAGCAAAAGTACAACGAAGAACACGACATTACGCCACAATCGGTCGCCAAAGAAATCAGCGTCGGCCTGCGCGCCATCATCCCAGAAAAAGAGAAGAGCAATAAACTTGACCTACGCAAGATTCCGCGCGAAGAGTTGCCGCAAATCGTCAAAGAGCTCTCCTCACAAATGCAACTCGCTGCCGCCAACCTCGAATTCGAGCGCGCCGCCGAATTACGCGATCAAATCGAGGACATCAAGACCGCACTGGAGCACAAAAAGTAGTAAGATAAAATAAAGGATAAGTATTATGAATTTCGACGGATTAAATTTTAATTTACAAAGTCTCATCTCTGCGGCTACTACTGTTGTTATTGCCATCGTAGTATACCAGGCGATTCGCCTCCCGCTAAATAAACTCAAACGCTCCAACGTTAAGGTTAGTAACGGTAAAACCACCTATTTTTCCTTCATTGGCAGCTTCATTCGCGTCATCTATATCTCAGTCGTAATTCTCGTGCTATTGCACAACTTCGGCGTCGACGTAAGCAATCTCCTCGCCGGCATCGGAATCGCATCGGTCGCTGTCGGTCTTGCCGTACAGGACACTCTCAAGGATATTATTCGCGGCGTCTCGATTCTCTCGGAAGATTATTTCAAGATTGGCGATTACGTCACCATTAACGGCAACTCTGGCACTGTCGTCCAAACCGGCATTCGCTCAACTAAAATCAAAGACGGCCTTACTGGCAATATTATTTCCATCGCCAACCGCAATATTGAAACTGCCGAAGTTGGCGCCACTGCGATGAGCATTGATATTCCGCTCCCATACGAACTTAAGCTCGAAAAAGCCGAAGCTATTTTAAATGAAATTGTCGAAAGCTCCCGTGAGCTTGAATATGTGAACGAGTTGAACTACAAGGGCGTCAACGAATTTGGTGACTCAGCCATCATTTATCGCATTTTTGGCAAAAGCGAGAAGGGTAAACGCATTGAAGCTAAACGCGCCATTTTGCGTCAAGTGCTCGTTGTGCTCGAAAAACACAATATTAGCGTGCCATATCCGCAAATGGATGTGCACCAGAAGAAGGACTAATGTTAAAAGCTGATGCAGAAATTATCGTCGACGACGAGATTGTTTTGCGCCGTTTTAATCACGCCGTCGACGGTCTTAAATATGACATGATTATTGCCAACCACGACCATCTTTTGCCATGGTTGCCATGGGCGAACGCCTACGAAAAGTTCGAGGATATGCTGAACTTTACCGAAGATCAAATCAAGGCCTTTGACGACGGCAAACTCTTTGGCTACGATATTTTTTACCACGGCGAATTGGCCGGCTCCATTGATATTCACGACATCGCCGAGGATTACCGCCACTGCGACCTTGGCTACTGGCTCGACCGAGATTTTACCGGCAAGGGCATTATGACGCGTGCGGTCGCCAAGTTGACCGATTACTGCTTCGGCCATCTCGATATGCACCGAGTCGTGATTAAAGCTGCGCCCGAGAATAATGCCTCAGTAGCCGTCGCTGAACGCCTCAATTTTACGCGCGAGGCGCGTTTGCACGACGAACAGCTGCTCGACGGCAAATGGTACGACACTTTCATTTACGTCAAAATTCAATAAACACTTTACAGCGTGCTACGAAGTCTCTAAAATTAAGAACATCCATCAGTGTGGATGTTCTTTTTACGCACGAAAATGCATTTAAGGAGGTGATTTTCTTGCAGAAACGCAGCAAAGCAGCAGTTTCTATCATTCTCGCGCTCGTCTTTATTGTCGCCATGACTAGCGCCGCCGTAGCCGGTTCATCCGAATTCGCCATTTTACCAGCCGAGCGCACCGAGCTCATCAAAGAAGGCGAGGCGGAAAATCCTCGAAAACGATTCGACCGCCGCCAACGCAAGCAGGTCAATCGCAACTATTACCGCCTACAATCCTACCACCGCAAAATGCTTTACCGCTAGCACCAAAAAGCCCACAGCCAGAGCGCCGTGGGCTACTTTCATGCTAATATGTTTCTATTATATCACACTTATCAAAAATAGTCAAGCATAAGCGTCCGCCACCGGCCACTCGTGCTATCTAAAAATCTCTGTAAATTATGTTATAATAATTCCCATGAAAGCAGTTACTCGTTTTGCGCCGTCGCCGACCGGCTATATTCACATTGGAAACGTTCGCTCGGCAATTTATCCATACCTTGTCGCCAAACAACAAGGTAAAGAAGGTACTTTCATTTTGCGCATCGAGGATACTGATCAAGCCCGCTACGTTGAGGGCGCGACCGATTTAATTAAAGATACTCTTATCTGGCTCGGCCTCGATTGGGATGAAGGCCCAGACAAGGGTGGCGATCACGGACCATATTATCAGACTCAGCGTAAAGAGATTTACTACGAATGGGCCGAAAAACTCATCGCGGCCGGTCGCGCTTATGCCGACCCAACTCCAAGTGAAACCGTCGCCAAATATCGCGAAGAGGCCAATAAAAACAAGCAGGCTTTCCTTTATCGTAATTATCGCTCAGATAAAACTCCAGAATGGAAAGTCGGTTTACCGCTCCGTTTAAAGAGTCAGCCGAAGGCCTACGATTACCACGATGAAGTCTACGGTGACCTCCATCTTGGACCAGAAACTCAAGACGACATCATTCTTATTAAAGCCGACGGCTTACCAACCTATAACTTTGCACATATTGTTGATGACGCTACTATGGGCGTCACGCACGTCATGCGCGGTCAAGAATACTTGCCGAGCATGGGCAACTACCTTGAGCTCTACGAAGCTTTTGGCCTCGAACGTCCAAAATTCGTCCACTTGCCACACATTCTCGCGCCGAGCGGCAACAAGAAACTCGGGAAGCGCGACGGCGCCAAATCCGCTAACGATTATCGCCAAGACGGCATCTTGCCAGAAGCGATGTTAAATTTCCTCGCTTGCCTTGGTTGGAACGATGGCACCGAGCAAGAAATCTATAGCAAGGAAGAGCTGATCGAAAAATTCGACCTCTCTCGCATTCAGCGCGCCGGCGCTCGTTACGACGAACAAAAGCTGCTCTGGCTCAATGGTCAATGGATCCGCCGTCTGTTCGAACAAGACGCACAAGCGCTTTATGAACGTAGCAAAGATTTTTGGCCGGAAGTTGCCGCAAACTACGACGACGATTATAAATTCAAGATTTTTAACATCATTTATGATCGCCTCAAGACACTTGGCGATCTTAAAACCATGACTAGCTACTTCTTTGAAGATCCAAAAGTCGATATGGACATGATTACTTCCAACAAAGCACTCAAGAAGCTTTCCGAGCACGAGGTTTGCGATTTGCTCCGCAAAACCGTCGCCAAACTGACTAGTATCGAAGAGTGGACGGCCGAAAAGCTCCAAGCCGCGCTTAACGAACTACTTGAAGAAACTGGCCAAAAACCGATGACACTATTTGGTCTCATTCGCCTCAGCATCAGCTTTGCGCCATTTAGTCCAGCCTTGCACGACACGCTTGCCGTGCTCGGCAAAAACACTAGCCTCGCCCGCATGAACGCGGTCGTCACCGCCTTTGCACGCGACTAATATATCGCAACGCCTTAGCCACCTCTATTTGAGGTGGCTTTTTGCTTATGGTATAATAATGCTTATGGATGGCATGAAAAGACCGTATCGTGGCAGCAAAATTTACGTCCGCAAGAAAAAGGGCGAAGCCGACGAGACGCTCGTAAACTTATATAAAGATAGCGAATTCGCAAAAGAAAACGCCACTCCAAAAGCGGAGCTGGCCAGCGAAGATGTCGACGAGGACATTAGCGCATTCATTAACGACGAAGAGGATAAAGTCAAAGAGACCGACGTCCCAGTCAAAAAATCCGTCAAGGCTAAACGCAAAAAAGCCGCCATTAAAGAGAAGAAGAAGTCTAAAGCCAAAAAAACCATCGGTAAGATTATCTTTGCCACCATCCTAGTCGCACTCATCGTTTTAGGGGTGCTTTATTTGCTCATGCCTAATCTTGAAGAAAAAGTTGTCGGCCAACAAAAGCTCGAAGAAACCGTCGCCGACGAAATCTATTATTCACCACTCACCGGGCTTGAAACTACTAATAAAGATATTAAAGACGCTGGCGTTACCTGCATCATGATCGAAAATAGCACCGACGCACGTCCGCAATCTGGTCTCAATGAAGCTGGTATCGTCTATGAAGCCATCGCCGAAGGTGGCATTACGCGTTTTATGGCGGTTTACCAAGAAGCCAAGCCAAAACTAGTCGGCCCAATCCGTAGTGCCCGTCAAACCTTCGTCGAGCTAGCTAAGCCATATCAATGTAGTTATCTACACGTCGGCGGCGCCACCAATGCCATTAATACTCTCAAGACTTCTGGCTATCGCAACTTTGATGGCGGTTGGAATGAAGGCAAATATGTCTTCCGCTCATCCGGCAATAGTAGTCACCGCAATGCGCTTCCATCCATGCCACGCGGTCGCTATGCGCCACACAACGTTTATACGAGTTTCGATTATATCGACAAATATAACTATGCCAACGGCTTCGGTAAGTCCACCTTCACCGGCTTCGCGCGTATTCAGCCAGATTACCGCACGCCAGTTGACGAAATTACCGCCAGCACCATCCAAATCAACGTTTCGAGCAACTATTACAACGTTCTCTATACTTACGATAAGGCAAACAACCGCTACTTGCGTTCGCACGTAACTGGCGGTGCACATATGAGCCTCAATGCCGACGGCAGTAAAGTCCAAAATGCCCCAACCGTCGTCGTCGCCATGAAAGTCAATGCTATCAAACGCAGTTCTGAACCAAAATATAGCGATTATGTCACTACTGGTACCGGCGATGCCTACATCTTCCAAGACGGCATTCAAATCAATGCTCGCTGGACGCGCGGTTCGGTCAATGACCCACTTAAATTTGTCGACAGTAACAACGAAGAAATCAAACTTAATCGCGGCCAAGTCTGGATAACGCTTTATCCAAGCGGTACCGGCAGCGTCAAGGCTAGTAAATAGAAAGGAGCAACATGTTTGCAGGCTTTACATCAACCCCAATGCCGGGCGAAACACTTGAAGGTGGCGAAAATGGCGAAATTCAAAACCCATATTACAATCCAGGCTTCGAAGATATGGCCGAAGACCTAGCTGGCGAAGTTGCCGACGAGGGCAAGCCAACTATCCCAGAAACTGAACCGCAGCTCCAACAAGCTCAGCAAGAGGGAGCGGGCGACAATGGCTATGATTCTACCGCTCCACCAACCGAAGATGACGAAAAGCCCGATAATGCTATTACAGACACTTTTGGCGCCGAATGGGACAAGGGCGATTCCGCTACTAGTATTGCCGATCAGCAACAACATATTCAGCAAAATTACACCGATGGCGCCATTGAGCAAGCGAGCCAATATCTCGAAGCGACCGCCGAAGAAGCGATTCAACATGCTAACACCGATTTTGAAGGCGACGACGAGCGCACCGCTCAACAACAGGAAGATCAACAGATTAAAAACGTTTCTGAAGCCATCACCGCTCAAGCCATGGTGGCTAATATCGAGGCTCAGAAGACCGCTGAGGCCGTCGCACTCGGCGACACCGACGAATCCGAACATGCCGCTAAACTCGCCGAGGCTCAAAGCAAGATTGAACAGCTCGCATCCGCCGGATATATCTCCGTTCAAGACGCTGGCACTCAAGAAATTGCCGATCGCGCCAAACAGGCCATTGCCGAAGCGCAAGATATTTCCAGAACCGCCGCGCAACAAGTTGAACAAACACGCGCAAACGTAGCCGAGGCCCAAGCCGAAGCTCAAGAGGCCGCCGATGCGCAAGCCGCAGCAAACGGCACCGATAGCCCAGAGTTGAACTTTAATAATCTCGACGACACGCTCGATGATGAGCAGAAGAAGAAAATTACCGACGCCTACGTCGCCGATAACTCAAATGCTCCAGAACGCGAATAAAAAACGCCGCCAGTTTTATCTGGCGGTTTTTTGATGATACAATAAAAGTAACTAGCGAGAAGGAGCTATATGTATTTCAATGAAAAAATCTTAGTCGGCAAGACTGCCGAAGGCAAAGATCTTTGTATCCTACCACAAATGGCCAACCGCCACGGTTTAATTACCGGCGCTTCCGGCTCCGGCAAAACCATTACCTTGAAGGTAATGGCCGAAAGCTTTTCCGATGCTGGCGTGCCAGTTTTTATGGCCGACGTCAAAGGTGACCTCGCCGGCACTTCGCAGCCTGGCGAAATGAGCGAAAATATCGAAAAACGCGTCAAAAAACTCGGCCTTGAAGGTTTCGACTGCAAACAATTTCCAGTACGCTTCTGGGATCTTTACGGTCAAAATGGCCACCCAATCCGCGCCACTATTGAATCCGTCGGCCCAGACGTCTTATCGATGATGCTTGGCCTTTCCGAGGCTCAGGAAGGCAATCTCGATATCGTCTTCGAAGTTGCCAAAGACGAAGGTCTTCAGCTCATCAATCTCGCTGATTTGCGCTCCACTTTGCAGTATGTCGCAGAGAATAAAGACAAATATATTACCAAATACGGCAATATCACCACGCAAAGCGTTGGCGTAATTCAGCGCAGTCTTCTCGCGCTCGAAAAACAAGGTGCCGACCATTTCTTTGGCGAGCCAGCTCTCGATATTAAAGATTTCTTCGCCACCGAAAGCGACGGTCGCGGCGTCATCAACATCCTTCACGCCGTCGAACTCTTCCAGAGCCCAGACCTTTACGCGTCATTCTTACTTTGGTTACTTAATACACTCTTTGCGAGCTCGCCAGAAGTCGGCGACCTCGATAAGCCAAAGATGATTTTCTTCTTCGACGAGGCACACTTGCTCTTTAATGGTATGCCAGCTTATCGTCTCAAACGCATCGTACAGGTCGTAAAGCTCATTCGCTCCCGCGGTATTGGTCTTTACTTTGTCTCGCAAGCGCCAACCGACGTGCCAGATGAAATTCTCGCCCAAATGGGCAACCGCGTCCAGCACGCTCTCCGCGCTTACACGCCGTCTGAGCAAAAAGTCGTTAAGGCCGCCGCAAGTGCCTTCCGCGTTAACAAAGCCTTCGATACTGAAACTGCCATTTCTGAACTCGGCACCGGCGAAGCTTTGATTTCCTTCCAAGACGAAAAAGGTGCGCCAGAAATTGTCGAACGCGCTACTATCCTGCCACCACAAAGCTACATGGGCGCCATCAACGATATGGTACGCATGAAGGTCATCAACAACAGCCCACTTTGCGGCAAATACGACGAAGCTATCGATAACGAATCCGCCCACGAAAAGATTACCAAGCATAATGAAGAAAAAGCCGCCGCTGCTGCCGCCGAAGAACAACGTAAAATCGAAGAAAAAGAAGCCGCCGCTAAAGCTAAAGAAGAGGCGCGCATCGAGAAGGAACACCAAAAGCAGCTCGCTCTTGAAGAAAAGCAGAAACTTGCCTTGCAACGCGAGCAGGAGAAACTTGCCGCCAAAAAAGCCGCCGAAGAAGAGAAGCAAAAAGCCAAACTCGGCAAGAAAATTGAAAAATATGGCGACCGTTTTATTGGCAATATCGCCGGCAAGGCTGGCACTAAGCTTGCAGACAAGATGTTTAAGAACATTTTTAAGTAGGCTTATATCACATCACCTCTTGAAATCTGCATAAAAAGGACTATAATCAAAATCGCATACCACTGAAGGGAGGGTATGTGATTTTTTTGGGTGAGAGCAAATCTGTCTGCTCTCTGTAAACCCCTTGCACCTTATCAGAGGAGGTTATGTGTATGGTGTATATCTTAGTTTTCCTCATCATCATGGTAGCCCTCGCCTATGTCACGTTTAACTACATCAGGTTACGTCGCATGGAGGAGGGTACGGAAGAAATGGCCGACATTGCCGGCATTATACGCGGCGGCGCGCGAACATTCATGCGTGCCGAGTATAAGATCATTCTTCCAGTCATCATTGTCGTCGCTGCTATCTTCTCGTGTTTCATCGAGAAAATTAGCGGCCTCACATTCATAATTGGCGCCTGCATGAGCAGTGCGGCATGCGTAATCGGCATGCGCAGTGCCACTTACGCCAATGTTCGAACCACCAGAACCGCTTGCAAAACAAAGGCTATTGGTCCAACTACCCAAACAGCCCTCTGCGGCGGCAGTGTCAGTGGACTCAGCGTGCCCGCTTTTGGCTTACTTGGTTTAATTGGCATCCTGTTTGTTTCAGGAGGCGTTAAGCTCGGTCAAACCGGCGGCGGATTCATCGCCTCGTTCACTTGTAACCCTAGCATTATGAGATTGACGACTTATTCGTTGGGCTGCTCGCTTGTCGCGATGTTCAATAGAATCGCTGGCGGAAATTATACCAAAGCCGCCGACATTTCTTCTGACATCGTCGCCAAGATTCGTCACGACATGCCTGAAGACGACAGCCGTATGCCAAATACGATTGCCGACTTCATCGGAGACAACGTCAACGACATCGCCGGAAACTGTTCCGACCTGCTCGAAAGCTTCGTTGCCACCATCGTTGCATGTCTGCTGATTAGCGCATCAATCGTAACCGAGAATACTAGTACGCAATTATTCAATGCGACAAGTATCTTCCCAATCATACTGGCAGGAGGCGGACTCCTTGGTAGCATCATTGGAATCGGCTACGCCTTGCACCACAGAGCAGGCAACAACCCGTCTTTCGAACTCGATATGGCCACATACATTTCGGCAGGATTTGTCATCCTAGTTGGCTTGTTTGGCTCGCGAATTTTATTCGGAGGCATTCAAGTGTATGACAATTTCCTACTTGGCTGGATATCGCCTTGGGTGGCTAGTGTACTTGGCATCGCCAGTGGCGTTGCCATCGGTAAAATTACCGAATTTTACACCGGCACCGACTTTAATCCGGTCAAAAAGCTTGCCCAGATGGCCACTGAAGGTGAGGCTTTTGTAGTCACTAAGGGTGACGCAATTGGTTCACGTTCATGCCTGCTGCCAATAGGGACAATTTGCATTGCACTGATTCTTTCGGGAATCCTCTGCGGCATTTATGGTATCGCTATTGCTGCCTTGGGTATGCTTTCATTTGTAGGTACGACCGTATCTATTGACGCCTTTGGCCCTATCGCCGACAATGCCGGCGGTATCGCAGAAAGTTGTCATTTACCCGCCGATGTGCGCGTAATTACCGATAAACTAGACGCTGTTGGCAATACTACAGCTGCTATCGGTAAAGGCTTTGCCATCGGTTCAGCCGCGTTCGCCACCGTTTCGCTCATCTTCGCCTATGTGGGCAGCTATTCTGCCGGTGTGCCGGATTTAAATATTGCTAATTACATGGTCGTAGCTGGAGCTATCTTAGGCGGCGCAATCATTGAGTATTTTTCCGCTCTACTGACTGATCACACTATCGAATCTGCCCATCTTATGGCAGACGAGGGTGACCGTCAGCTCTCAATACCGGGCGTCCTCGAAGGCACCACAAAACCAGATTACAACAGGTGCATTGATATGGCGGCGCGTCAAGCATTACGCAAGATGCTAATTCCGTCCATATTGATGCTTTTCATTCCTGCCATTGGTGGCATTCTGTTTGGCGCTGAATTTGTCGGCGGCATTCTGGTAGGCGCCACAATCGTAGCTATTCCGCGTGCAGTCTTTATGGGCAACTCTGGCGGCGCTTTCGACAATGCGAAAAAGTATGTCGAATCCGGCCAATTGGAAGGTCATGGCAAAGGCTCAGCCGCGCACAAAGCTACCGTCGTGGGCGACACTGTGGGCGACACACGAAAAGACGTGGTAGGCGTAGCGCTCGACATCGCAATCAAGCTTATGTCGACCGTCGCCAATACTCTCGCGCCGATTTTCGCGTCGTTCCATCTGTTTTAATCTTCTCTCTAACTTCTCATCGAGCTATTCAGCTCAAAAATCACATTTGTACCTTTCATAAGAAGAATCCCCGGTCGTCTAAGCCGGGGATTTGTCATGCCAATAAAAAATACCGAGATGTCGGCTTTTGGCTTCAATATGGTGATCCCGGTGGGGGATAAACAATGCGCCGTTGTCGCAAGCGACCGGGCATTGGACGAACCCAGGCTCGCCTCCCGCCGAAGCCGCCAAGCAAAACAGCAATAAAAATACCCCTGCGGGGCACTTTTCTTGCTGTTTTGTGGTGATCCCGGTGGGAGTCGAACCCACGATTTTCTGGATGAGAACCAGACGTCCTGGACCACTAGACGACGGGACCACTACGCCAATTTTAACAGAAAGCTATCTCTTTTGCAAACAGATAAGGTGTGCTATAATCACGGCAAAAGGATGGAGTTAATCACAATATGTATTACATTAAACGCTACTGGCGTATCATTTTTCCAATCTTCTTTATTTGCTTAAGCTGGGCCTTGTCCGCAACAGAAGGCGCGCAATCCGAGGCAGACTCTTCTTGGTGGGCCACATTTTTCGGCCTATCAAATGCTTTTACGCGTAAGCTCGCCCACGTCTTCCTCTTTGGCGCCATCGGTTATTCGCTCACGAGCTTCGTAAAAGGTCTCAACTCCGCCATTTTCCCAACTCATTCGCAAATTATCTATCCAATCATTCTAACTGCCGTCTACGCCGCCATCGACGAAGTGCACCAAATCACTGTCGCCGGCCGCAGCGGGGAAGTTGGCGACGTCTTTCTCGATACCGTCGCTGGCATTGGTGGCGTGCTAATCTATATTGCCATTTTCTGTTTCTTCCGCCTCTGGCGCATGCGTCATCTCTACAAGAAATACGCTTGAAACCCACAAAAAAACTCCCTGACCGGGAGCTTTTTTGAAGTAATGTATATACTTTTAGTATAGCACACTTTACATTTTTTGTCAAGACTGGTAAAATATAGAGTATGAAATTACCAGTAGTAGCAATCATCGGCCAGACTAACGCTGGCAAATCTAGCCTCTTTAATCGTCTCGTACGCAAGTCGCAGGCGATTGTCGCACGCGAAGCGGGTACTACTCGCGATAATGTCGTCGGCCAGGTCGAGGGGAAATATATTTTGATTGATACCGCCGGCCTTAAAGATGCCGAAGATGAGTTCGAAGCGCACATTCAAGATCAAATCGACGACGCTGTCAATTCCGCCGATATAATCTTAATTGCCATGGACGCCACTAAATATCCAAATCACGACGATAAGCTTATCGCCAAAAAAGCCCTCAAGAGCGGCAAACCAGTCATACTTCTACTTAATAAATCCGACCTTGGCGAAGCGCTCGCCGAAGAAGAATTCCGCAGTCTCGGCGTCAAAAATCCGCTCCGCGTATCTGCCACTACTGGGCTTAATCTCAACGAACTCCGCGGCCAAATTCTCTATGAACTTAAAAACCTCGGCTTTGACACGCGCGCTAAGGAAGAAGAGCACGATTCACTCAAAATCGCCCTCATCGGCCGTCCAAATGTGGGGAAGAGCTCACTCTTTAACTCGCTCGCTCAAAAACAGCAAGCCGTCGTCGCCAACCTCGCCGGCACCACTCGCGACGTCAACCGTACTGAACTAAAATACAAGGGCCAAACCATTGAGCTACTCGATACCGCCGGCTTACGCAAGCCAGGCAAACGCGAAGTGGGTATCGAAAAATTCAGCGCGCTCCGCAGTCTCGCCGCCATCGAAGAAGCCGACGTCTGCTGCTTGCTCGTAGATGCCACTGAGCCACATTCTAAACTCGACCAAAGCTTAGCAGGCGAAATCATCAAAGCTGGCAAGGGCATCATCCTTGTTATCACTAAAACCGACCTTGAGCATAAAGATTCCGACGAAATTCTCGACAACCTTGAATATGATTTCAATTTCGTGCCGTTTGCGCCAGTCGTCATGACTTCTAGCGTCACCGGCAAAAACGTCACGAAGATTTTTGAGCTTGCCGTCAATATCGACCGCGCCCGCCATGCCGAACTCAAAACTTCCGACCTCAACAAACTCCTGATGGATGCCGTCAATTCCCATCCGCCGGCCGGCCTCAAAAACACCCACCCAAAACTTCGCTATATGGTACAAACTGATACCTGCCCGCCATGGTTCGTCGTCTACGGCAGCAACCTCAGTCTCCTGCACTGGAGCTACAAACGCTACCTTGAACGCCGCTTGCGCGACGCCTTCGACTTCACGGGCACTCCAATCTTCTTTTCCTTCCGCAACAGAGACTAACATGCTAAACTAGATACAACAAAGGTGGGCCTCTCATTTGGGCCCCATTGTTGTTTGTAGCTCTTTCCCATCGTAGGAATGCATTGAAGAAAAGGAGGGATTTCTATGCAAAATCCTAACACTGGCTTCTCGTTCGACCCCGACATACATTATGCCGTGGATTTGAATGCAGCCCTGAACTTCCCGGAGTTTTTCGATCCCGATGCAGACTTGCCTGAGAGGCACCTGATTATTTCTCGTATCTATCAGAAGAGTCTACACAAGATGAGAGACGAAGGGTCCGATCGCGGAATTTCTGCCAATGAGCTAGCGATATTGCTGTATAGCCTCATTAAAAATGGCAAGAAAACGCAGAACGACGGCGCCGAAGAGTACCATCTCGGCAATCTCCACGTCATCTTTGACTACCAGGACCATCCTTATGAAGGCAAAGCCATTGCTGGCGAGCACATCAAGGAGACCATTTCGCTGGCCGAGTACTGGAGTAAGCAAAAAGGCGTTAATCATATCATGATTCTCACTAACGACCCCATGATGTTGGTTTCGGCTCAAGATAGGCCGCATCTCGAAATTAACATGTTCTCGCCCACGCCATACATTGGCTATCGTCGCATTAATGACGAAACTGCCATTTTCCATTGGCGCAAGAACAAAAAGATGCCGCTCTACAAGTTTCAGGAGCTTCTACCAGACGCCGAACCGCTCAGACCGCACGAATTCGTTCTGTTCGGCAAAACGAACACCTTTAACCATATCGGTAGGTATGACGCCGTCAAAGAAACCATCGTGCCGTTGACCTATTATCGTCAGCTGCAAGGCGTGTCGCCAATCGGCGAATTACAAGCGATGGCTTTCGAGGCGCTAATGGCACCGGCGGACGAGATTAGCGTCGTCATCTTGTATGGCAACGCTGGCGCCGGTAAAACCTTTGCCGCCATTTCAGCCGCATTGGCCCAAACCGGCCTTGCCAACATGAAGTTTGCGAATGTTCCGGCCGAAGCGCCGCAAAACGCGCGCAACAAAAAGGCGCGTCGCGGGCAGCATCAAGACAGTGGTAGCGAGGTCTATATGAGACCGACAGAAATCGAAGACGATTATCCGTACCAGAGCATCATGCTTTGTCCGCCCGACCGCATGTTGGGCGACAAGATGGCCGCCGTCCCCGGCGATGAGCGTGCGAAATTAGCCAGTAAGCTTAATCCTTATCTGGACAATATCCGCGCCTATCTGCGCTTGCGCAAAGACAAAATGGAAGGAGGGATACTCCCTAGCGAACGCGACTTAAGTCACCGTGCGCAGTCCATCATGAACCAGATCGAGATCTGCCCACCCGGCGAAATCAACGGCCGCAGCTTTTGGAACACCTTCTTTATTTGCGATGAAGCGCAGTTCAACTCGCTGTCGCAGATTAAGGCCTACATCGAGCGTTGCGACTCCGGCACCAAACTCGCCCTTTGCGGCGACCCGAGCCAGATTAGTAATCCGTTCGGTTGGCATGGTAATCCATTAGCTCGCGCCGTCCGTTACCTCGGCAGCGATGCCAATGTTGCAGTTATCCGTTTCGACGGAGAAAACGACATCAAGCGCCCTGGCGCTCAGATTATCGCACGTTCTTGGCCCCGCTAAACCCCGTTGGTAATCTTGCTCGCAACTAAGTCACTGGCTTATTCGCGAGAAGGAATCAGCAAACGCAGTCCTACGAAGAAGGCTGGCCTCATTCGGCTGGCCTTTTTCATGCTAAAATTATGAATATGAAGGTCATCGTTGGCTTCGGTAATCCCGGGCATAAATACAATTTTACGCGTCACAACTTTGGTTTTTTGGCGCTCGATTTTTATGCCAAAATTCACAAACTTGAATGGCAAAACAAGCCAAAATTCAGCGCCATCATTACGAAAGACGAAGACCGCGATTTACTCCTTGTGAAAGCACAGACTTTCTATAACGACGTCGGCGTTAGTCTCCGCGCTATCATGGATTTCTACAAACTCACACCGCAAGATTTTCTAATTATTTGCGACGATTTCAACCTACCTTTTTCGCAAATTCGCTTCCGCGAGCGGGGCAGCGCAGGTGGCAACAACGGCCTCAAATCCACCATTGCGCATCTCGGCACAGAAGACTTTCCGCGCCTCCGCCTCGGCACCGGCAATGATAGCCTCCGCGCTCGTATTGGCGACGTAGATTTTGTCCTAACTAAATTTATGCCAGAGGAGTACGAAAAACTGCCCGAAGTTCTTAGCGAAGTTGCCAATTTTGTGGCAAAATATTGATTTTTCGACGATTTTATAACACTTTTTCACAGAATAACAATAAGCATAATTACCTCTGTCAATAAAGCGCTTAAGGTGTAAAAATAAGCCATTTTTCTATTGTTTTTTGAAAAAAGTGTGCAAAAAGTATTGACTAATAATCAAATGTGTGATATTATAGTCTCAGTTTTGATCCAATTGGGTCAAAAAACCGCACCTAAATAACCTAGAACATTGCTAATTTATTAGCAATTGTTGCGTGCTTTAGAAACCCTTTCGGCCTTCGATATTTCTTCTACATTATCGAAGTGAAAAGTATTACCTCCACTTAGAAAGATCTTTTCTAAAGCTAGCAATCCCTATAACCGGCGGACCCCAATGTGTGAGGTGGGTCACGCTTCCGGAGTTCTCCGGATGCCTTAGGAGGTGTGTTGTAGGGCCAAATAGCCCCAGGTGATGCCCACCCTTACCTGGGGCTTTTTGGTGCTTAAAATAATCTGTATTTTTTCCAAAATTAGCACTCTAGGCTTGACAGTGCTAATAATAAGCGCTATACTCTAATTATACGAAGCCACCAGAGGCAGAAGTAAGATTAGATAAATCACAGAACTCTGATGCTGACTCCGTCTTAATCAATATAATCAAAGAAAGGAAACAAAATATGCGATTCCCAATCGACAATCTTTTTGACGAAATGTTTAGTGGATTCGGCGACGATTTCTTTGACGATCCATTCGACACTCCACGCCTTCCAGGCGGCGAACATCAACATGGCCTCATGCGCCCACCAAAGGTACATACCCACGGTTTAATGCGCACCGACGTAAATGAAACCGATAAGGCCTATGAGCTCGCCATTGAATTACCTGGCCTTAAGAAAGACGACATCAAAGTTAAGCTCGACAATGGCGTCCTTACGGTCAGCACCGAAACACATGAGGAAACCGAAGAGCGCGAGACTCCAGACGGTAAGCCGCGCAAGAATGGCAAGGTTATCCGTCGCGAGCGTCATTACGGCGCCATGAGCCGTAGCTGGTACGTTGGCGACGACGTAGAGCAGGGTAAGATTAAGGCCAAATACGAAAACGGCATCTTGAATCTGACCGTGCCAAAGGCCGAGCCGAAGCCAGAGCTTCCAGACGATAAGAAATATATCGCCATTGAAGGCTAATAAGAATATCTCCTTTTAACGAAAAACCGTCAAAGATAAGCCCTAGGTAGATACCCACCGCTACCCGGGGCTTAATATATGTTGCGCAAAAACACTAAATAACTTCTATATGATCACCACGATCAATTTAATCACGCTCGACGCCTCTTAAAAGTAGGCCAACATATCACCAGCCTGCGCTACGTCAATTGTCTTACGAAAAGCTTCAACGCCAGTAACTTCCGAGGTATAAGATTCGCCACCGACGCGCACGATTTTTACTTTATCGCCAATGCCAATATTGCCGTCCTCAACACGTCCTGTTACGACCGTACCACGACCAGCAATCGTAAACACGTCTTCTACTATCATCGAACCAGCACCACTGACATCGCCTGGCTGATCGAGCACGATATCAATACGATCACCGACATTTAAGTCAGACTTTGACGTAATACCACTTAATTTCAAGCCGCATTCCTCACCTTCTACTGCCTGCTCGACGGTTTTATGATTGACGTCAATCTGTGCAATTGTCGTTTTAATCATCGTTTCATCCGAATGGATAATAACCGCTTGGTCGCCGTTTTGAATCATACCTTCTGCAGTACCCGTCACATAAATACCTTGACCCTTAATGTCATATATATCTTTCACGACGATACCATTCTGAGCGCCGCGTTTACTTATGACTGGAGCTTTTATGACGTCGTCATCTTTCTTTTTGAAAAATCTAAACATATCTTAATTTTTTCAGGCTTATGCTTTGTTGTCAAATTTAGTATGATATTATGTAGCATATGGGTAAAAATTTAGTTATCGTCGAGTCTCCTGCCAAAGCACATACTATTGAAAAATATCTTGGTAAGGATTTTACCGTTCTCGCTTCAGTAGGGCACATTCGCAAAGACACGAAGGTCGACAAAAATACTTTTGACGTCACTTATGAAATTGACCCTGGGCACAAAAGTGTTATTGCCGATCTTAAAAAGGCCGCCAAAGACGCCGACAAAATCTGGCTCGCGACGGATGAAGACCGCGAAGGAGAAGCTATCTCTTGGCACCTTTGCGAGGTCTTAAAATTACCAAAAGATACCGCACGTATCACTTTCCACGAAATCACCAAGAGCGCACTCGAGGATGCTATCAAGAATCCGCGTACCGTTGATATGAACATGGTTTCAAGCCAGCAGGCTCGCCAAACCCTCGATATGCTCGTCGGCTTCGACCTTTCCGGTATCGTCCGCAAAAAGGTCCCAGGCGCCGTTTCGGCCGGACGCGTCCAGAGTCCAGCTTTACGCCTCATCGTCGAGCGCGAGCAAGCTATCGAAAAATTCGCCAGTAAGTTTACTTATAAAGTTTCCGGCGATTTCGGTTTTAATGCTAATCTCGACCACGATTTCGATACTGAGCCAGACGTTACCGCTTTCTTAAATCAACTCATCGGTGCCGATTTTAAAGTCGAGAATGTCGAGACTGCTCCAGGCACTCGCAAACCAGCTCCGCCTTTCACGACCGCATCAATGCAAATTGAAGCCAACTCCAAGCTCGGTTTTTCCGCGCGCACCACTATGCAAGCCGCACAGTCGCTTTATCAAGCCGGCTTAATTACTTATCATCGTACTGATAGCTTAAACCTCAGCAAGCAAGCCATCGCCAGCATGGCTAGTTACGTCGAGCAGAATTACGGCAAGAATTACGTTAAAGTTCGCAACTTCAAGACCAAAGACGCGAGCGCCCAGGAAGCACACGAAGCCATTCGTCCAACCGATATTGCGCGCGAAGTTGCCGGCAAGAATGATTACGAGAAGCGCCTTTATCATCTCATTCGTACCCGCGCGCTCGCCACTCAAATGGCCGACGCACAAATCGCCACTACTAACGTTACAATTGGCACGCCAACACCATATAAATTCACCGGCAAAGGCGAAGTTATTACCTTTGACGGCTTCCTAAAAGTCTACGGTCGCGTCAAAGAAAATGAATTACCAAAAATGTCCGTCGGTGACAGCATACATGCTAATTCCATCGTTGCAAAACAATCCTATGCCAAACCGCCGGCTCGCTACACTGAAGGTTCGCTCGTTAAGAAGCTCGAAGAACTTGGCATTGGCCGCCCAAGCACCTACGCTACCATTATGACTGCCATTCAGACGCGCGGCTACGTTGAGCGCGGCGAATCCGAGGGAGAAGAGCGCGATATTATCGCCTTTACGCTCCAAGATGGCAAAGTTACCCGCGACACCATTCGCGAAAAATACGGCGCCAATAAAGGTAAATTATTACCAACGCCGATTGGTGAGCTAATTTCTGGTTTCCTCGTAGATAATTTCAAGAATATTGTTGATTATAAATTTACGGCCAATATCGAAAAAGACCTCGACTTAATCGCCGAAGCTAAGCTTGACCGCGTTAAAATGCTTCGTGATTTCTATGGCCCATTCAATAACGAAGTGCTTGCTAGCGAGGGAATTGAACGCTACAATAACGCCCGTCTCCTCGGCCATGATCCAGAAACCGGCAAAGCCATTTATGCCAAAGTTGGCAAAAACGGCGGCTTCATTCAGCTCGGCGAAAACGAGAAAGAAACCGGCGAAAAACCACGCTTCGCGCCACTACCGAAGCGCAAATCCGTCAAAACCGTTACACTCGAACAAGCCCTCAAACAACTTGCGCTGCCAGTATTGCCACGCTTGCTTGGCAAAGCAAAAGACGGCGCCGAAATCATTGCCGCCGCCGGCCCATTTGGCCCATACCTGAAAGTCGGGAAGTATAATATTCCACTCAAGGATTTTGACCCATATACCATTACGCTTGAAGATGCCGAACCACTCTATGAGGCCAAACGTGATTCTTATATCGCCGATTGGGGCGAAATCCAGATTATTAACGGCGCCTACGGCCCATACGTTAAAGGCCCAGGCCGTCGCAATTTTGTGCGCATTCCAAAAGACGTTGATCCAAAAACTGTTACCAAAGAACAAGCCGAGGAATATCTCGCTAATAAACCAAAGAAAACGCGCCGCCCAGCCAAGCGCCGCGCCACAAAAAAGAAATAAAAAAGAGCTCCAAACGGAGCTCTTTTTAACCCTTAGTGATCCGAGCGTGTATAGCTGATAACTTTATAATCGCCATCAGTTTGTTGCAAAGTAATCGTAAAGTTGTCCTTTACGTAGCCCATCGCCTCAAGTTTCCAACGCACCGTCACCACGCCCGTATTCTGATTTACACCCATAAAGGTCGCATCCTTAGCAGTTACGGAATCATAATTCGTTTCGCTAGTATTTTGCTCGCGCATCCAATAAACATCGCCATTAAAATCCGTAAACTCACCTAGTGTACCTTCAATAAAGCGACGATCAATATTCGTAATCACCGAATCGCTCAAATGTTTTTGCATTTCTTCTTTAATTTTTGCCTTGCTACCAGCGCCCGTTAGTAAAATGCAAGCATCAAATACCTCAACCTCTTCTGGCTTATGATGCGCCTCGCAAACGCTCGAATCCTTAAAATCGTATTTATATACCGTCGACCAACCGCGCTGTGGACCAAGATAGGCCGCCATAAACCAACGCAAATCCTCATCGAGAAAATCATGGAAGTTTTCCTCGGTTAAAGTTTGCGCCGCACGCACGTCTTCGATTTCATTTAAGCGCACGTAGATATCTTCGACAGCCTTTGCAACTTCATCCTTTTTCGTTTCCGTCAGTAAGCTATCGGTAGAAATATAGGCTTTTTCTGCCGCCGCAATAGCTTTCTCGTTCTGTTTAAATTCTTCTTCGTTGGCAGTAAATATAAAGTCGTATTCAACCACCTTTTCTAGCTCTGGTGCCACGAAAGTCTGATCATAGGCCGACACTTCATATATATCGCCACTCTCATAATCTTTAACTGATGCTTTATTTTCTTCTTTTACCAAATAGCTAACTTTCGCTTCGGCTTTGCCGGTTAATTGTTCGCTCAGTGATAAATATTCTGATTCTTTTTTAGAAAGTAAATGATGAATAAAATAATCGTATTTTTCACGCTGCATGTCGTAAAGCAATTCAACCGAAAGTTTATCATCTTCTTTTTGACGCTCATTAATTGCTGTGTCGATTTTTTCGCCGTTGATGCCATAGACGTTAATATTTTTACCACTCGTTTCGCGTAGTACCATCACTGGCTGCTCGTAATTATCGAATTTACGAAAGCTCAAAGCATAAGTCGTGCCAGTTTGTAGACCAATTTCTTTGCCACGATCCTCCTTAGCGGCATTAGCCAGATAATCGTAATAAGTTTTTGCCCAATCCGCAGAGATGTCGTTTTTATGACTTAGTACCAAAGCCATCACGACGATGATCGCAATCACAATCACACCGCAAGCGATGCCGATATATAAACCTAAGTGTCGTACAGACTTTTTTGGCCTCGTTGCTGTTTCGTCCAGAAGAACTGGCTCTTCTTCCACTTTCTTATCCATCAAAAAACTCCTTATACTTATTTCATTATAACACCCGATTATTTTAAGGTTCATTTTAAGCTTCGGCGCAATAATAGGGGAAGTAACGGAAAGGAGTCCATGTATAAAAACATGTTTAAGCGCAGCTGGTTGTCGATTAAACGCAAGCTCGGCCGCACAATTATATTAACCTTGATATTCTTTATGATGGCAAACCTCGTTTTGGCTGCCATCACCATTAAAACCGCTGTCGCAGCTCAAATGGACTATGCTAAGTCTACACTTGGCGGCACGGTCGCCATCCAGGCCGACATGGCCGCAATTCGCGAATCGCAAAAAACCGAAATCGAAAACGGCGGCAATCGTAAAGAGATGTTTAAAGAAATGATGCGCCCAGCCGTAAATGTCGAAACGGCTAACGAAATCGCAGCATATTCAGAATATGTCAAAGATTACTCTTACGAAATCTCCAGCTCGGCTAATGCCGGCGACCTTGAAACCGTTGAAACTAAAGGCTTTGGTGGCGGTAATATGCCTAGCATGCCAGGCAGTAGTCGTCGCGACAGCACCTCCTCGAGTGAGAGCTCTTCCACTCTTGACGCCGACATTACAATTTCCGGCATCAACGCTTACGCCTACCTTTCCGGAGTTCAAAGCGAAAGTATGGAAATTAAAGATGGCACCTATTTCGACGAAGACACCAATGATCAAGCTATGGTCTCCTATGAGTTCGCCGAGCTAAATGAGCTCTCCGTTGGCGACACTTTTACGATTAAAAATATCTACACCGAAGCCAGCATTACGCTTACTATAATTGGCATTTATGATAGTTCTGAATTTAATGCTAACGCCAATACGATTTACATGAACACTGAGACTGCCGCCAAATTCCTTTCCGAAGACGATTACAATGACGGCAACTACGAAGTTAGCAACGTTAAATACTACATGATTACTTCCGAAAATGCCGAGGAGTTCGTCGAAAAAATCAAAAGCGACTTTCCAGATTTAGCCGAAGACAACTTAACTATCGCCGTCGACACGAGTGAATATGACTCAATGGCAAACTCCATTGAGAGTGTCGGTAGCTTTGCGACCACCATTCTTATTATTGTTATCGTAGCGGCGATAATCATCGTCACGCTTATTGTTACGATTAATGTCAAAGATCGTCGCTACGAAATGGGCGTGCTTCTATCGCTAGGCGCTAATAAAACAAATATCATCGGACAAATCGCCACGGAATTACTCGTAATCGGCACTTTTGGCTTCGTACTTGCTTCCATTTCCGGCAGCTTCCTCGCCAGTAAAATTGGCACTAGTATCGTGGAGTCGCAGGTCGCCTCGTCTGCTCAACAATCCGAACGCAACTTTGGTCGCCCAGGCGCACAAATTGGTGGCAGCAGCACGTCAAGCATGCCGGATATGCCTGATGCGCCAGATTCATCCGACAGCTCAGAATCAAACAGCGACAGCAAATCGTCCAGCAAAAGCAAGAGCATGAAAGAGAGTATCATGAGCCGCTCTCAGCAAAGCAACATCGACCTCGACATCAACGCCACGCCAACCGACTTCCTATTACTGTTCGTGACGGGCTATTTAGTCATCATTCTCGCCTTAATCTTGCCATCAATCAACGTCCTACGTTATCAACCAAAAACTATCTTAGCGGGGAAGGAGTAAACCATGAACACTCTCAAAGTAGAACACGTATCTTATAGCTACAAAAATGCCGCCGGCGAACAAGAAGTCTTAAAAGACATCAATGCCGAATTTAAAGCCGGCAAGATGTATGCCATCGTAGGCGAATCCGGCTCCGGCAAAACCACCTTCCTGTCACTTCTATCTGCGCTCGATAAACTTCAAGACGGCGACATTTATTACAACAGTAAAAGTTTGCGCAAAATTGGCGGTTCTGAATTTCGCCTCAAATACGTCAATATCGTCTTCCAGTCCTACAACTTAATCAAATACATGACCGCCCGCGAAAACGTCCAAATCGCCATTGATTTCGACAATCGCAAGGTCAATCCAAACACCTACTTAAAGCAGGTTGGTATTAGCGAGGAAGAGGGCGGCCGCCTCATCGGCAAGCTCTCTGGCGGCCAACAACAACGCGTCGCCATCGCTCGCGCTATCGCTTCGAATTCGCCAATTATCGTCGCCGATGAGCCCACCGGCAATCTCGACGAGGAAACTGAAGAAAAAATCATCGACTTATTCAAGAATCTTGCTCACGAACAAAAGAAAATCGTCATTATCGTCACACACAGTAAGCAAGTTGCTAATCATGCCGACAAAGTCTTACATTTGCGTCACGGAAAGTTGAGCTAATATGAAAAAACGCACCGTCATCATCCCAATTGCCGCACTCGCCGTTGTTGTGCCGAGCGGCATCTTCATTGCCAAAAAGCTCGATACTAGCTCGACAGCACCCGTCATTAGCGCCAATACAGAAGATTGGACTAATAGTGCCGTCGTCAGCGTAACCGAAGCTGCCAGTTTTGGCGGCAGTTCGCTTAAAAATTATCAATACTGCGTCAATTCCGAAGACAGCCTCGAAAATTGTAGCTGGAAAGACACTTCCGTCACCGATATTCGCGTGCGCAACTCCGGTATTTCGTATGTTTGGGTGCGCGGCATTGCTGAAAACGAACTCGTAACAGACGCTTCAAACCGCGTTACCGTAAAAGTTGACCGCGACAAGCCTGAAGCCAGCACCAACGTCGCTACTACCACTTCTAGCATTGAGGTTAAAGTTGCTACTACTGACACTAGCGGCATCGCAAGCTACATGTATTCCATCAACGACTCAGACTACGTCAAGGGTGACAGTAGTTACATTTTTGGTAGCCTCACGGCTGGCACTGGTTATACCGTCAAAATCAAAATCACCGACCTTGCGGGGAATACTAAATACATCACCTTAAATCCATCCACCAATTCCGTAGCCACCACTAAGCGTTCCAGCTCGAAGACAAAAATGAGTACGAGTAGCATGCCAACCATGAGTTTTTCGTCACACGATAAGTCTAACCGCCCAAGTAACGGTAAACCTACCCATAGCGGCGGTATGGGCGGCAGAGAAGAACAGCCGTCAGAAGACGAAACGCCGGATGAACAAACAACCGACATCACAGAGGCTACCGACAACACCGCCGACGACAACCAGGCCGATTCAGAAACATCAACCGACAGCACCAACGACACGGACGAAAATCCTACCGAACAGCCTGACGATGGCACAAGCGACACCCCAACCGAATCGGACGACTCAGAAAATCCCGACGTTAATTCGAACGAACGGGACACAGAAGGCGACGATGATAACGAGAATGACGAAAACGAAAACATCGATGGCGAAGAAGTCGAAAATGAAGATAATGACGAGAACGAAGATAGCGACGAACAATTATCAGATGACGATAGCCAAGACGATATAAATTCAGAAGCTTAATTTTCAGACTCATTTTAAGCTTTGGCGAGATAATAAAGTTATAATAAAGGTATCGTATGAATATTTTCCGCCGTGTCGAACAGAAATATCTCATTACAAAAGAGCAACACGATGCACTGCTCGAAGCTTTGGGCGACCGCCTCGTCAAAGACCAATATTTTTATAACGATATGTATAATCTTTATCTCGACACGCCAAATCACGACCTAATTATCCAGTCAATGGAAAGCCCGCTTTATAAAGAAAAAATCCGCGTCCGCAGTTATGGTCTCGCCGAAAATAACGACAGTAAAGTTTATCTCGAAATTAAAAAGAAATTTGACGGCACCAGTAATAAACGCCGCATCTCAATGACGCTAGGTGATTTCTGGAAATATCTCGAAAAAGGCACAAAGCCAAAGGATGCCAATCCGCGCACGCTCGCCGAAATGGATTGGGCTTTTCAGAAATATCACCTCATACCAAGTATTCTCGTTAATTACGAACGCTATTCTTATTACTTGCGCGGAAACAAAGATCTTCGCATTACTTTCGACCACAATGTTCGCTACCGCACTCACAAACTTGACCTTACGAACGGTGATGATATGCACCATGTTATCGACAAAAATTCCTACATCATGGAAATTAAATCGCTCGACAGCCTCCCGCTCGACCTTTCGCGATTACTCGCCAAGCTTAAAATCTATCCGCGACCATTTAGTAAACCAAAATATGCATACATTAAAAGTATAGAAAGGGAAAAACAACATGTTTGAAAGCATACTCAGTTCAGAATCTGGCACATTTAGCGTTACGAGCGAATTAATCTGCCTCGGCGTCGCACTCATCCTCGGCATCCTCGTCGCATTAACGCACGCCGCCGAAGGACGCACTAACAAAAAATTCCTCGTTGCACTCGCCGTCATGCCAATGCTCGTGCAAGTCGTTATTACAATGGTTAACGGCAACCTCGGCACCAGCGTCGCCGTGCTCGGTACCTTCAGCCTAATTCGCTTCCGTAGCATCAAAAGCAATGCGCGCGAACTACTCAGCATCTTCTTCGTAATGGCTATTGGCTTGTCACTCGGTATGGGCCAAGTCTTCTTTGCGGTCGTCTTCACCATCGTAACCTGTCTCGTACTCCTTATCGCAAGCCGCCTACCATTTGGCAACAACAAAAATATCAAGCGCCTCAAAATCGTCGTACCAGAAGATCTCGACTACGAAAAAATGTTCGACAAAGTTTTCGACAAATATACCGAATCACACGAGCTCATCAAGAGCAAAACCACCAACATGGGCAGCCTTTATGAATTAGTCTACGAAGTTGAAATGAAGAGCGACGCCAGCGGCCGCGAATTCATGGATGATATCCGCACTAAAAATGGCAACCTCAAGGTTATGCTTAGTACGCCAATCATCGAAGAAAGTGTATAAAGGAGGTTGCATGCGCAATAAGAAATTCATCGTTCCACTCATCTCAATTCTACTCGTTGCTATTATTGGCTTTGTTGTCTATATCGTCTTGAAAGATAAAGGCATTATTGGTGGCAATTCCGGCAACAGCACGATTCAGCTAATCACGGTCAATTACGAAAGTGACACTTACGACACCAGCACCGCCACTACGATTACCGGCAGCACCGATGGCGCCGTCGATATCAATGGCGCCGGCGCTTCAGACGACGGACGCATTATCACTATCGCCAATGGCGGCACCTACATTCTATCTGGCGACATTTCGCGCCAAATTTCCATCAACTCCGCCAAGCAAGTCATAACGCTCGTTCTCCAAAACGCGAATATTACCAACAAAAACGGCACCGCAATTTACATCCAAGAAGCCAAGCGCGTACTTGTCACTTCCGCCGAAGACACCGAAAACACCATCAGTGACGGCGAGTCGTATAGCACCAATTACGGCGAAGAAGATGTCGATGCTGCCATTTATAGCAAAGATGATCTCGTGTTTGCCGGCTCCGGCACAATCACTATTACTGGCAACTATAGTCACGGCATCCATGGTAAAGATTTCATCCAGATTCTTTCCGGCACCCTTGCTATCGACAGCGTAAACGACGGCATTGTCGCCAAAGATTATTTTGCCATGAAAGACGGCGAGCTAAATATCACTTCCGCCAGCGACGGCATCAAGAGTACCGAGGATACCGACGCCACGCTCGGCTACATCGTCTTTAACGGCGGCATAGTCAATATTACCGCCACCGGTGATGCAATTAATTCCATCAGTCGCATCTCGATTTCCGACGGCAATTTCAACCTTACTACCGGCGGCGGCGCCGGCAATACTAGCGAAACTTATAATGAATGGGGAAGATGGCAATCTACAAAATCTAAAGACACTAGCGGCTCCGCTAAGGGCCTTAAGGCCGAAAAATACATCATTATCGCAAACGGCGCTTTCGTCTTTGACACGAGCGACGACGCTATCCACTCGAACACCAGCATCGTCATTAATGACGGTGACTACGCCATCAAGACCGGCGATGACGCTATCCATGCTGACACTGCTATCACGATTAATCGCGGCAACCTTAACATTACCCAGAGCCACGAGGGCATTGAGGCGAGCACAATCACCGTCAATGACGGTACGATTAGTATCGTTGACGACGACGATGGCTTCAACGCTTCCGGCGGCAACGACGGATCAAGTACGAATGGTCGCCCCGGCCAGAATAACTTCAATAGCAGCACTGGCATGATTTATATCAACGGCGGCACCATCGCGATCAACTCACGCGGTGACGGCATCGACTCTAACGGCTCCATCGAGATGACTGGCGGCTACGTGACCGTCGATGGCCCAACTGACAACGGTAACGGCGCGCTCGACTATGACGGCACCTTTAAGATTTCTGGCGGCACCCTCATCGCCGCCGGTTCTAGCGGCATGCTCCAAACGCCATCAAACGATTCGTCGCAATTCTCCATCTCAATCGTCTTTAGTTCCGTGCAGTCCGCCGATACTACCTTTACGCTGAAAGACAGCTCGGGCAATACTGTCGCCGAATTTACGCCAACTAAAAATTACGCCAGTATCGTTATTTCAACGCCAAATATCGCGCTTGGATCAACCTACACGGCTAGCGTAGATGGCGAAAGCGTCACATCTATTACTACCAACGGTGTCGTCACGAGCTATGGCTCTAACGCCCGCGGCGACTTCCGCGGTCGCTAGCTATTGACAAAACATAAGCAGCGTGATATAATAGAAGAATAGCCTGTTTTTCGAAGCCCGGAGTAAAAATCCGGGCATTTTTATGCATTAAAACCCCTTAAAATGCAACATCCGCATCACAATTCCGCTTATGCTTAAACTTTTATATAATTTTTTATGAAATCCGACAAAAATGTGCTACTATATTTTTAAGTGAAAGTAATTTTACTTGTTGACAACACGGCAAAATATGTGTTAATATATTAATAAGTTAAAAATATCAACCGTAAGAGACGGAAAGTAAAGGAAATACAGCAGCATCATGAATAATGCGGAAACCATTACTAAGGCTATCTCCGGTAGCCTTAATATCATTGAGCAAGAGCGCGAAAGGGAAATTATCTCCCGCCGCTTCGGCCTCAATGGACACAAAGAAACCCTCGAGCAGATTGGCGAAATGTTATCCATCACTCGTGAACGTGTGCGCCAGCTAGAAAAGGCGATTCTTATCCGTCTCAGAATTGCTGCCGAAGATGGCCGCATTGCCGAACTTGCACCGGCTGAAAAACTTATTGTCCGTAATCTTACTGAAATGGGACGCGCCGCCCGCGCCTCTGATCTAGCCAAGAAAATCCTCGGCCGTGAAGCTACCGCTGTCGAGAAAGCCAACTTTAGTTTCCTCGGTGAAATTTCTCCAGTTTTGACCATTATTAACGAAAACGACAAGTACTATAACACCATTTCTATTGCCGAATATGGCGATGAAAAAGCCATTCGTGTCAAGGTCGACGAAATCGTCAATCTCGTCAAAGCCAACAAGAAGCCAATCAGCATCGATGAGCTCGACAGCAAGCTCAACTACGAACATCCAAGCCACATCGAAGCGATTGCGCGCCTCAGCAAGCAACTCAGCACTTTAAACGGTCAATGGGGCCTCACCAAGTGGCCAACCGTCAATCCGAAGAACATCCGCGACAAAATTTATGTCGTGCTCGAAGAAAAGCATGAGCCAATGCACTTTAACGACATCGCCAAAGCTATCGGCTCTAGCGACTTCAAACGCAAAGATGTTACCGTCCAGGCCATTCATAACGAGCTCATTAAGGATCCACGCTTCGTCCTCATCGGCCGCGGCATCTACGCGCTTGATGCTTGGGGCTATCAGAAGGGCACCGTCAGCGATATTATTAAGAAGATTCTCACAAAAGCTGGCGACGAAGGCATTTCCCGCAAAGAAATCGTTAAGCAAGTGCTCAAAGAACGCAAAGTCAAAGAAACCACCGTTTTGCTTAATCTTCAAAACAAAGAACTCTTTACCAAAGTTGGCAAAGATTGCTACAAATTAGCCAAATAACGCAATTCAAAATCCAGTCGCTAAACCGACTGGATTTTTTGTTCCGCCGCCACCACATCGTGCAAATTGCGAAATAGTTGGCAATGATTCACTGCTAGTTCCGCTTCAGTTGGCCAGGCCCGATCAGAAGCGTCAATTTTCGACTTTACGCAGTACGCTCGGTAATTCGGCAAATCTTCACATTCGATAATATCGTCGCGCTCATCGCCAATGCAGACCGTCTCGGCAGCACGCAGATTCTCGACGCCATACATCCCAACAAATTCATAACTACCATCCGCATTTAAATGATCTTTAAAGAAATTCGCCTTGCGCCGGTCTGGCGTCGACCAGTAAATCGGCCGCATACCTAAGTTCCGCAGTAGTGGCTCCACTACAGCGGCATATTTTGCATCTTGGAATGCCTGTTCGCCATAAGTCAAAATCATCGCCTCTAGGTCGCTCCGCTCGTTGATTTTTCGTAGCAATTCGTCCGCGCCCGGCAATAAATATTCGCGGTAAATATCGCTCGAAAGGCGCTCGATGAAATCCTCGTACACTTCTTTTGAAGTCACCGTACTATGGCGCTTAGTTAAAATCCTATCTAGCGCCACTGTTGGACTAAAGGTCGCATTGCGACCCGCCAAGCGCATTTTAACGTATTCGTTTTCGCTATCAAAATCCAGTTGATTAAACTTTGTATCGCGTGCTGTTAAATAATTCTGGTAGTCCAAATTCAGCTCGTCGCCCAAATGGTCCTGAAACTTATTCGCCGCTTTGCATAACGCATCGAACATCCGGCTCGTCTGAATTAGCGTCCGATCCATATCAATCACATATAGCGTCTTTACCTCACGTACCGGTGCATCGTTATTCTCAAAGCTACCCAAAATGCATTGCGCCAAGCGCTTACTGTTATGACGAATCAACGCGCGCTGGTTCGCCAAAGCATCAGACGAATTCGGATTCGCCCAAGCTTGTCGCGACAATAAATCGACACCACGTAACGTATAGTGGTGTTCGACATTTTCGTCCGGCAAAAGCACTGGATGTTCATCCTCCAAAGCATAGCGTTCTAGTAAGGCGGCGCCTGGCGTATTCGTGTTGTAGATCACTTCATCCAAGAATTCGCGCCCCGCCAACCGTTCGATTTCGTCCGCATAATCAACCACCGAAAAGTTCGGCGTGTGGCGGTTCTGATTCATCAAATTGCAAATGTAAATTTTCTTCGCACGCGACTGCGCGAGTGCGGCGCCAATGCCGCGAATTGAAAGGGAAGCACCCAAACTTTCGTAGAGACCGCCTGGCGCTAACACAATCAAATCTGCATCCGCAATTGCGCGCAAAGCCATCGGATTTGGCTCCGGTTCCGGCTCCAGACGCAACTTTGGTCGCGGATTTGCAAATTTTTCTTCGCGAATTTCGCGTTCATGCCAAATTTCACGTTCGCCATCGTCCGCCACTAACGTCACTTGATCGAGCGTAATTGGAATCACGCGATTATTGCCAATATCCAGCACGCGCGATGCCTCGTCTACCGCCTCCGCAAAACTACCCGTCGTCTTTTCAAGCGCCGTCAGAAACAAGTTGCCAAATGAATGACCGCTCATTGAACCATCTTCGAAGCGGTAGTTAAACAAATCGCGCAGTTTCGGTGCATTCGATAAAGCCACTAAACATTGGCGCACATCACCCGGCGGCAACGCACCTAATTCGTCGCGTAAAACACCTGTCGAACCGCCATCGTCCGCCATGCTCACTAGGGAAGTGATATTGCTGACATATTTTTTTAGCCCACGCAAAGTCACAAAACTGCCCGTACCACCACCGATTACTACAATTTTCGGTTCGCGATTGTCGTTCATCAGCTACCTTGCGAAATTAATAAATCCAAAACGTCTGCAAGATCAATTTTCAACGCCGCATTGCCTTCGACTACATCGCCAATTTGCGTTTTGTTTTGGGCCGCAACCGTGATTTGATGTTCGGACATTTTCTTAAATTGTTTGCGTCGCACTAGGCCCCACTCGCCAAGCACTTCCGCGATGCGCTCTGAGACATCTTCTGGTGTGCCAAGTCCATCAACTTCACGCACTGGAATATTTTCTTGACTTAGAGCCCGCATAATACCCGTAATTGAGCGGTCATAGGCCTCATTGCGGCGCTCAATCGCCGCACGTGTATCATCCACGCGCTTGCGCGCCATCAAACGCTTCCAAAGTTCACCATGCGGCACGCGCAAAATAATTGCACCTTTGATTTTATCTATTTGTTTATTATCAATCAGCCAACGCACTTGGCGCAAATCCGTCGGGAAACCATCTAGCACTGCGCTGAAATTCGCGCTCGCCATGGCATTTTTCATCATTTGATTCATAACTTTTTCATCAACGTACATGCCATGCTCTAGTGCAAAAGTAACTTCGCGATTATGCATCGACATCAACAAATCCCGATAAGATAGCCATTGCCAGCCATATTTATGCGACAACAAACGCCCTTGTTCACTTTTGCCACTACCCGGCGCCCCAAAAAGCGTAATCATAACCTTATGATAACACAGAAGCGCTATCGATATTTTATTGAAATTATGGTAAAATATCCGACATGGACGCTATCCTTCACTTCTTTATGATGCCTATCGTCTGGATACCGATAGTCGTTATCTTAGTGATTTTAACTATCCGCAACCGCAAAAAGATCAATCGTCTCCAAATTCTCAACGTGGAGAGCGTGATTTTGATGATGGAAATTCCGAAGGACAACGACAAAAAAGAGCTGGCCGCCGAGCAGCTATTTGCCTCTTTGCATGGCATTTTACGCGACGCGAGCGAGCTTAAAAGTTCCGGTGGCGTGCAAGAGCATCTTTCGTTCGAAATTGCCTCCACGGGCAACCAAATCCGCTTCTTCGTCTGGGTACCAAAAGTGCTCCAATCTTTCGTAGAAGGGCAGATTTATTCCCAATATCCGAGTGTACAAATCTACCGCATGAAAGAAGATTACGTCGATCGCCGCGATAAGTATCCGGTCACCTATTCTTCCGAAATTACTTTGAGTGAGAATGAAGCTCTACCAATCAAGACCTTCGAATCTTTCGAGGTTGATCCGCTCGCCGGCATCACTGGCACACTCGCCAAGCTCAATCCAAACGGCGGTGAAGAACTCTGGATGCAAATTCTTTGTCGTCCAATTTCCGATGATTGGCACAAAAAGTCCGACCAGTGGATCAAGTCCGTCAAATCTGGCAAAACTTTCGATTTCTTCCATATCGACTGGCAATGGCTCGTAGAGGTTTTAGCAGCTTTGTGGCGCCCGCCAGAGGGCGGCACGGCACAGCCGGCGAAAGTCGAGCTCTCCGAACGCGATAAGACTCGCGTCGCCAAAGCCGAAGAAAAAGCTACTAAGCTTGGCTACCAAGTTAAGATCCGCCTCGCTTACGTTGGTCAAGACGAAATGAACGCCAAACTCAACATGCAGGCGCTAGTTGGTACTTTCAAACAGTTTAACTCCACCAACCTCAATGGTTTTAAGATGACTGGCGCCAGCTTCGACAAGAACGCACTTGACGCTTACAAATCCCGTCAGTTTACTGACGAGGGCTTCATTCTGAATATTTCCGAGCTCGCTTCAGTTTATCACTTACCACACACCAACGTGGAAACGCCAAATATCGTCTGGGCTTCCAGCAAAACCGCCGAGCCGCCAGCCAAGTTGCCAATGCTCACCGGTAATCCAAGCTTCGACGAGAATATTTCCGCTTTCGGCTTGACCGATTTCCGTGGCATTAAACATCAGTTCGGCATGTTCCGCCGCGACCGCTCCCGCCACGTCTATATTATTGGTCAGACTGGCTCTGGTAAATCTGGTCTTTTGACCCTCTTCGCGCTCAGCGATATTTATCACAACCAGGGCTATTGTATTATTGATCCACACGGCGACCTTGCCATCGATAACTTGAAATTCATTCCAGAATCGCGCATTAAAGATGTCGTCTACTTCAACCCAGCCGATACTCAATTCCCAATGGCCTTCAACCCACTCGAAGTTTACGACCCGGCCCGCAAGCCAAATATTTCCTCCGAAGTTATTGGCGTACTAAAACGCATGTTCGGCGATTCTTGGGGCCCACGTCTTGAACATATCTTGCGCTACACTTTACTCGCCTTGCTCGACCGCCCATATACGACTTTGCTCGACGTGTCGCGCATGCTAACCGATAAAGAGTTCCGCAAAGAAACTCTCGAATACTGTCAGGACGTCACCGTGTTGCAATTCTGGAAGCAAGAGTTCGGCTCCTGGGGCGAGAAGCAGGTTACCGAATCCGTCGCACCTATTCTTAATAAGGTCGGCGCTTTCACGGCTAACCCAATTATTCGTAATATTATTGGCCAACCAAAATCCAGCTTCAATATTCGTCAGATTATGGATGAGGGTAAGATCCTCGTCGTCAACCTTTCAAAGGGTCTGATTGGCGAAGATAACGCCGCCATTCTTGGTGCCTTCTTAGTTACCAAAGTTCAGCTCGCCGCCATGAGTCGCTCGGATATTCCAAATGTTGACGACCGCCGCCCATTCTATCTCTACGTAGATGAGTTCCAGAACTTTGCTACCGACTCCTTCGCCGTGATTCTATCTGAGGCCCGCAAATATGGCCTTAACCTCACGGTGGCTAACCAGTACACTTCACAGATGACCGATTCCGTCCGCGATGCTGTCTTCGGCAACGTTGGTACTACAATCAGCTTCCGCGTTTCCGCCGACGATGCACCAATCCTGGCCAAACAGTTCGAGCCAGTCTTCGAAGCACAGGATCTGCTTAATCTCAACAACCGTCACTTCGTAGTCTCTATGATTATCAACGGCGAAAAAACTCCGGCCTTCAGTGCTACTACGCTCAGTATTCCAAAACCACCGAACGATCTAATGCCGCGCATCGTAAAATATTCGCGCATGACTTACGCCCGCACCCGCGAGGAAGTTGAAAACGAGATTCGCGCCAATATTGAAGCGGCAGAGAAGTGGAAGAAAGATCTTTCTGATAGTGGTCGCGAAGCCGGCGAACGGGGTAGTGCACCAAAAGAGAAGCCAAGCTATGCTTTCGTGCCAACCCCACAACAAGATTTCCGCAAGCAAAAAATTTCACCAAATGCCGCCGAGGGCGGGGAAGAGTCTGGTAATGGTCTAAAGAACCTTGGTAAAATCGTCGCAGAACAGGCCCAGAAGGCCCAGAAAGCCGAGTCTGAGAATGAGAGTCCAAATATCCACCTGGAGCAATATGTGCCCGAAATCGAACCAGAAGAGGCCCCAGACGACGAAGTGGAAGAAGAAGATGACGACGAAATCGTCAACGACAAGCCAATGATTACTGGCAGCAACCGCACAACCGTCGAAGTCAAACAAGCCCCTCAGAGCGCGCGTAACAACGGTAACCGTAAAAAACGTAACCGTAATCGCAATAAGAATAAAAACCGCTCACAGAGCCAACCAGAGGCCTAAAATAACATATTAAATACTCCCCCATAGCAGCGGGGAGTATTTTTATGTATGCCGCGTCTGCTATTTATTAGCCCTAAAAAACTCCCCCTAGAGAGAGGGGGGAGTTTCATATCAGAGTAAGGTCAACTCTTTAGCGACGCTTGAGACCCTTGAAGGCAAACGCGCCAGCTGAAAGCACTACGAATGCAGCGACTGCTGCGTAGAGCTTAATTTCATCACCAGTTTGTGGGTTGGTGGTACCGTTGGTCGCAGTAACCTTTGCCATACGTAGGTAAGTACCATTCATCGAACCGGAGACATTATAGTTGGAAGTGGATTCCGTAGAACCGCCGACACCAGCTAATGAGCCATCCGTCAGGAGAACTACGTCATTAATCGTTTCGCCATCAGCCAGCTGATAGCTATAAACGTCCTCTAATTGTGGTGACAGACGGCGCAAGGAATTAGTCGTCGTATCCATAACCGTAAAACCATCAAGGAAGGTTGGTTCATCAACGCCACCGTTCTCAATTGCATCCATGTCAAAGATTTCGTCGACACTCTTGGCGGCAATTTGATTACCAGAATTGTCATAGCTCACAATCTGCATGGTTAGTTCGTCAGACGTATCGTCGAAAGTATAGGCAAGGGCCATAATATTGCCATTATCGTCGGTCGAAAGTGGAGCGACAAATTCCATCGCTTCATCGCTGGTGGCAGGAATAGTAACGATTGGTGTAATCGTCTTCAAATCCGGCGAAATTTCGACAATTTCAACCGTATAAGACGCCTGCTCATCGCCAGTCTGTTCATCAACCGTATATTCAGTCGTAATGCGAGCCGTTAAGAAACCATTTTCACTCTTAACTAGACCCTTTGACAAGCCGCTACCGATAAGATCGTTACCGATGTAAGTTGTAGTATTTTCATCCTCAGCGTATTTGTCGATACCGCGGATATAGTTACCATTTGCACCAAACACGGAGAGGCCATCATAACTACCGTAAGTAGTTGTGGTACCATCCTGGTTAACGATAGCGTCAATCAAATAATCGCCATCAAGGTCTAACTGACCAGTAATGCCTTCGGAGCCATCCGTCTTGCTCATCGTATGTACAGTACCATCTGCTGTAATTAAACGATAATCATTGTTGGTTTCGCCAACTGCAACTGGCATCACACCATTTTCAACTGGCGTCAACCATTCCTTGGTACCATCTTGTTTGAATTTAGCCGCGTAATCGACACAACTATAGAAATAGTAGTAATCATCACTAGCACCACGGCCACCTTCTTCGTCGGCTACAACCTTCGTAGTGCCAGCACTATTTAGTTCTTCAACACTGCCACCACTATTGCCGCAGAACTCTTCGATTAGCGAGCCGTCCGTGTTCCACCAAACGGAGTCTGGATGCGCCTCGAAATAATCAAGACACTCTTGCATATCAGTAGCTTCACCATAATAGTTGCTACCATATTTATCTAGCCTGACGTCACCCATTTCTTCTTTAAAGCAGCCCACTGTTTGACCGCCGGCAATGTAGCCACCATCACTTGTGGCTTCAATCACCCAGTTATAAGTATCTGCATCGTCGATCTGACCTACGCTGTTTGCGTAGTCCAGAGGATCTGTCGCGAATGCGCTCGAGACAGACAAAACGCCGGCCGACAGTACGGCACCGACGCCAATAATTGCTCTCTTCATATTAATTTGACCTTTTTATTTTGACCTTTTGTAAATCTATTATTAGCATAAACGGAATCGAAAGTCAACAAAAACTCCCCTGCCAGAGCAGGGGAGTGACAAGACTGGGTCAATTATTAGCGGCGCTTTGTGATCAATACACCCAAACCGGCCGCAACAATCGCAGCAAACACGCTGGAGATGGCAAAGATATTTACATCATCACCAGTTTGTGGGTTCGTCGTATCAGACGCAGCTTTCGTGGCGGCTAAGCGGAGATAAGTACCGTTCACGTTACCATCTACCGTGTAGTTGTCAGTTGAAGCCGTAGAGAGGCCAACCGCAGCCATCGAAGAGTCGGTCAAGACTACTGCGTCATAGACCATCTCACCATCACCGAGATCGTAGCTGTCAATCTCAGTCAAATCAGCGTTGTAGCGCGTGAGCTTCTTCGTAACTGGATCAACTATTGTTAAATTATCCAAGATTAATGGCATATCGTCATAATCATCGGGATCAATAGTCATCATCTCATCAAGCGGCTTAGCGGCAATCGCTTCACCATCTTTATTAATAGTAACCATCATAGGGGTATATTCATCTTCATCCTCGTCGTAAGCTACAACAATCAACGCTACATCGCCTTCCGGAGTAGCCGATACAGCATATATCGCATCGACGCCCTCGAGATCATCTTCAGTAAGCGACGCAATTGTAGTAACGGTCTCAAGATCATTTGAAACTTTTACGATATTAAGAGACTCTTCCCAGATTTCTTCACCAGTATCTGGATCAGTACCAGTCATTTCCCAGTGATTACTCGTAATGATGAAACCATCATCCGTACGCACAATTGGACGACCAACTGGCGAACTGTAAACATCATATTCGTCATAGGTAGTATCGGTTTCGACGTCGTCAAGTATTTTTCCACCTACACCTTCATCATCCATAATGCCGACACTGCCACTGCTCATTACGACTACAATCGAACCATCATTATTAATAATGGCATCATTAACACTATAAGCATCAGTGTAAATTTCATCTTCACCATCACCACTTGTCTTTGCGAAAGTATAAAGCATGCCATTTTCAGTAATCAGACGATAGTCAGAGCTCGTCTCGCCAACTGCAGCTGGCATATCGCCATTGCGGATCGTGGTGAGCCATTCTTTAGTACCATCTTGTTTAAACTTTGCAATGTAGTCTACGCAGTAATAATTGTAATATGCATTCTCGTCATATTCAGCTAAACGTACGGATGGCAAAGTGCCAGAAAATGCTGCGGCGTCTCCACTTGCTTTAGGGCCACCATTGCCTGGGCGATAATAACCACAAATATCTTCCAACAGCGTGCCAGAATCACTGCCAGCCGTCAAAGTTGCATCTTTCTTCGCAGCAGTAACCGCGTTAGTTGGCGTATCAACCTTGCCCTTGTAAGATCCGAGTTCTTCTGCGTAGGAATGATCTTCGAAGTATTCTTCACACTCGGACATCATCACCGCGACAGCATCGTCAGGGATCCCGCGATTGATCCAACCGCCAGCAGCAACAGCACTCTTTTTTGCAACAGCGCCATATTCCTCTTTAAAACATTGCACCGTCTGACCACCAGCTACATAGCCACCGTCCGACGTCGCCTCAACCACGTAGTTCGCAGTATCAGCCATATCTACCTAGCCGACGCTCATTGCGTAATCGAGACCATCAGCGAAAGCGCCGGTAGCCGACAATAAAGCCGTCGCCACTGTGGCGCCAACGCCAAACATAACTCTCTTGTTCATATGTTTGTTTACCTCTTTTAATTGACCTTATGCTTACATTTAACCGCAAGCTTTTTCTATAGTCAAGCATTATTTATACTTATTGACTTTACATAAGAATAATGGCATAATATAGGGAACAGATACCAATCTGGTATAGTTCATTAAGGAGGAATAAAATATGCGAGAATTCCAAATTCTTACCGATTCGGTGTCCGATTTGCCGGAGAGTTGGCTTAAAAACCATCCCTACGTCACCATTATCGATACACCAATCACGGTAACTGCCGGCGATCGACAACTGACACTGCGGAATCTCACCGCAGACAACTTTGACCAGGTCGCCTACTTCGTAGAGCAGGGAGGTCGCGCCATCACCAGCCAGCCTTCCGTTTTCGACCCCGACGAGGAGAACCCCTTCTCCGTCGAATCCGTTACCAAAGAACACCTGCGTCGCGGCAAAGATGTCATCTACGTGGCCATGAACGGCGCCCTCAGTGGCACTTTCAATACCGTTTCACTCTGCTACAACAACCTCGACCAGTTCGCCGCCGAACAGGGAAGACGTCTGCTCTGCATCGACTCGCACTGCATGTCTACCGGCCTCGCCCTGCTCTTCATCGAGCTGGCGGAAGCCATTGAGCGTGGCCAGATCGACAGCATCGAGAAAATCGCAGACTTCGTCGCCGCTGAACGAGGATATATGGGACACTTTTTCACCTGGGGGAAGCTGGATTACATCAAGCTTTCCGGCCGCGTCAGCGCGGTACAATCCATGGTGGCAAACCTGTTTCATATCCGTCTGATGTGTTCTGCGCAGTACACCGGCGAGTATACGCGTAAACTCGAGCATATCAATCCGCACGCCAAAATCATTGGCCTGAGCGGCTTCGCAAAAGCCCTTGGCATCTACGCCCAGCGGCACATCGCGAACCGTTTTGGCCCGGTCATCATCGCCCACGGCAACGTCCCACGCGACGCCGAACTGGTCGCAAACAAACTACGCGAGTACCTGCCCGACGCCGAATTCCTGACCGGTCACGACTGGCGCTGCGGCGCCGGCATCCAGGTCCACGGCGGACCAACATCGCTGCATATTAATTTCCGTACCGACAACGTTGGTAAACTCAAGGAAACCACCGAGGAGATGGAAGAAATCATCCGCGGCTTCCGCGTCCGAGTTTAACCACGCGCCCTTGCATTCCGGCAAGGGCGTTTTTTATACAACCCTACGTACGATTGGAATCTTGTTCAGAATCCAGGCCAAAAGTAAGCTTGCTAAATAAATCCCTATTGTAAACAGTGGAATCAAAAGCAACATACTATAAAGATGGAACTCCGAATCGTAAAAATTCGGCAGAATAAAATTCAGAATAATCGGATGCGTTAAGTACACGCCCAAACTATATTTAGCCATAAAGTTGATAATCTTCGGATTGCTCTTTCTTCGAGCATATCTTTGTTTAATGAAAACAAATATTGCGACCGCAAGAGCCATAATCCAAGGAGATAATGATACCGTTTCGTTAGTCACTTCACCATTAAACCTGAGCATAACTGGGAATAATAAGCCAGCCACCACAAGTCCAACTAAGCCAAATATATAGATTATTTTACGTTCGATTGGCTTAAAATCTTTTACGCGCAAGTAATACCCTAACAGATAATAAACCGCGTAGCCAATCCCCAAAAAATTGCCGATTTGCACAACAATATTTTTATGATTCACCATCGTTTCTATTAAGCTGCTCGGATATCCATTTATACCGTTCTGAAAAGCCACTTTTAATAGGAATACAGCAGAGGGAAGAGCGAAACCGAAGACAATACCTATCATCAATACATACTCCAATAGACGCTCGTTAGCAGCGACTTTACGCAAAACCGGCGTCAGAAGATAAAGTGCCAACAGTGGCACCAGATACCAAAGATGATAAAAACGATATTTACTAAAAGATAAAATAATAAATCCTAAAGGATTATGCCCTTCCAACGCATTCGGTTTAAAGAAAATCTGCAAGCAGGCAAACACCAAAATCCACACAACTAAGATTAGAAATATCCTAGTTACATTCTTCTTAAAGAATTTACGATAATCAAAGGACTTGGCCGGGTCTAACATTAGCGATCCAGAAATCATCAGAAAAATTGGCACCGCAAAACATAATGCGCCCAAGATTATCTTCTCGACATAAAAATCAATCGAATTAATATTTGTTGGCTCGAACGCGCCCAATACATGCAGTGCAACTACCGCCAGGGGAGTGCAAGCGCGCAAAAAATCCAGGAACAGCACCCTTTTCATGCCAGTTTTAACCATATACCTCCTCCAAAAACTAATTCTATTCTATCATAGATATCAAACGCTCGGCATTTTTAACATCGTACTCGCTAGCTTTTACGACATTAGACATTTCTGGCGTGAAATTTTAGCACTGCTCTGATTTCACGCACGTCACACAAAAACCGAACATAGACCGAACTAGGGAAGCGAAAAAATCGCCAAATAGCCCCCCCCTACCCCTATATCTCCCCTGTTCTACCCCTGTTATTTGCGGCCTCCACCCCTGTTATGGCGATATTTGGCAATCATTATTAAACTCGCAATACATAAACGACCGCTTAAAACGCGCCAGAAGCGCGAGAAGCGCAAAAAGTAATATAAATACTAGTCCGTGGGCCGAAAATCGCGTAGACGCAGCGGCAGGGGGCTTGTAGAAAGAAATCCGGCCAGGACCCCAAAAAACAGCCCAAAATGGGACGGGTGTACAATCGACTTTTGGCTATATTTTCAATGTCGCACAATGCATATTTTACGACTTATGCCTAGGCGGCCCGGGCTTATATAAACAATCGTGTCTATATGCACATAGCAGCGTAAAACCCTTTAAAAAGACAGCCCTACTAGCGTCTAAATTTAATTTTCTATCCGTTAATTATTCACGATCCGAATGTCGCTAAATGCCAGCACTTCCGAAAAATCCGTCCGGGGGATTGCTCAGAAGCGCAAATCCGACGCCAAGATTTGACTTTATATATACGTCAATATACGCGCCACCCCTATAAATTCACATATTATAACATAATTATACCTGCAAACCCATCATTTTCACGCCGTGAAATCCCGATTTTCTTGACAATTTCACGCTTTGATTTTCTTGCCGCCTCCCCTACCCCTTTGAGACAATTTTTACAACGTTTTGCCCCGCTGCGCCCTCACCCGCTACCCGCACTCCACTATTTTCAACCGAACAAAAACCGAACACTTGGGGAACAAACAGGGCGCACGCCTATTTGTAGTATGCCTTCCCCTCTACGCGTAAATCTACATACTCACAACTAATCATTTGCGTATCAATATATCGCAACATCCGTCCAAGATCCTCCGCCTGGACCGCACTACTCCGATCTATCGACAGCTTATAATATTCTTTACGGTCTTTAATATACACATCAATTTGGCGCGCCTTCTGGTATGGCAGCACAATATGGTCAATCTCATAACCTTCAATCTTAATATCATCCTCCAGCCGCACCGCAAACTCCTTTACACGGTCTGATACATTCTGGCCCACATTCTCATCCATAATTGCCACCGTCGGTTCTTTGACTGGCGCCGGCTCTAACAGCTTCTCACGCTCGGCAATCACGCTAGTTATAAAATTCACCGCCACAATCGCCACCACCGCAAACAAAATCACCGCGCCCACTACGGTCGCGATATTTTTGCGCTGGCGAATCTTCGCGGCCCGCAGGCGCTCCTGCTTCAGCTCGCGATTCTTAGAAGCGTCTCCCGCCATCGCACGTCCAACCCGGAATGTTTCATCCTGGTCTTTACGACGGCGAGGCGGAAGTTCTTCAACTAATTCCGGCTCATCATTCTTTTTGCCGAACAGAGCCATCTTAACGGTCCTGCAATACCTCTAAGCCAGGTAGCTTCTTGCCAGACAGTAATTCCAAGCTGGCACCACCGCCGGTTGATACGAGCGTAAAGCTGAGACCCGGTTCATCACGCAAAACCTTTTCAACGTAACCGGCCGTATCGCCGCCACCTACAATCGTCTTGGCGTGGCTGGTGCCCAGAGCGCGAGCTACGGCGAGCGAGCTCTTTGCAAAGCGTTCATCCTCGACCATACCGAGCGTGCCATTCCAAACCACAGTCTTAGCTTCATTAATCATATTAATGATATCTTGGGTGCTTTCTTCACCGATATCCAACTTGGCACCATTCTCGTCTGTCGCAAAATCATGTGCCACGTAGACTTTCTCGTCGGTTGCGGTATAACCGTCAGCAGCGATCTTGCCGCCCACGGCAACCTTGTCGGCCAGTGGCAGGAACTTATCAATCATCGGCTGTTTGTCTTCAACCTTCGCACCACCAATAATTACCAACAGTGGGCGTTCTGGGGCTTCCATGGCACCCTCCAAGCTCGATACTTCCTTTTCTACCAGGAAACCTGCCACAGCTGGGATTAAGCGTGCTATAGCGTCTGTAGAAGCGTGAGCGCGATGAATCACTGCAAAGCCATCCTGTACGAACAACTGCGCGCCGGTCACATTCACGATACTCTTAGCGTATTCCTCGGAGTTTTCTTCCTCCGCCGGTGAGAAACGCAAGTTTTCTAGCATCAGAATGCTGCTGTCTTTCATCTTTTGTACGGCGTCAAATACCTCTGGGCCAGTCGTCTTATTGATGAAATTCACCTGCACTTCTGGCAACAGGGCAGATAGCTGCCCCGCCGCTGGGCCCAGCGAGAATTCCGGCTTCACTTCCCCATCCGGGCGGCCAAGATGCGAAATCAAAATAATTTTCTTGGCACCATTTTCTAACAAATATTTAATCGTTGGTAGACTACCGCGAATGCGCATATCTTCCACGACTTCCCCGTCTTTCATTGGCACGTTGTAATCTACCCGCACCAGCACCGTCTTCCCTGCGACTTCCACATCGCGTACGGTTTTCTTTCTGAAGTCCATTTTACCTCCTATACCTTCCCTTTAAGACCTACCTAAATCCGACGAATTTGAATCTGATTCGTGCCTCCTTGCTCATCGCGCAAACCAGACACAATCACCGCCGTGAGGTATTCCTTACCTTCCGGCACCTTCAAATAACCTTTCAGCTTCAAATCTTGTACCTCATCGATGAAATAGTTTTCGTCATATGGGCGCACAAAGGCGGAGTTGGCATAAGTTAGCGCCAGCTGACCAGCCACGCGCGGATTACTCGTGACCGAGACCATCGGAATATTCGGGCGTTGCGCCGCAATCGCTTCAGCTGTCGCGCCAGTTTTTGTCGCCGCTACAATCAAATCGGCATCAATCTGCTCCGCTAAGCTTACCACTGCACGCGAAATCGCATCATAGTTCTTATAGTTACCAGTCGTCTCCTTATCGAGTGGCAAAATCTTGGAATGATCCTGCGTGTAAAGGATAACTTTCTTCATTTCTTTGACGGTTTCAATTGGGTATTTACCGTTGGCCGTCTCGTCCGAGAGCATCACTACGTCCGCGCCGAGCAATACCGCCGTCGCTACGTCGGACACCTCCGCGCGCGTCGGGCGTGGATTATCTACCATCGAGCTCATCATCTGTGTCGCCACAATGCAAAGTTTGGAATATTGGCGGCAAAGCGCGATTAATTTGCGCTGTACAATCGGTACGATTTCTGCGCCCGCTTCATAAGCCAAATCGCCACGCGCTACCATGATACCATCAGTCGCTTTTACGATGGCTTCCATCGTTTCATCATCCTGAACGGCTTTCTTGGTCTCAATCTTTGCGATAATCTGCGCAGTTGAACCGTGTGAAACCATAATCTGACGCAATTTATCAATATCGTCCGCGCTCTGAATGAAGCTCATCGCGACATAGTCAAAATCACGGCTCGCACCGAACTCAATATCGGCTAAATCTTTCTCGGTAATAATGTCGCCGCCCATGTCGGTATCCGGCAAATTAATACCTTTGCGACTCATCACGAAGCCGTCGTTCTCGATCTTAATCTTAATCGCAGTTGGCGACACAATTTCCGTCGTCACGCCTTCGACCTTACCATCAAATAAGAGCACCGGCTCGCCGACTTTTACTTTCTCGGCCAAGTTGTATTGCACCGGCAAAACATTGCCGCCATCATGCATCTGGCAAGCATAATCTAGAATCAATTCATCACCTGTATGCACATCAAGATGATTGTCTTTAATGTCGCCAAGACGAATCTTCGGCCCTTGCAAATCTTGCACAATCGCGACAGACTTGCCGCGTTCGGCTGCGTATTTACGGATAATTCGGATTTGTTCGTCACGCTCGTCGTAAGTGCCGTGACTGAAATTCAGACGGAAGCCATTTACGCCTGCGTACACCATTTCTTTGAGTTTTTCTTCCCCAAAGACCGACGGACCAACCGTCGCAAGAATTTTGGTACGTTTGAATAGTTTGCTCATATCTAAAATTATACCATCACACCCTAAAAAGCATAAATGGTATTTTCTTCTTGCGCAGCGCAGTTATTAACCGAGCAAGCAAGAAAAAATGCCCAGATGGGCATTTTTAACTTCAAATTTGGTGATCACGGTGGGAATCGAACCCACGATTGCCAGGATGAAAACCTGGAGTCCTAACCACTAGACGACGTGACCAGTACTACAAAAATAGCATAAGAGACCCCCTCTTGTCAATCCCCTCGCGCTATTTATCTTTCGCAACCGAAATTACCGTCTTGGCTAAATTCTCAGCCGCATTATCTTTAGAAAACTTTTTTAAATTCGCCGAAAGCTCTTCACGCTTCTCTTTGTCGCCGAGCAATTTCTTAATCGCTTTATAAAGCAATTCCGGATCTTCACTCATCTTTAAATCTTCAACCACCACCGCCGCATTCGCTTGTTCGTAAACTTCAGCATTCTTCACCTGATGATAACCTGGCAATTTATAGTTTGGCACCATAATCACCGCTTTTGCCATTGCTGAAAGCTCGGTCATCGTCGATGCGCCCGCACGACTCACGACGATATCTGCTGCCGTAAACAACTTGTACATTTCGCTCGAAAACTCCAACATACGGAAATTGCTCTTTAGCCGACCATCTTCCCATTTTTCGTATTCTTTCAAATCCATCATTTCCGGATAACGTTCGCGCCCCGCCACCAATAACACGCTCGTCGATTTAAGCAACTTCGGCAAAATCGCGCGCAAGGCTACGTTGATATGCTCCGCGCCTAGCGAACCGCCCGTCAATACCACCAACGGCTCGTCCGCATCGAAGCCTAATTCACGCTTAGCAATCTTTTGCTTCGAAGCATTCGCCGGCACAAATTCCTCGTTAATCGGAATCCCCGTCCATTCCGCCTTGCCCTCTGGATATGAATAGTATTCTAGCGGCATACCGGTCGCAATCTTCGTCGCATGTTTCGACAAAACGCGATTCGTCAAACCTGGCACCGCATCCGAATCGTGGATCACATATGGAATGCGCAAAAAGCGCGCTACCACCCCCACCGGCAAGCAGACGTATCCACCTTTCAAAAAAATCACGTCCGGACGATTAAATAACAGACGGAAAAAAGACTGGATAAACCCGCCAATAATCCGGAAAAAATCTGCGATATTTTTCAACACCACGTCAAAATTGCGCAGATATGTCATAAAAGTAAAATTCGTATAGCGACGCAATTTACCCGCCGCAATGCGACGTACGCGCAAATCCATGCCATTTTCGACCATCAATTTACGAGCATTCTTGTAATATTTTTTGTCGGTCCAAAATTCAATTTTTGCCCGCGGGCGAATCTTCAAAATCTCACGCGCGACGGCGAGTACCGGCGTAACGTGTCCCCCGCTGCCCCCGCCTACTACTAGTATTTTCATCTTCTTTTATTTCTTCTCGTTTAGTCCATCCAGAGATTTGTAAAACGATTCCAACGGCGAACGAGATGAATAGCATACTCGTGCCACCATAACTTAAGAATGGCAAGGTAATACCCTTCATCGGCGTAATTCCTGTCATTCCCCCGATATTAATTATAACATGCGCCACCAACCAGGCAAAAACACCCACCACGAGTAAACATTGTTCTTTGTCTGCCGTCTTCTTTGCGACGCCAAGAATTCGCATCATCAATGCCACCATTATCAATAATGTCGCCATCGCGCCAACTAACCCCCAGCTTTCACCGATAATCGCAAAAATCGAATCACTCAGCGCCTCCGGTAAATATCCCGTCGACTGAATCGAATTTCCGAGCCCGACGCCAAATAGACCACCCGTGCCCATACCAATAAGCGAATTTTCGAGGTGCCAGCCTTCTTCCCCATCTTCCGCAAAGCCCATAATGCGCTGCACGCGGTGCGGCTGCGTAATCACGAGCAATAAAAACACCGCCGCAATTCCTGCTAGCATATAGCCAATTACTTTAAAACTTACACCGCCCACAATCATCATCAAGAAAACCATAAATACCATTACGACCGTACTGCCGAAATCCTTTAGTAACACACCTACAAATATCGCAATTAAACCCATTAGTACCGAAATCGGCAAAATAAATTCGCTCTTGTCGAGCAATCCGCGCTCTTTGCGATCCTTGATTAGCCACGGCACGTAGAATAATACCGAAATCTTAAACAATTCTGCCGGCTGAAAGCCCATGCCAATTACCGGAATCCGAAATGCACGACATGCGCCTTCGTCGCAAGTTACGATGCCGGTCGCGCCAGCTTTGCCAAGTATCCATACTAACGCGCACATAACCACGCTCACGATAATCATTTTTTTGGCAAATTTCGCCAACAATTCGTGCTTAATTTTCCACCCCGCAATCAAAGCTATCACTGAGAAAAACACCGTCACTGCATGATGTATGAAGAAATAAAAATCACCAAAGGACGAACCGTTCTGTGAATTCTCAAATTGCGCCACGCGTGGCCCAATCGCAAAAATCACCACCAACCCAATCGCCATCAAAAGTACGGTTAAAATCAAAATTACTAAATCTGCTCGATGCCGCCTCATTAGCCGATGATGCCCCCACCCATCGCCAGGAACACACCAAGCATCGCCAAAATACCACCAATAATCCAGAACCGCATCACGACCTTACTCTCTTCCCATCCTTTTGCTTGCAAATGATGATGGAGTGGCGCCGATACGAATACTTTTTTATGAAACACTTTTTTCGAGATAATCTGGATTAGCGATGAGCCAGCCTCCACTACAAACAGACCGCCAATCACTGGTAATAATAGGAACGAATTTGTCATCATCGCAACTACGCCAAGCCCTGCGCCGAGTGCAAATGAGCCCGTATCGCCCATCATAAAACGTGCCGGATAAACATTAAACCAAATATATGCCAACAGCGCACCGAGCACAATGAAACAGAATCCTGCCAAATACCATTGCTCCTGCAGAAGCGCAATAATGCCGTACGAACCATACGCGAGCATTGCGAGGCCGCCCGCCAAGCCATCCATGCCGTCTGAAATGTTCACCGCATTGCCCGTCGCAACTACTGCAAAAGTAAATAGCACAATCATCCCTACTACCCCAATCGAAATCGACCCCACATACGGGATCATTACCGATGTCCAACCAAGCTTCACGGCAAAGAACCAGCCTAGCGCCGCACCGAGTGCCGTAATCATCGCAAATTTCACCGGCGCGCGCAAACCCGCCACCGCATTCTTGCCAAATAAATTCAAAATATCATCAATAAAACCAATCACGCCACCACCCACGAACGCCACAATCGGCAGCCACGTTTGGCCACGATTCAGGCATCCCGTTGAGATTAACACGAACGGTACCGCCACCAGCATCACAATACCCGCCATCGTCGGAAAATGACGTTTAATTTTATCTTTGTGCAGCTTATTCATCACGGTTAGCTCTTCGCCTGTTACCGCGACGCTCTTTTGACGCTTCCACAACTTATGTTTGTATGCAAAATCCGTATAAATTGGCGTCAAAAACATCGAAAGTAAAAATGCGCCGAGCGAAATCATCAATTCGCGTCCAATGTTTGAATTTATATCATCTAGCAACATATTTTCCTTTCTATATTACTGGTTCAATCCTTAAATATTCCAACATAAAATTACTGAGCTGGTTGAAAATCGGCATTGCGTTCGACGCACCCCACAGCTGTGCATTACCATCCACGCGGACGAGAATCACATACTGCGGCAATTCGCCATCTTTTTTCGAACCGCCATAGCCAATCGTACCCACCATCGTACGGTCCGAAGTATAGCGGCCGTTTTCATCGTAAGTTTCTGCCGTACCAGTCTTCGCACCTATATTATAGCCTTTTAGGTCGTAGTTCGCACCATTATTCGCTTTACGTACCGATTGCAACATCTGACGCATCGTCGCGCTCGTCTCTTTCGTAATCGACACATGTGTCGCCAACTTCTGCTCGGCTGGCACAAACTTCCCATTTTGCATTGAGCCAGCAATAATCGTCGGCTGATAATATGCGCCACCATTAACCAGCGAAGCAAAGCCCGCCGCCACCTGAATCATCGTAAGATTCATACCCTGCCCGAAAGTCATATTCGCATAGCGCACCGCATTGCCCTCGCCAGACTTATCATCCGGGCTAATAATCGTACCATTTTCTTCATAAAGCTCAATGCCAGTCTTATGACCGAGTCCGAAGCTATTATAAAGATAGTTGTATAACGTCGTGCGCGCCGCCTTACTAATCTTACCATCGCCAATTTTACGTAATACTTCGATACTGCCAGTATTCAACGAATAATCAAGCGCTTGCCAAAAATTGCGCGTGCCGACCTGATTTTCCGTGCCACGCGCGTTTTTAATAATGCGATCATCCACTTTCGTATAGCCGGCGTTGTAATAAGTACTATTTAAATCAATTTTTCCCTCATTAATCGCCGCCGCATAAGTAAACGGCTTACATACTGATGCCGGCTCGTAGGACAGTTCCGTCACGCGGTTCGTAAATACGCTCGCATCGGTCACTTTGTAGTATTCTTCCGGATTGTAAGTCGGGTAATTCGCCATCGCGTATACTTGTCCGTTATTCGGATTCAATATCACTACACTCGCGTTGCGTACTACGCCGTTGCTGTTATCTACGCTATCTTTCAACACTGTCTCAGCCTTGCGCTGCACATTCTCATCAATCGTTAAAACGATATCCTCACCGTCTTGCGCCTTTACTTCAATATTTTCGTCACCAATCGACAACGGTATCGAATTCACGTCCGTCACAGTCTTTAGTAAGCCATCTTTGCCCGACAAACGCTCATTCTGCGAGCCTTCAATTCCTGAACCAACTCCCTCGCCATTTACAAAGCCCAAAACCTGCGCCGCCATCGTGCCTTGAGGATAAATCCGCTTTGACGTTTCTTGCTGACCGACACCCTGCAAATTCGCCGCTTTTACTTTCGTGACCGTCTCGTAATCAACGTGCTTCGCTACCGGCACATAGCCTACGCTCATGTCGGCCCACACTTTATCCCAAGTCGTAATCATTTGGTCGCCCAGAATCTTGCCCAGTTCCACTTGTACCTTGTTCTTATCGGCCACATAACTTGGATCCACAAAAATCAGCCACGTCCGCTCATTCAAAACAGCCGGCACGATATCCGAAGTGCCGCTCATAAAATAAATTTGTCCGCGCTTGGCATACAAAATGCGCGATTTTACGCGCAACTTCGTCGCTTCCGTAATATAACTATCATGGTCGACAATCTGAATTTTAATCAAACGTAAAAAAGCTACCGCCAAAATAATTACCGGTATAATCGATAACAATAAAAATCTGCCTCTCCGACTATTAAAGAAGTCCGATATTGACTTAAGCATAAGGATATTATACCAAAAACTAATCTATTCGCTGACAAATCCGCTGCTTTGCGCCGCGACCATTGTGCTGGCCACTTCATTACGTTCTTCGTCGGCCGCCGCTGCGGTAATTTTCGCATTCTCTACCGCTAGCGCATCGCGCTGCGCTTCCAGATCCGTTATTTCCGAATTCACTGAGGCAATCGCCAAATCATAACTCGTCACTTTTGAGCTCTGAGTTAGATAAATCAAGCCAGCAATCGACACAAAAACCGATATAAAGATTATGTAGAAAACTGGCCCCAGCTGAAAATCCGGACGGTGACGCACTGCATTATGATTTCGCGCCCATGTAGCTGAACTCGACTGTCCAGCCGGACGTCGTGTTGAATAATAGGTTGCTGCCATTCCTTCTGTTTGATTCCGTTTTTATTTTTTACTCGCAAAATCTCCACGGGCTCCACACTGCCCGATCGATATACATTACTTAAGGCTCTGACGGTAGTTAGGCGACAAGAGATAAACGCCTAACTCCGCCAAAGAAGGTCAAAATGTTTTACACACTCCGCAAAATACTTCACCTATGAGGTACCCCCGGTCAAAAGGGGCATATATAGGTCTAAGTCTCTTTGCGTCAAAATTAACTCGCAATTGGTCAGATTAGCGGAAGTTAACTTTAACCTGTTGTGCACGGCTGCGGTTGGTTACAATGATTTTTGCCATTTTGGTTGGCTCCTTTTTATTTTTATTTTTTACGATAGCGCCTTCCGTGCTCCGCTTGCAGGCGCCATCAAGATTAAATCTTCTCGGCCACCCTCAGCTTCGCGCTTCTAGCGCGTGGGTTATTAACATTTTCAATATTGTCCGCAACAATTGGTTTTTTCGTAATAATCTTTAGCTCCGACTCGATACCATTCGCGCTGGCTTCCTTGAAGAAGTCTTTCACGAGTCGATCTTCCAAACTATGGAAAGAAATAATCGCTACCCTTCCGCCGGGATTCAACAGTTTTGGCAATAACGGCAATGTGCGCTGAATTATCCCCAACTCATCGTTTACAACAATGCGTATTGCTTGAAAAATCCGCGTCGCAGGATGCGTGTGCGTGTGCGGCGAATGCGACTTAATTAACTCGGCGAGCTCGGTAGTAGTATTGAGTGGCCGATGCTTGCAGATTTCGCGGGCTAGCAATTCAGCACGGCCACGTCGTTCCTCTGCATAAGTTTCAAAAATCTCCGCTAGTTTCCGTTCGCTCCATTTATTTACAATGGTCCAAGCATCTAAATCTTGCGACTCGTCCATTCTCATATCGAGTCGTGCTTCTTTTGAGAACGAAAAACCTCTTTCCTGTCGGTCTAGTTGCGGTGAAGAAACGCCAAAGTCAGCCAGAATCATATCGAAGCAAATTCCACTCTCCACTAACCGTAGCGCAGTATTGTAAAAATCATCATGCATTAATTTCGGCTTCACCTTTTGGTACTTCGCGTTTAAGAAATCAATTGCATTCTGATCACGGTCGTTTAAGACCGCGCCATTATAATTCTGCGTTACTTCCAAAATTTTATCTGCGTGCCCACCGTATCCAGCCGTCAGGTCTAAATATGTTTCACCCGCTTGCGGCTGCAAATACTCTAATACGCTCGATAATAATACTGGAATATGAACTTCATTCATTCCTTCATTATATCTTGTTCGAATCCGAACATCTAGAAATTTCAGGTGTTTGTGTTTATTGAAATTTTTATGTTGTTCCTTACACTTTTAAGAACCACGATCTACTTCCAGCGTATAGCCGGCTCACAATCTTGGCGTTGAGAGACTTAATTTGTGTGAGGTGGAGTTATATGTTTGGGAGGTGTGTATTTCTTGAAGAACGGGGCGGATTCGGTTTCGCGTGTCCTAAACGCGCCCAAAACTCCTAGATGACCGGATTCGAACGATGTCAATGTGCGGAAAATAAAACTCTAGCGTTTCGACAGAGTAATAATCTGATAATCCGATTGGACTTCAATTGCTTTTTTCTTGATCATTTTCCCAATCGTTCCTGGTTTTATTTTTCTTTCGTGGTGTTTGTTTTATGTTTGCCACTTGTCCCCAGTTTAAGCAACTTTTCAGTAATTTGCAAGACCCATTTTATTGCACTTTTCCACATTTTGGCGTAAAACTGATCACTTCAACAGAGGTAAAACCGAACAAATATTTATTTCGCTTTTGGTTTTTCCACCATTGACTTTACGTTCGGTTCGTATTTTAAAAACCGAACATTTCACCCCTTGCATTTTTGCAAAAATATTTCAGAGCATACGCCCTGCTCTATCTTGACAAAATATAACGTTTATGCTAATATATAAGTATCCGAGCGGAGCCCCGGATTTTTTCCAAGTCCCCTACCCTCCACAAAATATCCCCGGGACAGCCATCCCGGGGATTCCTCTAGCTAAGATCAAGCATCGAAATGCCAACCTCGCCCAGTACATCGAGTACTAAATACCTCCTATCTAACGGCGGCCATTCCTCCGGCTCCCATGCCGACAGGCTTACGTCAAAGTCTTCACAGTACGTTCCCTGGAAATGCCCTACGCCTTCTTCGTCAATCTTCAGCAAACGACCAATATGCGCCACATGCATATATTCAATAACCATGTTCACGACCAGATTAGCCAGCAGCCCTAACAACACGCCAATCCTGATTGCGCGGCCAGAAATCAGCCAGATTTTATAATTTATCGGCAAAAGCATTGCTGCCAGGGTTGCAAAAAATAGCTGATAGATCAACGTTAATACTAGCCGAACAGCCCATTCGGCGCCCACTGCGCTTTCGTTTTCCTTTGCAAAGAAACCACGCCCATGATTCGCCAAGTACTCTTCGGCGATAGTCATTGACGCATTATAGATTTTTTGTGCCGCCCACATCTCGAAAAAGAAATCCGGAATATGATAGGTCAGCCACGCTAAAACTACAACCGCTATTAGAGAGCAAAAAGTACTAAGCATCAGCACCACCCCTTTCGAAAAGTATTTGCCTCTGCGTTTTATTTTTTCATGCCGCCAAAATAAAGGCAATCATAAGCAAAAATATTTATTCGCTCTCTTTCGGCTCGCGTCCAGTTACTAGGCTGCCAACGATCAATAGCACCAATACTACCGCAGAAACCACCCATCCCTGCCACGACTGGACAAATTCCACCAAGAAGCCCAACTTTGGCACCGCATAGACATCTTTACCAACCAAGTTCGCCGCTGTTACATAGCCAATATCTGGAGTCTCGTTTGCGTCGCCCTTCGTAATAATCTTGTCGTCCTGCACTTCATATACCCGGTGCGTCACCATCATATCGCCGCTACGAAAAGTAATCACATCATCTTTCTTTAGCTCCGCAAACGGTACGTTCTGGTTTACGAATACGATGCTACCGGTACTGATTTTCGGCTCCATCGACCCAGACAATACGACGTATGGCCGAATGCCAAAAACAAACAACGCCAAAAACGCCACGCCCAGCACAATCAAAATCATGATGAACCCGTTAATTAATTTATTCAACACAAAAACCGGATCATCCCACCGGCTGGCGGCGTTTTCCTTATTTTTCTTCATCTCGCTCACGCTTCTCAAATATAGAAAGTAAAACTAAACCGCCAAATGATGCCAAAAAGATAATCATGGCCGTCGTGATATTATCCTCGGTCTGCGGGCCAACCGGAATCAGCTGCTCTTCGGCGTCCACGCGGAACTTCCAATTAATTGCCCCCTGAACGCTACCCACGTTGTTGCCAGTTTCCGCCGGCAAACTCAAGCGTACAGAAACCGCGCCCGCATCACCTGGAGCCAGTTTTCCAAGCGAGGTTTCAGTCAAATCGGCCAACGACCCTTCATATAGCACCGCGCCATCTTTCTCAATGCGCACAGTCAAGGCCTCGCCTAGCGCCGCGTCCGTTACGTCAACATCCACCCATAGTTCATGTTCTTCATCACTATTGTTACTAATCGCAATCTCGCCGCTTACCTCATCGCCTGGCGTAAGCATATTTAATTGGGCCAAGAAGCCGTCCGGCACGTCAACGTATTGTTCAGCTACGCCGTCATAATTAACCGTCACCGCCGACGTGTGCGACTCCGAATCGGTCTGATATCCGTCATCGGCGAATTCCGCAATCGTCACCGCACCCCAAGGAGCATCATTCGTAAAATCCGGCGTAAAATGCGCCGCCTGAATCGCATCCGCGCGAAGTACCATGGTAATTTGGTTATTATCATCATCCCAGCTTGCCGGCACCGAAATGCCCTTAAATACGTCTAGCGTTTCGCCAGGCGTCGCTTCGCGCGTTAAGTAGTAATAGTTACCGATCTTCGCCCAATCGGCCGCCAAATCGCTCGCCACGGCCGCCTCCGCCGCTACACCACTTTCGTCAAAATAGTTCACCGCCAAACGTACGTAGCTAGAAATACCCAGATTCTTAATTCGCGGCACCGACGAAATCGTTGTGCCACTCGTAATATCTTCGTCGACATAGACACCTTTAACTTCCGCGCCATCCTTTTCGTAATAATGATCTAGCGTAATATTCACGGCACCCACAGAAATCTCGTTATTCACATTCGCCACCGAGCCGACCGCCGCATAAACGCCCGACCCCAACATCGCTAATATTAGCAGCGCGCTAATTAGCGTACGGATTCTATTCTGTTGTCGTGCTTTCATCTTCTCGCAGTTTCTCTTTCTTTTCTCCACCCGTTTCCGCAGCCTCCACATTTGCCGCATCTTCGCTTGTTTCAGTTTTCTCCTTAGTTTCGTCATCATTTTCTTCTGGCACTTCCGCCGCTTTCGGAGCTGCTCGGAGTGAGTTGAGGCTGTTTGTATTATTAGCTACCTCATATTGCCAACGCGCCATCAATGCTAAATCACCAGACGTGCGAGCTGCAAATGTACTATATACATTATTGCCGCTTTGGTTACCGGTAAGTGTTAGTTCTGTAGACCAGCTCGTATTCGTGCCAGCATTATCATAATAATGATGTATCCCATTCTGGTCATCCCAACCAAGTAGCGTATTTCCGTTAACGCTTGCTCCCGGAACATTCTCTTCGCACTGTATCGTGCCTATAAGGTCACCGCCAAAAATCCATAATACTCTTTCGCATCGATAATTATACTCAAAAGTCCCAACGAGAGAATTTGCTGCAATAATGCTCGCATCATATGGCACTCTAATCATGTCATATACTGTATATGTCGTCTGCAGCGGATCAGAGAATGTAATGTCTTCTTCCTCATAACCATTAAAATCGTACGCAATGTTATATGTAACTGGCGCAAAATACACGTTTACGTAAATGTTATTAGATGCAGGCTGCGCAAAACAATCGCCAGCATTTATTCGCGTCTGCGCACCGTTTTGGCCTGTCCTATATGTAATATAGCTAACCTCGAAACCATTTGGCGGCGATACGAACTTCGCATTTTGACCACTCGCGCAAATTAATTCATTTTCAAAAAACGACGTCTGGACATTTTGATAGTTAGTACCAGTAATCTGATAATAATTACCATTACTGTCTTGATAGTAATAGCTAAGCCTATCCGTCCGCGGATTACCCAATTGCCTAAACGTAAATCCATTTGTTACGGAATCGGTATCGGTCAGATAGGCCAAGGTACTACCCGTAATTGAAGCCAGCGCTAGCGACGCAGCTGTCACCAGCGCTAAAACGATACAGATTTTATGCGATATCGTGTGCTTCATTACGTTTTTAGCTAATTTTGTTTATTATAGTTCGCTCTGAAGCGTTGCCCAGACTTCGGTTGGAGTTCCAGTTACATTGTCGGCCTGAATAGCATAGGCTTTCACGACAATATTTGCACCATTATCGCCCAAAGTAGCAAGCTCCTCGCCGCTTAAAGCGCCATTAACCGTAACTTTTTCAAACAACTTATCAGTAGCACCATTTGCTGAAACTTTAGTCATAGCACTGCTAGAACCGTATGCATAGACGGTCGTATATCCCTGGGTGCTTACAGTCGTCCACTTACTGGTATCAATCGCACTTAGCGTCAAAACATCTTTGTCTCCGATCTTGGCTGGCATAGTTACTTCAATAAACACAAAGGCATCCTTCGAGCCATCTTTTACCTTAACGGAAGGCTCTTTAGTAACTTCGTCGCCAGGAGCTAAATCGGTCGCATTAGTTGAATCCCAATCGCCCTCGTCTAGCTCAATCTCTACCTTACCAAACGTAAAGGTATTAGTTTCTGGATCTGTCGTATCGGTCAAATACGCCAAAGTTCCGCCTACGGCGAACACTGCCAAAAACAGCGCAGCCAAGACAAAAAGTTTCTTGTTCTTTTTCATTACACACTCCTTATTCTTTATTAATTTATTTTTAACATCGCTTATGGCAAAAAATCGATATTTTTTATGCTTTTTCGGACTGTAATTTTTTTATTCAATCTGTATTTTTATGTTGTACTTTTTACAACAAAAAACCGCCCTTTCGCGTGGGCGGTTCCTAAAATTACAATGCATGATTACGTTTGCGCTTGCGTACAATCGGATCAAGATCGCGCTTACGTAGGCGCAAAGACTTCGGCGTCACTTCAAGCAACTCGTCGTCCATCAAGAAGTCCAAGCATTGCTCAAGCGACAACTGCGTATATGGCGTCAACTGGATCGCGCCATCCGATGCGTGTGTGCGCATGTTAGTGAGCTGCTTTTCGCGGCAAACGTTAATGTCTAACTCGTCCTTCTTTGAAAGACCGACAATCATCCCCATGTAAACATCAACTTGCGGTGGAATATATAATACACCGCGGGCCTGCGCTGCATCGAGCGCATAAGCCGTACTCTGGCCCGCTTCAGATGCCACCAAAGCGCCGTTGCGCTCTTGGCGGTAATGCGAAGTTACTGGCTGATAACCATCCGGCAAAGTATTCATAATGGCCGTACCGCGCGTTTCGGTCAACAAACTGTTGCGAAGGCCAATCAAAGCTGCCGTCGTAATCTTATAGCGGAAGCGCGTGCTACCAGTCGTCAACATTTCTTGATCGATCAGTTCTGCCTTACGTACGCCGAGTTCTTGCGAAACGGCACCCACAAATTCTGGCGCTACTTCAACCGTCAATTCTTCTACCGGCTCCATCTCGACGCCATTTTCCATCTTATAAACGACCTCTGGGCGGCCCACTTCCATTTCGTAGCCCTCGCGGCGCATGGTTTCAATCAAAACCGAAAGATGCAACTCGCCACGGCCGGAAACTTTATAACCTAAGCCCTGTGGTTCTAGGCGCAAAGCAATATTCGTTTCAAGTTCGCGCTTCAAGCGATCGCCAATCTGGCGCGAAGTTGTAAATTCGCCTTCGCGACCCTTGAGCGGCGAGGTATTTGGACCAATATAAATGCTAAGAGTTGGCGCTTCGAGCTCAATCGTTGGCAAAGCTTCTGGATTATCGCCCGTTGCGACCGTATCGCCAATGCTCGCTGCATCAAGACCGGCCAGCGCCACAATATCGCCCGCAATCGCTTCGGTCGCCTCTTCGCGCCCCAAGCCGCGGTAGGTATACAAACTATCAATTTTGCCACGCACCACGTCGCCATTCACTTTCATTACTGAAACGGCTTCATTTTTCTTGAGTTTGCCACGGAAAATTTTGCCAATCGCATATTTGCCCAAATAGCTATCCGCCGCAAGCGCTGCTACAAGCAGCTGCGCACCCTTTGAATCGTCGGAATCCACTTGCGGTTCTGGAATTTCGTTGATAATCGCATCGAAAATCACGTGCAAATCATTATCAAGTTCCGGCGTCTTACCGGCGCGACCATCACGCGCAATCGCATAATAGGTCGGATATTTCAATTGTTCCTCATTCGTGGCAAGTTCCAAGAATAAATCGCCAATTTCGTCTTCTACCTCGCCGAGACGTGCAGCAGGCTTATCGATCTTGTTTATCACTACAATCGGCGTTAGAGACAATTCTAGAGCCTTCTGGAGCACAAATTTCGTCTGTGGCATTGGGCCTTCCTGCGCATCGACAATCAGAAGTACGCCGTCTGCCATATTTAGCGTACGCTCTACCTCGCCGGAAAAATCCGCGTGCCCTGGCGTATCGATGATATTAATCTTATAGCCATTATAGAAAACTGCGGTCTGTTTAGCGGTAATCGTAATGCCGCGCTCATGCTCCTGATCGCCAGAATCCATAATCAAGGTTTGGCCCATCTCGGCCTGGTTCTCGCGAAAAGTATTAGACTGCTTCAAAAGCGCGTCCACTAAAGTGGTTTTACCATGGTCTACGTGGGCAATAATCGCCACGTTGCGAATTTTACTCTTGTCGTTCATATTATTTCCTCACCCTTGTTAGGATTACATCGGAGACTTTCCTTTTCTGGGATGGCTAAAATCGTCGAGATTGGTGTTTTCTTCATGAGAGCGCGCCTTCATCGGCGAGCGAATCATGAAAAAACGCCAACATCGGCGATTTTAGACTTCCAGATGGTGGGCGGTATAGGATTCGAACCTATGACCTCGTCTACGTCAAAGACGCGCTCTAGCCAACTGAGCTAACCGCCCATAAAGTCTAGGCTCATTTTACCATAGTCCTCCCCTCTCCGCAAGCGTTTTGCGCTTGATTTTATCTCAGATTGGAGTATAATGGCACTATTGGGTCCGTAGCTCAGCTGGTTAGAGCACCTGCCTTTTAAGCAGGGTGTCGTGAGTTCAAGTCTCACCGGACTCACCATTTTTTTGCGAAGCAAAAAGTGAGACCGGTAAGATTTGAACGAATTGAAAATCGAAGCCGGACTCACCATTTTTTGTTAAAATATAGTCATGAAAAAAGGAATCGAAAAAGGCAGCGTTCAGCACCTAATCATTCAAATTATTTCAATCATTATCGCTGGGCTCATTATCTTCCCGCTATGCGATTTTCTCTTTTGCAAAATCCTCCAAAACACCAATTTTGTCTATTCGGTCAATGATCATATTATTGAGCCAATTATCTTTGGCGTCATTGCCGGTCTCATCTTTTGGACGCTCGACAAAAAGTCCGTCAAAAAAGCCCAAAAATAATTTATTCAATCAAAAAACTCCCCTTATCGGGGAGCTTTTTTATTTATCTTCGTCAATCTCAATGTCAACTTGTGTATTCTTTTTAGACTTCTTTGCCTTCTCGGCTTCTTCAGCCTCTTGCTCTTCTTCCTCTTTCTTCTTGCTGCGCACCGCCAAGAATACAATCAAGCCAATAATAAGCAGAATCACCACGCCAATCACGATTAATAACCACATCGGCATATTAATCACGGTGCGCGAATTGCCGGCCTCAACCATTTCGCCCTTGTCGTTTACGTAGGTAATTTTTTGTTCAACTTGAAAAATGCCATAGCCGAGCGCTTCATCCGTATCAGAAGATTCGAAAGTCACTTCTTTGCTTGGCGCTACTTCGGCCGCATCCTCGTCGAGCACTTTCCAATCCGCATTACCAAACGCGCTCTTACCACGCAAAACATATTTTGCCTCAAAGCCCGCATTGCCACTATTCTTTACGGTCGCCTTCGCGGACACTTTATCACTTAAACCAAATGGCGAAATAAAGCTACTGCTAATTGCGCCACCAAATTTCGCGTCCTCGCCACCTACCGTCATGCGTACATTCACATATTGAACCTTCTCGTCGCTACCAGTAATCTTAATCAACGCATATTGTGTACCCGCTTTGGCATCTGCTGGTACGATTACGCGCACATTTACGGTTTTCTTCGAAAGCGCCGGCACCTTGTAGTAAGTCACGCCACCCACGAATGCTAACCAGCCCGAAGCAAGCTTGTTCTCGTCGGCAATATCGTCACCATCATATTTATTTGCCGCGACGGTAAATTCCAAATCCCCCTCAGTGCTGTTATTGATCTCAAAAGAGGCGGTGTAAGAGCGGCCTACTTCACTTAGCATGCCAAAATCAAGCGTTTCTGGATCAACTTCCCAATAATCCGGATTCGACACCTCACCTTCTTCCACGGAGCCACAATTCGTTACGGCACCATCCGTACCCTCTACCGGCTTACCATCTGGCCCGATGCAAGCTGACGCCGAATAGTTCAAAAAGCTAAATGATAACAATCCACACAGGACAGCCCCCACCAACCAGTATTTTTTCATCACACCTCTCTTATTACTAATTCCATTTTACCACAAACAATTTTCACAAATGTTGTAAAAAACACAACAACAAAAAATGGTGCGGGTTAAGAGACTCTAACTCTCGACCTCTTCCTTGGCAAGGAAGCGCTCTAACAACTGAGCTAAACCCGCATCAGTTGTGATTATTATATACCAACTTCGCGTTTTTTCCAAGTCCAATTCGCCATCTCATCCCTTTTTCTATCAAAAGCGGTATAATAAAAATAATATGAGCAACTTCGAACGCCAACAAAATTCCGACGAAACTAGTAGCGTCGAATCAGTATCTTGGGAAGTTTCCATGAGCAACGCTCCAGCTTTTAATCCAAATAAAACTACCGTTACTTCCACTTCAGAATCTGTAAACGCCGATTCGCCACGCGAATCCGTACCGATTTCTTCCATGTCACCAGAAGAGCGCCGCCGTCAAATCAAAATGATTCGAAATGGCGAAATCGATGGTAAAATCGTCGCCAGACCTCGCTACGAAGACGATACGGATGAAGCGCCGCAAACCAGAACTATTCGCGCCGCCGAGCTCACTGCAGATGCCTCTAAAATTGGCACCGACATCAAAGAAGCCCAGGCTGCCGCCGCGCAACCCGAATCCACCTCTGCCGAAACCGACAATGCCGAGCTAAACGATATGCAAAAAGAGCTCATGCAAGCTAAAGTCGAAGCCATCAAGAAAGAGATGGAAGCCATCGAAAAAGCCCTTGGCGACGAAGGAAAATCCCCTGAACAAATCAAAGAAGCCCGCAAAAAGAAAATCGGCCACGCCGCCTGGAAAATCTTCGAAATCGTCGGTGGCGCAGTTGCCGGCGCCGGCGCCTCCGCTGCCCTCGCCGCTCTCACGAGCATGATTTAAAAAATGGCCCGAGGGCCATTCTAAAAATTATGGTGCGCCCGCCTGTCTTTTTTCGAAGAAAAAAAGCAGCCCGAGGGCTATACTAAAAAATCATGGTGCGCCCGACTAGACTCGAACTAGCACAGCCGTTTGAATAGCCACTAGCACCTCAAGCTAGCGTGTCTACCAATTCCACCACGGGCGCAGATATGTATATCTTATCACAACTTCCCCCATTTTGTAAAACTCCCCCATGAACTTAAAAACAAATCGCATTCCGCGACATGTGCGTGGAATGCGATTCATATTTAAAGAGAGTCCCAACGAGAGGAATGCGTCCTCTCGTTGAGGCCCGTATGGCGTCCTTTATGGCGTCATATTCACGCTGCGTTTTTCGCTTGCCCAATAGCGCACGTCCGCAAAGCGGTCTAGAGCATCTGTCAACTTTGCATCTTCGCCATAAATATTCATGTTACGGTTGTAATAATAATTCAAAGTCGAACGATACAATCCAATCGCCGGCACATCTGTTACCCACGACTTCAAAAACGCCTCATATTTTGCCTTGCGCAGCTTCACGTCTGTCGTCAAACGCGCCGACAGCAGATTTACGTCCACTAAACTATTCCGATAATTACTAAAATTCCACCCCGACTCATTCGCCTGTGTCGAGCTATAATACACAAACGGATCCGCGCTGACACCAAGATCAATCTCATAGAACAAGATGTCATATTCGCGCGGCTTAATTACCGATGTAAAGAAGTCCGCACCAGCCTGCGTTTCGTCAAAAACATTTAAGCTCACATCAAAACCCATATTCTTTAGCTCTTCCGCAAAGCGTTCCGCTTTACTTAAAATTTTGTCGCGCTTCAGGACGGCAATACTCAAAGTTACCACGCCGCCGTCCATGTCGTAGAGTTTTTTGTCTTCCTCGTTATACGTCAGCTTCGCCTCCGCCAGTAGTTTGCGCGCCGTTTCTAAGTCGTACTTCGGCAGCTCCGGATATGACAAATTACTCACCTGACTATCCAGAATTGGATAGTCCATTTTTTCACCATCGTTTACATCCTCACGAACCTTATCCAAGTTTACGCCGTAGCGAATCGCCTGGCGGACTTTCGTTTCTTTCAAAGTCTCGCTCGCGGTATTAAAGAATGCGAATGCACCGCCATTAATTAAGCTTGTACGCATACTAATTGCGCCACCAAATTCCTCGCCCGCATTCAACTCGGCCGTCGCCGCCACGTCGCCTGCGCTTAGCGCATCGTAGATATTTTCGACGTTATCGTAAGTCTTCAGCGTAAACGAATTTAACAGTGCGTCGCGCAAGAAATAATTATCATTGCGGTTCAAGTAAACCGTCTGCAAGCTCGAGCTCGTCACATTTGAAACTTGCATCGCATTTAATATGAACGGACCAGAACAAACCGGCTTCGTCGAGAATTCACTTTCATAAACCAGCGCTGGACTAATATCCTTTAATACGTGCGCTGGAACCAATGGGAACTCCAAGCTATCGCGAAAGTCGATATAGGCCGACGGCAAAGTGAATTCGACCGTCAAATCGTCTTTCTTTTCAATCTTTACGTTCGTAAAGCTCACAGATACCGTCGTTTTTGCGGAGCTGTCACGAATCAAATCCACTGTATAAATCACGTCATCGGCCGTGATCGGCTCACCGTCCGACCATAATAAACCCTCACGCAAGGTAAGCGTCCAAATCTTACCAGTTTTGTCCATCGTGATGCTCTTTGCGAGTTCCGCCTTCTCGTGCCCAGACACATCTGGCGATACGATGTTTGCAAACAATAATTTCGCTAATACTTTTTCAGAATTCGTCGCCGCGTAAAGTGGATTCATGGAATTAATCTTACCCAGTGTCGCCTCAGAGTAATCGCCACCGCTCGTAAAAGCGTTCGTCTCATACGAGTCGCTATACCACATTATTTGTACGATCGCGAGCAAAAATACTACCAATACCAACAACGCCCACTCTAACACCCATAGGCGCACTTCACGAACGTTTTCGAGGCGCCCTAAGAAACGCTCAGAAAAACTCTTCCCCAAACGCTCGCCAAGCTCATTAATGCGCGAGACTAAATTGCCCCTGCGCTTCTTTTGCCCACTCTTTTCGTAATCTAATTTCATTATCCTACAATCAAAATTGCTAAGATTGAGAGCGCAAATATCACTGCAATCACAATCGTCGTATTATATAGCGACTTCTCGAGACCACGACGCTCAGTGTTGAGCTCGCCAGAGCCACCAAAGCCAGCGCCAAGCGAAGCGCCACGTTGCTGCAATAATACTAACAAAATCAGCAAAACTGCCGAGACGAAAGTAATAACTGTACAAATCACACCTATATTCATAGGTCTATTTTACATCAGGCATAGCCAAGTTGACAAGAAAGTTTATCACCGAGATAATCAAGCAGCTCCCTACAGCTCCCCAAAACGTGATATATACATCCGGAATAATCCAAATCGTCAATCCCACCATCGCCGTATTTACTAATATCGTGAATAACCCGAGCGTCAAGAAAATTGCCGGCAAAGCAAAAATCGTCACAATCGGCTTAATTACCGAGTTTACTACCGAGAAAATCAAACCCGCCGCCACATACATCCAAAAAGAATGCTGCACATCTGAACCTTCCTTAAAAGTGGCAAACAAATTAATACAAATCCACATCGCGGCCGTCGAAATTAGCCAGCGCAAAAGAAATGTTAATGCTTGTTTTTTTATCATAACCGCTCTATTTTAGCGCATCTTTACGTTTTAATAAAGTGTGGTACTGAATCGCAAAGCGATGACTCTCGTCATCTATCCTCGCGATTAGTTTTGCAATATGACTATCTAATGCTAGCTCAACCATCCGATAATCTTCCGTCCCTTCTGGAATCACGATACGCACGCGCGCATTTCTACTATGGTCGCCGCTCTTATCGCGTCCAATTACCGGCACGCCCGCCTCAGCGAGCTCCACTCGCACTGCGCTTAGTTGCCCAACCGAGCCGTCAAGCACAATTAAATCCGGCCTTCCCCAATCTTTTAGATGATGCAAGCGTCGCGCTAAAACCTCATGCATGCTCTCCGGATCATTATTCTGCTGCTTATGCAACTTAAAGCGCCGATATTTCGTCCGATCCGCCGCGCCATTAATAAAACATACCATCGAGCCCACTACATTCTTCCCCGACTGGTGGCTAATGTCATAACCTTCAATTCTAACCGGCGGCTTTTCTAGCCCTAATATTTCTTGTAAATCACCCAAAGCTTGATCGCTCGAAATATCCAAAAACTCCTTATCCGAAAAAACAATCTTCGTGCCCATCCCTTTTAGCCCGAACAGCTGATTACGATATTCGGCCGCTTTTTCATATTCATCGTTCGCCGCCGCTTCATACATCTGTTTCTCGATATCGCGCAAAAGCTTCTTGCGGTTTCCTTTTAGATAACTAATCATCTTGCGCAAGTTTCGCTTATAATCCCGCGCCGCCATCTTCCCGATTTCAATGCCCGGCGTTAAGCCTAAATCCGTATTCAACGTCTTCCGTCCATTATATGGCTTATCATAATACGGAAATACCCGCCGCAAGATTCTAAGTGCCCGCTGAATTGCCACTTTACCATAATATGGACCATAATATTCCGCGCCATCGTCCTCAGGATTCCGCGTCATCGAAACATATGGCACTTCCGACTTCATATCAATTCGCACGTAGCTTACTGTCTTATCGTCGCGTAGTAAAATATTCCATTTTGGCATGTAGCGCTTAATCATTTCCGATTCCAAAAACAGTGCATCCATCTCGGTATCAACCACAATCCAGTCTGTATCGTCAATCTCTGCCACCAACGCTCGCGTCTTAGCATCCTTGCGCTCTGGCGATTGAAAATATTGGCGCACGCGATTTCTTAAAATCGCCGCCTTACCCACATAAATCACCTCGCCGTCACGATTTTTATGAAAATAAACGCCCGGCTCTTTTGGTAATTCTTTTAATTTCGCCTTCAATTTTGGCGTTAATGACACCGTAGCCATAAGTATATTCTACCAAAAAACACCCACGTCACCGTGGGTGTTTTCGTCATTATCCTTTTATAGATAATTGTTTAGCACGGATTCGCCACTAGCACTAGTTAGACCAGCCGTAAAACCGCCAAGCATATCTGTGATATCAAAGTCATCATCAAGACTGCCCATCATGCCTTTAACAATATAATCACTGTAGGACTTCACACAAGTATCTTTTGTAGCACCGGTATATGATTTGCAAAGCTCCTCAGCATATTCGGTTGCCGCTTCAGTAACCTTGCTCTCGACCTTCTCCTTGATAATGTTGCCTAGTTCTTTAATATCTTTTGCATCACTTGGAGTTTCAATCGCCACTTTATCGTAAGACACATCGAACTTCACGGTAGAAGTGCCGGTCTTCTCGTCTTTCATAGCAATTTCAACTTTTTTCAACTGATGACCCCAACTTGTAATGCCAAGTTTGATGGTCATATTCTTCAGCTGTTCATCAGTGAAAGTACCTTTTTCGCTAGCCTCGAATTTAATCGTACCGCCACAATCGTTTAGAGCTTTGACTTCTACTAAGTCGACAATAGCTTTGCCGAATTCAACTTCTTCCTCGCTATCGATAGTAATCGTAATATATTTCAAACCATCACGATTTTCTACTTCAGCGTCTTCCACAATCTTGATGAAAGCATGGTCAGCATAAATCTCAGCGACTTTCTGCTTGAATTCTTTCGAGTCGAGGGCTTTGGCTTTGTCGATTGTACACTTAGTTTTCTCATCCGAGCTACCATCAATCTTAAACCAGGTGTCCGAAAGAGCTTCGCCGATGCCTTCATACATGGAGGAATAAACCTTCATTTGAAGCTTCTGCATCTCAGTCATTTCGTAATCTTCGTCGTCATACATAGAAGACATGCCGCCCAATAAGTTAGAAATGACATCCTTAACATTGCTTAACTTGAAATAAGCAATACCGTCCGTGCCAGCTACGAGGTTACCACCAAGCTTGATGTCGCCAATAGCTTCCTGTTTGAGATTTAAATCACCGCCAAGCGATAAGCCACTATCGTTAGCTTTGGCCTCAAAAGACGCATTAACGTCGACGGTCTCGCCACCACTTTTAGTAGACGAAACTACGTCGCCTTTTGCGGTAATACTTTCTTCATTCCAAACGTTAGAGATTGCATCCTTCAAGGTATTCTCTGGCGTTTCGTGCATCATGTACCAGACAAAGAAGCCGATACCACCACCAATCAATAGGACTGCGATGATAATGCCGATAATCAAACCGGTTTTCTTTTTCTTCTTTGGCTCGCCCGCATTTGCGGCTTGCTCTACGGCCGGATCGGTTGGCACGGTTGCGCTAATTGGATTAGCTACTGGGGCCGCTTCTGGCGCCACAACTGGCTCAGACGCCGCAACTGGCTCTGCTGGAGCAGGCTCAGCTACAGGTTCTTCTACCACTGGAGCCGCCTCGACTGGCGCTGGCTCTTCAACTGGCGCCGGTTCCGCTACTGGCTCCTCTACTGGAGTTTCTACTACAGGCTCTACTGCCGGCGTTTCGGCAGGAGCATCGACCGTACTTTCAACTGACGCAAATGGATCCACAAATGCACCATCGGTATCCGTGGTCGGAGTAGTAGGTTTATTGTCTTCGTTCACGTTTTCTTTCCTTAATGCTTCTTCATTATTAAATGGTTTTTCCGGAATCACTACTTCCAGATTTCCGGACCCAATTGCGCCACTGAGGAGCTTTTCTTCCTCAGTCGGCTCAACGGGCTCTTCCGGTGCTTCTTCTTCGTCGAAGAGCATCGGATTCACCTTATCTTCTTCGACTGCGACAAAGTCCTCTTCGGCTATCGCCTCATCCTTCAACTCCACCATTTTTTCGGCTTTGTCTAAATCGGTTAGGTCTAGCTCACGCGAGGCTTTGTCATCAGACATATGTTAATTACTCTTTAACAGTATCTTCTTGGGTAGCTTTGTCTTTGGTTACTTCGTTACCATCAGCATCAAAGTACTTAATCGTACAACCGCCATGGTTACGGGCACAAGATTGAATCGAATCATATTTATTGAAAAGATCGACTGAAGTCACTAAAAGAATTGCCGCAAGAATTGCGAAAACCAATGTGGTAGCAGCAAATAGCATATAGAAGAATTTGTATTTGCCGGTAGCTTTGTGATCTTCAGGATATTTTTCGTAAATAATACCCTTACCCTTAGCTATTTTTTTGGCTACGGTCGCCTTCTTGGCGGTCGTAGTCTTTTTCTTGGCAGTTTTTGTTGCCATAGGAAAATGCCCTCCTTATAAAAATGCTTTAGCTTAAATATAACACAAATTTTATGCAAATCCAAAAAAATCATAAGCATTATGCTATAATAAACACAGAGAATTTTTGTATTTAAGGGAGAAAGGCATCAATATGCAAGAGAGGAATACTAACATTAAGCACATCCACGCGCGGCAGATTTTGGATTCTCGCGGTAATCCAACCGTCGAGGCAGATGTGATTCTGGAAAGTGGCCATGCTGGCCGCGCGGCCGTTCCATCTGGCGCCTCTACTGGCGCCGGCGAAGCGCTCGAGCTTCGCGATGGCGACAAGGATCGTTTTGGTGGCAAAGGCGTCCTCAAGGCCGTCTGGAACGTCAATAATAAAATCAGCGACGTGCTCGTCGGCAACGATGCTGCTAACCAAGAACAAATTGACCATTTAATGTGCGAGCTCGACGGCACTGAAAACAAATCCAAACTTGGCGCCAATGCTATCTTGGCCGTTTCCCTCGCTGCCGCCAAAGCCGTAGCGCACGCTAAAGGCACTCGCTTCTATGAATACGTCGCCGACATCGCCGGCACTACCGACGACATGAAGCTCCCAATGCCGATGATGAACGTTATGAACGGTGGCGCGCACGCCGATTGGTCTACCGACTTCCAAGAATATATGATTATCCCGGTCAGCGCCGGCAATATGGCTGATGCTGTTCGTATGGGGGCCGAAGTCTTCCATAGCCTTCATAACATCCTTAAGGATCGCAAATATGCTACTACCGTTGGCGACGAAGGCGGTTATGCGCCATTCGTTAAAGACGGCAACAATGAGCCACTCGAGCTCATTCGCCTCGCCACTGAAGCCGCCGGTTACAAGATGGGCCAAGATATTTGCATCGCCATGGATATTGCTGCTTCCGAATTTGCCAAAGATGACCATTACGAACTCAAAACTACCGGCGAATGGAAGACTAGCGCCAACCTCGCCGACTGGTACCAATGGATTATCGATAACTATCCGGTACTCTCCATCGAGGACGGTCTCGGCGAAAATGACTGGACTGGCTGGCAGATGCTTACCGCCCGCTTCCCTAAACTTCAACTTGTTGGCGACGATCTTTTCGTAACTAATTCTAAGTTGCTTCAAAAAGGCATCGACGAAAAAGCCGCCAACGCAATCTTAATTAAGCCAAATCAAATTGGCTCCCTTACCGAAACTATCGAAGCGGTCAAATTAGCTAAACAACACGGCTATCGCTGCGTCATGTCGCACCGTTCTGGCGAAACCGAGGATACTTCTATCGCTCACCTCGCCGTCGGTCTCGGCACTGGCCAAATCAAGACCGGTTCCCTTTCCCGCACCGAGCGCATCGCTAAATACAACGAGCTTATGCGTATCGCCGAAGGTAACCATTCACTCGGATTGACAAACCCATTCAATAATTAATACTCATCCGGAGCGCTCCGGCGCTCCGGTCATATTGATGCAAAAACTCTCTCAAACTCATCAGCTCCCCACTGGTGAGTTTTTTTGTATAAAAAATTTATTCAATCCCTCAAAAACCGTGAATTCCAGAGAAAAGGCCTCCAAATTCACGGTTTTTAAGTACTGCTATTTCTCGTAACCCGGTTTACCTAAGAGCTCAAACATCCGCGTCTTATAAGCTTCTACGCCCGGTTGGTTAAATGGATTTACACCAAGGCAAAAGCCGCTTAAAGCACAGCTCATTTCAAAGAAATAAATCAATGCACCCAGCGAACGTTCGTCTAACTTCGGCATTAACACTTCTAGCACGGGCACGCCACCAGCCGTATGTGCCTCGCGCGTCGCCGCATTGGCAGTCTTGTTGACATAGTCCATTTCTTTACCTTCAAGATACTTCAAGCCGTCAAGATTTTCCGCGAGTTCCGGCACCGTCACGCCGTCGTACTCTTCCTTAACCTCAACAAATGTCTCAAATAAATTGCGGCGTCCTTCTTGAATATATTGCCCCATCGAATGAAGATCGGTCGAATCAATCACGCTCGCTGGGAAAATACCCTTATGGTCTTTACCCTCGCTTTCGCCGAACAATTGCTTCCACCACTCATTGAAATACATAAATTGTGGCTCAAAGTTAGCTAAAATCTCGATATTATAATCACTCTCGAGTAAAATATTGCGCGCCACGGCGTATTCAGTGGCCAAACCGCCATCTGAAATTAAAGCCGCGCGCTCTTCTTCGGCGCCATCCATCAAAGCATCAATATCAACACCTGCCGCTGCAATCGCGAGCAAACCTACCGCCGTCAGCACCGAATAGCGACCGCCAATATTATCTGGCACTACAAAACTCTCGTAGCCCTTTGCGACCGCCTCATCGTGCAGTGCCCCTTTATTCGCGTCGGTCGTCGCATAGATACGCCTGGCCGCCTCTGCCTCGCCATATTTATCAATTAACATTTGTTTAAAGATACGGAATGCCACCGCCGGCTCCGTCGTCGTACCAGATTTTGAAATTACGTTCACTGAGAAATCTTTGTCGCCCAGCTCACGTTGAACTTTTTGCAATTCGCGTGGACTCAAAGAATTGCCCGCATAGAGAATCTTCGTCTTTTTCGCGCCACCAAGCGCCTCAATCACTGCGCGATGGCCAAGATAGCTACCGCCAATCCCGATACAGACCAAATAGTCTGAATCGCTCTGAATCCTCTCGGCGGCCTTCTTAATGCGCGCAAATTCATCTTTGTCATAGTTTATCGGCAAATCTACCCAACCGCCAAAATCATCTTGCTGCGCTCGCGCTACGAATGGCTTCGCTTCATCTACGCGACGCTGAAAATCCTCAACGCTAATCAATTTGGCGAGATCCGCTTTAAAATCAATCATCTCCTACCTCCTCTTTCTTTCTCATTCTATTTTATCAAAAAACCGGCTACGCATCAGCATAACCGGCTTGTAATCTTTACAACGAGACTGCGATGTCGTGCAAATCAGTAGAGGTTAAGTTACCCTCTTCGTCCGTAATCACGTAGAATACGCCGCCATTCACCCAAGCGGCATTTGACTTCGAGACATAAATCGTCAAACCCTGGCCCTTTGCAATCGAATAATCGCTCCCCCAATTTTTCTTCACGTAGTTCGAAAGTACCGCTGACGAATCCCAACTCGACTTCTCTTCCATCAAGGTAAATTTCTTACCTTCACTATTCTTAAAATTCATCGTAATCCGGCCGGCATCTTCTTTTACTAGACCGTCCAGACGATAATCGGCTGGTACATAACTCGGATAAGCCTTATCAATACCCGTTTGCATCGCAACCACGCGCACCGAAATGTCTGGCATATTTAGATAAACTAAGTAACCTAGCAAGCCAAACGAAATCACCACCATTGCTAGCGCTACCGCAAAACGGCGCTTCTGCCAAAAATGCTGCTTCTCTTGTTTCGACTCGCTAAACTGCGTCGCCATCTCTGTCTCATTGTCAACTTGTCCAACCTTGCGTAAAGCCTGCTTAATGGCGCGATCTTTGAGCTCCTGCGCACTCAAGTGCACTGGCTCAGCTTTCTGCGCTGCCTGACGTGCTTTCGCAACTTGCACAACATGGTTGCGCTGTACGCCGCGATCTTGTTGCTGCTGTTTTTCGACGGCAATCTGGCGAGCCACCCTTTGCTGCTGGGCGGCCTGTTTTTGTTGCTGCGCCTTCTTTGCGAGCGGGCTCAAACATACTTTAGATTGCTTTTGCAATAAAGCTGCTTGCTGACGTTGTTGCTGTCTTGGCTGCATTACTTGCTGACGCGCGCGAATCTGTTGTCTTTGCGCACGCACTTGTTGTTGCTGTTGTGCTTGGCGCTGTTGGCCTTGACGAACACTATTCTGTTGCTGAGCAGCTTGCTGACGTTGTTGCTGCGCTTGCGCTTGTTGTTGCTGTTGCTGAATCTGACGACGTTGTTGCTGTCCCTGCTCCTGAATGCGTAAAGATTGCGCCGCCGAACCGGCCGCAATGTTAATACGTGATTTTGCGACTGGTCTTTTGACGAATTTCCGATTTAGCGTGGTAGATTTTTGAATGCGGCGGTGGTCAACCGAACTGGCATGATGTATCCCGATGCCTTTCCCTGAAACTTTTTTAACTCCGTCCATTCTACCTCGCTTTTATTCTGCTAAAGCTATATTAAAACAAAACTACGCTAAAATCAACAGATTTTAAAAATATTTATTCACACCCGCACTCAATTTTTAAGCATAAGCGTTATTCTGGTATATAATATATATACAGGATAATTAATTTTATTAACGTCTATGGACCGCAAGAAGACTAAACAAATTCAAAACGCTCGTATCGTAGCTACTAACATTTTTATGGGCCTCTCCGTCGTTGCAATAGTTTTTGTACTCATGCTCGTTGCGATGGGGTTTACATTTAATGAATCCGGCAATTTGGAGCAATCCGGTCTCGTGCAGATTTCTTCGAACCCTAGTAGTGCCACCGTCGAAATCGACGGCAACACACAATTCGGCCGCACCCAAATTAGTAAAATGCTTAGCACTAGCGAACATGACATTAAAGTCACCAAAGCCGGCTACGATACTTGGGAGAAAAAGCTCAAAGTTGACGCTGGACTTCTCACGCGCATTGAATGGGTGCGCCTCTTCCCGCTCAAACCAGAAAAAACCGAAATAACCTCTTTTGGCGAACCGCGCATGGTAGCCGTATCGAGCGACCGTAAGCGCATGTTATATGCCGAAAAAGACGAATCGACTATTATTAATATCGACCTGCAAGGCGAAAAAGCCAAACGCACCAAACTTAGCCTCGCCACGATTTTAGGCGTCAGTAAAGGCGAATCTTTAAATGGGACGCTCTCCGTAGTTGCCTGGAATTCATCCAATAATAAAATTATTCTCAACTGGACAACAGAGGAAAAATCCAACTGGTACCTCGTCGATCTCGAAACGGTCGAAAACACCATCAACTTAACTGAGAAATTTAGCCTCAAATTCACCAATATCCTCATCGCCAACGATTCCGCTTCAAAACTCTGGGCACTCGAAGATGGCAACTTGCATCTTATCGATGCTAGCAACCTCACCATCTCTGCCGCCAAAATCGCCAACATTGAGCGCATTGCTAACAATAAAGACATCGTTATCTACCTTTCCACCGATAAGGACGATAAAAAACGCTCAATTAAACTCTATAAAGATGGCGAATCTGGTTCATCTACTATCGCCGAAGTCGAATCAACCTCCGCGGCCATCACTCTAGCGATGGGTACCTATTGGGGCGACGATTGGATCGCCTACAGTATCGATAATAAAGTCACTATCCTTAGCGGCACTCCGCCTTCGGCCGACAAGCCGCGCAATAATGCGCTCAAGACGCTCCTTACGCGCGAATTAGAATATACGCCTCAACACATCTCAGTTAACGACAATCAACGTCTTGTCGTGTTTGCCGCCGACCATAATTTAATGTCCTACGATATCGAAACCCGCAGCTATTATGATTCGGCTTTTGAGTCTACTCTCACTTCCGTTAATTGGCTCGACGATTACCTCCTCTGGCAACATCACGAAAACAAAATAATTATTCAAGATTTTGATGGCGATAATCGCCGCGAATTGCTTAAGAAAGTCAATACTCAATTGCCAATCGCATTGTCTGAAAACAATAAATGGCTCTATTTCTTCGAATTAACCGAAGAAGTCGACGAAGAAAAGACCGACGCCTCTACCGAAACCACCGACGCCGGCTCCGTTGAAGCCAACACGGAAACTAAATTCGTCTATACGCTAAAACGCGAAAAACTCCAAATCTAGCATTAAAAAATCCCCCGCAAATGGGGGTATTTTTTAATCTTGTCCGGTTAGCCAACGCCAGAATGCTTCTAGTGGTAGCGGATCGTTCTTTGGCATTTCGTAAGTCGTAGTGTCGTCCCCCGCCGGCGCATCGGAAGCAGCATCTTCATAAGATGGGCTCACTTGTTCTCCGTAAACCACGTAACGTTGCTTAGACGTACCAAGCGGATAACAAGTCAAGAGAGTAATCATTGGCTTGCCGACATTATCGGACGCAATTTTGCGCAGCGAGTTCACATCGCTCGGGTCCACAATTATCGTACCGGTCAGCTTATATGCGTAGCGCGTTCCTTCATAATCCATATAAATCATATCGCCTTCCGCAAGGCGCGGTAGACCCGAAAAGATAAACTTATAGTCCGACTTTTGCCACGGATCGCCACCAGAGTGGCCAGAGATGACAAAATTACCAATCTGCCCCGGTACCGCCGACGCACCTGGCACAGAAAAATGCGCCACACCATTCGTCATCGCTGCATTCATGGACTTTACGTCGTTTTTCGCACCAAAAGTCACTGGCACCTCAACATTAATCTTAGGAATCATCACGGTCGGTTTCTCATGTGTCGCCACTGTAATCGTTGGATCTAAATTACCAATCGAATTCACCTCAGAATTGCCCGGCGACATATATGCCACCACGTGTGCAGCGATTACCTGATTATACTGGTAAAGCACCCCTAATATTAAAACTATAATGCCCACTATCAGCGGTACCCATTTGCGCCCACGTTTCATCTTTCTTGCGCGCTGACTCGCTTTAGCACGAATTCTTTCACGGAAATCATTTTGAACAATTTCCGATTCCTCCGCCGTACTAGCCATTGCTGCGGTTGCTAAGGTAGACTTCTCTGCGCGCTCTTCTTCGTCATCGCGCTTACGTGCTTGTTCAGCCTGCTCGCGTTCAATCCTCAATCGTTCACGCGCCACATATTCACGCGCAACTTTGCCATAGTATTCTCCGTAATATTTTTGGTAATAATCTTGCCATGCAGAATGATACCTCCGCCAATCGTCGGAGTTGGCTTGTGGCGCCGGCGAGCTTTGTGTCGGAGCTTTATAATCCTGCGGTGACTTCTTGTAGGCTTCTAATACTCTTTTGCGTGCCAGTTCAGTCGCGGTTTGTTGCTGTTTTTGCATCGACGATAACCTCGCCGCATCAGCCTCGGATGTATTCCGTTGCGCAACGCTATCGGCGTTTTTCGCCGCCATTTGTCCCCAAGCATTCCAACTTGGCGGAGTATTAGCTTGCCCACCTTTCTGATTATCCATTACACTTATTCTAGCACAAAGCGCCTTTTCATGATAGAATAAGCGTATCACTAGTCATCTTGGGCGAGTGGTGAAATTGGTATACACGACAGACTCAAAATCTGTTGGCAGCAATGCCGTGAGGGTTCAAGTCCCTCCTCGCCCACCAGAATAAAAGAAGGCAACCTAACGGGTTGTATTTTTTATTCTGCAAGAAGGGCACAGGACCCGTAAGCAACAAAAAAAGACTCCCTAAATGGAGTCTTTTTTATTTAACGACGTTTTAAAATACTCGCCGAAGCTGCAGCCGTACCGCCCAATACCAGAACGCCAACCGCATAACCCACCAAGCCATCCGCCGTTGCCGGATTAACCGAATCGGCTTTTAGGCGATATTCGGTCATATGCATCGTAGTATTATTCAAGCTCGACCACTTAATAATAAAGCCATCATTTCCCACCGTAGCCGTAAAGCCTTTAATAATTGCCATTGTGTCAGTTGGCTCCAAATCGTCAATTGTTTGATACAAACTAAAGTCTGATTTCTTATATACTTCTGCGCCGACAATACTGCTTATAATATTTTCACCTGCTTCGTCGTAAGTGTCCGTTACTGTGCCGAATATAATATAATCACCTACAATCGTTCCGTTCTGGTAGGTTTTTCGCGTCATCGTTTCTTCGTCATAAGTAGCCTCCAAAATGACGCTGGTTCGTTCATCGCTCGATGCCCCCTCGTCTATCGCGTAAACATTATAATTTGATATTAATAACTGTCCGTCATCCAAGAATATCCGCTTAACCGAATGAACGCCCACATAAGTCGTATCAAAAACCGATAAGAAATCCGAATCAATCCCCTCTATCTGCTTACGATATTGATCATAGACTAAAACCGAGCCGCTCTCGAGCATAATATGTACATATGTTCCATCACTTGCCATCGCAACTTCGTCCGTCAAAGATGTATATTTTTGCCCATGACGCGTCCGAATACTCATATCTTCGACGCGTAGAGAATATAGACGCGATGACTTAACTACCATATAGCTATATTCCATTTCGCCATCGTCATTTTCTGAGCCAATCTTTAAAATCTGCACGCCGCCCACGTCCGCTACCGGCATATCCTCATCGCTACCGTCGCATAACTTTAATTTACCGGACGTGCCATTGCTACTACTGCCATGACCGTGCCCACTGCTCTCTGTGCTAGTCGTGTAAACCGCATAATAATTCCCTTCGTCATCCTGATCAACCAAGAAATCGGCATTGTTTCGGTTACTCGACGACAACTCTTTACGCCAAATTTCCACACCACTCTCGTCGGCATAAACCAGAGTACGTGAATTCAAGAACAAATAGCCTGGGCAGTCGCCGTCCTCAACATGAATTGAATCTGAGGTATTAATGTCTGTGTGCGAATTAATCGTTGTGTCAATATTATTTACTTGACGGAAATATAATTCCTCTGCAGCAAATGCCGAATTTCCCATAATCAAAATCATTCCAATCAAGGCTAGGGCGAACAGTTTCAATCTACTTTTCTTCACAACGAGTTGCTCCATTAAAATTAATAGCAACTCCAACACTCTTATGGTTAATCTATATTATTTTGTTATAGAAATCAACCCCCACAATATCAGCTCCATTGACGTAAGACTATAATTATTGTAGAATAATAATATATGAGTACGAACGTCTCTATTTGGCGTTCTTAAGAAACTAGTTCTTTAAAAGGAGTTGAGATATGATGAAAAAAGTTCTACGCTATTTCAACGTTGCCATTTGTCGCATCTCCGCTCAGGAGATATTTATGGTAACGGCAAGTATTCTGAGCTACGTGCTCTATGGTACGGTTTCACACAATTTGTACCTTTGGATTGTCGTTCTTATTTGTGATGCGGCCATCATCGGCGCGCATGGCGCCTATTTGCTTAAACGCCCGCGCTGCCACAAAGGACCTTGGCACATCCCTACCCCACTAATTTTGCGCTGGGTTAGTCTCGTACTAATCGCCATCGCGCAAAACAACCAAGTCGTCGAGACTTTCGCTTGGTATCTAATGGTCTTCACGGCCGTCTGCCACACGTTTTACTGCATCCTTTTAACCATGGATGCGCATAGTTCGACCTGGCTCGAAGGTACGCATGGCGAAATTGGCACCCCAAACTGGATATCTATTTCCCGTATGGGCCTCGCAGTACTTGTGCCACATTTATACGCCGTACAGCCGCTTGGCACTATTAGCAGCGCCGTTGCTACCATCGTCTTGTTACTCGCTATTGCAACCGACGCCGCCGACGGCTTCATTGCCCGCAAATTAAACCAGTGCACTAAAGCCGGCAAGGCGCTCGACCCGTTGGGAGACAAAATTATCTTCTACCCAACCGCCGTTGCCTTCATTTTTGCCACTCATGGCACCGCCTACTTGGGATCAGTTGCGTTACGCGTAGTCTTTTATGTTTGTTTTGCTATCATGCTAACTCGCGACGTGCTCTATATCGTTTGGTTCTTCTTGTATTATAGGAAGTTAGCCGACGGCATGAGCGCCAGCATGGTCGACAAAATCCGCATGGCTACACTTTGCGCCTGGCTCGGCATCGCTGCTTTAGCGATGACAATACCAGACCTGCAGGGTCGCATGGCCGTCGCCAGTTTCGTCTTCATGACCATCATTGCCGTCCTTAGCGTCGTGAGCTTCTTCGTCGATTACCGCCGCATGCGTGCCGCCTTCCGTCTCGAAGAAGTGCACAAAAACGAACATAGCGCCTAAACGCCAACTCCCACCCTGCCGCCAGTCTCCCGCTGGCGGCTTTTTTTATTTCATCAAAATCGCCGTCGCAAAAATCTTGCACATTTCAATATTCGGATTCCATAATCGTAAAATCGCCGCTCGCACCATCAGCGTACCATCCCATAAACTAATTGGCGTCCAGCCCGTATCGCGCAATTCTTCCGTCACCACGTCGCCATTTTGCGCCACAATCAGTTGATTATTATGATAAGTCGTCATCGAAAGCGTGTAGCTAATCGTAAATTTATGCATCGCCTCAATCAGTTGGTTCGTCGGCATCGACAGAGTAATTACCTTAGGATAATACAAGGTTCGTAGTAATTTCTGCATTTGCGGCACAGTCAAAAACAATCCCGTCTCGCATTCGCGCAGCGTACTCCAATTCATTACGTCCGCCGTCGCCGCATCCACCGCATCGCGCGTCAGATAAACCGGCTTTTCGCATTTTTTCATAAATTCCGCCAACACAATCGATGTCTCGGCGTTTTTGCCCATATCGCCAATCAACACTACCGCATCCGCCCATTCGCTCTGCATTAGCATCTCCGCTAGAGCATGTTTACCAAATGCGCCCGACGTTTCCGCCTCCGCAAAATATACTTCCGGCGCGTTCGGAATCTGGTTTTTCAACGAACTCGGCAATAACGCACGCACCTCGCCCACGCCCATTTCGTTTGCCACTTTTAGCGCATTTGCCACCGCAAAAAACGCGCCTTTATTGCCACCAATTACGAGCAGCTTACCAGCCAATCGACGTTGCTCTGGTTGCTCAGTATCCACCTCGCCAAACAGCGGCGTCACACCTTGTTTTTGCCAATAATCGTAATCGTTCATTTTTTCAACTCCAGTAGAATCGGGCAATGATCCGACCCTATCACTTCGTCGCAAATCTCCGCCGCCACAATACGTTCGCGCAAACGCTCTGACGCCAAGAAATAATCAATCCGCCAACCCACATTCTTGGCGCGCGCCCCACCGCGATACGACCACCACGAATATTGAATTTGCTCTGGATGTAATGTCCGAAAAGTATCAATAAAACCGTTCGCAAGATAGTTCGTCATGCCGGCCCGCCCTTCTTTCGTAAAGCCCGCATGCCCTTCATTCGCCTGCGGCCGCGCCAAATCAATTTCCTCGTGCGCCACATTAAAATCGCCACATACAATTACCGGCTTCGCCGCATCGAGCTGCTTCATGTACGCAAGCAGTGCCTTATCCCACACCAGTTCGCGATACTTTAAACGCCCTAAATCATCCTTTTCATTCGGCACATATACATCCATTAAATAAAAGTCCTCGAATTCCGCCGTCAGTACGCGCCCCTCTTTGCGCGCATCGCCAAAATCATCTTCCCAGCCATCAATCGTCGCGGTAATTTCCTCCGGAAAATCGTAGCGCACCGAAAGCGGCTTCACTTTCGTAAAAATCGCCGTGCCCGAATAACCTGCCCGTTCCGCCGAGTTCCACAGCTCTTCGTATTCGGCAAAATCCACTTCCGCTTGCCCTTGCTGCGCCTTCGTCTCCTGCAAGCACAAAATATCCGGCATATAATCACGCACAAAATCCTGCAACGCGCCTTTTTTAAGCACTGCACGCAGCCCATTCACATTCCAAGAAAAAATCTTCATACTTCTATTATATAATAGAGACAAATAAGGAGTGTGAAAAATGCGCAAAGACCACATCACCTGGGACGAATACTTCATGGGTATCGCCCATCTTGCCGCCGAACGCAGCAAAGACCCTAACACTCAAGTTGGCGCCTGTATCGTCAACGATGAGCATAAGATTGTTTCCGTCGGCTATAACGGCATGCCGACCGGCGTTAACGATGCCGATATGCCATGGGAGCGCGAGGGCGAATATCTCAAAACCAAATATCCGTTCGTCTGCCACGCCGAGCTCAACGCCATCTTAAACAGCGTTGCCGACATGCACGGTTGCAAGCTCTACGTCACGCTTTTCCCTTGCAACGAATGCGCCAAAGCTGTCATTCAAGCCGGCATCAAAGAAGTTGTCTACGGCGATGATAAATATGCTGACACCGACGGCACTAAAGCTTCCAAGATGATACTCAAAAAATGCGGCATTAAATGCACTAAATATAAACCATCCGGCAAAACCGTCAAAATCGACCTCTAGATTGACTTTTTCGCAAAAGTGTGATATAATAGAGCTATGGGATTGTCTCGCTCCGTCGAGGCAATTCTGCTCTTTTGCGGCTAGGAAATCTACATGAAAGGAGTTTTCGTAACATGAAACTCGCCCTAAAGATTATTGCTATCACTGGCATCACTGTTGGCGTCGGCGCCATCGCCGTCGAAGTTTACCGTATCGTCTCCACTCTTCGCGCTGGTTTGCGCCAGCTCAACGCTTGTGACGATTACGATTGCAACCTCTGCCCGAACGAAGGCCTCTGCGGCCTCTGCGACAAGAAGTGATTTCACCTAGCCAGCCCGCGCCTCGGACACTTGTGTGCCTGGGGCCTTTTTTCTTGTTATAATAACGGTATGCGTAAGAATTTTATTATCAAGGCTCTCTGTAGCTTCCCAGCCATATTAATCATCGGCTATTTCGTGCCGGTACTCGCTGTCATTTTGGCACTATTTCGCTACGTCGTTTACGGCAAGACGCATTTTTATCGCACGCCAGTCGTTCTGCTTATCGTCGGCCTTCTTTTACTTTTGCCACACGGCCTCGAACTCGCCATGGCTAACTTCAACTTTAATCTCGGCATCCCTTACTGGGCCGAAATCGTGGCGCATCCACTCTATCCAAAATTCACCGACTACGGCAAATTCCTCGCCATTTTCGCAGTCATTCTGCTCGTCGTCACCTACGTTTTGCGCAACTTCATCGAAGGCCTCAGTAGTAAATTCTCCAGCCTCATGAATGGTTATTACCAAGATCGCGCCAAACGTGAAGACGAAATCGAAAAAGAGGTTAAGCTCGAATCCAAAGTTAAAGAAATCGAATCCGCCCAGAACACCCCGCACGTCGTAAAATGCCCGAGCTGCGGCAAGACTAATCATATCACCGGCACTGTCGGTCGTTGCAAATCCTGCCGCTCCGCCATCGAATATAAGGCGCCCAAGAAATGAAAATCGTCTTCAGCCGCTTCACGCGCGCCTACGCCGAAGAATACTACTACGTTTTGATAAACCAAAAGAAATTCCTCCGTCGCCCGGCCAAGACCATCAGTCGCGCTACGCGCGCCTACGCCTTTTACTGCGCTTTTTCCTTTATTTGTTTCATCGTCAGCATTTGGCTCGGCATTAACTCATTTAATTATCTGCCACTCATTTTCATTACCGGCTTAACTTTTGGCTTAATTATCTTCGTCTCACTCAAACTCGTTAAGGCCGTACGCGAACTTGGCGATGGCGACGCCAAGAAATGCCATCTCGATCTCTCCGCTAAAGGCATCGCCTATACTTTGCCTGCTGGCGACATCCTTTTGCCTTGGGAAAACGTACTCAAAATTACCATCACCGAACATTCCGTCATCTTCCTTCCCGACACGCTCGAAATCTTACCGATTTGCGTGCCAGCCGAAGCTAAAGACAAAATCAAAACTCAACTCAAAAAGCTCAAAAAGTCCCCACTTTTATCTTAATTTAAGATTACAGCGCTAGTGTTATAATAAAGATATGAACAAACCTTCGCCTCGCATCGAGCAAGCTATAGAGGTCGCCACTCAAGCGCACGAAGGCCAACTTCGCAAGACCGGCGAACCCTATATTATCCACCCGCTTGCGGTCATGAAGATTCTTCAAGAATGGAATATGGATGAGGATACCGTTATTGCCGGTATTCTTCATGATACTGTTGAAGACACCGACCTAACTTTGCAAGAAATCGAAGACCAATTCGGCAAAGATGTTGCTTTTCTTGTAAATGGTGTTACGAAACTCGGCAAAGCTCGCAAAGGTATGAAGGACCTTAATGAATATCTGCCCGAGACTTCCGACAACCTCCTCAAGCTTCTCATCGCCACCGGCCAAGATATTCGCGTTTTAATCATCAAACTTGCCGACCGCCTCCACAACCTACGCACGCTTTCTGCTTTGCCACCAGCCAAACAAAAGAAAATCGCCCGCGAATCACTTGAAGTTTTCGCGCCACTTGCCGACCGCCTCCAGATGGGTCGCGTACGTGTTGAAATTGAGGAAACTAGCTTTAAATACGTTGATCCAAAGCGCTATGAAGAGCTCAAAAAGCTCACCGCTGCCCGCCTGAAAAAGGCCGACAAGAAGCTCAAAGCTGCCCAAGAAGCCGTCGAGCAAGCCCTCAAAAAGGAGCATATTAAATACAAGTGCGACGGCCGCGTTAAATCCATCTATTCGCTCCACAAAAAGCTCGCTAAGTACAACCAAAACATTGAGCGCATCTACGACATTATCGCGTTGCGTTTCATCGTCGAGGATGTAACTACTTGTTATCTCGTACTGGGTATCATCCATTCCCTTTTCCGCCCGATGGATGGCCGCGTCAAAGATTACATTGCCATGCCAAAACAAAACGGCTACCAATCGCTCCACACCACCGTTATCACGAAAGATAAGCAGATCGTCGAATTCCAGATTCGCACCAAAGAAATGCACGAATACGCCGAACGTGGTCTCGCCGCCACTTTCTTCTACAACGAGCAGAAGCTCACTTCTGACTATGCCGAAGGTCGCGTCAGTAAGCTCCCGAGTAACCTACTCTGGATTCGCGAGCTCCAAGAAACCACCGCCAAGCTTTCCTCTGGCGAGAAAGTTGACACCAAAAAACTCAAACTCAACCTTTTTGCCGATAAAATCTTCGTCTACACGCCAAAGGGCGACATTATCGATCTGCCAAAAGGCTCCATGCCGCTCGACTTCGCCTATCGCCTTCATAGCGAAATCGGCGCTGCTTGTACTGGCGCCATCGTAAACGGCAAAATGGTCGACCTTAAGACTAAGCTTCAGCAAGGCGACGTCGTCGAAATAATCACGCAGAAAAATTCCCAACCAAATCCCGGCTGGCTCGATAAAGTCTTTTCTAAGCATGCCCGCCACAAACTCGTCAGCCAACTTCGTTCAATTTTGCCAGATTTCACCCCGAAACCAAAAGAAGATAAGACCAAAAAGGATAAAAAATCCCCGAAAGAAAAACGCCTCGAGGAGAAAAAGGCCCTCGCCGCTGCCAGCCCACACGAAGCCAAAGAGGCAAAAAGCGAGAAGAAAAAATAGCCCCCTTAAGAGAGGTTATTTTTAGCAGAATAGCAAATCTTGCAAATCTTTTATATTATCACTGCCGCCTGTCTCGTCGCCGATATCAATATTCTCAATAATTTCTTCCCACTCACTACTATCGTCCACATCTGACGCCCCCTCCACCCGATTTATCCTGCCATCCTCGCGCATATTACTCCTTTTTGGTGTCTTTCGTATAATAAATCGCCACAAACATTTCGTCATCATAGCGCGTCTCCGCCGAATATCCGTCAAATTCATATGGCTCGATTTTACGCTCATCCGTTTCTGCATCGGTCTCTGGTTCCAAAATCATCCAAAAATTATCATGCTCCGCCACGAAACCGTCTACGTCTTCAAGGTAATTTATCTTATATTCTCGCATCGGTTCAAGTGACCCCCACTCGAAGTTCACATCCACCACATATACTGGGTTCTGCTCCGTTTCATAAAATAGCAAATCATAATAATGCATCGAACCGACATGAATTAACACTGGCGCTTGTTCGGTCGATGCAGCAATCATCGCCGCTCGCGCTTCTATATCGCCCGGCTCATTACGCATATCTACCGTCGTAATACCCACCGCCGCGCAAATCAGTACCAAAATCGTCGCCACAATCGCCGCAATTTTCATTCCGTTGCGTTTCGCCCAATAAATGACTAAGCCAATCACTACCCACAGCAAACTCGCCGCATACGTCACATAACGCGTCATATAAGTCGGTTGGAACGGCTCCATCGAGAGTAACATCAATATCGCCGGCGGTAACAATATTAGTGTCGCGAGGAAACTGAAGTTTTTGCACTCCTCTTTTTCAAGTTTTCGCCAATTCTTTCCTAACAAATATGCCACTACTACCATCGTCGCAATCACGAGCACCACTAACCAATTCGTCGTGGTCGCCGCGTCATGAAAAATCAGCGATTCTGTCACGAAGCTTAGCGGTGTCGCGAACGACACCGGCGGAATCCAAAAACCCTGCTGCACCGAATCTGTCTGTTTCAAGAAAAATGGAATCCATGGCAAGAACAAACTTACGGCTAGCGGATAAGCCCAAAATACGGCTTTCTGCAGGCCGTTTTTCACAAAGTAGTAAATTATATAAGCAAAGTGCGCCAACCACGCCAGAGCGGTAAAATAATGCGTCCACATACCCAAACAAATCAGTAGCGCATACCCCAACCACGCTTTCTTGTTTTTTGTCTTTAGCGCAATATCCAATACAAGCGTTGCGCCCATCACTATCGCAAATACCACGCCATACATTCGCATTTCCTGGCTATAGCGCATTAAAAGCGGCGCTAAACTTAATGCAAACGTTCCCCACGTCGCCGCTTTCGCGCCAAACCAACGCTTCAGCAAGAAGTATGCCAAGATAATACCAATCGCCGCAAAAAACACGCTCATGGAACGTAGCGCTACATCGGACGTGCCAAAAATCAGCGACCAAACTTTCAAGCAGAAATAATAAAACGGCGGATGCACATCGATCGAAGTCATGTTCCAAATTTGTGCAAAATCACCGCGTACCAAATATGCCGAATAGGCCTCGTCGTACCAAATTGCCGTTGTTAAATTCAAACAAGCCAGTAAAGCAAATATCCCCGCCGCCACAAATGGCACCCAAATTTTTGCTTTTTCTGGCTTGTTCTGTTTTTCCATACTACAGCTCGCTTATCTTCACGCGTACTTGTTCGGTCGTATCGCGATCGCGCACCGTCACAGTATCGTCTTCTAGTGTATCGAAGTCAATCACCACGCACTTTGGCGTACCGATTTCGTCTTGCTTACGATAGCGCTTACCGATATTGCCCGAATCGTCCCAAGTCACGTTGCCATATTTCGCGCGCAGAGCCTTATAAACTTCCTGCGCTTTAGCGACTAGCTCTGGCTTATTTTTCAAAAGCGGCGACACACAGAAGCGATATGGCGCTAAATCTTCCGATAGTTTCAGTAATGTACGTTTTTCGCCATTCACCTCATCTTCCGAGTAGGCCGTGCATAGCACCGCCATAATCAAGCGTTCTACGCCCATTGATGGCTCAATTACGTGCGGAATAAAGCGCTTCCCGCCACCTTTTACGATGTATTCCATATTCTTGCCGCTCACGCGCTGAATATTGCCCAAGTCAAAATCGGTACGATAGGCAATCCCCATCAGCTCTTCACAGCCAATCGGATAATCAAACTCAATGTCAATCGTGCGCTTCGAATAGTGCGCACGGTCTTCGGCTGGCACATCGAGCTCGTGAATATTTTCCGGCTTCAAGCCCATCTTGTTCTCGAGGAAATCATGACAACCTGCGAGCAGTTTATCGAAATTCTCTTCCCACGTTTCCGGATCGACAAAGTATTCAATCTCCATCTGATTAAATTCGCGCGAACGGAAAATAAAATCGCGTGGCGAAATTTCATTACGAAAAGCCTTACCTTGCTGCGCAATACCGAACGGCAAATCCGGATAAATCGTATCTACGACATTCTTGTAGTTCGTAAAGATGCCCTGTGCAGTTTCTGGGCGCAAATAAGCAATATTATCTGGATCCGTACCGACACTTGTACGGAACATCCCATTAAATTGCTTGATATCCGACCAATTCGTCTTACCGCAATTTGGGCATTTCAAGTTCAGAGCCTTAAATTCTTCCGTCGTTACGTGCTCAGAAATCTCGTCCGACATCTTATCGGCACGAAAACGATTATGGCAATCTTTACACTCTACGAGCGGATCGTTAAAGGTTTCCGTATGGCCAGATGCTTGCCAAACTTGCGGATTCATAATAATCGCCGCATCCACGCCATACATATCTTCGCGGCCTTCTACCCAATACTGCCACCAAGCATCCATGATCCTCTTCTTCAAAACCACGCCGAGCGGGCCAAAATCCCATGTCCCAGCCATACCGCCATATACATCCGACCCTTGCCAGATAAATCCACGTCGCTTACATAGGCTTACCACATCTTCCATTTTTGCCATCTTTTTCTCCTTTGATTTAAAAATTCACTTCCCCACTTTTTTGCTCTCAGAGTCACAAGAATATTAGGCCCGAAGGCCGCCCTTCAAAACACCAATACCAGTCAAGTATTTGATTTCGTTCATGTTTCCATTATACCACTAATTAAGATATAATCATCAGTACGCACCTTAAAAGGTAGATTCTATACAGATTGGAGGGATTAATGTGGTTTCTATCGAACAGCTGCATAGCAGCATTTTTCAAGACCCCGAGTGGCGCGCCTGGGCAAAGATTGTCTCGTCATACACTCCGGAAGATAACATCAAGTTCGGCTGCGACCACGGCATCCAGCATTGGCTCAATGTTTCGCGCATTGCGGCAGATTTCGCCCGTCAAGCCGGCGGTAATGACTATGAAATTGCCATGGCCGACATTGCCGGGCTGCTGCATGATTGTGGCATGATTTGCGGTGAACCGAATCACGCCGAAAAATGGCGCCAACATCATGCGCCCATATCTGCGCGCTCGTTTCGGCGAGCAAGGAAGCGGCCTGCTTAGCGATTTCGACGTTGAAATCATCTGCCACGCCATCGCGCAACACAGTTCCTACACCGAGATTACCAACCTCGTCGACGCCGCACTTGTCTTCGCCGACAAAGTCGATCTCGGCCGCCATCGCACGCTTGGCATCCACAATGACATCCAACTCAGCGCTAGCCAAATCGAACGCATCGATTATCGCATCGAAGAAAACGCTATCATCGTCAGCTATACAGTTACGCCCGACTTTAACGCCTACTTCTTCCTAACCAGCTGGCCCAAAGCCTACGAAGTTCCACTTAAAGTCGCCGTCTGGCTCGGCAAAGATTGCCAATTCTTCGTCAACAACCAACGTATTATTCTGCCCAAATAAAATAGCCCCGCAGCGATGCGGGGTTTTAAATCTTCGTCGCTTTCTCGACGCAGCGCGCCACATAAAGTACCTCATCGATTAAATCATCCGCCCCTTGCACTTTCATGCTTAGCTCCGCTGGCCCCGCTGCCATTAGTCGCATCATCTTTATGTGGTCAGCCCGAATTCGTCCAGATTTAGCCTTTCCTAGCGCCGCGTTCTCTTCGTCCCAATAATAATTACCATCGATTAATAGCTTCTCGCCGTCCGTATCGAAATTCAGATTAATCTCCTCGCCCGAAGCCCGCGTCAAATTAATCCCCCACCACGCACGTAGCACATCTTTCCAGCGTGACTCTTCACCCGCATGTTTTTGCATCACCTGCAATGATTGCTTCAATATTCGGTAAAATTCCGGCGATTCTATCTGTTCTGCTCGCGCGTTTACGCTACGCATCATCGCGCCACCCATCTCAATTAATTCAATATCTTTCACGAATGCATCATAATATTCCACCAATTTCGCGCCCGTCAAAATTCCTAACTCACCTTTTCCTTCATGAATCACCACTTCCGACACGCTAAATAACTCAATTCCGCCAGCCAGTTTGGATTTTTCGCGACGCACCCCTTTCGCAACTACGCTTTTCTTCCCCTCCGGCGTCAAAAGCTGCAAAATCCGGTCCGCCTCACCATAATCCGTCCGCCTTAGCACAATCGCCTCGGTTCGTAAATCACGCGGATTTTTTGTCATCATACTCCTTCGCTAATGCTAAAATATCGCTCGGCGCCAATTCCCCCTTATCAAATGTCGCCACTACGCCATATTTCTCTGCCATTTTTTCTTTCAATTTCACGCTCGAGATAATCGCCACTGGCACCTCGGCTAATTCCGGATAACTCCGCATCTCATTTAATACCGCGAAGCCCGTCGGCCCTATCAGTAAAATATCTAAAATTACCAGGCTTGGCCGCACTTCGTCCATTTCGTTAATCGCCGCGACCCCATCGTGACAAAAAACCAATTCGTATCCCTTCAAAATCCGGCGATAGTAGGCCTCCCACCCACGATCATCTTCCACAATTAGAATCATACGAAACTCAACTGTCTGCTCACCGGCAAATCAATATAAAAACTCGTGCCGTCGCGGTGGCGCACTAAACCAAAATCCGAATTCATATAGTTCGCAAATTTCGCCGCAATATATAAACCTAAACCACTCGAACCTGGCCGCATCGCAATCTCGACCGGCTTCTTCACGAAACCATCTTTAATCTCGCGCCATACTTTCGTTGGTACGGTCGGCCCAAAATCGCGCACATCAATGCGAATTTTATTCTGTCGGTCGTAAATTGACACGCGGCTCGGTAACTCTTCGCCGCCGTAATTCATTGCGTTTAAACAAAAGTTATAAACCACCGAATAAAGCAACTGCCGATTCGCTACCGCAAGATGACGTTTGTTCCGATAATCCAACTGCAACTCGCGCTTATTAAAACGGAATAATTTCCAGAGCTCCGCCACCACCTCATCACATACAATCCGCGGATTCACTGGCTCCATCTCAAATAATGCATCGTCCAAGCGCGCAATGCGCGTCAAATCTTGCACCTGTCGCAGCGCTCGGTCAGATGTCGCCACAATCTGGCGCCCAACCTCGCGCGCCCCCACAATATCCTCTTCATAATCAAGCGATAGCGCTAATTGTCGCATGAGGCTCAGCGGCGCTTTTAATTCGTGCGCCACAACAATAGTGCTAGAATCCGCCGTCAGCCCATCGGACAGACTAGCATCAAAACTAGCACTATATACCTCACTCTCCATGCCCCCTATTTTACACTATTAGGAATTGCGACGCAAAGAGGCAATCAAGGCTTCGTAATCGCTACGATAAGTTTCCGCATCCGTTTGCATAATTACGGTTTTATCGTTCACCTTAATCAAAAGCACAATACCGCGAATCTGCTTATCAATCTGGCCCTCATACAAGGCGCCGCTCATCTTCTTATTGTCAGAGTTCCAAGTCTTGTAAGTCATTTCCGACTTCTCAACCTTCTTCTGATAGTTCTTTGCGACATCTTCGTATTGCTTATTCATAATCGTAAAGCGCAAAGCGTAGCGCGAATCGTCTTCCTTAATCGGATTTACCTGCTTTGGCGCAAAGTAAGCCACAAAGTCGCTATTATTGCGCGCATCGGAGTCTACATAAACGCTCCAAGTCTTTGGATAATAGAAACAGACCGAACCATAATCAGCTGGACCACAATATTGCTGACGTGGCTCTTTCTTTTCTTCGGCATATTTCGCCGCTTCGACCTCTTGCGCCTCTTTTACGGCAGCCGCAACAGCTTCATTTGTCTTAAATTCGTTCTCTGTTTGTGCTTCGCGCAATTGCATGAAGAAAATCACCGCTGCCACAATCGCCGCAGCTGCAATTAGACAAACCAAAACTAGAATGATAGTCTCTACCACCGAACCTTTGCGTTCGATCGCCATTGGCGCTGCCGGCACGCCCATCGCCGGATTCACCGGTGGCATGTTCGGATTACCATTAGGGTTTGGTGTATTTGGGCTAGGCATGGCTGGATTCGGCATCGTCATGACTTGCCCATTATTCATATTCTGTGGCGGATTTCCACCATTCATCCAATTTTGGTCCATAATACGATTATATTTTAGCTTGAGCGTTTTCGCAAGATTTTTGCGGTTCTACTTACTAAAATCCTCCTCTATGACTTTAATTTCATTCTTTAATTCTTTTAAATCGCCCTCTATCTCTTTTGCTAAGCTCGTCAATTCTTTGTATTTAGCGCTCGCTTCGTCTAATCTAAAGTCATCCGAGTAAAACCAATCAACACCACCCTTTAATTTCTCGATTTTTTCGCTAATATTTTCATTCGTTTTGGTCATTTTGCACTCCTTTCGCTGATTTTTTCAATTTTTGCATCAATTTCTGCTTTATTTGTTGTAATTTTTACAACATTCCCTATATCGAGATCTCCCGTCACTAAAGCATATCCCCGCGCCAAGACATTTTCCGGGTTTAATTGCGCTAATATTTTGACTTGCGCTTGTATCTCCTGTTCGATATTAGTTATTTTCGCTGTAATTTGTTGCGCAACTCGGCCTATCTCACCTCTGTTTTGTATCAATAACTCATCTATTTTTGTATTGAGCAAATTATTTATTCGTTTCACTTCGGAACGACAGCTCGCAATCACCTCGTTACGATCACGCGTTAGCATCTGCGCCGCATTCGACGGCGTTGAAGCCACCACGTCGGCCGCCAAATCACATAGACTTTCGTCCACTTCATGCCCAATTCCCGTAATTACCGGAATCTTCGATGCCGCAATCGCGCGCACTAACGCTTCATCATTAAATACTGCGAGATCGTCCGCCGAACCGCCACCGCGAATCACCGCAATTACTTGCACCTCACTGCGCTCATTGAAATATTTTAGTGCCCGAATCATCTGATCTGCCGCCACCATGCCCTGCACTTGGCAATGCGCCACTTGCACTTCTAACCCACCCCAACGTTCATTCAGAATCTTACAAAAATCCGCATAGCCCGCCGCTTGCGTACTCGAAATAATGCCAATCTTCGTTAGCGGCGTCGGCAATGGCCGCTTGCGCTCCAACGCAAACAAGCCTTCATCTGTTAATTTCTTTTTTAATAATTCAAAACTCTTTTTTAAACTCCCCTCGCCCACCGGCATAATCGCTTGTACCGTTAGCGAGAATTTTCCCCAATTCGTCAGCTTCGGTACTACACGCACCCGCACTTTCATGCCGTCTTCCAGCGGAAAGCGCAACGCGAATTTCATCATGAAACAGCCCACGCTCGACTGCTCATCTTTTAAATCAAAGAAAACAAATTTTCCCTGATTAACCTTAAAACTCGCGATTTCACCTTCAATTACAACGCCCGAAAAAGCGGTCTCCATAATCTGATTACAGACCGCTTGAAAATCCGAAACGCTATAAACTTGCGTCGGTTCCATTCACTTCTTCTTATCTACGGCTTTAGCCGCAGCTTCAGCATTTTCTTTGGCGATTTCTTTCTCAACCTTCTTCGCATCAAATTTATCCGGTCGGCTAAGCAAAGCCATCTGGTATGGAATAAAACCGCAAATAATTGTGCCAAGAAGCACGCAAACGCGCGTTACAATCACCGTAATTGTCGAAACATGAAGCGGCACGCCAGTTGCTACTAATACAGCAATAAATGCCGCCTCGTAACCGCCTACGCCACCAGGCGTCACTAAAACAGTACCTACTACGCTGCCCACACCTTCTGCAATCATAATTTGCGGCAAAATCTCTGGATGCCCCATTGCGCAACCTACTACCCAATAAGTGGCTAATTCCAAGAACGAATAGATGAACCCCCACAAGAATGGTTTCCATAAAATGCGCCGATTGCTTTTTAGCTGCAGATAATCCGCCCGCAAATCGCCAAAGAAACGCGTGACATCTTCTTCTTTCAAATATTTACGTTTCTTGCCACGAGAAATCTTTCGAACTACCTTATTGATGAATTTTGTGGCTGTTGCTGATAACCAATCAACATTCTTCTGTTTCCGCACGATTAACCAGGCTACTACAATTAAACCAATCACGCCGAACGCGATGCCGGCCGCTAATAATAGCGCCCATGTGCCACCCGCCACTAGCTGCCCTGTCAGCAAGATAATTGCAATCGCTATCACCGTCTGCGCCGCGTTTGCAAGCGCACAAATACCATAGCGTAAAATATGGATAAAGCTAATTTGACCAGCCGTCACATTGTAATCTTTTAGGCGCCACACAAGATATGCCAAACCACTCATGCCACCTGACGGAATTGCATGATTCATGAAATTAATTTCTAGCGAAATGCGCGTTAATTTGCCCTGCGAAATCTTGAAACCTTTACGCTGCTGCAAAAAGGCAAAATAGATTTTACCCGCCGCATAATACATGAAGAGCTGTTCTGGAATTAATAGCAATAACACCCAACCATTCATATCTTTAAAAGATGCCAATGTCGCTTCGAACATCGTCATACCGACCATATCGCCAGGTGCCGGCGCGCTAAAGGCTTTATAAGCAATCACGGCGATTAAAATTAGAGTAACTGCACTCAGAATCTTCTTAAACATATGGTAAAATTATAGCATATGAATTTTCTAATGGTACTCGGACGTGAGCCCAAAATTTCCCTCGCTGAGCTCGAGGTAGTTTTTTCGGCAAGCAAAGTCAAGCAAATTGCTCCAAACCTTGCCATCGTCACTGCGCACAGCGTTTCGCTCGATCGCCTTGGCGGCTCCTTGAAAGCCGCCCAAATCATCGACGAGCCAGTCCAAGATTACTTGTCCAACCTACCAGAAGGTAAAATCACTCTTGGTATTTCTGATTACTCCACCCACGCTAATCCGCGTAAAACTTGGGAACTCGCGCTTAAATACAAGAATATGCTCAAGCGCCACGGTCGCAACGTCCGTCTCGTACCGAATGGCAAAAATGCCGTCCTCCCTTCTGCCACTTCACATCACAACCAGCTCGGCGAGAAAACTAACCACATCGAAATCGTCAAATACGGCAAATATACCGCTATTTCCATCGGTACACAGAATATCACTTCATATGCCAAACGCGATTTTAATCGCCCGGCTCGCGACGCTTTCGTTGGCATGCTGCCGCCAAAACTCGCACAAATCCTCATTAATCTCGCCACTAGCGGCGCCAAAACCGGCACCGTGCTTGACCCGTTTTGCGGTACTGGCGTCATTCTACAAGAGTCCGCCCTGATGGGACTTTCCGCCTATGGCACCGATCTCTCTGAAAAAATGATTCAATATAGCCAGAAAAATCTCGATTGGATTACCGAGCGCACCCCTCGCCTCCAAAAGCAATCGGCGCCAAAACTTCGCCTCGAAGTTGGCGACGCTACTGACCATAAATGGACATCGCCAATCGATTACGTTGCCTCTGAAATATACCTCGGCCACCCACTTTCAAACATCCCTGGCGAAGTGAAATTCCGCGAATTCCAAAGCCAAGCCAAAGATTTACTAACCGCTTTCCTAAAGAATATTCATAGCCAAATTCCGTCCGGCGCTACGCTTGCCTTGGCTACTCCAGCCTGGAAACGCGGCGCAGGTGTTTATCAAGGGGTAAATATCCTTGACGATTTAGATAAATTGGGCTATAATGCTGTAAAGTATCGTTATGCGTCTTACGATGACCTCTTGTATTTCCGAGAGGGCCAAATCGTTGCGCGTCAAATAATAGTATTAAGGAAAAAGTAGTATGTCACATGTCAAAGCTGGCGGTACCAGCAAAAACCTACACAACAATGCCGGCCAACGACTTGGCGTCAAGCGTTTCGGTGGTCAGCAAGTGAAGACTGGCGAAGTTCTCGTTCGCCAAACCGGCGCTACTAAGCTTGCCGGCCCTGGCACTTTCATGAGCCGCAACTTCACTATTCATGCTGCGATTGATGGCAAAGTAGTCTTCGTCAAGACTAAAAAGAACCATTTCTCCGGCAAGAGCATACCACGCACCCGCGTTGAAGTTCACGCTGCCTAAATTGTGTAAATTATCAAATATCTCCGCAAAAACGGAGATATTTTTTATTTTTCTTAAAAGCATTGAAATTATGCTTTTAATCTTTTTCTTTTACTATATAGTCTCTTTCAGGCGACGCGGTTTTAATAACTTTCGCTCTTTAAAAATGTCATTCTGAAAAGTCCTTGTCTTTCTTTTCTATGCTGCGCGCCTCTCATCCAAAAAATCCGCTAGGTTGCTTCGGTTCTCGCATACCTAGCGGATTTCCTTTCTTTTTAATGTTTTCCGCGATAGCTCAGCCTAAATATGAGCAAAATTGCAAACAATATAACAGTCTGCAAATAATACGCAATCATTATTGGCGCATGCCCACCTATACCGAGCATCGATACCGTCGTCGCAATTACTGCGCCTAAAATCACCAACACCATGCCGGCGTTTAATTGATTTTTATCATCCGTATTATCACGATTCACACGCACCGTATATTCCGCCATCAACCCGATAATCGCTCCGCATAACATGCATACAGCATATGACGTTGCTGCTACGAATCCATGTATTATGTCGCCAGCAATAACCATCGAAATGAAGTAATAAATTGCCATCCCTGCACTTGCTAGGCTTAAAGCAATTAAGATTTTTCGCAATGCATCATTCATAACATCTATCTTACCATGTTCTTCACGACAATGACGCAATCTCAAGTAGTGCCTTCTTTATGATTTTCCAACCATCAATACCCGTTCGTTTCATATCCAAATCTGCTTTTGCTAAAATGCGAATCATTTCCGTCGCATTCCGTTGGCGCAATTCTAACTTTTTATATGCCGACGAAGCAAATGCGCCGAGCGTCATATACGGATCATCTGTGATTTCAATTTCGGCACACATTTTTAAAGCCTTCGCGCTATGCCCTGCCGCCGCCTCGTCAAATATCTTAAATGTATAAAATTTTTCCCGAATTTCCGGCAGCTTAAATTCTTTTATTTCCGCACTTTTACTCTTTGAAATTGCCTTATACGCAACAGAACGTTTATCAAAACTGCCCAGCCAAACTACGACATCGTGCGGCGTATCAAGATATTGCTCAAGCACATCGAAGCATTCTTTATTTCCATCAAGATTTTTGACTAATATTTTTCGCTTATCGCCAAACAACGAAGTGCCACGAAAAACCGTATCCATGTCGGCTCGCGTTAAATTATCAGCCTCCACCACTTCGTATTCATCGCCCAATACTTGCCTCACGGCTCGTTCCGTCGCTATACGATCATTACCATAGAAAATCTTCATCATTATTTCTGGCATCCTTTGCAATAATGCGTGCCGCGTCCAGCTGCGCGCGTTTTTTCAATCATCGCACCGCAACGCGGACATTCCAACCCTTCACGACGGAACACTTGCGCGAATTTTTCTAAATAACTTCCCTTCGTGCCGTCCGCTCGCACATAATCTTTCATCGTCGATCCGCCACTATCAATTGAACGTTGCATGACCGTCGCTAATCCTTCTAGCAATTTATCCGACTCTTCGCGCTCAACATCGCCGCAACGTCGCCATGGCAAAATTCCAGCATAAAAACACCCCTCATCGGCATATATATTGCCCACCCCCGCTATGTTACTTTGGTCTAAAATCGCCGCTTTGACTGGCGTATTTTTATGACGCTGCAACATCTCGTAAAAATCATCTTTCTCCATATCCCACGGCTCTGGCCCAAGCTTCGTCAAAAAACTATCCGTCGCAATTCCTAGTTCGTCTTTAACGGCGATGAAGCCAAACTTGCGCTGATCATTAAAATACAAATGCGAATCGTCATCAAAATCAAAATAAACTCGCGTATGGCGGCCTGGCATCTCTTCCGTAAAGCCTGCATCAGGATGTCCGGCGGCAAATTTTTCATTGCCCACATAAATTAACTGCCCCGTCATGCGAAGATGAATCATCATCCACATGTTATTTTCGAGTTGAATTAGTAAAGCTTTTCCGCGCCGATCGATTTTAATGATTTTTTGCTTTTCAATATATTTTTTATCGCCACGAAAACTTTTTTCGCACAAAATCGAAACCTTTCGAATTGTGCGACCAATAATATATTTATCTAATCCACGACGTATCGTCTCTACTTCAGGCAACTCCGGCATCTTATCTATTATTATACATCAAAAAGCCACCGTCACAGCGGTGGCCCTATCTTATAGTGCTAATAGCAACATGCCCGCAGCCGCACCATCGAGAGTCGGATTTACGAACAGTGCATAAAATGCGATGCCATTTTTAATGATGTGTATCAACATGCCACCCCAAATCGTGCCAGTTAATTCGCGCATGATACACATCGCGATGCTCATCATAAATACCACCACGCCCACGTTCCATTGACCATGTACGATGCCAAATAACAACGATACGAGCAATATCGCCGGAAGTGCCGACATTTTACTGCGCATCTTTCCATATAGCCAACCACGGAATATCATCTCTTCAACTAACGGCGCTATCACTACAAGACAAACGAATGCCAAGATGAAATCGCCCTGGCCATATATGCCATTAAAGCCCACGTCTTGCGCTTGATTCCAATCGATTGCCGGCATAATCGCTTGCATCACCGTCAAGGCAAAGCTAGCTGCTATCATGAATAGAATAAAGCCGACCGGCGCCAATAATACATCCGTCCAAGTCGGTAATCCGCGCATGCCAACTTCATCGCGCGTCGTCTTCATGCCGAGTACTTTCCATGGTACTAGCACAATCAAAACTAAACTTACCGTATATGTAATTGCAGTAAAAATCGTCTGCAAAACCGTCTCTGATACTTGCAAATTCAAACCAAGCAACAAAAATGCCACCAAATATTGCGTGCCCATTAAAACGACGAAGACCCATAAGAGCATCAAGAACGCCCAGCCAAGCGTAATTCCTACTGCCCAACCGCGGCTTTCTTTGGCTTTTTGATCTAATTTAGCCTTAAATTTCTCGAGCGCATTTTTTTCGCGACGAGTACGCGGCTTGCGCGTCGGCTCTTTTTTGGGTGCAGTCTTCTCTTCTTTATTTGTCACGCGCTTCTCTTCCGACATACCCTAAAAGAACCTCATAATATCTAAAATTGCGATTATTACGGCTAAAATCAAAATCACAATAAAGGAACGCCCGACAATCTTTTCTTCGGTTGCTTTACTAAGTTTCTTTTTACGCAAACGCGCAATTGCGATCATTAACCAACGTCCGCCGTCGAGCGCCGGGATCGGCAGCACATTCATACAAGCTAGTGACACCGATATTAAAGCTACAAAGAATGCAATGCTCCTACCGCCAGATTGCGCGATATTCGGGAATAAATATCCTACAATTCCAATTGGACCAGTTACGGAATCGCCTGCTTTTTCGAGGTCTTTCGCACCATCCTCACGTACATTTGAATCCACGTTAACTTGTTTGATTAATCCGCCAAACAAGTCCACTAGTAATTGGCCGACGCCCTTAAATGTTTCACCAGTCAACTGAATCGTCGTACCAATACCTACAATTGGCGAGCTCCATGAGCTCATATATAATACGTCGCCATCAATCGCCGCACCCAAAATATATTCTTTATCGGCCGTATTTAATGTTAATTCGGTCGTACTCGCCATTCCGTCGCGTTCGTAAGTCACATAAACCGTCTCGCCCGCATAGGTACTATCAAATTCCAATAAATCATCCATCACCATGATTTCGCGACGCTCGTTCAAGCCTTCGCTGCAATCTTCATCGTCTTCGTCGCATTTCAACACGCGCATCGCTCGAATCACATCTCCCTCACGAAGACCAGCCAAGTCGGCCGGGCTATCTTTCTTTACGTTTTCGAGCGTAACTGGCTTCGTAATATATATTTCTGTATCGACATCAATTTGGAATTGATTTTCCATAAAATGCGGCATACCCACGAAAGCTAAGGCCGTAAATATCACCGCCGCCACAATCCAGTTTGCTAGAACGCCGCCGAATAATATCTTGGTCTTTCCCCAAAAAGTAGCCTTGCCGAAACTACCTTTTTCGGTCGCATCGTCATTTTCGCCTTTCATTTGGCAGAAACCACCAATTGGTAGCCAGTTCAAGGAAATTATCGTGCCTTCGCCTGGCGCCTTTTTCCATTCAGACTTCTTCAGCCGACGCCACTTACCATTCACCTTTCGCCAGGCAATCGCGCGTGGCGGAAAACAAATACCAAATTCTTCTACTTCGACGCCGTTTTTGCGCGCCATTAAAAAATGCCCAAACTCATGCGCCGTGACCAAAATCATCAGCGTAAGCAGACCTAACAATACACCTATAGCAATCATACTTATTATAATATCACAGCAATCCGTCTTTTCGCCGAAAAACATAAGCATCAAAAAATCCCCCACGCGGGGGATTTTATTATTAAGCAATGCTCACGATTTCGATTTCGGAGTATTTCTGGCGATGGCCAGTCTCGGTATGGACACGCTTCTTGGAGTGGTAGCGGATGACGCGAATCTTGTCGCCAGCTACTTTTTCGTTCACGACCTTCGCTTTTACCTTTACTCCCTTAACGGTTGGCTCGCCGACCGTAGTCTTATCGCCATCCATTACGAGCAAAGCGTCTAAAGCGAGATCTTTGGTTCCTTCCGGGAGGAGGTCCACACGGAGGGTCTCTTTCTCAGCAACAATATATTGTTTGCCGCCGATCTTTACGACTGCTTTTTTCATAAAATTCCTTTTATTACTTGCGCCATTATACCAAATTATTCGCCAAAAATCAATAGCAGCTTCGCAACGCGTAAAAAACGTAAATTAATTATTCAAAGCTAGAAAAAATGTGCATCGGGATACCCAGACCAATGCACATTTTTATTCAAAAGGAGCTAATTACGTATGCTTTTATTTTTTGGATTTCTTAGCTTTGCCAGTAGAAGCTTTTTGGAGCATTTCAACTTCTTTTTGGCTACGATACCAATAGATGATTCCCACAATCACACAGGTGGCCGCGACGATAGCAAGCATCACTTCGCCAGGACCGGTTTTTGGCAATGTCTCAGGTTCATCGCCAGGTTCTTCACCTTGATCACATACACGCTCTACGTTGATAGTTGAACTATCCGAGATCTCGCCCGCGTCATGATCGACGTAAATAGTATTCGAGAACGAATTGGTACCACACTTACCTTTTGCCACGATATCACTATTTAGTTTTACTTGATAAGTTAAGATAGCATTCGCATGGCTACCATATAGACCAGTATTAAAGCCTTTGCCATCATTAATGATGTCTTTCATCGTCAAGCCATCTGGATGAGCGGCATTTACAAGCTTCGTCGTACCAGGGACTAAAGTTACGCCAGTTGGAAGCATATCGTGGAAAGTTACATTAGTTAAGTCTAACGTACCAGTATTCTGGAATTCCACACGATAAGTTACTGTGTCGCCTGGCTTAGCCGTAACACTTTCAAAGAAATTTACGCCATCCAAGGAAACAGTCTTGCTAACTTTAGCGCCAACCTGCTCTGCGCGAATACGATAGGTAATATAACCAGAGTATTCTGCACAACCAGGCAAGCGGCCATCAAGCTTATTCACGCCGATGTATTGACCAGCACCTTTAGTATCATCGCCAAAGAGATCGGTCGACAATTTCATGCCATTCGTGCTACCAGCATTATGGATAGTCGCACTAGCATCCACATAGCGCAACACAATATCAGCAGTCGAATCGGTCGTCATATAAGCTTCATCCCAAATACGACTCGGTACGGCGTCAGTTGCGTTAATGAAAGCCGTAATCGTCGCTTTCTTTGACGCTTTCACCGAAGAATCGAAATTGGTGGTGATGCGAACATTATTTGCAATACCTTTACCACTCGCGTTCAAATTTGAAGCCGCGTTGTTGTGGTAATAGATATATACCTCATATTCCTTTCCTGGCACAACTTTGACTTCGTCGCCGTATTTGTCGCCAGAATCGGCCTCACGAATACGTACGAAGTTACGTTCATCGCCCAACGCCACGTTATTCGTGATAGAGTTGAAGGTTACGTGATCTGCCGGCACTTCATTCGTATATGTGTCACGTTGTGGACCATACGCGAATGATGTAGCCCACGGCACTAGGAACGATATCGCTAGCGCCGCTAGACCGGCAACCGTCATTCTCCGTTTAAATTTGATATTTGTTTGTTTTGGCATGTTTGTACTCCTTTTTGTTTTTACAAACCTAGATTAATTAGTTGCCGCCGCCTGGCAAATCGAATTCTCCTGCGGCCCAATCTGCGGCATCTTGTTCTTCTTGAGCAGCCTGCTGACGAGCAGCTTCTTCTTGTGCAGCAGCTTCAGCGGCAGCCTGCTGTTCAGCCTCCGAAGCTTGTTGTGCGGCAGCCTCAGCGGCAGCTTGACGTGCGGCTTCCTCTTGTGCGGCACGCTCTTCCGCTTCACGCTGGCGTGCAGCTTCTTGTTCGGCTGCACGTTCCGCATCAATACGTTCTTGTTCTTCGCGTGCTTGACGATCGCGTTCGGCCTGTTCCGCCGCTTGGCGAGCCGCCTCTTCTTCGGCTGCAATTCTAGCCGCCTCTTCAGCGCCCGTGTCTTCAGTCACTTCTGGAGCTACATAACCACGACTCTCATCACCCGAAGTGTTTTCACCATTAGCACCACCGTCTTCTTCAGCTTCGGCAACTACTTCTTCTATAGTACGGCCAGTGCCATCGCCACTTTCTAGACTCGTGTCCATTGCGCCAGTTTGTTCATTAGTTGGGTCTACGACGCCATCCCCATCATTATCACCCGTTCCTGGCTCTACTTCGTAACCGAAGTTTCCTTCTTCCGGATTAAAGTCGCCTTCTTGTTGATGTGGCTCAGTTAATTCACCTGGGCCCATCTGCTGTTGATTATCGCCATCAGCGTTCTCATACTCGGCTTCTTCATCCTTTGGCTTAAGTTCTGGGGTTGGAGTTGGTTCTGGCTCCGGTTCTGGAGTTGGAGTTGGAGTTGGTTCTGGCTCCGGTTCTGGAGTTGGAGTCGGAGTTGGTTCTGGCTCCGGTTCTGGAGTCGGGGTTGGAGTTGGTTCTGGCTCCGGTTCTGGAGTTGGAGTCGGTGCAGGTGGCACTTCTGGCACCACACCCGGAGTCTCTTCGATATCCTTAATACCTTCAACTTCATCAACGATTAGGTTGCCGCATTCTTCCAAGAAGTAAAGCGTATGTAGACCATCACCAGTTTTATCTTCCATCGTCGCAGCAATAATTTTCTTACCAGTCGTATCAACGGTATCATATGCGCCTTCGGTCATTTGATAGGTAATTTGTTCACCTGGATACGTCGCCGAACGCATATAGAATACTCTATGTTCACCATCAAGCGAGGTGCGCTCGAAGCGTGCACCGTTCAAGAATAAGCCAACTTGCTTTTGCATGGCATCATATTTGTCACCATCATTCTCAACAGTGTCGCAAAGCGTATCATAATCGAGATCGCCCAAACCGGCTTCCGCGCGCATATCATCCGGCAATACTTCAAAGAGCGCCGAAGCAGCCTCAGCCTGATTCGTATAAGCTTCTTTAAATCCTAGGCGGAAACCTTCACTATCGTCATCCGCGATTCCCGTAAAGCGATCCGGACTCGTTACATCAAGTGGACCACCCTTCTTTTCGTTATAATCATTACCCTTTTCGTTCGCAAAATCACCGCGGTAATCTACCTCGTAATGGCCAAGCATTTGTTCTTGGTATTCGAAGCCCTCATTCATTTCGTCAGAAATTGGCGTACGATCACCATTCCATTGGTTTTCAGTTAACTCATGTACGGCAGCGCCACCAAAGAATAGGCCAGCCGCCAAGGCGCCCACGCCAAAAATCTTTGCCGCTTTTGCGAGCTTTGGATGCCTCGAAAAGAAAGCTACCAAACCACGACCGCGCTTCTTGTCTTTTTCGGTCTTTTCAGCTTCTGGATTTGCGATTACTTCACCTTCTGGCTCTTCCGCTTCGTTATTGTCGCCAGCAACTTGCTCGCTTGCTGCATTCGCTGCATCACCCAAGCTACCGCCAGCTGCTACCACTGCCGCAGCTGCAGCAACGGCCGCATCATGCGAATTGTCGCCAGTTTCTTCTGGCGCGCCATCGGCTGGAGCTTCGGCGTTATTTTCGCCCTCAATCTTCTTCTCACCTTCAGTTACTACCGAGGCGACTGGAGCAACTTTTGTGCCCTCAGTTTTCTTTGCAGCTGCTTCCTTTTCGCGGTTCGCTTTCAGCGCATCGAGCAACTTTTGCAAGTCAGCAGGATTCGTCCAATCACGGGTATCCATACCATTTTCGATATTTAGACCCGCTGCTTTACCTACGCGAATAATTTCCGCACAGAAATAGTTATCGATTTCCTTATTGAGTCTCTCACACTCTTTTTTCTCGGCATCCTCCGCGCTATTTTGCTCAGCCTCTGCCGTATTACCTTGCTGCGATGGGTCCATATTCCAGTTCTGTGCATCTGGATTTTCGCCATCATCTTTGCGTGGTGGATTTTCTCCTGCCATTTCTCTTGTTTCCTTTTTTAATTTTTATTTTGACCTATTTTGCTCCATTTTACCACTAGCGTTTTAAAAATGTCAAGAGCCTTCGTCAAGTATTTTGCCATAAAAATAGACCTAATCTGCGTCTGATTAGGTCTGTCTTTTGCCGTAGCTTTCTATCTTATATTTTTTACCTCTTTCTTTTTTATTTACACATTTTGTATTTTTTTGTTTTTATTTTTATCTTATAGGCATTCTCCTTATTTCTTATATCAATCGATTTAAGCTAAGTAGATATCTATCGGATATTCTTTTATATCTTTAATTTGACATTGTTTTAATGGATCTTCTACTTCATCCACTAAACAGCGTAAGTTATATTTTATGGCTTTCGTATTTCCATTTCGTGGTGCCGCTAGGGCGACCATAGATGTAATACCGAAACAAATTGTTAAGGTAACCAGCCAAAGTTGAATCTTATTCATATTAGGCTACACGGCGTCTAATGAAACCTAAGACACCTTTACCCCGTTTCTGTTGTACTTCTGCAGCGAAGCGTTCTTTGGCTTGTTTTAATTGTTCTGCAGATACTTCGTTTTGATTTTGGTAATTTTCTTCATCTTCGAAAGCGATATAATCTTCGAAATTATGATTACCGGTTTCTACTTCTTCTGCTAATTGTTCCCACTTTTGGGCGCTTTGATCCGCATTACTTAATGTTGGGATTTGCATTTCTTCGATTGACATATTATTTTTATTTTCCTTTCTATTTTTATATTTCTCTCCTTCCTGATACCCTTTGGAATTTGATTTTCGTTTTTGTGTTGGTTCTTTTCTGCTCCAACTGTCTTCATGCTATCACACTTATGCTTTTTTGTCAAGCATGGTTATGCATATTTTATGCCAAAAAGTCAAATATAACAGAGGTCAAAATGCACTTGAAAAATCTCAAAAATATTTTTACCAACCAGCAAAAAAGTCCAACTTTTATATCACAGCTGGACTTTTTGCGCCAAATTATTCGGCTTTTTCGAGCGAAATCGTCACGTTCTCCCCATCAACTTTCACGATTTCATCGTATTTATAGTTCCCTTTCGGGTTAAATTCCACCGCAAGCACCTCATTTTTCAGCGTTTCAAGGTGTTTAGCTGGCACATCAACCGAAACGGACAACTTAATGCGATCGTCAACGTTCAGCTCGGCTTTTTTGCGCGCGGCTTGAACAAAACGAATAAGCTCGCGAACAAATCCTTCATCGCGCAACTCATCCGTCAACTTTTTGTCGAGTACTAATTCTTTGCCATGAACAACTTCTTTAACATTCACCTCTTCGGCAATGATTTTTTCATAAAAGTCGTCCAATTTCTCACCACCATAAGTCAACTTCGCAAGTGGCTGGCGCACCTTTATTTGACCATATTCATCATCACGTACCATGCGCAAAGCTAAGCCATCCGTAATGATTGTGCGACAATCCGCCATCCGCGCCAAGACAGCTTCATCTACCTTGCCAGCCTTCGGCCAGTCCATTAAATGGACGCTTCCGCCGCCCATCATATTCTGCCATAGTTCCTCGGCCAAGAATGGTACAAATGGCGCCAAAATCAAAGCCGTATAACTCAAGACAAAATGCAATGTTGCATAAGCCTCATTTTTATCGGCCGTCGATTCCGACTTCCAGAAACGGCGACGACTACGACGCACGAACCAGTTCGAAAGATCGTCTACGAACGGCAGCACACCCGCCAGCGCGGCTGGAATATTATAGGCTTCCATGTTTTCCGTAATCTCATTTCGTAGTTGATAAACACGGCTCACGATCCACTTATCTAATTCATTTTCGAGTTTCGTTGGCGCTTTCAAAGTCTTACCCTTATACTCCCAACCATCCACTTCGGCATACATCGTGAAGAAGTCATAGACGTTCCAAATCATCGTAAGCTTACGTGCCGTATCTGAAACATCTTTATCGATAAGAGCAAAATCTTCACCGGCCAACACTGGGCTCGAAAGTAACTGGAAGCGCAAAGCGTCCGCCGAAAACTTATCCATCAATTCATTCGGATCGGTATAGTTACCGAGCGATTTACTCATCTTGCGGCCGTCATTGCCAGCGAGCGTACCGGTTGTAATCACATTTTTATAAGCGCATTCGCCAAACAATGCCGTATTTACCACGTGGACATAATAGAACCAAGCGCGCACCTGACCGACGTACTCTACGATGAAGTCGGCTGGATAGTTCTTTTCGAACTTCTCTTTATTCTCAAATGGATAGTGCAACTGCGCGAACGGCATCGAACCCGATTCGAACCAACAGTCCAATACCTTTTCGATACGCTTAAAATGCTCACCGTCGATATCAAATTCAATCTCATCTACCCATGGACGATGATAATCCTCGAGGCGAACACCAGACAACTCGTATAATTCGTCATACGAGCCGACTACTTTGATTGATCCCTTATCGCCCTTCCAGACCGGCATCGCTGTCGCCCAGAAGCGATCGCGGCTCAGGTTCCAATCTGGCGCCTGCTCAATATTCTTCGCGAAGCGACCATGTTTCAAATGCTCCGGGAACCAGTTGATATCCTCGTTCTTCTCGAGCATTAATGCCTTACTATCCTCAACGTCAAAGAACCAACTCGGGAACGCACGGTACATAATGCGCTGTTTGCTACGTGGATTAAATGGATATTCGTGCTTAATATACTCAATCTTCCAGATAACACCTTTTTCTTCAAGACACTTGGCGATAAACTTATTGCCCGCCCAAACTTCGATACCATTTTCATCGGTATCGCGCACGCCAATCTCATGCAACTTCTCTGCCCACTCAGGGTAATAGTAGCCATTGTCATCAATCGTATGACGTACTGGCACTTTATCGCGCTTACCGAGCGCATAATCGTCCTCACCATAAGCCGGCGCAATATGCACAATACCTGTACCATCCTCGGCGCTCACAAAGTCTGCAAGGTGAATTTTGTGCGCATTTTTGTCTTTGCCAATCTTGTCATTCATTTCAAAAAGCGGCAAATACTTCAAACCCTCCAGGTCGCTACCAGAATACGTTTTAAGGGCCTTTACGTGCTCTCCAAACAATTTTTCGGCCAATTTCGAGGCCACAATCATCTTTTCGCCATTTACGTCATAAAGGCCATATTTTAGCTTCTCAGACACGGCAAGTGCCATATTAGCCGGCAAGGTCCAAGGAGTGGTAGTCCAAGCCAATACGTACTCATCGCGGTCAGCAAGCTTAAACTTTACATAAGCGGACGGATCGGTCACTGTCTGATAGGCATCATTATCCATGGTTACTTCAGCCTTCGATACTGGCGTGGCAAATTTCGTATCATACATCAAGACCTTTTCGCCTTCGTAAATCTTCCCTTTTTCATAGAGAGTTTTAAATGCCCACCAAACTGATTCCATGAAGTCTTTATTCATAGTGCGATAAGCACCCTTAAAATCTACCCAACGACCAATGCGATCAATCGTCGATTCCCATGTCTCAGAATTCGCCACCATCGATTCGCGCGCTTTCGTAATATAAACCTCAAGCGGCCACTTCGTGCCAATGTCGCGGCGATCTGTAATGCCTAACTGTTTCTCCACAAAGTTTTCTGCCGGCAAACCGTGGCAGTCCCAACCCCAACGACGTTCCACGCGCTTACCGTTCATGGTCCAATAGCGCGGCACCGCATCCTTTACGATTGACGACAAAAGCGTACCGTGGTGCGGATTGCCTGTGATAAATGGCGGGCCGTCATAAAAGACATACGAGTTATCAATTGGACGTTGTTCGACCGACTTTTCGAAGGTCTTGTTTTTCTTCCAGTGTTCGACGAGCGCTTTTTCGTATTCACTCGCGCGACGTCGCACACCATATTTATATTTCATGCCACGCACTCCTTTCTTATTGAATAAAAAAATTCCAATTTTCATTGGAACTCTCGTGAGCGGTACCATCCAATTTCCACTACTTCTCTCTGTAGTGACACTCGTTTTATCTTTCACGCAGATTCACGGACGGTTCTAGTAGATATGCAGTCTCGCATGAAGCGTATCGTTCTTCCGTCAGCTCGCAGTTGATTGCTGCTCAAACGCTTTATGCTTGCATTATAGCATATTTGTTCAATAGTTTGCAATTTTTTCGTCAGTCTTCAATCAAATAAATGCGCTTATCAAAACCGCCACGTTTTTTACGCTTCTGCTCGGCCGCAGACATAATATCATCCAAACTAAAATGGTCAATTTTTCGCGAGCGCCAACATTACTTCCAACACGTCGCCCAATTCTTCTAATCGATGCTCGGCCGTATCGCCACCCCTCGCCGCAATCGTCTCCTCGCATTCTTCGCGCAGCTTTCGTTCAAGCTCAGCCATATATTCGTCTTCGCTCAAAATCCGAGTCTTCGGCTCGCGACCATCCTCCGCGATGATTTCTGGAATCCGATCGCGCACCAATTTGTTATATTTCATTAATCCTCCAGCGTATAAAATGCTACGTCATCAAAGCGCGGGACGTTCTCCTCGCCCGTCCATTGTTGCACCATCTGACTCGAATCATCAATCGCGATAAAAGTTGGGTAGCGCACAATGCCGTAAGCTTCACAAAAACCCGTACCCGCTGGAGTGTCCGGGTCGACGCTTTCAATTTGTTTACCCGTACGGTGCTCAAAATCGTGCAACCATTCTTCAATTTGGCGACTATAGTCCATCCCCTCACGCCAAACTACTACCACCCGCATAGTTTTACTCCTTTGTCTCTTTACGTTGCTTCATACGTTCGCGCTGTTCAACAATGCTTCTCTCGAGGTCGTCTAAGGTCTTAAACTCCTTAAATACGCTCGCGAAACGCACGTAGGCCATCTCATTTGTGTCAGACAGCACCTCAAGAATCGTCTCGCCAATTAAGCTTGAAGGAATCTCGTCTTTACCCTTCTCGTAAATCATCTCCTCGACTTGATCAACGATATTCTGAACATCCAGATCGCTGTCGAAGTATTTACCTACCGAATTGCGTACCGCTTTCATTAATTTTTCACGGTCAAAAGCTTCGCGTGAACCGCTCCGTTTACGCACCATCATTCCCGGACGTTCAATTCGCTCATAAGTCGTAAAGCGATGTTTACCATCCAAAGAGATACGTCGACGGCGAATCATCGTGCCATCTTGCGACTCGCGGCTCTCGATTACTTTGCTTTCACCAATTTTCAGGTGGCTCATAAAGACCTCCTAACTAGTCTTTATTCTTTTTACGGCGACGTAGGATGGCTGGCATATCGCTGTCATCTGCATCACTGCTATTCTCAGTGCGAATATTATCCCACATATTAACAGTCGTAGCTTCCGTAAAATCACTCGAGGTAGCTTCTGGCTTAGCCGGCTCTTCGACTGGCGCTGCTGCAACCGGATCAGCCATCGCTTGGCTCGGTTCCGTTACGCGCATCGGCTCAACGGCTTGATAAGTATCCTGGGCACGCGGATCGTCGCTATAATATTGCGAATCGAAACCCGTCGCTACCACTGTAACGATAATTTCATCTTCAAGTTCTGGGCGAATTGAAGCACCCCAAATAATATTGGCATCTGGGCTAACACTTGCGGTAATGAGTTCGGCAGCTTCTTGCATTTCGCTCATTGTGACATCATAACCGCCAGCAACCGAGAACAAAACGCCGCGTGCACCGTCGATCGAAACTTCGATTAGTGGCGATTCGATGGCTTGTTGTGCAGCGATGCTAGCGCGATTCTCGCCAGATGCACGACCGATGCCCATAAGAGCCGAGCCCGCATCTTTCATAATCGCTTTCACGTCAGCAAAGTCCAAGTTAATCAAAGAATGTTCAGTAATGAGCTCGGAAATACCTTGCACGCCCTGACGAAGCACTTCATCAGCAATCTTGAAGGTTTCCAGAATTGGCGTACGCTGATCAATCGTCTGAAGCAAACGATCATTCGGAATCGTAATCAAGGCGTCTACATTGCGCGCCAAACGTTCAATTGCCCAATCGGCATTTGCTTTGCGCTTTGCGCCTTCAAACGAGAATGGTTTTGTAACGACACCTACAGTCAAGATATCTTGCTTACGCGCCTCTTCGGCAACGATATAGCCAGCACCAGAACCAGTACCACCGCCGGCACCGAAGGTAATAAATGCCATGTCTGCGCCCGCCAAAGAGTTCTTAATCTCTTCGCGGCTTTCTTCTGCGGCACGTTCGCCAACTGTCGGATCAGCACCCGCGCCAAGGCCATTCGTCGTATCATGACCAAGATGCACTTTTACGTCCGCCTTGGAGTTATGCAAGGCTTGTGCATCGGTGTTCATCGCAATAAATTCGACGCCATTCAAACCTGCGTCGCGCATGCGATTTACGGCAGAACCGCCAGCGCCACCGACGCCGATAACTTTAATACTAGCTGTGCTTTCCACCTCACCCGGCTTTACTTCAGGCATTGTATTAACTCCTCACTTGAATTCTTATCTATTAATATAACATCTGTATAAATTTTTTGCTAGCAAAATTACAGATTACTTGAATTTTGCTAAGATTTTTTTCAGGAAACCGCCATCGCTTTTCGCTTTTTTCGGCTTTTTGCCTTTAGCGACGCCGAAACCTTCTTCGCTTGGCGTAATCTCTGCATTTGCCATCATAAGACCAATCGCTGTCGCATATTCCGGCTTCAAAATATCCTCGCAAACACCCGTAATTCCATCAGGTTTACCAATTCGTACGGCAAGCTCTACTTGATCACGCGCATATACATCAATATCGCGCATCTTTGCGCCACCACCAACTAACACTAAACCTTCCGGCAAGCGCTTGTCATAACCAGCTTGTTTTAGTAGCTTACGTACGCCCTCAAAGATTTCTTCGAGACGCGCCTCTACGACTTCGTCGACTTCCTTGCGCGAGAATGTCAGTTCATCGCGTCCACGCTTAATTACAATATCCTTCTCAGTTTCGCCAAATTTCGCCGAAACAAAACGAACCTTTATCTCTTCTGCTATCTCTGGGATAGTTTTCAGCACCGTAGCTAAATCATTCGTAACATCATTACTACCAAGCGGCACCACACCGACAAATTGCAACTCGCCTTCATCGTAAATTGCCACACCAGTAGTCGAACCGCCCATGTCTACTACGCCAACACCGTTCTCGCGCTGGCGGCTCGTAATCACTGAGCGTGCCGCCGCCATCGCTGACGGCTCAAGATATTCTATATGTACATTGATTTGCTCGCAAGCCTTACGTACATTATCGCAATCTGGCGCCAAAGCCGACACAACGTTTGCGCGAAGCTCCAAACGCGCACCCTGCATTCCAATTGGCTCTCTAATGCCGCCCTGACCATCTAAAATATATTCGTATGGCATCAAGGCAAGCGTCTCGCGATTTGATGGCACCTTACCCGCCGTAGCAGTGGAGTTAATTCGGTTCAAATCTTCTTCATTAATCTCATGATTAGCCATACCAATCGCAATCATCCCCTCAACTTTTGCGCTACCAATGTGCGAACCGTTCACATTCGCCATCGCCGCATCAATGAACTGACCACTCATCGACTCTACCGCCTTTAGGCTCATATCGATAGACTTGGCCGGCGAATTTAATTCTTTGATAATACCTCGGCGTAGACCTTCGGATGGCGTTTCGCCATAACCGACTACAGAAATCACGCCGTCGTTACCGACGCGCCCCTGTACTGCACGTACGTAATTCGTACCGATATCTATGCCAACAACATAGCGAGCTTTTTCTTCCATAAGCTTATTGTAGCATATCAGATTACGCTTGCGTTAAAATCTCGTAGCCGTCCTCTGTAACCAAAATCGTATGCTCAAAATGACAACCAAGCGAACCATCGCGCAAGCAAACCGTCCATCCGTCATCTCCTTGTACTACCACTGTATCTGGTTTGCCTAAGCTCGACATCGGCTCGATGCAAAGCGTATCGCCAACTTGCAATGTGTAACCGTGTCCCTTCTTACCATAATTCGGCACCTCTGGCTCCAAATGCATTTTTTCGCCAATAAAGTGGCCGACATAATTGCGAATCACGCCAAGCTTGCCCTTCTCGAGCTGCTTCTCAACGGCATAGCCAATATCGCCCAACTTCGCTCCCGGACGCACCTGCGCGATACCTTCGTAAAGCGCCGATTCCGTGAAGCTAAGTAGGTGTTTTTGTGCCGCCGACGGCTTACCTACAATCATCGTAAAAGCCGAATCGGTATAATACCCCTTGTACTTAATCACGAGATCATAGCTAACCTTATCGCCCTCCTCAATCTCGATATCTTTTGGAATGCCATGAATCAACTCATCGTTCACGGAAATACAAATCGAACCCGGGAAATCGACATCTGGCTCATAATAGGCCACACTAGCGCCATATTCCAAAATCTTCGACTCGACAAACTTATCAATTTCTTTGCCAGTTAATCCCGGTTTTGTGAATTCGCGCAAGTCAGCAAAAATTTGCGCCATAATTTTTCCACCCTCGCGCATTGCGCTAATTTTTTTCTCGTTCATTTATTCGATTTTCTCCGTTTGGGTATTAATTATACTCCAGTCCATTAAAACTTTTTCAATTCTCTCTGTTACTTCGTCGACTGTACCTTCACCATCAACCTCAACAATTTGCACGCCCGCCGTCTTTAAAGTTTCGGACATTGAATAAATTGTTTGTTCAAATAAGTTCCAGCGCTTCTCGATTGACTCGCGCGTGTCGTCTTCGCGTCCGCGCTCCTGCAAGCGTCGCCACAATTCGTCGTGCGAAACTCGTAAAATTATCGCGCCCTGAATCTTCTCGACATCACCATTTTCAACTATCCAATTCGCCTGCCATTCGTCGCGCGGATATCCGTCCAAAACCACATTTGGCTTGCCGTCCGCCAAAGCCTCCTCGGCTGCATCGTGCATCATGCGCACCACTAAATCATCCGGCACCAACTCCCCCTTTAGCATAATCGCTTCGAGTTCCGGATCGTGACGATTGCGCAGTAACTGTCCTACCGATAACCACTCCCAACCATGGTTTTCTGACAAGCGCTGACCTTGCAAGCTCTTTCCGCTCCCCGCCGCGCCAAATAAGATAATCATTTTACCTCCTTTTTCTTTTCACTAAAAATACCCCGTCTTAAGGGGGTATTTCCTATTTAAGACCTAATTTCATGCGTTCGGCTTTTTCGGCTTTGCGCTTGTCGCGCAAGATAGCCTTGAGGCGACGTTCGCGTTTGGAAATCGGCTTCGAGAAGCGGAGACTTTCCTTCGCGGTTGCCATTACACCACTCTGTAAAACCTTGCGGTTGAAACGGCGAATCACGTTCTCGTTCGCTTCGTTCTGGTCTTTTCTGGTTACTTTTATTGCCATACTGTCCATTATCTTAGCATATCTTTCACATTCTTTCAAGAGATATTAGGCTACCCTCAAGCGTCGTCTTTCCTCTAAATTCATTCTTTGTCAGCATAAACTGCACGCGCACCCGCTCTCCAACATGCACCTTGCTCCATTCTGGCGCTGCATAAAACCCCATCATCTTCATTGGCTTTCCTTGTTTATCGCTAAGCGTAATCGATAGATGTTTCTCTTTAAGCATTCGACACCCCTCTACGACGCCAGTAAATTCGAAAATCGGCTCAGTATTACCATCACCAAACGGTTCCAATAAACATATCTCGTCAAACAATTCCTCGGTCACGCCCGAAAAATCGCTCAGTACAATGTCGCTCGCGATTCGCAAATACTTCTCTTGGTTCTTTAATTTTAAGGATCGATAATACTTTTGGACGAAAACCTGAAAATCCGACAATTTCTTCGCTTCCAAGCTTAAACCACACGCACCAGCATGGCCGCCACCAGTTAAGAGTATGCCATCTGGGCAATTCTGCAAAACGTCTGCCAATGAAAAATCGCCAAAACTCCGGCCAGAACCCTTCAGCCTCCCATCGCCTAAATCCGTTAATGCGAACGCCGGCTTATGATACAGCTCAACTAAACGCCCTGCAATAATCCCTAAAATCCCCTCATGCCACTGGCCGCAAGTTACGATCACTGGCTCTCTATCATCTACGGCAATTTCTTTCACGGCTCTATCTTGCGCCTCGCGCCGTTCTTTATTTAGCCCATCTAATTCATTCGCTAGCGCAAAAGCCTTCGTTCGACTCGTCGACATCATCAAATCTAGTGCCAAATCTGCGCTCTTCATTCTTCCGGCCGCGTTTATCCTTGGTCCAAGCTGAAACCCAATCGCGTGCGTATTTAGTTTCGCTAAATCTACGCTCGCCGCCCGCGCTAGTTCTTTTATGCCCGGCCTACGTGTCCTAGCAAGAACCTTCATGCCGTAGTAGCTCAAAATACGGTTCTCTTCGCGTAGTTCCATCGAATCACAAATCGTGCCAATCACTACTAAATCAAGTAGCCATTTCTCTTGGCCATCGCACTCGCCACCGTTTTGGTCAGCATTCAAAGCGCGCGCCAAAGTAAATGCCACCCCCACTCCCGCCATTCGCGTACCGACCTTATCGCCACGCTTCGGGTTTATTACCGCTACTGCTGAAACTGGCATAGATGGTATCTCGTGATGATCAGTTACGACCGTATCAATACCGCGCTCTTTCAGTGCTGCAATTGTCTCTTCCGAGCCAGAGCCGCAGTCTACCGTAATGACTAATTTTGCGCCTCTATGCGCGATTTTATCCACTGCCGGTAGATTCAAACCATAACCATCTGTAAAACGGTTCGGTAAAATCACTTCAATCTTTTCACAGCCATAATATTTCAACGCGTCACGCATTAGCGTGCTTGCCGTCACGCCATCCGCATCATAATCGCCATATATAATAATCTTTTCGTCGCGCTCGCGCGCCTGGCGAATTCGCGCCACTGCCTTTTTTACGCCTTTCATATTTCCAGGCGCAAACAACTCATCGTACTTAGGGTATAAAAAATGCTCATCAAGCCCACGCTCTCTGAGCAACTGCGCAAAAATATCCGTCATCCGATAATCTTATTCGGCGATTTCTTCGCGTCTTCTGCCTGTTGGCTCTTAATTACAATACTCTGTAACTCTTTCAAAATCGGGAACTGTTTGTTGGTCTGATAAATGCTAGTGTTTCCCTTTTTCGTCACTACCAAGAAACCACCCTTCGTCATTCTGCGGAGCTCCCGCTGAATGTTGCCAGGATCTTCTTTGATCAGCTTCGACAAGCCACGCACATGCGTCTTGAAATCTGGATACTTGGCAAAGACCACAATAATCTTCCGCCGCACCCGACTTGTAACGAAAACGTCTAACATTAACCTCCTTACTTGTTTTTATTTTAGCGATTTTTTGTAAAAATGACAACAGATTTTTGCGAAATTATTTCCCCTAATACGATAGAGTATAATGTAATTATTATGAGTTATTACCTGATTGCGCCCGCCAAGACATTCCATCAGAGCGACAATATGCTGACTTACGCATCAGAAGAACCTCTTTCGCCTGGCCATATCGTCGAGATCCCTCTTGGCAAGCAAACCACTATCGGCATCGTATCGGGAAAAACCTCTCAACCAAATTTCGAAACCAAGCCAGTCATCCGCAAAATCTATGAAACTCCCCTTCCGCCGCATCTCTTAAAGGCCCTCTTTTGGATTACCGATTATTATCGTTGCCCACTCTCGAGCGTCATTCAAGCTATGCTCCCAGCCGGCATTACTAAAAAACGCCGTAATCTTAAAAAAATCGTTCAACCGAGCGCTCCATCCATCGAGAATCCACTCAATGCTGCCCAAAAACGCGCTATTAAGGACATCGAATCAAGCTCCGCCAACACTATCCTTCTTCATGGTATTACTGGTAGCGGCAAAACTAATGTTTACATCGAACTCGCCAAGCATATCCTTGTCAAAAACCAATCTGTCATCATTTTAGTCCCAGAAATTGCCCTCACTTCTCAATTAGTCGCAAACTTTCGCGCTCATTTTCCAGAAATAACCCTTATTCATTCCGCCCAAACCGAAGCTGTCCGCCATCATATCTGGGAAAAGACACTGAATAGCCCTGATCCACAAATCGTTATCGGCCCGCGCTCCGCCCTCTTTGCGCCTGTCCGCAATTTGGGTCTTATTATTATCGACGAAGCGCACGAACCCGCCTATATCCAAGACCAAAACCCCAAATATTCCGCCCTTCGTCTCGCCGCGGTTATGTCGAAAACTGTACTTGGTAGCGCCACACCGCTCATCGCCGATTATTATATCTGCAAACGACACTCCGCCATTACCGAGCTTACCGAACTAGCCATTAAGCAAGACAAACACGCCGAGTTGCAAATCGTCGATCTTAAAAATCGCCCAGATTTCACTCGCAGCCAAATCTTAAGTAACCAGCTCATTGCTGAAATCCAAGACTCGCTGGACCACAATACTCAATCCATGATTTTCCATAATCGTCGCGGCACCGCCCCTCTTACCATTTGCGACCATTGCGGTTGGCAAGCGCTCTGCCCAAACTGTTTTTTACCGCTCGTCTTGCATGCCGACGCTTATCAAATGCGTTGTCACACTTGCGGACGTCATTTCCCTGTCCCCACTGACTGCCCAAACTGCCATAATGCTACCATCCATCATAAAGGATTCGGTACCAAAGCCATTGAGGACGAGCTTTATCGTCTATTCCCGTCGGCTAAAATCGCCCGCTTCGACGCCGACACCACTAATGGTCAGCAACTCAGCCAAATCTACGACCAAGTCCATTCCGGAAACTACGACATTATTGTCGGCACTCAAATGATTGCCAAAGGTTTCGATTTTCCAAAACTTCGCACACTCGGCGTCGTCCAAGCCGATGCTGGCCTTAGCCTGCCAGACTATTCATCTGAAGAACGAACATTTCAATTAATCACCCAAGTCATTGGCCGCGCCAATCGCGGTCACCAAAACAGCAAAATCATTATTCAAACTTTCCAGCCCGACTCCCCCGTTATTCAATACGCTTGCGCTGGCGATTATAGTAATTTTTATAAATATCTACTTCAACGCCGCAAACAAAGTGTCCTCCCCCCATATAGTTTCTTACTCAAACTTTCGCTGACTTATAAAACCGAACGCGCCACCACCCAAAATGCTCGCAAATTGAATAAAAAAATTATTCAATTTATCGCCCAAAATACCCTCACGAACGTTTCCGTCACACCACCGATGCCCGCTTTTCATGAGCGTAGTAATTCTGGCTATACTTGGGACATCGTCATTAAGGCTAAAAAACGCCAAGATTTGCTCTCTATTTTCGACTCTCTAGATAAACCGCCGCAACTCCATTATGTATTTGACCCACTCTCTCTCTTGTAAATACACGCTTATGCTCGCGAATTAACAGATTATATGTTAGAATTTTGCTAATATGAGCAAGCAAAAGAAAACCACTAAGCCGGTCATTACAACGCCCGACCCACGCCTTCGTCAAAAATCGACCAAAGTTAGCCAAATCGACGACGAAGCCAAGCAAATCATCGCCGAGATGATTCAATCTTGCATCGATTGGGAAAATACGCACGAATTCGAGCTCTCTGCTGCCATGGCCGCACCGCAGCTTGGCTACAATCGTCGCATTATTGTCGTCCGCGAAGACATGTCTAATAAAGACAACGCTAATTTTATTGCGCTCATCAACCCCGAAGTCATTAAAACCGAAGGTAAAACTCTCTATGATTACGAAGGCTGCCTTTCCGTTCCGACTATTTATGGCAAAGTTCCCCGCCCAGCCAAAGCTCGCATTAAAGCCGTTCTCGAGGATGGCACCGAAGTCCGTCTCAAGGCGCAAGATTTTCTTGCTCGCACACTTCTGCATGAGATCGACCATCTAAACGGCATCCTCTTTATTGATCACATTAAAGATCAAACCGACGCTTTTTATAAGCTCGACGACAAGGGCGATCTCGTTCCGCTCGATTACGACAAATATATTAAAGATAATAAAGATCTTTGGCCAGACGATGAAGAATAATCGCATTATTTTCTTTGGCAACGAGCAGCTTGCTCAAGGCATTAAGGCTAGTACGCCGATTTTCGACGCCCTCTTAGACAACAATTACGAAATCTGCGCCCTCGTGCTTCCCGCCGCGCACGTTCGCAAACCATTCCAGATTGCCGTTAAAGCCAAAAAAGCTGGCATTCCAATTCATTACGTTACCAAAGGTCGTGAATTATTACCTATCATCGAACAGTATCAACCGCAGCTCGGCGTACTCGCCGCCTTCGGCAAACTCGTACCACAGAGCGCTATCGACGCCATCCCAGACGGCATTATTAATATTCACCCATCTTTACTACCAAAATATCGCGGCACTACCCCAATTGAGGCACCACTCTTAAACGGCGACACTAAGACGGGCGTATCTGTTATGCGTCTCGTCAAAGAAATGGACGCCGGCCCACTGCTCGCTCAAGCCGAAGTTAAAATTACCCCAGAAACTACTAAGCAGAATCTCTATGAAGCCCTCTCTGCCAAAGGCACCGAGCTACTTTTGCAAGTTTTGCCTGGAATCCTCGCAAAAAATGTCGCTGAGACCGCACAGAATGAAGCACAAGCGACTTTCACGACCAAACTTGATAAGTCACAGTCGGAACTCAAATTCGCCAATAAAGGCGCCCAGGAGCTCGTGAGAGAGGTTATTGCATTTGCCGGTTTCCCAAAATCCAAGACCATTTTACTTGATATCCCATGCACTATCACTAAGGCGCACGTCGCCGACGTGCCAACCACAATTCTCGACCAGAAATGCGCCGACGATAAATATTTCGTCATCGATCGCCTTTTGCCAGAAAACTCCAAAGAAATGGACGCCAAGAGTTTCCTAAACGGCCACCAAAAATAAACCGCAAAAAATACCTATCGCAACCGGAGGCTATCAACCAGTAAGCGATAGGTGTTTTTGTTAACTATTTGCCAAAATTGCGTCTTTTTGCTGCGAAATTTCTTCTTGTAATTCGCCCATTACGTCATGAATAATTTGCTGATATTGTGGGCAGTTCTGATCAAGCCATTTAGCAGTCACATAGTCCGCCAAGAGCATTTGATCGTCGCCTTCCGCATCGGCATCTTCTTTCAATTTGATGAAAGTTTCGTCATTCTGATAGTCGCCGAGTTGGTCGAGCCATTTCTGAACAGTTCCTTGATCGTTATCAATAATCTTCTCAAATTCGTCGAGCTGCTCATCAGATAAGCCCTCGCTCATCTTTTCGCCAATGCGAACTTCGAGTTGATCCTGCGCATATTGCAAAAAGTTGTCTTTTTGCTCTTGTGGCATATTAGAAAGCCCTACCTGCTCCAGGAAGCTTTCGTCAAATTGAAACATAGCCTTTTTCTCCTATTTTTTTACATTGTATCACAAAAAGGCTAATGTTTAAAAACTAAGCAATTTTCTTCTTCTTGAATTCGCGCACAAAGAATTTAATCGTGTCGCCAATCTCAAGCTGAATCTTCTTTTCGGTCTTCAGCGACATGCCGCCAATCTCACCTTCCGCGAGCGACGGCACATCAACCTTGCCCTCTTGAGTATTCTTTACCTCAATCTCACCAAGCAATTCTTTCTTGCGGTAGGCGCGGCCCAGCATACCTGGCGCTACGCGACCGCTCTTTACTTGACCGCCACAGATAATCTCATTCTTTTCCGTCCGGAAAACGCCCTTAATTTCAAGCTCGCCGGTTTCGTTCTCGACCACTTCGGCATCGAGCATATTTTCCATATCGTGTTTGGCATCATCCAAAAGTTCATAAATCACCCGGAATACGCGTACTGGCACACCGTTACGCTCCGCCATCTTGGCAATTGCATTTGGCACCGTTACGTTGAAGCCGTAAATTACAGTCTGGCCGCCAGATGCCATATAGATATCGTTTTCCGAAATCGCGCCCACGCCCGTCGAAACGATATTTAGCGTAATCTCACCTTGCGTATCAATCATGCGGAGCGAATCTACCACCGACGTCACCGAACCCTGCACATCACCCTTTACGATCACATTGAAGGTCTTCGTATTATCGGCCACATTCATCATGCGGAGCATATCTGTCGCCGTCACGTTCGCGTTGGCAGTTTCGTTTGCCTCGGCCTGTGCGTTAAGAAGCGCCATCTTGCGCGCCGTCTTTTCGTCGGCCACTTCTTCGAATTTGTCACCAAAGTTTGGTAATTCTTTAAAGCCAGTAATCACTACCGGCGTAGATGGCGTCGCCTTCCCCTTCGGGCGGCCTTTCCAGTCCATCATTGTGCGCACTTTTGCATAAGTCTTGCCAGCCACAATAAATTCGCCAGTCTTCAATTCACCACCAGTAACCAAGAGATTCACTACCGAACCGCGCCCGACTTCCATATGACTCTCGATTACGAGACCTTCGGCCGGAATCTTCTCATCTGCCTTCAATTCGTCAATATCGGCCGTCAAGAGAATCATATCGAGCAATTTCTCAGTGTTTTCACCAGTCTTCGCAGAAATCGGCACCATAATCGTATCGCCACCCCACTCTTCTGGATTTAAATTAAAATCAGTTGCAAGCTGTGCTTTCGTGCGATCAATATTCGCACCTTCCTTATCAATCTTGTTAATTGCTACAATAATCTTTGCGTTGGCCGCCTCGGCAAACTTGATCGCCTCCGCCGTCTGCGGCTTCACGCCGTCATCGGCTGCCACTACAATCACTACAATATCAGTCAACATTGCGCCGTGTTGGCGAATTGCCGCAAAGGCTTCGTGGCCTGGCGTATCGAGGAAGGTAATCTTGCGGTCTTTATATTCCATCTGATAAGCCGAAATATGCTGTGTAATGCCACCCGCCTCTCCTTCGACGGTTTTCTTTTTCAAAAGTGTATCAAGTAAAGTTGTTTTGCCGTGGTCAACGTGGCCCATCACCGCTACTACTGGCGGGCGTTCTTTAGCATCCTTCGATAATTCACGTTTAATGCCTGGAATCTTGGCGGAATTTTCCTTGCGCTCAAACCGCACATTCGTAAAACCCAACTCCTCGGTCATAATCTGCGCCGTCTCCGCATCAAGGCGCTGATTAATCGTGGCCATAATACCATTCTTAAACAATTCGCCAATCAAATGCGTCACCGAAACACCCAAGGCGTTTGCTAGCTCGTCTACCGTTATCGAGCCAGAAATCTGTATCACCTTTTCTTCCACTTTCTAGCTCCTTTCTGTTTAGATTTCTATGCGAGTGTATAAAAAATACACAAAAACTTTCTTTATTTTACCATATCTTAAGCTAAATATCAAAAAATATTCCTCAACGCCTTAATGGAAGAATAGTATCTTCTACGGAATATTCCGCAGGCCGCTGCCGAGGAGAAGAAAAAATCCCCCCGTAAAGACGGGCGGGATTTATTTCGGTTCCTAGAAGATTTATTCTTCCTACTTTTTGTCAGCAAAGCTAAGGGAAATCTTGCGACCTTCCTTGTCGATGTCGAGCACCTTGAATTCTTTGCGCTCATTAAGCGTAAAGATCTTCTCTGGGTCTACATCGCTGCCTTCGCCGAGCTCAGATACGTGCACCAAAGCTTCCACCGCTGGCGAAATCTGCACGAAAGCGCCGAATGGCGTAATACGAGTAATCGTACCTTCAACTTTGTCGCCCTTCTTGAAGTTGGCAATCTCAGAAAGCCATGGATCTTCTTGAAGTTGCTTCATCGAGAGGCTGAGGCGATCTTTGTCGATAGCAATAATCTTTGCTTCAACCGTTTCGCCAACCTTTACGTAATCAGCTGGACTGTTTACACGTTCCCAAGAAATCTCGGAAATATGTACGAGACCTTCAATACCGTCAACATTAACGAAGATACCGAAGTCTACAACACCAGTCACCACGCCTTTTACGACGTCGCCCACCGCGAGCTTAGCGAAGCGTTCTGCGAGACCGTCTTTGATCGCTTCCTTCTCAGAAAGAATCAATTTGTTGGTCTTGCGATCGGCATCGAGAATGCGTACGCGAATAGTTTGGCCTACCAAAGAGTTGAGGCGTTGAAGGATTTCATCCTTATCTGAACCGCCAACACGTGGGTAGTGTTCAGCCGAAAGCTGAGAAACTGGCAAGAAGCCACGGATGCCTTCGTACTCGACCAAGAGGCCGCCACGGTTTGCATCGTATGGTTGAACTTCGATAATTTCACCAGCATCGAGCTTGGCGGAAATTTCATCCCAACCTTTCTCTTTTACGGCTTTGCGGAGCGATAGCAATACCATGCCATCTTCCATTTCGGTATCGATGACGCTAGCAGAAACTGCATCACCTTCCTTGAGCTGACGACCGAAAGCAACTTCGCGACGTGGCACAAGACCCACACCACGGGAGCCGAGGTCAATCAGAATCTCGTGTTTCTTGACGGACATAACCGTACCTTCGATCGTGTCGCCAAGTGCAATAGGCTTAAACTCCTCGCCTGCGAGAAGCTCGTCCATTGTAATTTTAGCTTTTGTGGCCATTTATTATATTTTCCTTTCGCTGGAACTACTCACTCTCTCTCGTGCGCGCACCAGAAAAAATGAGTAGCTCCATGCTACTCATTATTCTAACCTGTTTTACAGATAAAGTAAAGCTTAAGCCTGTTTTTTGAGGGAGATATTATACGTTGCGAGACCAGCAATTACTGCAAAAGCCACAATTGCCATTAAGTTATCGGCCGGACCAGTCTTTGGCATCTTCTTCGTATCAGATGTCGCTACCTTATCAGAAGCATCGCCAGTCTTATCAGTGCTACTTGCGGCTTCTTTCTTTTTGGCATCTTCTTTTGCCTTTGCTTCCGCTTCTGCCTTCTCTTGTGCAGCTTTTTCCTCAGCGGCTTTCTTCTCGGCAGCCTTCTTCTCTTCTTCGCTCTGAGCATCACTTGAGCCATTATTGTCGTTGCTACCGTTTTCGCTATTGCTGCCGTTCTCGCCAGCTTCAATTTCGCCGCTCACGGAAGAATTCGTATCATTCGACGCTAGTTCAGCATTCGGTTTTGGCGAGGACATCGTGACGGCCACAATCAAGCCCGCAATCAAGATTACGCCAATTAAGCCGGCGATAGCACCCCAACCCCAACGTTTGTATTTGGTATTTGCGTCCATTTTATAACTCCCTAAAAATGTTGTAAAAATTATATCACGCTATCTCTGTTTCCGCAAGTCGCCATCAGATGCTATAATGGATACATGTATCTATGTATCGATATCGGAGGTACCAAGACTCTTATCGCCCTCGTCGACGCCGCGGGCAATATCCTTCATTCTGTCAAATTCGCCACTATTCAGAACCAGCGCCAGTTTTACGAAAATCTCCGCCAACAAATCCGTGTCAATTTCTGCATCTCTAACATCAAGTCTTGCGCCGTTGCTATGCCAGGCATCGTCAAACGCAACGTCGCCATCTGGCTCGGCAATCTCGACTGGCACGATTTCGACATCGCCAAACAACTCAAAGAAGATTTCGGCCTCACCGTCTACGTCGAAAACGACGCTAATCTCGCTGCGCTCGCCGAGGCACACCATTCCAAAGGTCGCTCGCTTTATTTCACCTTCTCTACCGGTATCGGTGGCGGCGTAGTCGAGGATGGTCAACTCGCCAAACGCTATAGCGACTTCGAGCCCGGCCACGTTCTTTACACCTACGAGGGTGTCGAAAAAGAATGGGAAGATTTTGCCGCCGCCAGCGCCATCAATGCCAAATATGGCAAAATGGTCGACGAAATCACCGATCCCGAAGATTGGCTCGATATTACCCACCGCATGCTACTTGGCCTCACCCCAATGACTACCTCTATCAAGCCCGATCGCATCATCTTTGGCGGCCCACTCGGCCTTGCGCTCAATACTTATCGCACTCAGCTACGCAAACAACTCAGCGCCAAACTCCCAGCCAAAGTCAAAATGCCGCGCCTTGTGGTGGCCAAGTACGGCAGCTTCTCAGTAATTTACGGATGCTACCGCTATGCCAAGCTTAAAGAGTCTCATCGCTAAACTTCGCGCCAACTACCCCGCCCTCGTCATCGAGAGCGGCGAGCGCGCTCAATTCACCCCGCCAAATAAGCTTTTTTATGCGCCAAATACCACTCCACTCGAGCTTCTGCATGAGCTCGGCCATTATCTAAATAAACAACATAGCTACGCTAGTGACATCGAGCTTCTGCGTATCGAATCCGAAGCCTGGGAGCAGGCCCGCCAACTTTGCACAAAATACGGAGTCAAATGGGATGAAGATTTCGCTCAAGACCACCTCGACACTTATCGCGATTGGCTCCACGCCACATCTCTCTGCAAGAATTGCAATCTCGCTGGCTATCAAGACGACGCCGGCCTCTATCATTGCGCACTTTGCGGCGCCACTTGGCCATCCCGCATCGCCCCCGAAGATTTCTAGCGCTTGCTTTATTTTGGCGTAATATGCAAGCTTTTAAGAATATTTCGGAAGTTGCTACTGAGAAGAAGAAAAAATTCCCCCGTAAAGACAGGGGAAATTTATTTCGGTTCTTAAAAGCTTATATATTACGCAGATTTTTTAGCTTTACCGCGCTTAGAAATACGGCCACCCTTCGCACCAGCAATCTTAGCTAGTTCTGGGTTAGCAGCAAAGCCACCAGTGTGACCATTGCGACCACCTTTACGACCGATCTCGGCGTAAAAGTCTTTACCATATTTGTTCTTGTTCGTAGCGGCAGCTTTCTGACCACCAGCTTTAGTTCCAGCCATTTCTAGCTCCTTCTGCCCACCATATAACTTATTATTGCCACCCTTTTTACGAGAACCGCCACTCAACAAGAGTGCCTTTCTCAGGTGCTTATGGCTATTTTAGCATAATGCTTCCGTTTTGTCAATACGTTTTTGTTTAAAAAGATGTTATAATAACCGAACATTCTCTTGTGGAATAACATCAAACTTTTCCACAAACAAGCATTGACACTATATCACAAGCGATATAAAATACCTATAGAATTTGAGGGCGATGCGAGAACCCTCAATGTTACACCAAAATACCTCCGATTTATTGTGATCGGAGGTATCTTTTATCATCTTTTTACCGAAAACGGCCTTAGAACGCGTTTTACGCGCTCATGCATTTTCTCACCCCTGTTAATAATAAATTTCGCGCACGCCACTCGCCTTCGCGCTGTTCAAAATGCCATTTACTTTGTCATAAATGTCATTCGCGAAACCCTGCGTGATATTTAGTTTATTCGCAATCTCCATCATAATTCGACCACGATAAGTGCCCCATTGCCAATAATTATTCTTAATTAACGGAATCATATCATACATCTGCCCATTCGTAAGATAGGTACTACGCTGCACCAAATTCCACAACTCCTCTTTGCTCATAGACTCCACTATATCACAAAAAACGTGAATTTTTGCAAAATATCCAAAAAATCACGTTTTTTCGCAAAAACTGGTCAAAACAGATAGATTTTACGCCATATTTCCGCCATTTCCGCAACCAAAAAACGTGAATAAAACCGCTTTTGCTAAAATATTAACGTTTTTTCATCTAGAAGCAATCGCTCAAAAAAAGACCGCCTCACGGCGGCCTTCCTATTAAAATATCTTATTTTCCAAATAAGCCCTTAATCTTTTCGACGGCACCGCTCGCCAGCACGCCCGCCACCGCTTCATAAATCTTATTCGCGATGCCTTCGTCAATTTTCAGCTTTTCGACCAACATTTTAATAATATCGTCCTTGTTGGCCCGCCCAACGAAATTTTGCCCTTCCAGCAAGCCGCCTGCCTTCGCAATCACGTCGTCCGGCAAATCAACTTTTTCTTTAATGGCTGCAATGATTTTATCTTTATCCATCCTACTCTCCTTTTTTTACATTGTACTATTTAATAACATTAATGCCGTCGAGCTATCCATAGCCCACCAAATACACACAATTATAGCCAAGGACCCCAATGCTACCCCAATTAATGCCATCCAAATTCGTTTGCCAGCATCTTTATATAAGCTAATCATCCCTGTCACGAAAGACGCAAATAGTAATACCCCAACACCACCAATTAACGCAGGCGCTACTATCAACATAAACAACATACCCACCCCCATCGCCTCATTAGTGCCCGCAAATCTCGATTGCAATAATCTAAATAAAATCACACCAAACGCACAAAGCATAACACCGCCTACCCCCATCAATAACGATGCTGACGCTAATTTTTCACCGCTGGCGCGCTTTTTTAACGCTTTTTTTTGCACTCGGCTTATTATTCTGCATTAGAATAATTATACCATTCCGCTAATACTAAAAAACGCCCAAACGGGCGATCGTGATGGTGGAGTAGGCTAGGCAAGATTGCCTATACCATACCCCATGTGCTTATCATCTTATCATTGAAAATTAAAATTGTCTAGCTAAACCTAATTCGTAGGTAGATTTGCTCAGAGAGGTATTTTCCCGTTGAAGATTAAAGTTGTCTAGATGGGTATTTTCTTCTTGCGAAGCGCGATTTCGTATCGAGCAAGCAAGAAAAAATGCCTAGATAGGCAACTTTAACTTCAATGTGGTGGGGATATGTGGACTTGAACCACAGACCTCGTCATTATCAGTGACGCGCTCTAACCAGCTGAGCTATATCCCCTACTCCCTATATTCTATCAAATAACACCATTTTACACAAGCCTCCAAATCGTGCTACAATGAGCTTATGCAATGGACTTTTAGTGTAGGATGGCTCTTCGGCGGACTTGCTATTGCGGTAGTGGGCGGCCTAATTGTTGTCTTTTATCGCCAAATCGCCGACGAATTTTTCGGTGGCGTCACCAAATATGACAAAGTTAAACTTTGGGGTATCATCATCGCCATCTTAGGTTTTATCTGCATGGCTAACCTCCACTCGCTTCTACTCTACTTCATCTTCCACTTGATCATGCCGAACGTCTTCCCTTATCTCCTCATGCCAATCGTATAAAAGCATCAAAAAGACCCTCCTTCGCGGAGGGCCTTTTTTAATCGTTCAATTCTACGCGATAAAAATCCGTTTCGCGTACATTCGCGCCGTGCGATTCATAAAAACCGCGCGCACCCGCTTTACCGTCACGATTCGACGAAGTAAACTCCAGTCGACGGCAACCTTTTTGACGCCCCCAATCTTTTACCGCTTCGAGCAGCTGTCCGCCTACGCCTTTACCGCGACATTCGCTATCTACTACTAAATCTTCCATGTAAACATTTCGATCTAGCGTCGCAATTACAGTCGAAACAATCACCATGCCAACCAATTTGCCATCATCAAGCGCCATTAGAATATCGTGATACGGCGATTCGATTAGCTCTTCGATTTTTTCGCGCGCAATCGCCGAACCATCATGCCGACTGCTCAATTGCTGGCGCAACTTCCCCATCGCTTCTGCGATTTCTGGGTCATATTCCGTCATTGGTCCAATTTCAATCATGCACCAATCTCCTTTTCGACAATCGCCGCGAGGCTATCACCGATTTCGTTTACCAACGCTTCGTCTTCACCCTCAACCAAAATTCGTAGCTTATTTTCCGTGCCCGAATAGCGGCAGAAAATCCGACCCGCACTACCGAAGCGCGTCTCCGCAACTTTTACGGCCTCGTCAAAACCGGCAATTTCTGCGAGCGGTTTCTTTTCTATTACATTTACACCCCATTGTTTCGACGGCAAATTATCGTAATGCGCCCACAAATCCGCCAAGCGGCAGCCTTTTTCGCGCATAATCTTCAACACAAATAGCGCAATAAACGTACCGTCCGAGCTATTTAGCCATGGCATTAACAAAATATGACCAGCCAACTCGCCGCCCAATCCCGCGCCCAGTGCCAAACATTTCTCTGCCACATAGCGATCGCCATTCACAACTTTTTCTACCGTAATACCCGCATCAGTCAAATATTGCAAAGTAGCTAAGTTGCTATATTCCGTCAAAACCACGGTCATGTTCGGCAGCATATTCTTCTCGGCCAAGTATTCCGCAATCAAAATCGTAATGCGATCACCATCCCAGATGCGTCCATTTTCATCAGATAACACAATACGATCCGCATCGCCATCTAGCGACACGCCGATATAATCGAGCTGGTTCGCGCGCGCGGCAGCCTTTTCTGGATACAACGCACCAAAATCCTTGTTAATATTGTAGCCATCCGGCTCTGGATCAATCTGCTCAACTTCGACTTTAAATTTCTCAAAAACTTTGCGGCTAAAATCATGCCCAGCGCCACTTGCGGCATCGAGCACTACGTGCGCGCCATCAAGATCATATTCTACATTTAGCGCCCGCTCAGCAAATTCCGCATATTGCTCTACCGCCTCGCTATTCGTCACAAAACGCAGCGGCGAATCGAGCATACCTTTATCCTCGTCGAGTTTATTCTCGAAGTAAATCTTCTCAATCTCGAGCTCTTCGGCATCGCTCGGCTTTTCACCATCTTTATTAAATACCTTAATGCCGTTATCTGTGGCCGGATTATGCGATGCAGTTAGCATAATACCCGCTTTTACATCTTCGCGCACGTCAGTCAACACTTGCAGCGCTGGCGTCGGAATAATATCCGCTTCACTCACATCCACACCTACCGCACGAATACCTTCAATGATTTCTGCCTGCATCCATGTGCCGCTCGCGCGCGTGTCGCGCCCAATTAAGATTTTTCCGCCCGGAAAATGTTTTGCAATTGCTTTACCTAAATTACGTACCATGTTTGGTCGTAGCGGAGGCTGACCGACTTTCGCGCGAATGCCATCAGTCGCTCCAAAAATCTGTTTTTCCATAGCCCTATTTTAACAGCTCTTTGGCCCCACCGCAAAACCACACAATTGTATCCAAAAACCTTAATTTTTGACAAGTGTGGTAAAAATTACACGCGCCACCCCTGTTATTTTTGTATAACAATTTTATTCAAAATGTATTGACATTATTTTTTATTAGGCTTATAGTTAAATTAGCATTTGTAGTAAATCGCAAACCACAAATGCCGCAGCTTTCCTGCAAAAACAAAAATTTACATTCAAAAACAAAAAACAAAAACCATAAACAAGACTCCGATTCGAGCATGGCATTATTTATTCTCTCAAGGCCATGACATTAACTGAATTCGGAGTCTTTTTATTCATCAAAAATCCCCCGTTGCCGGAGGATCTTTTTTAATAAGCTATTTTTTCATATCCGGCCCGCTCTGCCCGCTCGCACAGTTCCGCCTCGGCCGAATCAAGTGGCGGCATGCAGTCTATCCACCCCTCATAATGGAATTCATTGTCTATCGAGTGGCGCACAATCCCGGCAATAATCAAAATCAAGACCAATATCGCTACTAGTATCACCCAGAAACGTAGTTTCTTAGGCTTTTCTTTCACTTCTGGTGCCGTTTTCTTTGTCATACCTATATCCTATCATATTTGCACCAAAAAACGCCTCAAAAGGCGTCTAAAGGCTTAACAATTTAGTTGTGCAATTAAGCATCGTAGTATCTGTAATAGCTTTATTGCATCCTTGCGGAAATGTAATAAATCAAGCTTAAATTTACTACTGCAACCGACCTGACTATACGCGAGCTAATTAGCTTTCGTACGTCTCATTCCTTCTCTAGAAAGGAGGTAATCCATCCGCACCTTCCGGTACGGATGCCTTGTTACGACTTAACCCCAATCATCTCCCCCACCTTAGGCCGCCGAAACGGACTTCGGGTGTTGGTGACTCTCATGGTTTGACGGGCGGTGTGTACAAGACCCGGGAACGTATTCACCGCAACATGCTGATTTGCGATTACTAGCGATTCCGACTTCAAGGAGGCGAGTTTCAGCCTCCTATCCGAACTGGGACCGGCTTTGGTGCGATTTGCTTCATCTCGCGACTTCGCTTCGCATTGTACCGGCCATTGTAGCGCGATTCTAGCCCAAGGCGTAAGGGAAATACTGACCTGACATCATCCCCTCCTTCCTCCTCGTTACCGGGGCAGTTTCAGTAGAAAAATCCAACTACTGACAAGGGTTGCGCTCGTTGATGGACTTAACCAAACATCTCACGACACGAGCTGACGACGGCCATGCATCACCTGTCACTAGGTTCCCGAAGGCACAGACCACTTTCGTGGGCCTTCCTAGGATGTCAAGCCTTGGTAAGGTTTATCGTTTAGCATCGAATTAAAGATCACGCTCCACCGCTTGTGCGGGTCCCCGTCAATTCCTTTATGTTTTAATCTTGCGATCGTACTACACAGGTGGGATACTTAACGCGTTAGCTTCGCTACGGAAGGGGTCGATACCCCCCACAGCTAGTATCCATCGTTTACGGCGTAGACTACCGGGGTATCTAATCCCGTTTGCTCCCTACGCTTTCGTGCCTTAGTGTCAGAAACGCCCCAGTAACCTGCCTACGCTATCGGTGTTCCTTCTAATATCTACGGATTTCACTCCTACACTAGAAATTCCAGTTACCCATGACGCTCTCGAGCATCCCAGTTTAGCTAACAGTCTGAATGGTTGAGCCACCAGATTTCACTAGCTACTTAAGACGCCACCTACGCAACTCTTTACACCCAGTCACTCCGGATAATGCTCGGATCCTACGTATGACCGCGGCTGCTGGCACGTAGTTAGCCGATCCTTATTCATAAGTTACCGTCATATTCCTCGCTTATAAAAGCAGTTTACAACCCGAAGGCCTTCATCCTGCACGCGGCGTTGCTCCATCAGGCTTTCGCCCATTGTGAAAGATTCCCTACTGCTGCCTCCCGTAGGAGTCTGGGCCGTGTCTCAGTCCCAGTCTGGATGATCATCCTCTCAAACCATCTAACGATCGTCGACTTGGTGAGCCATTACCTCACCAACTATCTAATCGTACACAGGCCGCTCCCAAACCGCCCGAAAGCTTTAATCCGAAGATCACATGCGGTATTAGCTAATCTTTCGACTAGTTATCCCTCAGTTTGGGGTGCGTTCCCATGCGTTACTCAGCCGTCCGCCGCTCGTCATCAGGTTTCATTCTATTCTCGAAAGCTTCCAGAATAGGATGAAACCCATGTTACCGCTCGACTTGCATGTATTAGGCACGCCGCCAGCATTCATCCTGAGCCAGGATCAAACTCTCCATTAAATGAAAATTTGAAAACTCAAATAAAATAAAAGACTGACGATGTTGAACATCAAAATTGACATTCTTTAATTGCACAACTAAATTGTTAAATTGCAGAAATTTTTAAAGCCCAGCCATGAGAGTGTCCTAAATTAAAGCCCTCTCGCAGTTGAACTGTTCTTATCTTATACGAACGCCTCAAAAGTGTCAAGCACTTTTTTTGACTTTTTTCAAAAAAGCACCATTTTTCGGCCTTTTCGACAAAAATCCCCCATTATCGGGAGTATTTTTTAGAAAATCATGCCACAAAGCAGACCCAAAGCCACGCCTAATATTCCGCCTACGATCGCCTGCGGAATCGTATGTCCTTCAATTACCTTCATCTTCTTCGTCTTTTCGTTATGATCCGACTCGGCGATTAAATTCAGAAGTTTGCCCTGTTCGCCCACCGCATAGCGCACATTTACTGCGTCATAAACCACAATAATTGTCATTGCGAGTGCCAACGCAAAAATACCAGACAAGAAACCATATTGCATCCCTAAATATACCGTTAGAGATACAAAACTCGCCGTATGGCCACTCGGCATACCGCCACTTCTAAAATAACAATCAAAAACTTCCTGCCCCTTTAGTGGACGCTTCGACTTGATAATATCGCCAATTAGCTTACCGGTCTGCGCAAAAAGCCAGCCCAAAATAAAAGCAACGATACCCCCAATTCCGTTCGTATCCATATATTTATCATACCACACTCGCCTTACCTTCGCTGTCAATTCGCTCATGTTTATCTGTTTATGTATTTTCTACAACATTTATATACATATATATTATACATGCACAAAAAGCGCCCTTATATTCAAGGGCGCTTTCTATTGGCTACTTATCAGCTTTCTTCGCCGGCTTTTCGGCAGCAGTATCTTCTTCGGATTCCTCCTCTTTTGGAATAATACCAATCGAGGCTACCGTATCACCTTCATTCAAGCGCATCACGCGTACGCCTTGCGTAGCGCGACCAAGCGTTGGAATATCCTTCACTGCTACGCGAATCGCTTGACCACCCGTCGACATCATGATGATTTCTTGAGCTTCCGGATCAAGCGTATGTACCGCCGCAATTGGACCGGTCTTCGCCGTCACGGCGGCCACCTTCACGCCCACACCGCCACGTTTATGCGGTGGGAAGTTTGTTGCGGCAGTCATCTTGCCGTAACCCTTCGTCGAAATCACAATCAACTTCTGCGTCTTCGGGTCCGAGACGACATCCATACCGACCACCGTGTCATTCGGGCGCAAGCGTACGCCACGCACACCGCGCGCTGCGCGACCCATTGGGCGCACATCCTTCTCGTTGAAGCGTACCGCCTGGCCGGCCGACGTCGAAATGATAATATCATTCTCACCCGTCGTACCGCGTACCCAGCGCAATTCGTCGCCATCATCAAGATTAATCGTAATTAATCCATTCGTACGAATGTTGGCATAATCTTTCAAAGACGTCTTCTTAATCGTGCCTTTCGTGGTTGCCATAAAGAGATAGCCATTTTCACCCGCCTCATCGCCCTGCTTAATTACCGACGTCACTTTCTCTTCTGGACGTAGATTCAAGAGGTTCACCGATGCGGTACCCTTCGCTACCAGCGAGGATTGCGGAATTTCAAAAGCCTTAATACGGAAAATGCGACCCTGGTTCGTGAAGAATAGTAAGAAGTCATGCGATGATGCCATAATAATAGTATCAATCACATCCTCTTCTTTTGTAGTCATGCCACGACGGCCCTTACCACCACGATTTTGCTTCTTAAAGTCAGCCTGCAAGACGCGCTTGACATAACCTTGCGCCGTCAATAGCACTACGCTCTCTTCGTCTGGAATCAAATCTTCTTCGGCAAATTTGCCAAGCTCGTGATTGAAAATCTTCGAGCGACGCTTGTCGCCATATTTCTCTTTCATCGCGAGGAGTTCTTCCTTCACAACGTCGAGAATTGCTTGTTCGGAAGCCAAAATTGCTTCAAGTTTCTTGATGAGCTCATGCAATTCATTCAATTCGTTCTCAATCTTATCACGCTCTAGTCCTTGGAGACGGCGCAGTTGCATCGCAAGAATAGCTGCGGCTTGCACTTCCGAAAGACCAAAGCGCTCCATCAAGCGTTTATCCGCATCGTCATAAGACTCGCGAATCGTCTTAATCACCTCATCGATATGATCAAGTGCAATCTTTAAACCTTCCAAGATATGCGCACGTTCTTTAGCTTTGTTTAAATCAAATTCCGTACGACGGCGAATTACTTTTTGGCGATGCTTAATAAATTCTGCAAGAATTTCTTTTAAGCCCATCACCTTTGGCTGAATGCCGTCAACGAGCGCCAAGACGTTGTAATGAAAAGTCGTTTGTAAGCCAGTCATCTTGTAGAGCTGGTTCAAAATCTTCTTCGGGAAAGCATCCTTCTTCAGCTCAACCACCACGCGCACTTTGCCACGTGCTGATTCGTCACGCGCGTCCGCAATGTGATCGAGTTTCTTCGCGAGCACGAGTTCGCGCACTTTATCGACGAAACCTTCCTTGCTCATGCCATAAGGCACTTCCGTGATCACAATGTTAAAGCGACCATTCTTGCGCTCCTCGATACTCGTCACCGCACGAATCGTGACCGAACCGCGACCAGTCGCGTAGGCTTGCTTCATTGGCGCACCGCCGTAAACTTCCGCACCAGTCGGGAAATCTGGACCTTTCACATGCTTCATTAATTCTTCAAGCGTGATGTCTGGGTTATCAATCTGCGCTACCGTCGCATCCACGACTTCGCTAAGGTTGTGCGGCGGAATATTTGTCGCCATACCGACTGCGATACCCATTTGACCATTCAAAAGGATGTTCGGAACGGCCGCCGGCAATACCACTGGTTCTTGTTCGGTGCCGTCAAAGTTATCACGAAAATCTACGGTATTTTTATCAATATCCGAAAGTAATTCCGCACCCACCTTGTCCATGCGAGCCTCAGTGTAACGCGAAGCAGCAGCTTCATCACCGTCCATCGAACCAAAATTACCCTGGCCCTCCACAAGCGTATAACGCATCTTCCATGGCTGTGCGAGATTTACCATCGATTCGTAAATCGACGAATCACCGTGCGGGTGGTATTTACCCATTACTTCACCGACGATACGTGCGGATTTTACAGTTGCATGCGGCGCTTTCCAGCCGTTTTTGTTCATCGCGTATAAAATACGGCGATTCACTGGCTTCAAACCATCGCGTACGTCTGGCAAAGCGCGATCAATCAACACTGACATTGAATAACGCAAGAAGCTATCTTCCATCACGTTCTCAACGGTTAATTCTTCCACACCGTCTTCAGCACGATGTGCTTGCAAGCTACCAACTTTTACGATTTCTTCCTCTTCGTCGGACTTTTCTGTTTCGTAATCACCCAAAGTTTCATCGACGCCTTTATTGTCAGCCGCATCTGGCACGCCACCAACTTTACTAGCGTTATCTTTCTCTTCTTCTGGGGTATTTTCTTCGTTTAATTTCTTCTTATCTGCCATAATTCATCCTCCTTAGAAGTCCAAATCGTCCAGGTCGACCGTCGCTGCACGGGACTGAATAAAGTTTTTACGGAGTTCAGCTTCGTTACCCATCAATTTCGTAAAGATTGCGTCGGCCTTTTCGGCGTCTTCAATATTTACACGAATGAGCGTACGATTCTTTGGATTCATTGTGGTCTCCCACAATTGCGAAGCGTCCATTTCGCCGAGCCCCTTAAAGCGTTGCTGTGCCGTATAGCCGGCTTGCTTAAAGCGTTCGTCTTCTGGATTAATCTTCACCCCTGCCGCTTTGCGTTCTTCGATGCGCTTAGCTAAGGTTTGCTCCAAAGCTTCCTCATTATAAATATATTCAATCTTGCGCGTATTACCCGTGCCCTTAATCAAACCAAAGAGCGGCGGTTTCGCAAGATAAACGTGGCCAGCCTTAATTACTTCCGGCATGTAGCGGAAGAAGAAAGTCAAAAGTAGAGTTGAAATGTGCGCGCCATCCACATCGGCATCCGTCATGAAGACGATTTTATAATAGCGCAAGCCATTAATATCAAAGGCATCGCCGATGTTTGTGCCCATTGATTTAATGAGCGATACAATCTCGGCATTCGCGAACATCTTGTCTAGATGTGCGCGTTCAGTATTCAAAACTTTACCACGCAAAGGCAAAATCGCTTGAATCTTACTATCGCGACCTTCTTTAGCGGAGCCTGCAGCAGAGTTGCCCTCTACAATAAAGAGTTCGCATTCGGTCCGATCGCGCGAAGAACAGTCGGCCAATTTCGAAGGCAAGTTCAAACCTTCGAACGCACCTTTGCGGAGTACGTTGTCACGTGCAGCGCGGGCTGCTTTGCGTGCACGGGCGGCCGTCATACCCTTCTTCACGATTTCTTTTGCAATATCTGGATGCTCTTCCAGGTAATATGCGAAGTATTCGCTCATTACCTTATCGACATAACCACGTACTTCCGGATTGCCGAGTTTATTCTTGGTCTGGCCTTCGAACTGCGGATCTGGCAATTTCACCAAAATCACCGCCGCAAGGCCTTCTTTAATATCATCGCCAGTCAAGTTCTCTTCTTTTTCCTTCAAAAGACCATTTTTACGTGCATAATCATTAATCGTGCGATTTAACGCCGTACGAAAACCAACTACATGCATACCACCATCTGGCGTCAACACGTTGTTTGCAAATGGGCGAATCGTCTCAGCGTAGCTTGCGTTATATTGCACTGCAAGCTCCACCACGCTATCTTCCATTTGTTTTTCGACGTAGAAAATATCCGCCGCCGTACCGCCGAGGATTTCCTTACCTTCATTCAAACGACGCACATAACTCTTGATGCCGCCTTCAAAATAGAAGGAATCACTCTTCCCCGTGCGCTCATCGTGAACGGTAGCTAAAATACCCTTCGTTAGATATGCTTGGTGGCGCAGATAATTTACCACCCAGTCATAATCAAACGTCGTCGTTTCTTTAAAAATAGTCGGATCTGGATAGAAAGTAATACTCGTACCTTGTTTTTCAGTACTGCCAATTACTTCCATTGGTTTTTCAGTTTTGCCCGTGTCGAACTCGACGTGATGAATTTTACCATCACGATAAACTTCGGCAATCATATGCGTCGAAAGCGCATTCACGACGGATGAACCGACGCCATGCAAACCAGATGACACTTTATAACCGCCACCACCGAACTTACCGCCAGCGTGCAGGACGGTCAAAACCGTTTCAAGCGTGGATATTTTTGTTTTCGGGTGAATATCTACTGGAATACCACGACCATTATCATCTACCCGACAACCACCATCCGCGAGCAAAGTTACTGTTACGCTTGTTGCATAACCAGCAATCGCCTCATCGATAGCGTTGTCGGCAATTTCCTTAATAAGATGATGCAAGCCATCATAACCAGTCGAACCGATATACATGCCCGGGCGCTTACGGACTGGCTCAAGGCCCTCCAAAACCTGAATCTCGGACGCATTGTACTCTTCATCGGACCCACCGACTTTTTTAGCTGCAGCCATAGAATACTTACCTCTACTTTTGTTTTTTAATACTATATAAGTCTACTATATAGCACTTAAAAATTCAAGATATCGAGGCCGTAAAATCGCTTCTAAGGCCCTTTTCTAGCGCCAGCGCAGTACCACGCCGTCTTCTTCCGTTTGCGTGGCTCTCAGGCCATCCTGTGCGGCCGTTTGTGGCTGCACCGGTGTTGCTGGGACTTGTGTCGTATGAGGAACTTGCAAACTTTGCTGCGGCTGTGCCGTACTTTGAACTGGAGCAAGTTTCTTACCATGGCTCGTTGGCGCCAAATGCTGTGTCTGCTCAAGCGCCTTCGGCCCACCATCCATCAATACTTTTCTTTGCCGCAAATCATGCTTAATTGTGAAAGTAGTCGGATCAGCTGGCGCTTGTTGCGCCGCCACGGCATTCTGAGCTGCCTTCGCCGCCCATACCGAACCCGTCGTATGCGCAATCATTTCTTCGGCCGCTTTCATCGTCGGCACTTGTTGCACCCGTGCTGGAGCTGGCGTTATTTGAGCTGGCGCCGCCGGCTTCGCGACTGGAGTTGGAGTTGCTGGCGCCGGAGCCACTGGAGCAACCTTAGCCGTTGGCGCAGCAGTATTTGTTACTACTTTCGCCGGCGCGGCAACAGGTTCCTTCACTAGCGGTTTCTTCGCTACTACCGGCTGCTTTTGCTGAATAATCTTCTGCGCTTCCGCCTTTGCTTGGTTTTCTAGTGCCGCCTTCTTTTCTAACCACGAATCCAAGAAATTCTTTTTTGGTTCAGGCTTCTTTGGTTTCAAATCTTCTGGCGAAACCTTCTTGCCGGCCGCAGCTGATATTTCTGGCGCCACCGGTTTCTGTTCTGGCGCGGCCGCTGGTTTTGGTTTCGGCGGTTCTTTCGCCGCCAAACGCTCATCAATTTCTGCTTCCACTTCCGCACGCGGGCGCCCAAAGCGCGACAAAGCATATTCGCGCATTCTCACCATCAATTCTTCGCTTGATTCGCCAAGCGGCGGTAATAACTTCAAAGTAAATGGCGAAGTCGGCAAACCAAACATCAAGACCGTCGTCACCGCTTCGTGGTTCGGAATCTTATGTAAATCTTCCGCGTTAAATACCGGCTGGAAAGCCTTCTCCATCAACTCTGCGTCCGTCACGCCAATACGACCACACATAATCGTACCGACGTTACCGAGAATCGCTTCGCGAATTTTGTCGGTCAGCTGCGTCATAAACTGGTTCGCCAGCACAAGATTCAAGCGATATTTACGAGCTTCCGATAGGATCGACTCAAAGCTCTCCGTCGCAAAGTTCTGGAACTCATCCACAAATAGACAGAAATCTTGGCGTTCATCTTCCGGCGTATCGGCGCGACTCATAGCCGCTGCCTGGAACTTCATCACGAAAATCATGCCCAAGAGCTTCGCGTTCAACTCGCCAGTTTTACCCTTCGAAAGGTTCACGAGCAAAATCTTTTTATTATCCATGATCTCGCGAATATTAAAGCCCGATTTTGGCTGGCCCAAAATATTGCGCATCATTTTATTCGATAGGAACGGACCCCACTTCGACACGAACCAGCTCGTCACTTCACCCGCATCATTCGACTTTTGCGAAGCCGGAAATTCCTTCGTCCAATAATCATATACCGTCTTATCCGTTACATACGGCAATTTCGATTTCACAAATTCCGGATCAATAAAACAGCGCGGAATATCAATAAACGTACCACCTTCTGGGTCGCTCATAAGTAGCAACGCTGCATTACGGAACATATGCTGCGCGCGCGGACCGAAGATGCCTTGATTTCCCGGATCATACAAGGACGTCAGCATGTTGATGCCTTCCTGAACGATGAAGTCTTTTTGATCTTCGTTCTGGAATTCAAACATATTCATACCGACCGGATTATCCAAATTGCCCGGCTCAAACAGAATCACATCATCCATACGCTCCGGCGGCACTTTCGACAAAATTGTTTCCACCGCATCGCCGTGCGGATCAATAAAACAAAAACCGCGCCCATCGCACATATCCTGATAGGCTAAATTCGTCAAAAGTACGGATTTACCCATACCGGTCGCACCAATTACGTAAGTGTGGCGACGACGGTCATTTTCGCTCAAGCGAATCGTCTTCTTCTCGCCGCGGAATTCGTTAACGCCGAGAATAATACCGTCTTCCACTAATTTCGCCGGACCATCCACCTGCTTTGTTGCCTGGCGTTCTACCTGGCTCGTCGGAATCGCATTTTGTGCCGGCAAGTGGAAGATACTTGCCATTTCTACACTATTTAAAATCATATCCGTCTGTTCTTGCGGGAACAAACGCATAATATAACTCTTCGCTAAATCTTCCGGTTTATTATTAATGTCATAACGGAAGCCGTTCGAATTCTGTAAATCAAACTGCGAAAAAATCGACACCACGCCGCTCAGTAACGCATTTGAACGCGCAACTGACGGCGAACTCGCCACGATTCGAATCAAAACCTCGAAGCCCGGGTTCTTCGTCTTCTCTTCAATGCGATTAATTTCTTCTTGCTGAAGATTCGTCAAAACTTTATCGTCGTCTTTATATGGATCATGCACATCCGGCGGCTCCCACAAAGCTTTCGCCACGTCGCCTACTAAATTCCCACCCGCATACAATATGCGTGCAAGAAAATTACTCGCCTTCTTTGATTTCTTCCCGTCTTTTATATTTTGTACTCGCTCGAGCGAATTTCTTGTCCAGCCACCATCCGTCGGACGGAACATGACTTGAATCGCCACACCATCGCCCTTCTTCGCTACCGACATCGCATTAATCAAAGCTAGGCTCGCATCGCGCTTCGTGTCTTCATAAGTCGCAATCGGATACCAATAATCTTCCTTCATGTGCAGCTCACCACCAGCCACCGCGTCAACTTTACCTTCCGCACTAAAGAAGTTCGGATCAGCTACTTCCTCCAAACGCGCCGTCGGATAGGCTGCCGTAATCGCTTGCTTTACTGTTTCCGTTAGTACCGCCGGCACTACCGCATAGTAATTAATAAAGCCATCATGCGCCACAATTTCGAAACTAATATGTTTCTGCCCATACAGCTTGCTCGACAACCCCTTTTTCAAAGTCGAAGAGATAATGCTATACATTACTTGCGCTTCAGAAAGTTGCTCGTCAATCACATCACGCTCATCGCGCCCACCACCTTGGATATCGTCTGTACTTGGCGGCAAATGAATCAACATTGGCACCATTTTTAGTGCACGCACATTATTCTTTTGATCGCGTTTTGCACTTGCAAAAATCTTCCAAGCCAGCACAAAAATCACGGCAACAACTAAAATCCCAACACCAATTTCAATTGCTTTATCCATCTAACGGCTTTCCGTTTAATCCATCACCACGATTCCGCGCAAACGCTTTACGCATAAAGTCCCACCGTGCCGCATCGAGTTCGGCTAATAATTTATGTGGATCTTTTGAATTACGATTAATAATCTTCGTCACTGCGGCATTATAGGCTTTTGGTAGTTTATCGGCATCGCGCGGCACCGGAATGTCCGCTAACATCGCTTTAGCTTCATCGCCATCTTCAACCGGCTTTGCGACCGGCGCTGGCATCGCGCTCGACATTTGCTCAGGCGCCCTTTCACCCATCGCCGACTCGCTGCCCTCTACCATCTCTGCCGGCATCTCCATCTGTGGCTTCAAATCTTCTCGTTGCTTCAAGAATTCTTCAAAATTCGGCACTTCCCCCATCGGATTCGGCGTATTTTCTGGCACACCAAAAATACCTTTATTTTCACCAGCGTTACCACCACCTACGCCCATATTATCCATAAGCATTATTGTATCACAAACGGCTATGCGATACCAAGAAGCAAAGCAATATTTCTAAGAAAAAAACTAAAATAATTTCAAAAATCTGAATTCCGCCAATCGACCCCATCATCAAAAGCAACAACGGCGCCAGTGCCACCGCCGCCCCATAATATAGGCCTTTTTTATCTAAATTCGTCGCCTTCTCACCTTTCGCCTTCGCTTTCAAGATAAAAAATAGCCTGCAGCCTAAAACTGCAAGCCCAAGAAAAAGAACATAACACGTTGTAAAAAATAATAAAATACCTAACGGACCAATACTACTAGGCGAAAATGAAAACATCATCGCCATCACAATGAAGAATGCGACAATACTTAGCAACAGCCATTTTTTCATAAGCGCATTATAACACAGACGCGTGTTCTACGTCTTTGCTCTGCACCGAATTCGGCTGCCAATTTATAGCTAGTACTTCAAAAAACTCGCGGTCATCCCCCGCTCTAAGAGAATGAGTTCTTCGTCCCCCAAGATCGTCGTTCCAGGTATTACCTGGAGCGAGAATAGGGTTAGGTTTATCTGGCTAATATATACATTACTTAGTGCCACAAACTTTATTCCCTATTCTGCTCTAATTGACCGCCTCTCGTATAGAGAGGCATAGTCCTTGCAAAACGTTTGTTTTACTCTGTTTTTGGGTATCAAGGTGCTAGTTAAACTATGGTTTTGCGCGCTCTACGCTCCTGATCTCGCGATCAGCTTTGGCGGAGCTTAGCTTACTCCTAGATTGTAATTTATGGCTAGAAATAAGCTTTTACTACGCCAAATTACCATCCCAATCTGTTTTGTTTGTTTTGTGCTTTTTATTTTTGTTCAGGCACATTTTCAATATACCAAACATAAGCTTAAAAGTCAATAATACATTTGTTCAATTTTCGTAGTCATTTTTACAACACTATTCCCCACAACAGATACAACTGCATAAAAAATATATGTTGTAATTCTTACAACATACCCCATTTTTATTAAAATCGATCCAAAAACGTCCAAAATCATACAATTTTTACATTTTTTAACATCAACTTCATCTATCCCGCCCCTGTTAAAAATGTTGAAAAAATTACAACACTTTTTCTATTGACATGAGCATTTTAAACCCTTATTATAGAGGTAGCTTTTGAATAAAATTCTTATACAAAAGCCAAAAACAAACATCGATTCCAAAATATAACTCCACACTCCACACAGAAGAACCGGTTTTACTCGCAGTTACCGGTTCTTCACTTTTTTATCGCTTTTTCTATAACCGCCGCCAAGATCGCGGCCTTTTTATTCCCCTTTACGTCATTATGCTTATGTTTTGTTGTAAAAATAAATTAAACAGATATGTTTCTGTTTTTTAAAAAACCATCTAGGTATTATTTTTATGAACTACGCCCGTTAAGGTGGGCGAAATAAAAATAATACCTAGATGGTATATGGTGGAGCTGCCGGATACTGCCTCCGGGTCCGGGTAATTTCCAGATATGCAATCTACGAATATAGTTAACTCTTTCATCTCGACAAATATCTTAAAGCTGGAATCAACGAAACTTCAAGAAAGTCATGGCTGAATTTTCGTGTCTATCTCTGCCAGAAGTTAAACCTTAATACCATGAATATGATATTATCGACAGCTATGGTATCTCGCTACCGATAACAAGCCTATAAATATCTTAGGCTAAAGCGTAAGCTGGCATGAATGCCACGTGCTTACTAGCAGTTTTTTCTGCATTTATGTAGGTACTTACGGTACAAATCGACTCGCATGCATACTGTTAAAAATCCGTCTAAGCTTTGTCAGCCCCGACACCTTAATTTTATCATACTTACGCTTCAATTACCAGAGGTTGACTGTTAGTCTACGTCGCATGAGCACTACAAAAGTATATTCAGCCATCCCCTATGGCATTAATGGCCACCTCGTCACCGTAGAAGGCGACTCTAATCATGGCCTACCAAACTTTAATATCATCGGCATGCCTTCGCAGACCATCGCTGAGAGCCGCGATCGTATTCGCTCCGCAATTCACAATTCCCTCTTTAGCTTCCCTAGAGAAAAAATCACCATCAACCTCGCTCCCGCTGCCCTACGTAAAAGCGGTACCGGGCTAGATTTATCAATTGCTTTATCGATTTTACTGCTTTCGAGCCAATTATTTCCGCATGACGTAAGAAAACGTATGTTTGTGGGCGAACTGTCCTTAAACGGCGATTTGCGCCCGATTCGTGGTATTTTAAGCATTATTGAAACCGCTATCACGCATCATTTTAAGGAAATATACATCCCTCTAGCAAACAGCCATCAAGCCAGTTTATTAGCTGACAAAATCGATATTTATCCTATCCAAAATCTCCGCGAACTATGGCTCACCCTTAAACAAAAAGCGCATATTTCTCCTCTGAAACAAAATGTAAAAAATACCAAAAAAGATAAGCATGAGCATTATCTAGACCAAATCGTCGGTCAATCTCAGGCTAAACGTGCTCTTATTATTGCCATCGCTGGCCACCATAATTTATTGCTCTGCGGCCCGCCTGGTACCGGCAAGACTATGCTCGCTAAATGCGCACCGTCACTACTTCCAGATATGTCTACTGCCGAATGTATTGAAACTACTAAATTACATTCGCTTCGTACAGAAATCGTCAACCTCGTTACTACACGTCCTTTTCGTGCGCCGCATCATAGTGCCAGTCTTAGCAGCATCATCGGCGGCGCTAATCTTTTGCCCGGCGAGATCTCGCTTGCCCATCGCGGCATTCTCTATTTAGATGAATTTCCCGAATTTAATCGCCAAGTACTCGAGTCGCTCCGTCAGCCACTCGAAGATTATCAAATCCAAATTAATCGTGCCGAAGGTCAAGTCAATTATCCCGCCGATTTTATTCTGCTAGCCACTATGAACCCCTGCCCATGCGGCTATTATGGCTCGAGCCATCATCCTTGCACTTGTACGCCCGCGCAGCTATATTCCTATCGTAAGAAACTTTCCGGGCCACTGCTCGACCGTATAGATATGGGCATCAACATGGCCGCACCAGAGCAATCCGTTTATGTTAAAAATACTACAATTGGCACTCGCGAGCACGCTTATGCTAAGAAACAGATTGCACGCGCCTTGCATAAACAATTAGTCCGCTACGAACAACAAAATCTCTCTAATGGCCACTTAAGTTCCAGCCAAATCGTTAATTATATCCACCTCGACCACGACTGTCAGTCCTTCTTAACCGAAGCGGCTAATCGCCTTTCTCTTTCGGCGCGTGCCTATTTCAAGGTCATTAAAATTGCCCGCACCATCGCCGACATTGAAAATATCGACCAAATCAGCTTAAATCATCTCGCCGAAGCTCTCCAATATCGCCCGCAAATCTAACAGAGGTAAAACCCCTTGTATTTATTTAAGCTATTTGGTATAATTCATTGCATAACAAGTCTAATTTTTTTAAGGAGTTCTACCATTAGTAATAATAATTCGCAGCACGTTCGCATAAATGGAGAAATTCGTTATCCGGAGGTGCGTGTTATTAGCGCTGATGGTGCCCAGCTAGGCATTATGTCTAGCCGCGATGCTCAACTCAAAGCGCGTGACGCTGGCTTAGATTTGGTTGAAATTTCACCAAACGCTAATCCTCCTGTTGTTAAAATCATCGACTGGGGTAAATACCAGTACCAAAAGATGAAAGAACAAGCTCGTGCCAAGAAAAATGCTAAGAGCTCCGAACTTAAACAAATTCGACTTGGTTTGAAAATTGGGGAGAATGACCTCAATATTAAAGTTCGCAAAACTCTCGAGCTCCTCGAAGATGGCGATCGTGTCAAAATCATGATTGTCTTTCGTGGCCGCGAAATGGCCCACAAAGAAATCGGCACCGATCTCATGAATCGCATCATTGAAAAACTCGGCCAAGACGTCGTCATCGACGGCAAGGCGCAGATGAGCGGACGCAACCTAACCTTTACGGTTCGCCATAAATAGTTAGGATCAACGCCCACCGGTTCCCTACACCCCAAAGCGTTCAGAATATTAACTAAAGTAGGAAAGGTATATCATGCCAAAACTCAAAACCCACAAGGGTACTGCGAAGCGTGTCAAAATTACCCGCACTGGTAAAGTTGTCCGCGAACGCGCCTTCGGCAACCATATTCTTGCCAAGAAATCTAAAGCCCGCAAACGCAACATGAAAACTGCTGCTGTTATCAACGGCAAAATCAAGAAAAACGTTAAGACTGCATTAGGAGCTTAATCATGAGAGTTAAACGTGGAGTCGCTGCACGCGCAAAGCACAAAAAGATTCTTCAAGCTGCTAAAGGTATGCAGCATTATCGCACCCGCAGCTTCCGTCTCGCGAAGCAAGGTGTTATCAAATCCCTTCGCTATTCCTACCGTGATCGCCGCAATCGCAAACGTGATTTGCGCGCCCTCTGGATCACCCGCATCAACAATGCTGCCCACCTCAATGGTACCAATTATAGCAAGTTGATCAATGGCATGAAGAGCAAAGGCATCGAACTTGATCGCAAGGTACTCGCCGAAATCGCTGTTAGCGACCCAAAGGCCTTCACCGCTATCTGCGAAAGTGTAAAATAGTATATATTATATACAAGAAAAAGTCAGGACATGTGCCTGACTTTTTTACTCTCGATAAATTATCAGTTTGCCTGTACAATTTGCGTCGCAAGCTTGCGCGCTTCCGTTAGCGGATGTGTCGGGAAAATCCCGTCATAATCGGTCTTCTCTGACAGATTCATTAGCAAACCTCGCTGATAATCCGGATCATAAGGATCGCACATCCATCCCTCACCATTTGGTCCAATTTTGCCATCGTTTTGCAAAATCGCATATACCGACGCATCGCGGTCACCCGTAAAGCCAGTTTCATCAAAGAAACCTTGTACATAAAACACGCGGCTCGCGAAGAAACCAATCTGCATCGTCAAACAATACTGCACCCCTGGCGCATTCGGACGATTCCCCGTTTTTACAATCGTAAAAATATACTTTTTCCCCGCCGGCGTCACGCCCGACATTACCTCAATCAAGCCCTGATTCGGACCAAGCGCCTGATGAATGCCGTCAATTACTTCCTTTGGCGAATTAAAAGGCATTGCCATATCGGCCGGAATTGCATAATATTGCGCAAGACACACCGCTAAATCAGTTTTCTTCATAAAAGAGATGGACCCTTGTGGATCGCCTGGCGCTGAGGCCACCTGCTGGTAGTCTACCGGCACGGTCATCATAAAATCGCCCATTGAGATTTCCATAAGCTTATTTTACCATCAAAAAACACCTACGCAAAGGCAGATGTTCTTTGGTAAGCCCGCATAGTAAGCCGGGTTCTGTAGCAGTTACCGAAGTAACAGCTTGTAGTCATCTATCTAGCCTCGCAATTACTCACGAGATCTAGCGGTAAGCGACCATCCTCGGATCAAGGTATCTAGGTCTCCTTGCAGCCGGTAGAGTTTACCCCACCCCGATGTCACCACCGGAATCTGTGGGCTCTTACCCCACTCTTTTCACCCTTACTACCACCGAAGCGGCAGCGGTATAGTTTCTGTGGCACTATTCCTACGCTTACGCGCGGTTGCCGTTAGCAACTACCGTATCCTGTGCTGCCCGGACTTTCCTCTCGCCAAAAGGCCAGCGACTACATCAACGAGCTTACCTTTATCTTAGCACAATTTGACCAACAGTTCAATACATTGCGTAATATTATTAGCAAGCGATCTCCTTCACTACTGGAATCTTTTTAGCCAGCCAAATTGCCACATAACTTAACCCAAACGTCAGCCCCACCACTAAAAAATATGCTTGTACGCCAAAGCTCATCCTCTCTATGTAATCAATCCTTAACACTAAATCCATTACTAGGATATGAATCAAATATATTCCAAAGCTTGCGCTTGATAGGCTTTGCGTTATTCTAGAGCAGCCAATTTTCTCGCCATGATATTTAAAGAATATGAATACCGCTACTGATAAGGCTAGCACCCAGGCTGTAGGTTCTCCAAACATGCTAATTTTCGCCCCTATTGCTATAGACATGTTTCGCGTCAAGAGAATTGTCATTATCAAGGCAATAATTCCATAAATATATATCATAATTCTCACATCGCGCTTAATATAAGTACTGTGCAGATAGTAACCCAACACATAATACACTACGTATCCTGAAATAAAATTAAAACTCATCGAACCCACCACTGCACTAATCGCCGTATGCAAATGCTTTGCCACTTCGGCGCCCGTAGTTGTAGCTATCACATTCGCAAGTGTGCTAGCCCCTGGTAGCACAAAGCTAATTCCGATACCTAAAATTAAAAAATATTGCATCAGATTACGATTTTTTGTGATTAAACGCAGTATTGGTGTTATTAAGTATAGTCCGATCAGCATATATAGGAACCACATGTAATATTCGCCTTTAATAAAAATCGTTAAAACATCTAGAAAACTGAGCGATTGCCTCCGCACTACAAAATCATACACCACATAAATCGCCGACCAAATCGCAAATGCGATTATGATTCTCAGAATGTTCTTCTTATAAAATTTTCGCACCGAAAATTCTTTTTCCGGATTTAACAATAGAGCTCCAGAAATCATCACAAAAATCGGCACCGCCCAGCGCATGCCGCTATCAAAAATATTTGCAATTTCCCATGCCGGACTACCTATATCTAAATCTATCCATTTTATCGCTGCTACGTGAATCGTAATCACCGCAATCGCAGCCACCACCCGCAACGCATCAAAATATCCGATGCGTTTCTTCTTTACCTCCTCCATACCCCCTATGATAAGATATGAGGTCGTCTAAATCAATACTCGCCCCTGTTGACATTCTGGTCAATTACGCGATTCACCTCTGCGTCCGCCTCCGTATTCATCTCGCGCGACACGTGCGTAAAACTATACGCCTCAAGTTTATCAAGTAATTTCAGAACATCGCTATGCACTTGGAATAAATCTGGATTTTTCACCTTATATACGCCATTCATCTGGTTCACCATCATCAAACAGTCGCTCTTAAAGTGTACGCGCTTCAAGCCCAGCTCTATCGCCTGCTCTAGTCCTTCCTTCAAACCGTAATATTCCGCCAAACGACTCGACGAGAAGCCCAAGAATTCGCCACCACGTTTAATTTCTTTGCCATCAGGGCCAATAATGTAATAACCAAGCCCACTTGGACCAGGATTGCCACGCGAGCCACCATCGGTGTAAATCGTCGCAAAATCGCTTGCGGGCAACACTTGTTGCTGCTCGGTTCGAATAATTCGCGAAGCAAGCACGCCAGTCTTCGTCGCCGTAATCTGTAACACCATCATCGATGCTTCATTAAGCGGCAATAGGCCAGTCTCGTCCATTTTTACCCACTTATAGCTTGTGTAGCGCTCCGAATTCGCCAGTGAAATCTCGTTATTCTGCAAACGCACCTCATACACGATATATAAGTTCCCTTGTTCAGACGATCCAGATAGCCCCGTAAAGGTCACCACGTCAGAAATCTGCAAACTTTCCGCCTGCACGCCGAGGCCTTCATATACCACACGCGACATTGCCTCTTCTGGTTGCTCGCCAAAGATAATCTTACCAGTTGGCAGCTCAAAATTCTGCGCACCCATATCAACGCGTCCTCCCGAACGCTTCAAAAGTAAGATATCGTCATCTTTCTTGCAAATCGCCGTCACCCGAATGCGCTGCTTCATATCTATCATTTTACCATAAGCAAGATAACTAGCTCATCAAAAAATCCCAAGTTACATCGTTTTCCCGTGATAAGAACACGGTGGGTAAACTCTCAGACGATGAATCCACGGACACATCATCTCAAGTTCCCTAAAACATGATTATTCAGGAAAATCATGCGTAACTTGGGACACTTTTATTGTACCATATCGGTCTTCTCGAATCAAAAATGGCTAATCTTTAAAATTGAAAAACATTTTCAAAACGCACTTAACCGTCTTACAGCCCGACCATGTGATACATCATTTCAATACACCACATTCTGCCGGCATAAATCACACTGCCAAACAAACTCCCGAACAATAAAATAAGCACAAACACCAACAATGTGCCATATCGCTCAATGCTCTCCATCAATCTGCGCACAAATTCTGGAGCGAGCGCATACAAAAATCTGCTTCCATCGAGAGGGGGAATCGGTATCAGATTAAACAGCATGAAGCCTAAGTTTACTGTCACGCCAATGCCACAAATCTGCCCCCAGGTATTCGTAAAATTGCCGCCCGTAAAGAAGCCAAGCAAAAAGAAGATAATTGATAATATCAAGTTCGTAAACGGCCCCGCTAACCCCACTAGCGCCATTCCCCATTCTTTGAATTTTAGATTATGCGTATTAATCGGCACCGGCTTGGCGCCACCAAAAATCGGCCCACCTGACAGATACAGCACCACCGGCACAATAATCGTCATTACCGGATCAATATGTTTCAACGGATTCAGCGACAAGCGACCACTATACTTTGCCGTGCTGTCGCCCAACCAATAAGCCACATATCCGTGCGCAATCTCGTGTAACACCATCGAAATAATCGTGATGACAAAAATCGCAACTATACTCCACACTACGTCCATATATCTATTATATCATCTTTAAGCATAAAAAAGATGAGCCCCGGAAGCTCATCTTAAAATGTCAGATTTATTTAATCAAACCTTTTTTGCGAAGCGTACGCAAAGCCGAGGTAGAAACGTTCAACTTAACCTTTTGGCCATCGATAACGAAAGTGCGCTTCTGGACGTTTGGCTTAAAAACTTTGCGAGTCTTATGCTGAGAAAAGCTCACATTGTGGCCATACATCTTGCCTTTACCGGTAATTTCACAAATTGCCATATGTTATCTCTTATTATTTCTTAAAACTGTTCTCTATTATATCTTATTTCTCGAGAATAATCAAGGCTTAATCCATCTTCCAAATTTCGAGTACTGGTGGCAAGGCGGCGCGGTTCTTCACCTTCTGATGGCGATCCGTCTTTACACTACCCTTCACCTCGGCAAAATCCATATTCCCCATCGGAATCACTACCTTCGGCTCAACAATACTTACGAATTTCGCGTTGTTCGTACCGAGAATATCAATTGGGCCAAGTTCGTCGAGATCTTCTACTACCGCCGTCGCGCCCACGAGGCCAATCTTCGTCTCTTCAATCGATACGCGGTACATAATGCCACCCGCTTTCAAGCTAATGCCTACAATCGCAATATCGCCAATCTCGAATTCGCCCGCACCACGAATCGTGCCGACTGGTAAATTCGCATCAATCGTCGATTGTACGACATTAATATTTACGGTGCGATCTTTAGTTTTGATAACTAATTCGTCCGGATTTTTTAATTCCAGCTCAAACATTACTCCTCCTCTTTACTTACAAAATCTTTTCTGGATCGTATTTTTCGGTAATTCGCAGCGTCATCACGTCAGCTAAGAATCGGTCACGTACGCTCTTGCGGTATAGATAATCTTCGCGGCTCATAATCGCATAATTCAGCGGTTTGCCCTGCTTCTTTTCAACTAACTCCGCCCAACGTGTCAATTTACGGGCACGATCGTCGCCGATAATCAGCAAATCAAGACCTTCTTGGCCCGGCAAACGGTTCGTCACAACTAGGGCGCTTAGAATATTCTCAACCGGGCGTACATAATCCGCCCAAGTTGGACGGCGCACCGTCTCGGCAGTATCTACTGTATCAATTACCTTACGTGAGAAAATCTCTGTCATCGGCCGTGCAAACGGATGTTTCATGTTAGCCGAGTAATAAACCTTATTTTCGTAGTTCTCAATCTTAACTAGGCCTAAAGCGTTCAAATTTGTTAATTCTCGGCGAACAGAGTTAATCTGCTCTTCAATCACACGCGTGATTTCGCGCACATAGTAAGACTTATCCGGATTCTCGAAGAATAGAGCTAAAAGCTTTGCCCTAGTCTTAGAGCCGAATAACTTTTCTAGTGGCATACTATTATCTTTGCTCATCTTATAAATAGTTTAACACAAAAAGCAAAATATTTCGCCAAACTATACAAAATTTAACTATATCTTGTCGTAAAAATTAATTATTCTTTGCTCCGCGTCTTTTAGCGGTACCCAGCAGATATTCGGATTGCGCTTAAACCACGTCAACTGCCGCTTCGCTAAATGCCAGTCGTCCAAAGCGTTCAATTCAATCGCTTCATCGCGCGTAATCTCACCCTGCATCATGCGCCAGACAATTGGATAGATATCTGACTTCATTGCCTGTAGATCCCAGCTATATTTTTTCGCTAAAATCGCCGTTTCTGCTTCAATATTTTGTTCAAATAATTTATACGAACGTTGAACAAGTCTTTTGCGCAATTCTGCCCTATCCCAGTCAATTCCCACCACCAAATACTCTGAACTCATCTGTTCACGGTCTGAATAATTATTTTTCACAACGTCGTTAAATTGATAGTCGTAAACCAAAGCATCCACATATAATCCTGTCCCGCCCGCGATTATCGGCAAATGCCCACGTTCACGTATTTCGGCAATCTTCTGGCGCGCATAATTGCAAAAATCCACGACCGTAAAACGCTCGTCCGGCTCTACTAGGTCAATTCCCCAGTGCGGCACACCTTGCATCTCGTCCGGCATCGGCTTTGCTGTGCCAATATCCATGCCTTTGTAAATGGCACGCGAATCGGCCGAGATAATCTCGCAGCCACTAAAGCGCCCTCTGCTCTGCAATTCTAAAGCTACCTCAATTGCCAACCCCGTCTTGCCCGATCCAGTTGGCCCAATGATTACCAATATTGGTTCGTCGCCTGGCTTCACTGGGCCACCACATAGCCCCTCTTCCCCCTTCGCCAGCCCAACAAAAACATCAGCCCAACTCCCCCCGTCGTAGCTGATGTTTTTTGTTGTCGACATGACTTTATTTCTTGCGCTCACGATAAGCGTAAGATTCAGTATCTACTGAGATGACGTCGCCAGTCTTGATGAAAGCTGGCACTTTTACTACTACGCCAGTCTCAAGCTTCGCATCCTTCTGCACAGAGGAAGTCGTATCGCCCTTCACGACGTTTTCGGTATAAGTAACCTCGAGCCAAACGTTCTTTGGCAATACCAAGTTAATTGGATTATCGCCATAGAACTGAATCTCAAAGTTCTCGCCCTCTTTCATGAAGTCTTTTGAATCGCCAACCATATCGGCTTGCAATTCGTACTGAGAGAAAGTCTCAGGATTCATGAAGTAGAACTTCTCGCCATCATCGTAAAGATATTGCACAGTCTGGTTCGTCACCTCGGCTGGCTCAATCTTTTCCTGACCTTTAAAAGTCTTTGGAAGCAGGTTGCCCGTGATTAAGTTTTTCACCTTCACGTTGACAATACTGCCACCGCGACCCATCACTTTCTGGGAGTACTCAACCACCTTATATGGCTGACCATCCAAGGTAATCAAGGTATTCTTCTTTAAATCCGTTGGTCCGTACATTCCTCGGGCCTCCTATTAAGCGTTCGCAACAAATGGCATTAATGCTAGATGGCGAGCACGCTTGATCGCAACGGCCAATTGGCGTTGCTGCTTAGCCGAAAGACCAGTCTTAGCGATTGGTTCGATACGGCCGTATGCATCGACGTAGCGCTGCAAAGTCTTTACATCGCGATAGTCGAAATACATATTTGGATCATTCTTGTATCTCTTCATTTAACTATCCTTTCTAAAATGGAATTTCACTAAGGTCGATTGGTTCATCGCTGATATCTTCTGGGGCAACATCTTGACTGCTTGCCTTGTTGCCACCACGACTACTGCCGCCACCTTCGCCGGCACCACCACCGACAAAGTTGAAGTCTTCGACTACGATTTCGACCCGGGAGCGCTTCTGGCCTTCCTTGTCTTCCCAGCTACGCTGTTCAAGACGACCGGAGACTAGAATGCCACTACCCTTCTTAGCATACTGTGCGATGATTTCAGCGGCCCGACCCCAGGCGGAACAATCGATGAATGACACCGATTCTTGTTGCGAACCCGAGCTATCTTTATAGTTGCGATTTACCGCCACCGAGAAGCTACAAACCTGTGCTCCGCTTGGCGTACTGCGTAACTCTGGGTCACGCGTAATGTTACCCACGATGATTGCTTTGCTAAAACCCCGCGCCATATACTATTCCTCCTCTTTTGTTTCTTCTTGCGCTTTGCGTTCTTGGCGTTTTGCGGCCAATTTTTCACGACGTGGATCCTTGGCTACAAGCAAGTAGCGGATGACTTCGTCGGTAATGTTGAGTACCGAAGAAATCTTGGCTGGTGCTGTAGCTGGGAGTTCCAATTCGTAGTAATAATAGACTGCAAAGTCTTGACCCTTAATCTGATAAGCAAGTTTCTTCTTGCCTTCGTTGGCTTCTTTGGCAATCTTGCCACCGTTGCCTTCGATGAGGGCTTTGACCTTGTCGGTCGCCGGCTCAAGATTCATCTCTAAATCAGGATGAACGAGCACGGTTAGTTCGTATTCTCGCATGAACACTCCTTTGGTTAAAGCAAGAGCACAATGTTTTTCAGCTAACTGTCTCTTGCTGAGCTAATATTCTTGGAAATTATACCATACCACCTCTTAAAATGCAAGGAAAAAGCCCGAGCATGGCAGCCCGGGCTTGCGCAGTAAATGATGTGAATCAGCTAAACGGAAAAATCGGCCCGTCGCCCCAGATGTCCTGCTTCGGATCGCCGTCGGCTACCTCGTCCCGATACTCCGGGAAATCCATCAGCAGCTCGTCCAGGCGCTCGTTGACGGCCTCTAAGGCCTCGTAGCCTTCGCGCTGCAGCTCCAGCTCTTCGAAGTCCAGTTCGCGACCGTCGAGCTTGCCGAGCGCGATTTCACAGGCCGTCTGACCTAACTCCAGCATGTCGTACAGCGCCGGGTGCAGACCGCCGAGCTCTTCTTCGCTCCAGGAGTCGTAGATATCCACGAGTGCGTTCGAGAGCATGAACTCCGCGTTCTTGGCGGCGTCACCGCGGCCTGAGGACTCGATCTCGCCCTTCAAAATGTTGAGCATCTCTTCGATCGAATCGACCGCGACAACCATCGTATTACCCACCCGGGCCATCGCGTTCTTCGGCGTTTCGGCGCGTTCGTGTATCAAACGATGCATTTCGCGTCTGCGCTCGATCGCCATTGCGGCCAGTTCGGGCGGCACGATAAAGTCCTCCTCATCGAGCTTATAGTCGTCCAGGTCAATCATTTCGCCGTTATACGGCACGACGGTCGTCAAATCACTCAGAAAGCTCATTATCGGATCGACCAGATTGTCCAGCACCATCGCCTGTCCGACGAGGCCCAGACCATCCAGATTGCACGCTTCTGCCAAGATAGCGCGCACCAGATTCACACCATTGTAAAAGATCTTGTTTTCCATCCATGTTACCCCACTTTCCTAGATTTTTTGAGAAAACAACATAACTGTCAGCCTAAAACAGGCTTAACCTATTAATTATATCACAAATAAGGCAAAAAGTCAATCCATGCATAAAAATTACCCCCGGATCGCTCCAGGGGGTGTACATAAAATAAGTTTTTCGATTAGTTGTTTTCGTCGTCTTTAGCTCTCTTGCTCGCCATCGCGTCATAACGCGCCTTAACCTTGGCATAATACCCAAGCGTCTCGGCGTATTCCTTGGCCGACTCCCCCTCGACATGCAGTATTATATGTGACGGCGCCCAGGCTAAAATCGTGTCCAGCACACGCCGCTGGAACCACAGGGTCTGCTTAATGAAATTCAGTTGCGCATCACAGATTGAGACGACCTTTTCGTTCTCATTTTCCTCAATAAAGGTCATCAAATCCATTGCCAACGCCAGCTGTTTGTCCATAATTCCCGTGCAGGAAAATACCCAGTTCGTTGCCGTTTCGAGATCAATCTCGGTTAACAGCATGCGCGCCTGCGCGTCCACCATTCCCTTTTCATACTGGACGGCCAGCGGATGATCTTTCGGTAAGGCAAGCAGCATCTCCTGCAGATAACGATAAAGGACCTCGTAGTCCAGGCCGTTCTGCAGCGCCTTCATGATCACTTCCTGGTAGCATGTTCCTAAGTAACTCTGAATCTTTTCGTTCGCAGTATTACTCATGAAACCACCTCCTCATTTTGTGGGCAATCGAAAAACTAAAAAAGAACGCTGAGCCTCGGCGAGGCTCCAGCTCTATAAGTATACAATATTATTCGTAAATTGGCAAGTCTGGCGGGAATGGATCATACTCGTCGCGCTCCGGGCGGAAGCTATGCTTCCCTGGCTTGCGCGTCCAGAGGCCGTCTGATTCGGCGCTAAAATCATCCTCGCCGAAATCATCGTCATCCGTAAAACCATCACCATTCACATCGTGATTGCCGTATGGATTAAAGCCCAAATCCTGCAAAAAGCGCGACGGGAAATTATAACTCCGTCCGCCATAAGTAAAGCGTGACTGCGCATAACTCATAAACAACTCTTTCATCGCGCGCGTCATGCCAACGTAAGCCAACCGACGCTCTTCTTCCACATCTTCAGCCGACTCGTCCATCGAACGCGTATGCGGCAACAGCCCCTCTTCCATGCCCACTAGGAACACTACTGGAAATTCCAAGCCCTTCGCTGCGTGCAGAGTCATTAAAGTTACCGCGTTATCTCCCGCATCCTCGTCCGCGCTCGACATTAATGCCGCATCGGCCAAAAACTCGTCTAGCGTACCGTAGGCGCCCGCCTCGCCAATTAATGTCGTCACGTTCTCGTTTCGCTCATCCGCCTTCAGCTTGTCGCCGTCATTTAGATAACCGCGGTAGTCAATACGCTGCAATAATTCCTCAATAATATCTGCCGGATTTGTGCCGTTCGCGGCTTTCTTGCGTAAGTCAGATAGAATCGTCAAAAACTTCTCATACGCATGCAGCACTTTTGGCGTCAGAAGTTGCGTCTCGCCGGCCATAATGCGTTGCAACGACACCGCACCAATACCGCGCGTCGGCACGTTAATCACGCGATCCAGCGACACCACGTCAAGCGGATTCACAATCAAGTGCAAATACGCCACGATATCTTTAATTTCCTTGCGATCATAGAAACGCACCCCGCCCACCAGTTTGTATGGCAAACGCATTTCCATGAAAGCTTTTTCAAAAGCCTGCGACTGTGCGTTCGTGCGATATAATACCGCAAAATCCGACAACGGTCGGCCTTCTTTTTTAATCTGCATCGCCACCCACATTGCCTCATCGCGCTCATCCCGCGCACCATGAATTTCCACCGGCGCACCTTGCCCCTCTTCAGTGAATAGTACCTTATCGCTACGTTGCGTATTCTTCGTAATCACCTTCTGCGCCGCATCCAAAATATTTTGCGTCGAACGATAATTTTGCTCCAGCTTTATTACCTTCGCTCCCGGAAAATCCCGTTCAAAATTCAGAATATTCGTAAAATCCGCCCCCCGCCACGAATAAATCGACTGCCAGTCGTCACCTACGCAGCAAATATTCCGCTTTTCATTCACTAATAATTTCACGATTTCGTACTGAATATGGTTCGTGTCCTGATACTCATCAATCAAGATATGACGAAACTTCTGTTGCCATTTCTCACGCACATCTTTGCGCTGACGAAATAATTTCGCCACATATACCAACAAATCATCAAAATCCACCGCATCCGCTTTTTGGCGCATATCTTCGTAACGTTCATACACCTCTGCAATCTGCCTCTGATTCGGATAAAAGGCCTTCGCCAGCATTTCATCCGGATCTTCGCCCTCATTTTTCGCCTTCGAAATCGCCGCCTCGCACGCCTTCGGCTTCACAGTTTTATCGTTCACGTGCAACTCTTTCATCGCCTTCTTAATCAGTGCCAGGCGATCGTCTGTATCGTAAATCACAAAGTTCTTCGATAGGCCCACATTATCCGCCTCAATACGCAAAATTTTCACGCAAATTGAGTGAAATGTCCCCATCCACGGCATAAAACTAAAGGTATTCTCCATGTCGAGCAACTTCGCCAAGCGCTCACGCATCTCGCGCGCCGCTTTATTCGTGAAAGTTAGCGCCAAAATCTCATACGGTCCAATGCCGTTCGCAATCAAATTCGCTATTCGATGCGTCAAAGTCTTGGTCTTACCCGAACCGGCGCCCGCCAAAATTAAAACTGGCCCCTCGAGCGTCTGGACCGCCTCTTTTTGCGCATCATTTAAACCCGCCAAAATATCAGACATGGTTCTATTTTACCGCAAAACCGCAATATCTTTTAATTACTACGATGACTAAATAGGTATGGATTAATAAACTTATAGCTGCCGTCGCGGAAATAAACGATATTATCCCTTCCCGAGCCATCAGTTGCACCCTGAACCGAAATCGCACCCTGATATTCGGCCACATTTCGGTGCATATATGCCGTCCGATTAATTACATCAACCCCATCAACATCTTCTATATTGCCATCAAATTGCAAAGTCAACATATTAAAATTACCATCTTTATCAATTAGCATGATGTAGGTATTCTCGTCGCCATTACCAAAACGCGATGCGCTAGCATGAATTATATTGCTCACCTTTAACTTATAACCATAAAACGTATATGCATTCGGGTTCTTTCCACCGAAATCGACGTATGGTACTTCGCTTTCTGGTATGACATACTCACCGTATTCTGCCACCTTGCTATAATTCACAATCTTGTCTATACAATACTGGTCATAGCAGAAATATAATGGCTCATAATAAACATCCCCGCTCTTCGTAATAATAAGAGTGCCAGTTCCGCTCGTCGAGAGCGTAGCGTAACCTAATGAGCGGCCCGTACGTGACCAAGTTCCATCAGGATTATTTAAAGCAACATCACCCCCTACATTTTTCGAATCACCAGGCAAATATTTTGACATATCAGTTGGATAAACAACTTTCTTTCCGTCATTATTACCCTTAGCTTCCTCTGGCTCAGCTACACTTACGCGCTCTTCATCTTCAGTCATTTGTTTCTGATCATACTGCGCTGTCGGGCAGTCCGTCTTATTAGCAGCCACATCGTTATCTGACTTTGCCGTTACGAGACTATATGCAATATACCCAACCGCACCGCACGCTATTATTGCAAAAACGATACAGCCAATCTTCCAACCAATGCCAGTCTTACTTTTCGCAGGGGCCTGTTCCTGCTTAGCCGATTCTAATTCTGGTTTTCGATCAATATTATCTTCCATAAAAAACCTCTTACGCTTAATCCAATTATACTACGGCACCCCATTTACCGCGCATCAAAAAAGCGCCCCGCGAGGAGCGCCTTTCGATTATCTTTCTTCGAACACTGATACATCCATCAATTTCGAGCTACCATCACGATAAAATATCATCGTGTTATAACCATTGTCATCGTAAACCGGCAACACAGAGACAACATTCTTATCGATATTCTTCTTTAAGATTAAAGTCTCTCTTGGATATTTGCCTTCATCCTTAGCGAAAAGCAGACTCAAGTTTCCGTCCTTGTCAATAAAGGCAGTCTGAACACCAACTCTCTGCTGGCCATGCATTATTTCCGTCAAATATCTAATATTAGTTAGATTTAGCTTAAAGCCATTAATTTTATACGAATCCGCACCATCTACATCGATTTCACCCCCTCTAATATCGGCAGCTTTTAGCTCAAAATTACCCTTCTCGCCCGCTTCCTTAGCCATAGTTGGCGTCCATTTTACAGAAGAATCATAATCGGCATATGTGCTATCTGTATTCAAATAAACATCGCCTTCATTTGTCACAAAATATGTGCCATAAAATACCCCGTAAACCGAAGGACTATAAATGAAGCTAGTGTCTTTATCGCCCAACAAGTTCGTCTCATTTTCTTTTTTCTCGTCGTTTTTATCAGCTACAGCGCAATTCGTTTTATCATCTTTTGCGATTACTTTGTCGTAAATTAAATAGCCGCCCAAACCCAACGCCACCAACGCGAATACCACGCAAAGAATGCCTGTAGTTGGATTAGCTTTTTTCTGCGGCAACGGCACTTGATCAGCCGGCTTCATCTCTGGCCGCTGTTCAAATTCACCCTTTTCTTCCATACAATTCTCCTTATGCTTAATTTAATTTTAGCATAAAAAAGTCCGGTAGCTTCTCGCCACCGGCTCCGGTCATTTTGTGCTCATCTCTAAGGCCTCGAACAGCTGTTCGACTGCCTTACGTGTCAGCTTAAAGCTCGGTAATCGCCGCTGCGCCTTTACTTCGTCGTCGAAACAGCCGAATACTCGGAATTCGCGCTCGCCGCGGTCTCTGCGACCGTCGTAGGTGTCATACCAACCCGAAAATTGCCAGTTGTAATCCTGATAATTTCGAATCAGATCGAGATAATATGACTGGCCCGAACGGTGCATACTGAGCTCAATCTTGTCATTTGGTCCCAGATAGGCGCGGTAAGCGCCATGATCGGCTTTGGCTAAATGTGGCCGCGTTGATACTCGAAACATCCGAAACATGCTGTTTAAGTCAAGGACATCTCCGCGGCAGAATTGCTCTACCGCCTTTTCCTTAGTCAACGTCCGCCTCAGATGTGCATCCTTAATTACTCGCAACAACCAGAATATTAAGACCATCACCGCCACTAATGACATTGAGATGAGGAACAAAATCGTACGCGTGTCCATATCCATATTGCGACCTCCCCTATCGTCAGAATTGGGCACATCTTGAAAAAACATCGTAACTCCTTACGACAAGGCCATTATACATCAAAAAATCCCCCTCGCAAGGGGGATTTTTTCTCTACTGCTTTTCGATAAAGGCTTTCAAGTCGGTGAGCTTTATTTTCTCTTCCGAATCGCGTAGGCGTACGCTAATTTCGCCCGCTTCCGTATCCTTCGGCCCAACGATTAAGACGCAAGGAATCTTCATCTTAGTCGCCTCGCGAATCTTCTTACCGAGGCTCTCGTTGCGATCATCCACCGTGTAGCGAACCTTATTATGTTCGATTGGGTCATTCAATTCCATGCCGTCCAAAATTTCGCGAATTTTGAGCACATAATCATTCACCGAATCATTAATCGTGAGGATACGAACCTGTTCTGGCGCACACCAGAATGGGAACCAGCCAGCCGTATGCTCAATAAACACGCTCATAAAGCGTTCAATCGAGCCAATCAAAGCACAGTGAATCATAATTGGCGTCTTTTTCGAGCCATCTTCGGCTGTATATTCAAGACCAAAGCGCGTTGGCATGGCGTAATCAAGCTGTACCGTAGCGAGTTGCCATTCACGACCCAAAGCATCCACCGCCATAAAGTCCATCTTTGGACCATACATCGCGGCTTCGCCGATACCGATGAAGTAATCCATCTGGAATTTTTCGGCCATATCCTTAATCGCGTTTTGCGCTTTCTCCCACATCTCTGGCGTGCCGATATAGCCATCACCATCATCCTTGAAGGACAAGCGCAACTTCAACTTCATATCTACCTTGGCATACAAATCTTTTGCCGAGGCAATCAATTCACCAAACACATCCGCCACTTGATCTTCCGTACAGAACACATGCGAATCATCCTGCGTAATGGCGCGTACACGGCTTAGGCCACCAAGCTCACCTTTGCGCTCATCGCGATAGACCATCGTCGTCTCGAGGAATTTCACTGGAAGCTCCTTGTACGAACGCGGTACGCTGGCGAAAATCTGGCTGTGGTGCGGGCAGTTCACTGGCTTCAAAGCCAACTCATCGCCCGACTCCGAGCTCACAAAACGTAGCATCTCTGGGAATTTTTCAAAGTGACCGGAAGTCTTATAGAGATCGATGCTGGCAATATGTGGAATGCAAACCTTCTGATAGCCACAGCGCTCGCGATAACTATTCGCAAAGGCCGCCAAGCAATCACGCAATACGGTACCGCGTGGCGTAAAAAGTGGCAAACCAGCGCCAACTAAATCCGAGAAGCAGAACAAACCGAGCTCTTTGCCGAGCTTGCGGTGATCGCGTTTCTTCGCTTCTTCTTGCTGTTTCAAATATGCATCAAGCTCTTCTTGCGTTTCAAACGCTAAACCATAGATGCGCGTCAGCATCTCACGCTTCTCGTCGCCACGCCAATAGGCACCAGCTACCTTGTCAAGTTTAAACACGCCAACTTCGCCGGTGTTTTCTACGTGCGGCCCACGGCACAAATCTTCAAAATCGCCCAAAGTATAGAAGGAAATCACTTCATCTTCTGGCAAATCGTTAATCAATTCTTCCTTAAACTTCTGGCCGTTATCTTTTGCCCACTTCAAAGCCTCGGCGCGCGTCTTTTCACTGCGCACAATCGGCAACTTTTGCGCAATTATTTTGCGCATCTCTTTTTCTATCTTCTTAAAATCTTCCTCAGAAACCTTCTGGCCACCAAAGTCGATATCATAGTAAAAGCCATTATCAATAGCCGGGCCAATTCCAAACTGAACTGTTGTTGTGCCAGCATACAAATTCTTAACCGCTGCAGCCATAATGTGGCTAAGCGAATGACGCATTTTTTCTATCGATTGTATATCTGACATCGCTGCCCTTTCATAATTATTTAATATTTTCATATTTTACCATATTTCTCCCCTTATAGCGAGCGTTTTCAGCCTCTCTCCTATTGACTTTTTAAACCATTTATGCTATAATTACATAAAATCGAGTGCAAACGCGAGATTTTTTCGCGGTTCCTAGACTAGACACTCGAAATCGTTCTTTAAAAAGGAGGTATATGAATTGCGTTATCTTAACCAAAACAACTTCGTCAGCGAATCCGCTAAGGTTCTGGCCCGAGCCGCTATGGCTCTCAACCCCGTCGAACTGATCACTCCAGTCAACCAAGCTCACGAAAAAGAACTCTGGATGACTACCGAAGAAGGCGGCCCCTTCATCAATCCGCAGTTTCAATACGACGAGTTCAACTTGTCGCAAGCCGCCGCCAAAGGCGAAATCGTCCGCATTGCCGCTGACGCTCTGCGTAGTGCGTGCTATCCGGAATCTCCCATGGATGACGCGATTCTGGAAATACTGAATCACCGTGTCCACGATGCACTCTGCGCCGCCAATATGGCCGCCAGCATCTTGCTCGGTAGCAATTCCGGCGGTGAGTACGCTCAGCAAATCTACGGCCGTCCCGACAAGCTGCAAGTCCTAAACTGTTATCGCGCCGCCACTAGCACCTCTGACAGCAAAGATGATTCGTCCTGCTTTTCCGAAGAAAAGCGTCACGAGCTCTTGGCTAGATCATATGACGCCTTCGGTATTCAGCGCGAATTTCAGCGCATCGCCGACATCTATGGCTTTAGGAACTGGGATATTATCATCGATAACAGCGCTTCCGCCATCGATGTCCGCAACAAGACATCCTACGGCAATCCGCAGGTCGTTATTCCAAAAAGTCGCAAAGTTAACGGCCTCAAACTGGCCGAACTGATTGGTCACGAGCTAGAGTGCCATCTGCGCGATTCTATCAACGCCGAAGCGCTCTTCGCCGAACATCTGGCCAGCACGCCACTCGAGCCGCTCATCCCACTCTTGGCTAAGTCTGATGACGAGCTCTTCTATGAAGGGCACGCCAAGCTGTCCGACGTCGCCGTCAATGGCGAAAGCGTCTCGCCGCATCCGTATTACGTCATTGCTATCGATGCCGCGCTTCGTAATCAATCGTTTGCCGATATCGGCGAGCTGATTTACAAGTTGCGTCGCAATGCTGACCAGAGTCACCAGACCGCGTTAAACGGCGCCTGGACTGCCGCCTATCGCGCCATGCGCGGCGCAGTCGACACGCACGGCGGCTACGCCTACACCAAGGATTCAGCCTACTGGTTCGGCTACGAAACAGCCACGCACATCGCTCAATCTGCACCATATCTGCTCGATTTCGCCACACTCACTCTCGATGAGCTTCGCCTTCTCGAGCGTGCCGGTTTCGACTTGAAGCATCCGCGTTGTCCAAGCCAAAATTTAGCCGCACAATTCCAGTAATCCCCCTCCGACACACCGCCCATCTCGCATGGGCGGTTTTCTTTTGTTAAAAAGTATGTTATTATAATCCCATCCGCTGTGGGTTGCTAGCTCAGTTGGCTAGAGCGCCTCGTTTACACCGAGGAGGTCGGGGGTTCGAGCCCCTCGCGACCCACCAAATGTACGACGGTCTCTCAATCTGAACAAAAATCCTGGAATTTTCCAGATTAACAGATTGAGATATTTTTTATGCATATTTTGCAAAATCTTCAAAACTGGTGCAGGAATTCTCAAAATCCGCAAATTCGAACCCTGTACTTTTTTCTTCTCACCCCTGTTATTTCGCCCAAAAGTCCGAAAACTGGCTAAAAATGGGCGAATCTGCACTGGTTTATTGCTCATATTACCCCGAATGACTTATGTCCTTAAACGGCATATTGCGTCTTAAGATCATTTGCTACATCTTCGCTTTCTTTTATCAGCATCTCGCTCACCTGATACCCTACATAGTAGTTTCGTTCTGTCTCCAGCGGCGTCCTATTACCATTGGATAAATGTCTGCGCTCAGTATTGTAATACTCCACATATTCCGCCAGTTGTTTCTTGAAATCAGCGATGGAGCGGAATTTCTTCGGGTAAATAAACTCCTGCTTCAGAGTCTTAAAGAATCGTTCTGCCACTGCGTTATCCATAGGCTTACCGGGACGCGAGTATGACGGCGCAATACCATGTTCTTTTTCGAACTTCTTCAATGTGTATGAGATAAAGGCTCCGCCATTATCCGAATGGAGCACCAGACCAGACTCTGGACGTTCCTTAGTGACGGCTTCCTGAAGCACGCGTTTTGCCAGTGTGGTACTTGGCGTATAGCCGCAGCCATACGCAACTACTTTTCTGGAATATAGATCGAGATAGGCACAGAGATATACTACCCGGTTTTTCAGCACAAAACTGGTCATATCTGTCACCCATGCCCGGTTTGGTCGATCAACGCTGAATCGGCGCTGCAGACGATTGGCCTGTTTGGTGGCTTTCTCTGCTTCCCGCGAGTACTGTTTCGAATACCTGATCACGCTTTCCAGCCCCATTTCTTTCATTAGTGCGGATATATACTTTTCATTAACGCGTTCTCCCTCATCCCGCAGTACGGCGGTAATCTTCTTCGCCCCATAAGCATGGTAGCTTTGGTTAAAAATATCCCTGATGCGAGGCATCAGGGCAATCTTACGTTTCTCATACCAGGCTTCCTTACCTTTGGCGCGGTTGATGTGGTTATAGTAAGTGCCACGATCAAGCTTAAAGGCGTCGCATAATACATGCACGCTATATCTGCCGGTTGCATAATATTTGTCTACTGTGGCCTCTTTTTCTTTGACCGTCATTTCCTTAAAGACATCAGAGCCCTGCAATACTCTGATCATGCTCTCCAGCTTTTTTATCCGCTTATTGGCAATATCCAGGTCTTTAGGTGTAACTTTGCCATAGTTTGTGGCATATTCCGTATAGGGTGGAACCCAGGTATAGAAAGTACTTTTGGAGATGCCATATTTCTCGCACAGATCTTTCACTCTTGCGCCCTGATGGTACTCCTTCACAATCTTAATGCGTTTTGCGTCAGAAATGCGTTTCATAACAATAACTCCTGTTTGCTATCAAGATAACAAACAGGGTAGGATTGCGACAGCATAAGCATAAAAAATGAAGCACCCGCGGTAGGAACATCCTGCTCCGCGCGAGTGCTTCTATGTCTTTAGCCTGACAGGTTTCAATCTGATGCCAGGATACCAATCCACCAACGCTTATCTGTGAAGATAATATTGCCTGCGACGACAACTTAGATCTGAATTTGTTTACCCATATTGCTATTTGAGCCAAACGCCGGATTGCTCCGCAGGAATTCCATGAGCTTAATGTTTGCAAAGATTAGGTATTTTCCTATCTTAACCGACTGCAGAATACCCTTCTCCTCAAGAAGCTTTAAATGACTCGATGCGGTTGGATATGAGCATCTCATTATCTCTTCATATCTTGTTGCAGTCATCAGGGGCTGACTGAAGATAGCATCAATGAGATCTCGAGAATAAATGTTTGGCAATTGCTCTCTGATATAACGCTTGGTATCTTCATGAAGTTTCCTGATGCCCAGTAGTACGGTAGTGCTCTTTTGTGCCTGCATAGTAAACGCATCTAGCATGTAGTTAATGAAACCATCAAGTTCTCCGGTATCATCTGCTTTTTTAAATACACTATAGTATTCCGCCTTATTGTTATTGATATATTCGCTTATGAATAAAACTGGCAAGTCGAGCAATTCGTAATTCAGCATGCATAAAACCATTAAGATGCGCCCGGTACGACCATTCCCATCGCCAAACGGATGAATAGCCTCAAACTGATAGTGGGTAATAATAGTCTTGAGGACGGGATCGAGCCTTTCGTCACTGGAATTGATAAATTTTTCCAGATCCGAAAGATATTTAGGTAGCGATTCAGCAGATGGCGGCATGTATACCACCTCTCCAGTGACTGCGTTTCGCAGCGCATTCTGAGTTCGTCTGATATCTGGTTCCGTAGGAATAAGTACGGCATGGACATCTTTAATAGTGTTTTCGCCCAGATAGCTATTTTTCATGCTCTCGATTCCGGCCTCAAGCGCTTTATTGTAGCGCAGCACTTCTTTGTCCGCTGGAGACTGTTCTTGTTCTGAAAACAATTGGGCCTGCAAGACGTCTTCCAGCGTCGTTACGACATTTTCAATTTCGGAGCTCTCCAGAGCTTCGCGCATTATCGTCGGCGAGAGGAGCAACTGAGGGTTCGGCAAACCATAGCAAGCTCCTTTTAGTTCACCAATTGCAGCACGTGCGGCTATGAGTTTGTCTGCATAAGAAGCAGCGTCGATTCGTGGTAACTCTGATAATAATTTGAGCTTTTGTCCCATATAAACCTTTTTATATATGATATATAACATATAAAGAAAATGCAAATTTTTTTATATGTGGCAGAAGACATATAAAACATCTTTCTATATGGAGCTAAAAGCGATCACGGCAGGTAAAAACCAGCCGTTTTTTGTGTTTTTCGCAAAAATACAGAGGTGACTCCGCAATAAATATTTGCTCGTCTTTTCCAGTTTTTAGCTGAAGATTGCCTCCGTGAGGCATTTTAACCCCCGTCTGCAAAAATCCTCTCTGTTATTCTTGTTCTCTGAAATCAAACTTCTCCGTGTCTGCATCGCCAATAATGTCCAAACTCTCTTCTTCAGACAGCTGCTCACGAGCCCACGAAAGCCTGAATGTTGCTCTGTTGTTCTTTGTTTTTCCGGGATAGATATATAAGGTCTCGTTCGGGAATTTCTCCTCATATTCTATCGGAGAGCAGTAATTGAGATTTCGACGAATCAGAGTATTGTAGTAATCTATGAAGCCGCTGAATTTTCTTGCCAGTTCTTCTGCCGACTGAAAATACTCTCCGGCATACAGGAATCTGCTCGAGAACAGATTGAAAAATGACTCGATGAAAGGGTTGTCGTCAGGAACGCCCGGACGCGAAAACGAATGCCGGATTCCATATTCTCTGTAGATCTGCCGCATATTCCGAGCATCATACTCTCCGCCGCCGTCAGTATGAAAAATTTTCGGAGCCGCACCCCGGTGCTCAATTGCACTTCGAAGCGTAGCCGCAGCAAGATACTTGCCCTTGTTTTCCCGGATATATGCCGCCAGTGCCCTCCTGGAATACGTATCAATAACCATGCAGACATAATACCTGTGCCCATGGTATCCGAACTCCTTAAAATCCGACACCCATAACTGGTTTATACCCGTGATTCTATTCTCCTTCAGCAGCAGATTGCATTTCTGTTCCGGATAATAAAAAAGCCTCTGCCTGAGACTCTGAGTCATCCTTGTATGGCCAATATTCATTTCGCGCATCAGTGCCCGTACATGAGAAACACTGATTCGAACTCCTTCTCGCTCCAGCAATACTTTTATCTGATCCGCCCCAAGCATTCCTTTACTGCTGGCATACAGCCCGTTAATCCGGTCTTTCAGCATGGATTCTCTGTGCTCTTCTTCCCGGTAGCTGTCTCGTTTCTCCAGATGATGCTTATACGTTATACGGTCTACCATCATCGCCTCACACAGACGTCGGATGCCATATTCCGGCGTTTCCGCGCTTCCGCCGTAAATGTAATGGTCATAGAAATCATCCATGAAGGCATACTTATCTTTCAGTGTCATATTCAGTCCGGCAATGAACTTCTCTCTGATCCTGCTGATCTCTTCAGCCTTTTCCAGGTGCGAAGAAAGATCATTATACTTTTTTGCCGGAACAAACTTATACGGCGTCTTCCGGTCGGTATATTTGCCTGTCCAGAAGCGTACTGAACTTTCGGCAACTCTGTACCTGGCGCATATCTCCGGAACCGACATGCCATTCCTGTATCTCTGAACTATGTCCTTCTGCTTTGCGGCTGTAATCTTATGAACTTTTCCTTTTGGCATATTCCTCCTTCGTTTCACATTTTCAGGCATAAAAAATGAAGCCCCCGCGGTAGGAACATCCTGCTCCGTGCGAGTGCTTCTATATCTTTAGCTTAGCAAGTTTCTAGTCTGATGTCAAGATATTAATCCGCCCATGCTTATCTATGAAGATAATGTTGTCTATCAGCTTTTGATGCTTAGCCTGAAAGATAAGATTACCGCGAATCTTATCGTCGCGAAGATTCTTCATTCTGGAACTGTCAAACACAATATTGCGGGATTGCTTCGTAGCGCGCTTCAGGTTGCGCTCCACGGCGTCAATCTTGCTGCTCTTTGGGGACTTTAGCTCATATGGCACGCCGTTGAGCAAGAAGTCTGCAGTTTTAGCGGAATTATACTCATGGATAAATTCTACTCTATACCCCGCATTAGATAGAATAACAGCAATGCGCAGTTCATGCGGCCACGGAGATGTGCCTGAAGGAATAACAATCTGACCGGCTTTTTGGCGGAATTTGTTGGATTTTTGCATGAGATAATTATACTTTATTCTCTCGGATAATCCCACCGCGAGCGCATCTTCACGCCCTGCTTTTTCAGGCAATCCCGTATCGTCTGTTCGCTCACGCCGAACCGTTTGCCGATCTCCTTGGACTTCATCCCATCTTTGTAGAGCGCCGCAGCCTCCGCCGGATCGAACACTTTCTCGGATTTCACCAGCGTTACTGCAACGCCATTACGTTTCAATACTGCACTGACAGTCGATCGGTGACATCCGAATGCGGCGGCTAATTCGTATACCGTTTCGCCACTCTTGTATCTGCGAATCATTTCGGCCACTTCTTTTTCCGAGAAATCATGTTTCTGTTTCTGCTTATAACGCACTACCTCTGTATCACCATATTTGCCAATTCTGCGAAAGTGTGCTATACTGTCTTCGTCAGAGGAAGTTGAATTATTCCCTCTGACCTCTGTTAAAGACCTAACTGAGAGAGATTTCTTAAAATCCAATATCTTTTTGATTTGGTTTGAATAAAGTCCCGTTAGGCCCACCAGTTTTAAGAACGCCCATCGGGCATTTTTTTGTTGTATAAACGAGCGGGCGAGAACCCGTAGGGTTCGTGCGAGCCAGGAGCCGAATCAAATAAAAATGCTTGCATTTTTATTTGCGAGGCAACGCCAGCGAACCAAGGCTCCTTCAGGAGCCGCTGTCCCTCGCGACCCACCAGTTTTTTAAAAAAACGCCCATTGGGTGTTTTTCGTTATATAATGAAACTAAATGAACCATAAGCAAAATAGACCTGGCTTTACTCTAATCGAAGTTGTCCTCGTTCTTGCGATCGCCGGCCTAATCTTCCTCATGGTCTTCATTGCTCTGCCTGCGCTTAACCAAGGCCAGCGCAACACTCAGCGCAAGCGCGACGCCGCCGCTATCGTGACGGCCATGAATCAATGGTATACTCACAACTCCTCCAGTGTTTCCGATAATTATTCCAATCGCTACAATAAACAAAAGGGATTTTGTACCTTCTATAAACGATATGTTGGCGACGAAATGGTAGATCCATCTACCGGCAAACCATACAAAGTTGCGCTCTGGGGTTCAACCATGGTCATCGATTGTATTAACGGTGATACCGAAAATCGCGGTGCCTACGACACTGAAGTGCACGGTTCTGGCGGTCTCGGCGACAGCGACAACTGGGCAGCTATGGAAGTTGGCGACATTCAATATGATGATGGCGCCTACTGTGAAGACGAAGGCTTCAATGACGACATTGGCGGCGGACGTTATTCCGGCTCAAAAATTTTCGCCATCCGTATCAGACTCGAAGGTGGCGCTACGCTGTGTTTAGATAATGGATATTCATTTGACTAAAACTCAGCGTCGCCTTTTTCCCTAAAACGTAGTAAAATCAATACAGACATGAGTACAAACAAACACGCAAACACCAAAAAGCACGAATCTAGCACATGGATTATTCCTATGGTAATTGTCGTCGTGGCCGTCGTCGCTTCTGTCATTGTCGCCATTTGGCTCCAGCATCGCGACCTATCCGGCGCTTCTCTAGAACCTACCGCCGTAGAATATCGCGTCCACCGTTAGATTCTTGCGTACAAATCTTTATACTTTTGTAGGTTCTCGGCGTCATATTTCGCCGCCCTACTCATTCGTACATACAAAGCTACAATTAGTAGCGCTTTTTTGTATTCCATATCGCGTTCAAAATAATTCAGCACCGCCTCTTCGCTTAAATGCATAAAAATATCCACGTCCGATAGTAAAGCAAAATAAAAATCGTATAGATAATCCGCCACCGCCGGCATTGGATCAATCACGTGAATTTTCCCATGCTCCACTAAAAAATTATGCGTACCGAAATCGCCGTGCGTTAAATATTGCTGTGGCTCTTCCCGCCCAGCTACCTCTAGCGCCGCCATTACTTTATCTTTCGACACTTCTGGAATGCGTTGCTCGGCATACTCTATCTCGTCTAATAAGAAATCGTACCACGTATCTTTTTCGTCACCCAAAAAGCCATATCCTTTGTGCGTATATTCACCATAGCCGCAAACTATCTCGCAGATTTGCTCCATTGCATCATTTGCATCAATCTGTGCATCGCTATATTTCTCGCCCTTAATAAATTCAAAGCAAACATAGCTCAATTCTTCGTTGAAGCACAACACTTTCTGAAAACAGCTATCAGGATACATACGCAAAAACTCCATCTGTTCACGCATTGTATCGAAATTTTCAATCTTTACGAGATATTCATCATTCACATTAATCACCGTCGACGCCGTCGCGCCATCGCGATAAAAATGCAAATCTGCGCCACTTAAATCTACATAGAGTTGCTTTTCTATGTCGCTTAAAACCCGCTCCACGCGCCCCTCAGCTAACTCATAGTCGCATATTTCCGTATTATCTAGATGCCAAGACCAAAAATCCGTATCCTCGTCCCAACCCACGATCGCAAAGTGAATTGCCTTTAGCATCGAGCCATGCCCGACTACCAAAATTTTATCCATCCCAGCACATTCGCGCTTAATTTTCGCTAAAAATGCCTCTGCGCGCGCTAACAAATCTTTAATCGGCTCTATTCCGCCATAATTTGTATTAATCTTGAAATCGCCAATGTTTGGCGCTTTTTCACGCATTTCTGCGCCTGGTCGCCCTTCAAATTCACCAAACCCACGCTCTTTTAGCAAATCATCATAGCGTATCTCGCAACGATGACCGGCAATAATTGTCGCCGTCTCGGCCGCCCGCTTTAGCGGTGAAGCATAGCAAACATCAAAATCTATCTCTCGCACTTTGTCACGCAAAGCTTGCGCCTGCGCAATGCCAGTCTCATTCAGTGGAATATCCGTTTGTCCTTGCGCGATTCCACGCAAGTTCCAATCTGTTTGCCCGTGTCTAACCAGATAGACTTTCATCTATCTAGTATACTACGCTTCCGCGCTCTCTTCGCCGTCAAGATCAGCTTCATCTTCCGCATCGTCATCAATCACAACGTCCGGCGTCTCATCCATCCCCTCTCCAGCAATCTGATCATAACTCAAATTCTTGTATTCCAAATCCGGGTGAAGCATGAAGTTTGGATGCGCCTCTTGATAATCATCGATGCGTTTTTGGATTGCATCAATTTCTGCTTGAGTCTTACGAATAAACGCCTCACGCTTCTCGTTGCTTGGCGAATTCTGGCCGCTCTGACCTTTTTCCATTGCTACTCGTTGATCCTTAATCCAGCCTTTGCGCATTCCGATTGCACCCAATTCTGCCCGAATATGCAAATCGGCATTCACGCGATCCATACGCGCATCCATCATCGAGAAATTATCGACATAATTCTGTTCTTCATCGGTTAATGACTCTGGCAATCCCGACTCAAGCGCACTAAACCTATCTCTCGTTATCGCTAATGACGCTTCTGCAGATTTAATAATAGATTTTAAATTGTCCTTACGAGTTCGTGCTTCGCTCCACGGCAATGTAAACAGCGGCATCCTACGAAGTTCTTCGCGATGTTGTCTAAGCATCGCCTCGTCACGTTCTAGCCCACGTTTAGCGCGCGCAAATTCCACGCTCTTTTTCACGCCTTCGCTACAATCTGCCAAAAGTTTGCTCATATGTTCCCAGACTGACGATTGTACGCGGTATTCGCGAATCGTATCAATCTCGGTATTTATTTTTTCAATTCGCTCAGATAACGTCTTTGTCTCTGCCGTTTCTGCAGTTTTCTCATGCGTATTAACCTCGCCTTCAGTACTCGCCGCTTCCTCAGTCGCCTCGGCTGCTTGCGTTTGTCCAACTACGGCTTCCGGAGCTGGCTGAGCTGGAGCAGCCTCCATAGCGGCACCTAACATCGACGCATCGCCCTCTTCGCTAGACTCCGGTATATCTTCGCCAACATTTAGACCATCATATTCGTCAACTAGTTGCTGCAACCCTTCGGCATCCATATTATCCAAGTCGCCACGCGTCAGTTTCTTATCCGACTCCACCCAGGATGCTATTTTGCCACCGCCTAGCTGGATTAATAATTCTTTTTTGCGTTTCTCGGCATCTTCTTGCCCTTGTTCGGCTTCTGGCGATGTCGGCTCTTCTGCTTCGACCTCCTCACTCTCGTTTTCAGCTGGAGATTCAGCTTCGTCCAAACTCTCTTCTGCGGCCGTCTCGCTCGTTGGGGTCCCCTCAGCTTGTTCTGGAGCTGGAATCGGCGCATTTTCCGCTTGTTCCGTGTCGGATTGCTCTGCGGTTTCTTCTTTCGGCGCTGGCTTTTCTGCATTTTCAGCACTTTCGGTAGCTTCACTTGTCTTTTCATTCTTCGTCTCTAGTCCAAAAATCCGTACCCCTTCGGCCGCTTCAATACGCTTACCCCACTCATTCGTCTTCTCGCCCTCTAGGCGTGGATATTTGTGTAGCAAGTTATACTTATCATCTTCAGACATCTGGCTCCAACGCGACTTCGTCGGATCAAGCTCTGCGCCGTCATCTTCCTCTTCGGCGATTGCAGTAGACTCTTGCTCTGCCGCCGCAGCAGGCTCGCCCTCGGTCTTTGACGCTTCATAGGCGCGATTTGGATTCCCATCACGATCCGTCTCAAATGCAGGATTAGCATTAGATTTTAGCCATGCTTCATAAGAGAGATCATCCTGCGTTGGATTTTCAATATCCTTAGTATCAAACGGCTTTTCCGGCGTTACCGCACCTGTTGGATTTCCATCGGCATCCAATTGGTCTGGATTCGCATTCGAACGCAACCAGGCTTCATAGGATAAATCATCCTGCGTTGGATTTTCAACTTTTCGCGCATCGAATGGTTCAGCTAAAGAATCCCATTCATTCTGTTCTTGTTCTTGTTTATTTTGGCCAGTATCTTGTTCTGCATTCGACATTTTATTAATCTCTCTTATGTTTATCTTGATTATAACATTTACGCCTAAAATTAAAAAACCTCGGATGCTTATCCGAGGTTTCCGTGGGTTTAGTAGAAATTATTGATCCATATAAGACTGCCATTCGCGATAGCTCTCTCGCAGTTCGCTTAATGTCCGAGTTAGTCGCGCAACTTGTTCGGCGCACAATACTACGCTACCCAAATTATCACAGTAATATTTCCGGCTCCATTGCTCGTAGCGAAACTCGTATTCTGTTTGTTTCGCGCCATATTGGCGCACTCCTTTACGATCGTTCACTTCTAGACAAATGTCTGCCGGCGAATTGATGCGCATTTCGCGTGGCATAATCGTAATTGTAATATCAATCGCTTCACATAGCGTATACGACACGCGCATTATTCCTCTTTCAATGCGACGAATCCCCTCCGTCATTTCACTTTTACCATAATAATCAAGTAAGTCGTCCAAGAGTAATTGATTATCCGGCGTTACGAAGCTCATCGTATGTAAGAAGAATAAAATGCCATCGGTCGAATTTAATCCGAGTTGCCAAGATTGCATATTTTCACCCCACTTTCAAAGGTACTTTTTGCGAACTTCTCTCATCATAGCATTTTTCATCTATTTAGTGGTATAATCTTAACAGACTTGGGGTGCTAGCTCATCTGGTAGAGCGCGACATTCGCATTGTCGAGGTGAGGAGTTCGAGTCTCCTGCACTCCACCAAGTATTTCAAGTTGGCCATCAGGCCATTTTTTATTGCGCGCGCATCAAAAGCACATCACGTTTACTTCGGTCTTGTGCGTCACAAGTCGACAACAAGACATATCGCCCGTCCGTTAATATGCCATTCCTCCAAATTGCTTGATCATATATTAATCGCACCGCCACGTCTCCATTTTTACTGTACGCCGCATCATAAACATCCTGCTCAGTTGCCGTTATTAGCGCAAAAGCAACCGACCTTAAAGAGTATTTCCCGCCATCATAATAATATGTTCCGGTTGTATGCTCCGCGAAAAACTCCCCATCAGCGAATAGCGTTACGTCCGAAAACATTTTCCCATATCCCATTCGATGCCCATAAATAATCGTAAAATCATCTTCGAGGCTCGCTTTATTCCGATAGTCCATAAAAACACTACCCGACGCCGCCCATTGTTTCAAATAATTCCGCGACAAATAATAATCGTTATCCTTACCTCTTAGGACCGGATAATCAATTCCCGTACCATCAACTACAATCCATCCCACGATATCATCATTTACGACTTTTAATGCTGAGAAATCTACTTTTTCTTGGCTTGGTGCCAACTTAACGATTTCCTCTGGCAAATCGGCACTTCGAACTACTATTTGTGCATCGGCTAGAATATAAATACAGAGTCCGATTATTAATATCAATAAAATTGCGCATAATAAACCACACGCACGAGCAACGCTATGCGCAAAACCATATATTAAATCCCCCGACCTCGCCACAAAATTGCCGCGCGGCCAATAATATCGTCCTTGCCATTCCAGCGTCCTAATTTCCCGTCTGGCCATATTACAATCTCCTCAGTCTTCGGCGACGATAATCGTTCATATATTATTAAATCCCCATCCCGTAAATCGGGCGCAAAATCGTCGCCGACCACTCTTTTTATACCTAAAAACATATTAAATATCATCCACATCCAGATAGCTGTTGCGCCAAACCCCACCCCTAGACGCACCCACCTGCGCCTAGAGTTTCGTTTAATTTTCATGTTTATTTTCTAATACAGTTTTACGCACCACAAATACGCCAATCGCACCAGCCATTACAATCAAAACAAACGGCAAAACATTCATCACAATGCCAGTCAACACACTTGCTTCTTTTACGTTTACGAAGCTTGCTTGGTTTTCTCCATTTAACATTCCTGCTGGATTAAAGTCTGCCGCCCACAGAGTCGACCAACCGTTATTATTCGTCTGCATTCCATCCACCCAAGCCACGTAATCATTCGACTGTTCCTCTTCCACATAGAAATCAATGCCTGCCGGAATCTCTAACGACTGCTCACCATTCGTACCAATCATCACTACTTGATCATGCTTCAAATAAACGTAGTTCTCTTGACCAAGAATGATTTTATCCTGCGTATTTATCGTCTCGCCGTGATAAGTCACCACCGGGTCTTGCCCGACTATCGAAAACTCATCTCCATCTGTCGCACCTGTAAACTCAACGTAAAACTTAAAATATTCATCGCGTCGTGCTAAATTACCTTCAACTTTTTTTGAAATTTGCACATAAGTTAATACTGCGTTGCTTGAAAATACAGCATCCATCTTCGAGCCTTGATCAAAATTCAACACTTGCAAAGCTAGCGTCGGAATTAATCTACCCGTTGGTGTGCCATTTTCTATCTCATTGCGTACGGAAACCGTTACGTAATATTGCTTCGAAGTATCTACTGGATACGCCGTCTCATTTCCGCTAGTTCTTTCTCTCAGAATAAACTTATAATCACCAACCTCCGTAAAACTCATTGCGCCTAAATCTAACGTTGCCATCTCCGTCGCCACGCCTTCCACCGGGCTCGTACCATCAAAAACAATACTCAGCCCAGACGGAATGTTCCCTACCAAAGCCGGATTTTCATCGTCGACCGCCTCAAAACTATAGCTAAACGTATTCGTTACCGGATTAACAACATTAGTCACCTCGCGCGTCACCGTTATGCTACTAGGGCTGTTTGGATTACTTAAAATCGTTGCCGGCGCCTCAATCGCACTTGCTATGCCGCCGCCCAAAAATGCAGCAACCGTCGTCGCAAGCAACAAAAAACACTCACGAATTTTTCTTCGCATAAATCTCCTTTTTATGTTTATTTTTACCGCCCAAAAAATCACGTCACCATCAGTCAGCTACCTCCAATTAATTTTTATAAGCCCATCATACAGTCAACGACCGCATATACAAGCATAAGTTTAATCTTTTTATTTTTTAACGGCTTTATCCGTGACGTCGAATTTTTCCATATACAACGCCAGCATTAATCGCGTCTGCGAATAGAACGCACAGAACGACGAATACACAATCGCAATAATCGGCGAAATAATCCATTGAATCACCATGAAAAACTTTTTAACTTTCTTATAACGCGCCGGACGTGGCGGCAGCATCTTCAACGAAAGCAAAATCGAAATCGACAACATACATGCCGCAAAAGTCTGGATATAGCTCACTACCATTGGTAAATTATGCGACAACAAATCGCGCGATTCTAGCTGGAACATCAATGGCACCCAACCACCAAACGCCACAATCGGTGCAATTGCCGCCAACGTCACGTGACCATCCAGCAAGCGGATGAATTTTGGCACCAACGACAAATAGCGCACCGTGCGTTGTTTCGAGAAAAGATACGTACCCACATAGGCCACATCCGATGCGCCATAATCCCAACGCCTCAATTGCACCCACTGCGCTTTCAAAGTCTTAAATAAGCTGTCCGACAGTACTGCATCCTGATAAATTGGCGCCCGAATCGGCACTACGTCATATACGCCGTCAAAATAGAACAACGAACGCCAATACTGATGACCATCTTCCACAATCGTATGTGTACTCCAAAAATTCATCTCTACCAAAGCGTCCAATGGCTGCGAATGAGACGCAAAATTACGCAGTACGTGCGGACGCATCGTACAAATCAAATTCCAGAACGAGTTCGTGCACGCCACTACACGCGTTACCGCCGGCGCGTCCCAAATATTATTCGTAAACAATGAGACCGGCTGATAGCTTAAACGTTTGCGATCTTCGCGCACGATAAACTCATACGCCACCTGGTCAAAATAACATTTGTGCGGACGGTTATCGCTATCTAGCGTCGTGACAATTACATCGCCGAAACGAATACCGCGCTCTTTTACGTAGTCGCGCAAAACCTTACCAGCGTTTGTAATATTGCCACCTTTGCCAACTACTTCGCCCGGAATATCGGCCGGATGTTTCGCCAAAACGAAACCGGCAAACTTTTTTCTATAATTCTTCTCCAAAATCTTCGCGACTTTTTCCGTCTCTGGACCACCACGCTCTTCGTAAGCAATCACGATAATCATCCGATCCTTCGGATAAGTAGTCGCCAAAACGCTCTCAAGTGTTGGCGTCAAAACATCCAGCGTTTCATTGTACATGGTAATAATCACCGCGTGATAAACCTGGCTCGGCTTCGGGAAATACCCATCTTCCGCCGCCGCCATCATGCAAAGATTATTCAAATGCACATCGTATTGATATTCGCTCGACTTCCGACCTTTTAATCGCGCATAACTCTCGTTCGGATCTTCCAAATCTTGTAAACGTTTCTGCCAATTTACTTTAATGCCCTGATTAACTACCTTATAACCCTGTACAGTGCGAAAAGCCACCCCAATTGCCTTCACTAAACTCATAATCACAATCAGCAACAGATAGACTGACCCCGCAATCGGCGAAATAGCCGATAAAATAACCAATAAGACCACCATTGAGTAGCTCAAAAATCCCGGCAATATCTCAAAAAAACGATATAGCGCCGTGCGCTTTCCTGTCGGAATCTCAACTACCTTAGACATTTATCCTTCTCCGATAATACTCATCAGAAACTTCAAAGCTACCATTGTAATTACAATACTCACGCCCAAGAAAAGACGCGCAATATCTTTACCACGCTTTGAATATAATCTAGCACTTATTAAATTATGCCCAATCCCTAATACAATCGCTATGACCGAAAAAGAAATAAGATACCACCAGTCGCTTTGCGCATAGCCATTGTTAATATCAGAGTAACGCGCCCAGACTTTCGGACGATTCGGATTTAAATTGGTTAGCGGCAACAAAAACAGCCAAACAGCCAAAGCCAACTGTGCTGCCATCCACCAGAATAATCCACGATCTTTCTTTGCAATCGTCTTAAAATCTTCTGCTAATTCTTTCATAGCTTTCCATTATTTTACCATATATCCGCCAATAATGCGAACTAGCTCATGGCAATAAAAACAGCTGGCCCGAAGGCCAGCTTTATGTCGATACCGTTCGAGACAGATTGGGAAGTTTATTCGTAGCTGCTGCATACCATGCAGTCGTAGTGGCCGAACCAGACCTTATACGGGCAGAACACGTCGCCCAGATGCAGCACCTGGTCGGTAATCTCGACACTCGCCGGGATTATCACGGCGACCACAAAGATAGTACCTTCAATGTTCAGCACGGCGAAGCCGGCGGAAGTCCCCGCTCCATCGTAGTCAGTAGTTTCAAAATGCTCTTTGCCGTTCTCGGCCATTTCCCTCAGGCAGGAATTGCAGTAACGAATCATCGCATCGCCCTCCTCGAAGGAAATACCGTCGTCTTCATTGATGGCGACAATATCATGCACGCCCGCCTTTTCATAAGGCAACTGCGCCTCAGTAAAGCCCATCACGACCGCTGCCCCCTTCACTCCGCGGAAAGCAGCCTTGCTGCGGACGGCATCAATCAGCCCATCCACAATCAGCTTCATCTTCTCGTACGTCTTAAAGTCCACGTCATTCTTCATACCCACAACCTCACTTTCTGAAAAAAGGATTTATTTTCTGTTGACGCTCAGAAAACTTCATTATTTTACCATAATTATAGGTGCAGCGCAAGTACGACACACTATATTATTGCGAAAACGTCCCAAAAAGCCTAGAATAAAAATTGAAAATCATTTTCAATTTTTTAAGAGGAGTTATGGCAAACAAAAACCGCATCTTAAACCGCAGCTATATCATGCAAATCGCCCAAAGTTTCAGCACGCCCTTCACTGCTAAGGATATCGTTGAAAAAATCGATGCCGACGGCAACCATCTAGGCGTTACTACCGTCTATCGCACACTTAATGAGTTCGTAAACGATGGCTTGCTCCGCAAAACGCTGGGCGAAAATGGCTCCGCTACATTTATTTACCTAGATAATTGCCCAAACGAAAACCACGTCTATCTCGAGTGCCTCGGCTGTCATCGCATATTCCATGTCGATTGCCGCCATTTCAATGGATTCAAGAAACACGCCGCCCGCAAGCACGGCTTCGACATCTCTACCTTCCAGATGACCATTCCGGGTTACTGCGCTGAATGCCAAGGATTGCACCATGTCTAAGCATATTCAACGTACCGTGTTCATTATTTTAATCGTAGCGCTTGTTAGTGTTCTGCTCTTCTGGCCAAAAAACCCAAACGAAGTCGCTTCAGAAAAATTGAAAATCATTTCCACAAATTTTGCGAGCTACGATATTGCCCGCGCACTCACTAAAAACATCGACACTGAGCTCACGATGTTAATCAAGCCGGGCACTGATGTACATAGTTACGATCCTACGCCGCAGGACGTCATTCAAGTCCAAAACGCCGACATCTTTATTTATACCGGCGGCGAATCGGAAACTTGGGTAGAAAACATTCAAATCAAGAGTCAGTCCATCAAGCTCGCCGACGCCGTCACTCTGATCGATGAATCAAACGAAAATATTATTCAAGATGAGCACGAACACGAACATGAGCAAGCCGAAAAAGACGAGCACATTTGGACTTCGCCAAAAAATTATTTAGCGATGCTCTCCTTTGCAAAAGATCAAATGGCCAAATCATTCCCAGACCACGCGGAGACAATCGAACAAAACTATACTAACTACGCTAACGAAATAAAACAGGCTGACCAAGATTTTCGTACCATTTCGCTCGCAAAACCGCTTATATTCGCAGACCGTTTTCCTTTCGCCTATTTTGTCCAAGAATATGGCTACGAATATCTTGCCGCCTTCCCTGGCTGCGCCGAGCAAACAGAAGCAGACGCCAGTACTATCGCAAAACTAACCGACGCTATTAAAGACCAAAAAATTACCACAATTTATACCATTGAACTTTCCAATGCCAAAATAGCCAATACGATTTCGACCAGCACCGACGCTAAAATTCGCACGCTACAATCTGGTCATAATATCACCCAACATGATTTCGAAAATGGCCTCACTATGGTTGATATCTATCGCAATAATTACGCAACTCTCAAGGAGGCTGAATGAGCTTAATCAAAGTTCAGAACCTCAGCCTTAGCTACCACGGACATCCGGTCTTCGAAAAACTCAATTTTGAAGTAAACCGCGACGATTTTCTCTGCGTTGTTGGACCGAACGGCTGCGGCAAAACCACTCTACTTAAATGCTTACTTGGACTGATTAAGCCAACGACCGGCAAAATTATTTTCGCTGACAACCTAGATGCCAACGAAATCGGTTACATGGCTCAACGTCATCACATAGACGCTAACTTTCCTGCTTCCGTTTACGAAATAGTTTCATCTGGCGCACTTGGCCAGACTAAACTATTCCAAGCCTATCCGCGCCAGCGAATTCAAGATGCACTCAAAGCTCTTAAAATTAGCAATCTGGCCAAAGAAAAATTCGGCCATCTTTCTGGCGGTCAACAACAAAAAGTTCTGCTCGCACGCGCCATTGTTGCCACTAAAGAATTATTAATCCTTGACGAGCCAAGCAATAACCTCGACTATCGTTCGAAACGAGATTTTTACCGCATATTGCGCGAGTTAAATCGTGATTTCGCCATCATTATGGTTACGCATGATCTCGACCATCACAACCTTGTCGGAAATCGCATTCTTTCGCTCGATCACGATAATCCATTCTTCGGCACCACCGCCGAATACGTCAGGAGGGTTCATGCTCATTAGCATTTTCGAAATGCTCCAATACGATTTTATTCAGCGCGCATTCATCGCCGGCCTAATCATTTCCATCTGTGCCGCCCTAATTGGCTCCAGCCTTGTCTTGCGTCGTCAATCTATGATCGGCGACGGCCTTTCGCATGTCGCATTTGGCACCGTCGCAATTGCTATTGCTTTTGGTTGGGCGCCACTCGAATTCTCGATTGTCGCCGTCATCATTGCCGCTTTCTTCATTCTTTGCCTCAACGACAACTCTAAAGTCAACGGCGACGCGGCAATTGCTATTCTATCTGCATCCGCCTTGGCGCTCGGCACTTTTATCGTCTCAATTCGCGGCGTCAATATCGATCTCAACGCCTATTTATTCGGCAGCGTCCTCGCCATATCAATGCACGATCTAATTGCCAGCATTATCCTTGGAGCCGCCATTATTACAACTTTCATCATTCTGCGGCGCCAAATCTTTGCTATCACTTTTGACGAAACCTTCGCTAAATCCATCGGCGTCAAAGTAAACCTATATCAAAGCATTTTGGCAATTCTCTGCGCGTTTACTGTCGTAATTGGCATGAAAATGCTTGGCGCTTTGCTTATATCAAGCCTAATCATCTTCCCTTGCCTCAGCGCCATGCAGCTATCAAAAAACTTCCGTCAAAATCTCATCTTTTCCGTTACGATTTCCATCATTTGCTTCATTTTCGGTCTCACCGCATCCTACATTTTTGCCGCTCCGGCTGGCGCCTCTATTGTACTCGTTAATTTATGTGTATTTTTACTCTGTTTCATCTATAATAAACTTAGATGAGCGAAGTACTGTATTATAAATCTTTTGATCAAGATTTTGCGGAAACCCGCAATCAAGATTTTCATTTGCCTAAAAATTACAAATGGCTACACGGCAATCCGTTTTATCGTTTTTTCGCCATGTGTTTCTATCCGGTCGTAGTATTGTTTTCTCTTTGTTATCTCAAACTCTGCGCCCATATTACCATCAAAAATCGCTATTTACTTCGCCACGCCCGTGAAGGATATTTTCTTTACATCAACCACACGCAATGGTTCGGCGATGTCGTAAACCCTTTTACGCTCACTTTTCCGAAACATCCATATATTATTTGTAGTCCAGCTAATCTTGGCATTCCAATCATTGGCAAAGCCCTGCCCATGGCTGGCGCATTGCCAATTCCAGACAACGTTCACGATATGCGCAAGCTTAACGCTGCCATCGATAAACGAATTAAGCAAAAGAAATGCGTCATAGTCTATCCAGAAAGTCACATGTGGCCTTATTACACTGGCGTACGTCCATTTAACGCTGCTGCTTTTCATTATCCAGCCAAGCTACATGCGCCCGTCTATGTTGCCACTACTACCTACAAAAAAAGCATCTATCCGTGGCGCAAAAAGCCGCATATTACCATTTATATCGACGGTCCATTTTATGACGATGAGGACGCCCCGCGCAAGCAAAACGTCAACGACCTCATGCGTTACGTCAATCTCACTATGAAGCGCCGCGTTAAACACAGCACTTACGAATATATTACTTACAAGAAGAAGTCTTCTTAATTCCGCGCTTATATCCCGCGATATCACTATAACTAAACTTGTAATCTAACTTTTTGCCGTACGCTTTTTCATAAGCCGCCACACGTTCTTGATAATCTTTTTCAGCCATTATCTTACTATTCTCTTTATGGCTCTTTTCCGAATTTGGATAAATCGGCTCCAAAATATGCACCGTATAATCCAACTTTACGAATTGCTCGTTATCGTCTTCGTCCGTATCCTGCATCTCGATGAAAATCGGTACTACTGGCGCATTCGCCTGAGATGCAAACAAATACGTACCACGCTTGCACGGCCGCGGCTTACGATAATTAAACCACAGCTCTTCTTCTGGATAAATCACGATAAATTCACCTTTTTCGACCATCTTTTTCATCGTCGGCACAAAAGTTTTCAGAATATAATTCGGCGACTTTCGTAGCGGCACCAATCGCTGATTATAAATCAAATAACCATTAAAGCCTTCCATGGCTAGATTCGTTTCTTGCGCCACCAAATGAATCGGCTTATGAAACTTTTTCTTAATCACATAACGCGGGAAAATACTATCGAGCGGATTGAAATGATTATTCGTAATAATTGCACCCTTCTTAATCTTTGCGAGATTCTCCCAGCCCTCAACTTTAATATGCTTTTTATGCATCAAAGTCACGATGTCTTCCATCACAAAAACCGGACGACTCTTAATAAAATACCACAACTTGTTTTTACGATACTTAAAATATTTTTCGATGGCTTTTTCTGCATCTTCGTCCGATAAAACCGGATCATCAAGCTCAGCCTTTTTGTTCAACTCGCCCGCTTTGAGATTCTTTTTAATATTCTCAATCACCGCACTTTTATCGCCGCCAATAATCATCTAATTCCTCGTTTCTTTACCACTCTCAAAAATCTTTTTAAAAGTCACTTCAGCATTTAAAATTTCTTTTACGCGCTCGGACATTTGCGCTAGACGTTCTTCGTCGCCCTTCACGCTCTTTTTCGAGAATGAGCGTTTCTCTTTTTCAATCGCCTTATAGAACGCTGAATGCTTTGCGTATTCCCAGAATAATTCTTCATAATCCGTGTCGTCATAGTGCCACGGTTTAAAGAACAAATTATAATGCACAATTTTCGGATTCTTCATTGGATGATGATCCGGTGTTGGCATTGCATTCCAAGCTATATCGAGATATCTCACCCGTCCTACGCACATCGCATTCAAATAATCTTGATCTGGTGCGACCGTATCAAAATCATACTTATTCAAGAGATATAAGAAATGCTCACAAAATTCTTCTTCGCGGAATTTTTCAAAATCTATCACTAGAATTCCCGAATTAAAATATTTGTCGTGCTGAATCCCTACGGCTTCGTCGAAATATTGGCAAAATAGCGGATTTCCCTGCGTCGACATATCCACACAAGCCGCAATCAGATTTCCCTTTAAATCCGTTTCAAATAACTTTGCTACATCATCGTTCACAATAATATCGCTATCGAGATATAGTCCTCTATCATATTGTGGGAACATTTCCGGCAAGAAAATTCGATAATAAATCGTCGGCGTAAAATAATCTGCCTTCAATTGCGTCGACTTACGATCCGAAATACCGCTCAAAGTCTCCTGCATTTCCGTCGCGATAATATCGACATTATCGTGCCCTTCGCCAAGCTTTAGAAGCTTGCGCAGTGAACGACGCGACAAATTATGATGCACTACGTGTAAATTATATTTGTAATTCTCACTCGTATGCGCAACCAAAGAAGCCAATGCCGTCGATAAGTATGGCGCATAATTCTCGTCGACGCTAAAAAATACCGGGATAATCTTCTTTTTCATTTCTCTATTTTGCCCTTTGCCGCCAGGTATTCTTCCAATACGTCGTCAAAAGCATGGCACTTCAATACACTATGTAGCTTTTCAATATTCCAAGGCTTAATTTTCTGCGTATGGAATACCGGCCAAAATCTAAATGTTGTCGAAAAATGTCGGAACACTGTTTCGCCCGTTTCCTGTTTTTGCTCATTAAACTTACGATCTACCAGCAGCTTCTTTTTGGCGTATATATTTATCGACGTTTGATCTGGCAACATCATCTTTGCCCATTTAATCCGGTTGCGTGTCTTTTTAAATAATCCGCTCTTGCGAATCAGCTCCATATTCATCAGCAATACACCAGAATTCATATAATCTTTTTCACGCAAATTTGTCCGAATCCAGTGCTGACCATAATAATCCACTGCACCTACAATCTCATAATCCGAATTATCAATTTTATAGAGTAAGTTTGGCTCTTTTAGCGCCACCACATCCGTGTCTAAATAGAGAATTTTCTTCGGTAAATCTTCAACTAAGTCTGAATAAAGTCTTAATAAACAATACGGAGTAAAAAATGTCGACAAATTCGCGCGCGGCATATCCGACTGAAACTCTTTCGTCGCGTCAATTAATGTAATCTTGTGTTTCGGATTTTTCTTCTGAAGAACTTTTTCAAGCTCTCGTATACTTTTCTCAGTTATTTCTTTATAACCACGCATCTTCATCGTGAGTACAAAAATATTTAAATTCGTCTTCGTATTTTTTGCCAAAGACAAAGTCGAAATAATCAAGCCATCTAGAATATTTCTATCACCGCAGTATAATACGTTCATAATAACTACGGTACATTATAACATGCCACCATATAATCGTCTTGTCGCCACACTTCAGCTTCCTTTAAGGCTAGCGTGTTAATATTTTGAAAGCCAAGGCCTATTCCAATTCCTTTCGCCTTGGCAAAACTTTCCTTGATTACCCACATTCGGGTAAAATCTTCCGCCGTCTTTATTCGCGCCCGCTCTTCCGGCGTGCATATTCTGCGCATCGCATGCTCTTTTATGCAGATTTTTTGAATATCTATGCCAATTTCGTGGTCCGATATTGCGCAAGCCGTATATTCTCCGCTGTGACTGAGATTAAAAAACAGCGCGCCTTCTTTCAGATACGGCTTCCCATATTCGTTATAAATCAATTCGTATTGCGTAATCCCATTTAAACGCAAAACTTCGTCTAATAATTCTTTAGACGAAGTATTTTTTGCTAAATATATCTTACGCATCTTTTTCTTGGTGTTTTTCGATATATTCAACGATATCGCCGACCGTCTGTAGGCCCTTGATGTCTTTATCTTGAATAACCACACCAAATTCTTCTTCAAATGCGCCCACCAAGTCAACCAAATCGAGTGATTCTACCTCGAGATCTTCTACCAAGTTCGTCTTTTCGTTGAGCTTTGCTTTATCAACATCCAAGGTCTCGGCAATCAAATTGATGACTTTATTCTTCATTATTATCTTCCTCTATTAGCTTATTGCGCAGAATCTTACCGTTATTATTCCTTGGCATTGGATTGCTACGCAAACGAACCATCGCTATCTGACGATTCCTCGCTTTATCCTTGTTGTATTTATAAATTATATCATCAAAATAGTCTTCATCGCCGAAATATGCATCATTTGGATAGATTGACGCCACAATACGGTTACCATATTCATATACTGCCACCTCTGCTACACCCTCGTCCTTCGCGAGTGCCGACTCAATCTCTTCTGGACTCACATTTTCACCATTGCTTAATATAATCAGATTCTTCTTTCGTCCAGTTACATAAATAAAACCATCTTCATCAATTCGCCCTAAATCGCCCGTATACAGATTACCATGGCGCAATACTTCCGCCGTTGCTTTTTTATCTTTGTAATACCCCTTCATCACAACATCGCCACTCACTACAATTTCGCCATCAAATATTTTCACATTCACGCCCTTGCACGGCTGGCCAACGCTACCGTCGCGATGCCAATGATTGCGGTTTACCGACACAACAGGCGAGCATTCCGTAATGCCATAGCCATTCAAAATCTCGATACCAATACTCCGGAACCACTCGATATATTTCACGTCTAGATGCGCTCCGCCGCAGATAATATACTGTAGATTGCCGCCAAATTCTTTTAGCACCGAATCGAACATTTTCTTACGCCAATCGATACCAATTTTTTGCATACCATTGCTAAATTTAATGCCAAATAGCAACTTTTTATCGCTCTTCTGTCGACGCGCCTGTCGCCAAATCTGCCGGTAAAGCGTCTCCACTACCATCGGTACCGCAAACACTGTATCTGGCTCGGCCGTTTTAAAATCTTCAAGTAAGTGCTTCAAGCTACCGCTCACGAAAGTTCGGTTCTGATAATAGTACGGCTTTAAGGCCGACGTCACAAATCCAAAAGCATGATGATATGGCAAAAAGCTAATTACTTTCCCACCTGGCGTAAATATTGCTGCCGCCCCGTAAATATCCGCCGCTAAATTCTTCTGCGACAATACTACCGCCTTACTATAACCAGTCGTACCCGACGTAAAGAAAATCATTGCATCTGCTTCACGGTCTTGTTTTGCCTTATTTTTTAGACGCTTCCCCGCGCGCACATATTCATCAACCTCCTCCAGTGGAAAGGCGTTGCGAATATACTTTCCAACTTGCTCGCAATAATTCAGCGAATAGTACACCGCATTTACGTCGGCTTGCTTCAGCTGGCGTTTCATCGTCACCTCATCGGCATCCTTATCTATTGCCACGCACACATTCCCGCTCAACATAATCGCGATTGCTGTAATAATCCACGTATAACTATTCTCGCCAATCACGGCGATATGCTTGTTTTTATACTTGTCAAAAAAGTAAGCACTGAGCGCCTTTATATCCGTATAAGTTTCGGCAAAAGTCTTCTTCACGACTCTGCCGTTATCGCGGAACATAAAAGCCGTCTTCTTTGAATCCTTATGTAGCTCTACTAAATCCTTAATGTCAAAAATCTCAGGATTGTCGTAATAAGCGTACGGCGCATTTGTAGTTTTCATACAGACTTATCTATTATACCACCTACACCAAGCGTATAATAAGATGCATGAAGAAGTACAAGATTGTCTTTTGTGGCAGCATGAAAATCAAAGATCAAATTGTCGCTCTCAGCGAAGAGTTAACTACGCGTGGCTATGAAGTTATCATTCCAGCCGAAATCCGCGAAGATATGACTAAATCCGACGCTTCCCGTCGTCATTTCGATCGCATCATCAAAGATGCCGACGCTGTTTTTGTCGTCAATGCCACCGCCCACGACACCGAAAATTACATCGGCCCAAACAGCTTCGCCGAAATCGCCTTTGCCTTTTATTTCAAGAAGCCTATCTTCCTCTGGCACGATATCTATGCACCATACCGCGACGAGCTCGAAGCTTGGAACGCTATACCGCTTAAAGGTGATTTAAATAAGCTCATGCTACAATAAAAGCATGAACGATAAGAAGAAACCAGACTTAAACAGCGCCATGCCGGTGATTTTCGGCATCCTCGCTATGGCCGTAGTAATTGTAGTATCCGTAGTCATTATTCACGGCAATCTTTTGGGTCAACCCGATCCAACACCCGCACCCGAGCCAGACCCAGAACCAACGCCTGTCCTGGATGAAGATTTCGAAAGTTTACCAGAGCCAATCATCGAGGAAAATGTCCCAGATAAAGGTACAGCGTTCAATGATTTCGAGCACCTCTCTACCTATTTTAACGTTGATATAGAAGATTATGATTTCGAAGAATATAGCTACCTACTCTTTTACTACGAATACGACGAGTGTAGCCTCGAAAATATTAAGCCAACCAAATATACTGTCAACGACACTTATGGAGAAATTGCAATTGATATCAGTTACGATGGCGGCTGTGGCGTTTGTGTACCACAACGCGATTATTGGCTACTTCGCATCCCAAAAACCACCGTGCAATACAAATTAGTCTTTAATTACATCCGACTTTCTAGCGGCGATTGTGACGACGACCCTTACGTCGTCAAAAAGCCAATCATTTATCTCTACCCGACCAAGACCATCGATGTTTCCGTCAAACTTGCTCATCCAGAATTGCTGACCAGCTCTTATCCAAGATACACCGACGGCTGGCAAGTTACTGCTGAACCATCCGGCAAACTCACCGACAGAACGACTGGCCGCGAACTTTATTCACTTTACTGGGAAGGCACTAATCGCAACGCTAAAATGCACTCTGACGGCTTCGTCATTAAAGGTTCCGACACCAGCGATTTTCTCGAAGAAAAACTTGCTCTCCTTGGCCTCACCGATCGCGAAGCCGAAGAATTTATTATTTACTGGCTTCCGGTACTTGAACAAAATAATTACAACTACATCCGTTTTGAAACTATAGCTGAAATCAATTCTTACATGCCACTCGAAATCAATCCAAACCCAGACACGCTCATTCGCGTCATTATGGACTACAAGCCACTCGAAACTCCTATCGAAGTTACCGAACAAAAAATCACCACTCCAACTCGCACCGGCTTCACGGTTGTCGAATGGGGCGGCACTCAAATCAAATAGCAACAAAAAATGGAGCCGTTGACTGGGATCGAACCAGCGACCTGCTCGTTACGAATGAGCTGCTCTGCCAGCTGAGCTACAACGGCGTCCGTAGCGCTATTATATCATAATTATTAAAAAGAGCCCAGCATTCACTGGGCTCAACATTTTTTCTCACTCGATGCCATGCGGGTCAAACAGCGCCTTATAAATGAAATATTTCTTCTGCATTAGCCCAGTTCCGTTTATCAAGACGTACGCTTCGCCATCTACAAAATCAATACTCTCCATTTCTTGATATGGCTCGGAAACAATAAATGCACACAAACGCCCAGTCGCAATGTCGAACTGATAAACGATGTTCTCGTTCAAATCTAGCCCGACTTTCCAGGCATCATGCAGATTATCCTTATTTATCCAATTTACTAGATATGCCTTGCCGTGATAAAAACCGATGTCCTGCCCAGTAAAAAGCGTGCCGATATAATATTCGTCGCGCGTCTGGTTCATGGTGCCGCTAATCGATGTCAGCACCGTACCGCTGCGCACGAAATAACATCCGCTATCGTCGTCATAGGCAATTCCACTCGCGTAGCACGGCAAAGCCAACGTCTCCAATAGTTGAAAATCTTCTGCATTTATCCTCGCAGCGTTACGATAATCACCATTCACATCGCGCATCCCAACCACTACGAGTTCGCCTCTTACGCTATCGTAAGTCATACCATTTGCATGCCCAAGTTCCATCGTTTCGTCTGCCTCAAAAAAGTCACCAGTTACGTTCGCATAACTTTGCCGATCGATAATAATCAATCTATTGTTCGATTCGCCGCCCTCCGCCGCGCTTCCGCGTGGCCGTCCAGCAACCACGAAATAGTCATCTGTTATAGCAAACCCCTGTACCGAACTAACTCCTTCCGGCTTCTCGCCTTCATAGACTAGCTCCAAAGCCAGCGGCGTCACCTCGTCGACTCCGAGAGTCGATGCGTCTAACGTCGATTTCCTTGGTCCTGGGATATATTCCCAAGCGAGCAATCCTAGAATCACTATAATACATAGCAATCTAAAACCATATTTCTTCAAAAAACCACCTCCAGAAAAAACACTCGTGAGAAAAAAATTTTAAGGTACTATATTATTATTTTTACATATTTTAAGGCTCAGGTCAAATCAAGCACTTCCCCCTTGCAAAGATGACTACTTTCGTATATACTTATTGCAATGCGGGCTCGTAGCTCAGTTGGTTAGAGCGCCTCCCTGTCACGGAGGAGGTCGCGCGTTCGAGTCGCGTCGGGCCCGCCATTTTAAGAAATTCCACCCTCCGGGGTGCTATTTTTTATCTTTTTTGAAGTCTCATATTGAAGAATAAAAGCCGGCATCTTGCCATTTTTTCTTTAAACGCGCCCATGGGGTGAATCTTTGTGAACTACGCCGAAGTGCGGGCGGAACAAAAATACACCCCATGGGTGTTGTGGTGCGGGTAGAGGGAGTCGGACCCTCATCTCATGCTTGGGAAGCATACATAATAGCCGCTATACGATACCCGCAACTTTATCCCCTAAATTATATCATGCCCACCTCGCTTATGCTAAAATATATCTATATGCAGCCAAACTATTTCTATGGCGCGACTCAGCCGCAAAATAAAGCGAATTATCAATATCAGCAATCTTCCAACAACCCTGAGCCGAAACCTAGCAAAACCCACATCGTCATCTATATCTTGCTGTCGCTCGTTATTGCCAGCCTCATCGTTTATATCTTAGTCGACAAGCTCATCTTTACAAAGAGCGTAGTCACCACCGTCGAAGATTCCAATACACGCGCCGACATGATTCCGCTCACCGATATCGAGAAATCCGGCGTCGAGCTCAAAGATGCCCTTGCTGGCCGCATTTTTACCGTCGACTCCACCTACCACCAATACATCAAATTCACCTCCAACGAAAAATACGAATTCCATTACTGGCGCAAACCCGGCGAAGACCCATACTACCTCGTTCCCAGCATCGATAATGGCAAATTTACCGTAGAAGGAACCACTATTAAATTAAGTAGTGGCGACGCTTTTAAAGTTGTCCATAATTACCTTGTCAAGACTGCCAGCAGCCTCTCAAACAACGACAATACTATTTATTTCGACAATTATTCCCTCCCGCAAACCTCCCAGCTCTTCGACGAAGCTCTCACAGCTTATATTGAAAAAATCCGCAAGGCCGATCCAAATCTTGCCAAAGTTGAGCTCGCCCGCGTTAGTTTCGACTATCTCACTTGCTCCGCCGACCAAAAGCAAATTTCCGATCCAGACAACGATTTCATCTGCGTCGGCAACTATGCTTATTACTTCAACACCACTAGCACGAATAAACTCATCGAAGAAAATCCAGATTACCATAACTTCCACGATATTATCATTCATGAAGAAGACTACCGCCGTTTTAGTTTCAACCATATCTACACCGACACTGCCCTCGCCGCCATCTATAACCGCAGTCCATTTACTATACACGTCAACACCGACCACTCCTTCCGTGTTACTAATATCAAAGACGATTACAAACTCGAACACACCGATGATATCGAGTAAGCACTTGCATTTTAAACGCTTTTGTGATATAATAGACAGATATGAAGTTGTCTCGCTATAAACACGATTCTGACGTTTCTTACGCACTTGGCGCCACACTAGTTTACGAACTTCTTAAGACTCATCCGGAACTTATCCGGCGCGTCTTTTTACGCAAAGGCACCAAGCCCGGCGATGATCTCACTACTCTTCTCGAAAATCTCAAAGCTCGCCATATCGAAATCATCGAAACTTCCAAAGCATTCAACGTGCTCGATGCTAAAGATAGCTGTTTGCTAATTGCCGAATTCCAAAAGCCGACCGAACAACTCTCTATTTCCCCAGACGCGCCACATCTTGTGCTCGTCAATCCATCAGACGCCGGCAATCTCGGCACCATCATGCGCAGCGCTGCCGCATTTGGCTTCCAAAACATCGCCATTGTCACACCGGCCGTCGATTATCTCAATCCCAAAACTATTCGTGCATCAATGGGCGCCGTCTTTCACTTAAACATTCAGGAATTCGCTTCTTTCGACGCTTATTACATCAGTCAACCCACTCGCACTCTCTATGCCTTCATGCTCGACGAGACCGCCGTCAAACTGCCAGATTTGCATCCAACCGGCCAAAACTTCGCCCTCATTTTCGGCAATGAAGCCTCTGGCTTACCAAAAAGCCTCGTCGCTATCGCGCAGCCCGTTTTTATCCCGCAAAGCTCAAACGTCGATAGTCTCAATCTATCCGTCGCCACTAGCATCGCGCTCTATCAATTCCGTCAAAAATAGCCCCCTTTCGGGGGATATTTTTTAATCTACTTTTTCTGGGCCGTCATCTTCTGGCACTTCATCATCGCCCTCGAGCAACTCAATCGTAATCTTTTCGTGCACTTTTCCGTCATCGCGCAGCTTTTGCATCATATTGTTAAACCAATCAAAGCGAATCCAAATCGACTGATAACTTACTGTCGTATCAGTCCTGTCGACTAATTTTACAAAATAATAGCCATCGCCACTCTTCGAAACAAAGCGCTGCGACACATCGCCAACATCGCCCAATTGCGATGCCACCATTGCACGCCCACCGTCCAAATTCGCATATTCAACCGAATCAACTTCTTCGAGCGCAATTGTCTTGTTGTTAGCAAACTCATTGGCAACCTTCTTCATGTCATTATTATTTTCGGCCAACATTTCTTCTATCTGGTCAGCTAACTCTTTCGCATCCTTGTCTAATTCGGCCGAAACTTTCTTTCGCGCCAGCGACAACATAATCAATCGACGATACTCTTTAATACTTAGCCCGAAATTATCTTTCACAATACCCTCAAACGCCTCGTCGCTACGCAATTCGCCGTCAATCGTCTTATGCTCCGTGATTACTTCGTCTATTTCTTCCTCAGAAACTTCTTTGCCGATTTCTTTTAGCTTCGCCATTGCGTAACTATAATCCTCTGCGTCCGTCAACGCCTGGCGCATAAATTGACGGCGCTCCTTTTCTGCCTCGTCCGTATCGCCTAATTCGCCCTGTTGGCGTTCAACCGAACGAATTGAACTGCGATAAAGCATCAAATAATCACTAAACCGCACCTTTACGTCATCTACATCCGCTACCGACAATGGAATCGTGCGCGTAAAGCGGTACATCACCTCGCTAGTATTAAGCGATTTATATAATTGCACCCAGCCCACTAAAACAAACATGATAATCGCCACTAGGCCAATCGCAATCGCATTAATAATTAAGCGATGTTTCGCATATTGGAAAGGATATTTGAATTTCTTACCTTTCGCCAAAATCTCATCGCGGCTTTCTTCGATATTTTGCTGCGTGATATTTTGCTTCTTGGCTTTTTCTTCGCGACGCGCTTCGCGCTTTTCGTTGATTTTATCTTTAATTTTACTCATGTGAACCTTTCCGTGCATTATGTACGGCGTCTTCTAATTCATTATACACTGTTTCAGGCTTGCTTACCGCGCTGAGGATAAGGTCTCCCGCGCCCGTCTGCACCAAAATCGTGCCATAATTAAACATCGTTGCAAACATCCCATGGACGCCAAACGAACTACTCTGAATCTTATCTAAATCTAGATCTACCACCGTCTTCGTAAAGAATCCCTTTTGACGCACCTGGCGCAAACGTTGATTTGTAATCATATAGTAACTAAAATGCCACAAGATTAGACTCTTTAGAAAGCCAAATAGACCAATCACGCCCACTCCGGCCCACACAAAATACATTTCATTCATGTCCCGCCACATCAACACAGGCAAATAGCCCAAGCCAATCAGCACTAGCATAAACACAAAACCCTTCCATGCGGTCACAATGTGGCGCCGGAAAACAAATACCACTTCTTCACCGCTACGTTGGCCTTCAAAATCCATAAGCATATTATAACATCAAAATGGTGACCCGGGTGCGAGTCGAACGCACAACCTCCTCCTTAGGACGGAGTTGCTCTATCCATTGAGCTACCAGGCCACTTATCTGTATTCTACCATCTATCGGCGCGTAAATAAACCGCGCAACAATGCCACACCCGCAATCGTTGAAATGCTAATAACCCCCGCATACGCGCCCCATTCTGGGATTTTTATCTCATTCTTTAGCGCTTGCTTCATTACTAGGCGATATCCATATCGCGTCGAACCTTCGATCTCGCCCAAAAAGTAACCATCAATACCGCTCACTTGTTTGAACTCATAGTCATGACCTTTATCGAGCGCCAGCCAAACTTTTTCGTAACCGTTATCGTTCGTCAAAGCAAAATCCTCATATAGCTCACCATCACGCCAAAGTTGCATTTCGATCTTCTCTGGCTTTTCCGCTCCCTCATCAATTATCCATTCCGCCACGATTTTCACGCTCGCAAAACTTGCGCTATTTCTATCGTCAATATCAATCTTCGTCGCGCTGGTATTTTTTATCAAAAACAAAGCACTCAAAATCAGCATCCCCGCCAGAATCATCCCAAATACACATTTCCGCTTCATTTTTATGTTCAATTTTCTATCTTGACTATATCCATTTACAGCTTAAGCTTATTTTAGGAAAAAGTCAAATTCACATCAAAAAGCCACCCCGAAAGGCGGCTTTTTTAAGTTAGCGTGTAAAACGTTCAGACAGGGTCTTGTAGATTTGAATCTCTTCCGGCTTAAACCAATAGGAAACTTCCTGCTCGGCTTCTTCAACGTTGCCCGAAGCGTGAATTAAGTTCGCCACGCCTTCGTTACGTGCATCCGCATAACCGAAGCTAACGTGCGCATAATCACCACGAATCGTACCCATATCAGCCGCCATTGGCTCGGTCGAACCGACAATTTTGCGTACTACTGGAATTGCCTCTACGCCCTCGAGTACCATTGCAATCACTGGGCCTGAAGTCATAAAGTTCACCACGAGATCAAAGGCTTTCTGACCGCGACGCGAAACCATTTTCGAAATCTCTTCGTAGTGATGGTAATAATGATCTTTGTCCGGATTGACCATCTTGGTCGCCACAATCTTCAAACCAACGCGCTCAAAACGGCTTAAAATTTCGCCGACAATCCCACGCTGCACGGCGTCTGGCTTAAAGATAATCAGCGTGCGCTGAATTAAGCCATCTGGATTGTTCATCTTATTAAAGCCGACGTTCGCGGCCGTTACTGCCACTGCAGCCGATTTCTCTGCGGCTTTTGCAATTTTCTTCTTTTCGTCCACCTTAGCATCTTTTTTATCTGCCATTGTTTTCTCCCTTTTTGCCATTATATACCAAAAAGCCCCATTTGAGGGGCTTATCTGTTATTTTAGTGATTATCGTTGCAAGCAATCCCGCCGCTCTCGAGGCGATACATGATGGCATATTGGCGTTCGCCAGTGCCTTTTTGGACTGTTCCTTCATCATCGCCACAAGATGCATACGTATAAACATAGAACGTATGGTCTAATTTACTACCGCCCGCAAACGTCGACGAAGCCGAGCTATTTAGGCTCCCTACGTAGCGCATTTTATACGTCGTGCCATCCGGGTCGGCAAATTGCACACTGTCTCCACATGAATAGTTAATCCCATCCGTCGTCGAACAGTCGGCATCAATATAACGTCTTACGAAATTCTTATCCGTACTCCCCTTATTCCACGGCGTTTTGCCATTATTATTCGTTTGATAAGTATTTGCCGCCACGATAACTCTCGCTAAGTCATCCATACGCTGCGTATCGCGTTGACTTGTTTGCAACCCGCCCACGCTCGATGAAAGTGGCGACATTAATGCGCTCACTAAGATAATAATCATCTCCAAGAAATATGTCATTTAGCCTCCCTTTTTTCTTATTATTTTACATCACTATGAAATTTGTCGTGAATTTCTTTCAAATGCGGATCCGTCACGTGCGTATAGATCTGTGTCGTTGAAATATTTGCGTGCCCAAGCAAGGATTGCACCGAACGCAAATCCGCCCCATTCATCAATAAGTCCGTCGCAAACGAATGACGCAAAGTGTGTGGCGTCACATGTTTCGTAATCCCCGCTGCCCGCACATATTTGTTAATAATCCGCTCCACGCTCCGTGGCGACAAGCGCCGATAATTCCCATTTGTTCCCGTCATCGGCTGATTGCGCGAATTATTTAAAAATAGCGCCGGCAAGCTATCTTTGCGTTCGTCCAGATAATCTTGTAAAGCATCCGCTGCTGACTGCGAAATAAACACCGGCCGATCTTTCTGCCCTTTTCCACGCACTACAAACTCTTTGCGTTGCAAGTTTACGCTATCGCGATTTAAATTCGTCAGCTCCGAAATACGTAAGCCCGTCGAAAACAATAGCTCAAATATCGCCCGATCGCGCAGCCCATCTTCCGTATCAAGCGGAATCTCCGCCAAAATCCGGTCAATTTCATCTACGTGCAGGAATGTCACTTGCGGCCGATGTGTTTTCGGTAATTCCACTAGCACTGGATCAAGTGATTTAATTCCTCGCTTTGCAAGATATTTCAAAAAACCGCGCAACGCAATTAGATGATACGCTTGCGTCGTCACGGACAAACCTTTGTCGCGCTCTGTTTGATAACGATTCAGCCACAAGCGATACTTTCTCAGCCATTCCGCAGTAATATCCGCCGGTTTCAAATCATTATCCGGGTTCGTCTCCTCGCTAAATTCCAATATTCGCGACAAGCATAATTCGTAATTCCGCGTCGTATAACGACTGCGCCCACTTTCAATCTCTAATGATTCCAGAAAATCGTTTATTAAATCGCCAACGTACATTTTAAACCACAATATACTTCAATATTACGTCGCTCAAGAAGAAAACCGTCAAAAACCCTAAGATTAGGAACGGGCCAAACGGCACTTTCGCCTTCCGATTTTTGTTTTTTATCGCTATCGGCAATACTACTACGCTACCAATCACATTCGAGGCAAACACACACATTAAACTCAGCCAAAAATTTCCCAACATCACCGCGAGCGGTAAGCATAAAATCCAATCTCCGCCACCTACCCAGCATTCGTGACTAAGTTTATACATCAAGTAGTAAAAACCTGGCAATATTATTAACGAACCCGCAAATGACAACCAATCAATCGCAAAATCTGGCCATGCATTTAATACAAAATATATTATCGCCACGCCAAGCGCGCCCAACATCAGCGATGTTGGCAACTCGCACCACTTTGCGTCATAAATAAACAGGATCGTAAAAATCGTGAGTAAAACCAAAAACAGCCCAAATTTCACACATTCTACCGCATTTAAGCTAGTTAGACTTTCCTGCGTTGGCCATAACAAAAAACTCAACACAAATGCCACCGCTAATCCGACCTCGGCGAATATTTCCGCATAACCAATGCTCTTTTTACATTTACGGCATTTTCCACCCAACATCAGCCACGAAACAATCGGAATATTATCATACCACTGCAATTGGTACTTGCATTGCATGCAATGCGAAAATTTTGATTTATCTTTCTTGCGAATTCGCCATACTTGGCAACAAGCAAACGAGCCCAACACGGCACCCAAAACAAACAATATTACCATCCACAGGAAATCCATAAGAATATTCTACCATAAAAAAGAGGCCCCTTCTGGAGCCTCTTTTAACCTCTAAGATTAGTGGTTATCGTTGCAGGTAACAGCGCCACCTTCGAGCGTGTAGACCAAAGCGTATTGACGATCACCAGTACCCTTAAGGACTTGGTTCTCATCACCACAGCCAGCGTTGCTGTAAACATAAATGATGTGAGTAACATCAGTTTCACTGCTGTTAGCATTATCATTTGTTCCGGTCAACTTACCTTTCGCGGTAAAGATATAGGTGGAACCATCTGGATCACGGAATTGATCCGAAGATTCGCTACAGGAGTAGTTCTTACCATCGGAAGTCGTACAAGTCTGATCAATATAGCGTTGAACGAACTTGGTATCGGTCTTCGTTGGATCCTTCGACCATGGCGTGCGGCCACTGTTGTTGGTCTGGAAATCGTTTGCTGCAGTCAAGAAGCGCGAAATATCATTCTCACGCTGCGTATTGCGCTGACTGCGCTGCAAAGCTGGCAAAGCGATAAATACCATCAAGAAGATCAAGCCCGCGATAGCAAGCACCAAGACCACCTCAATGATCGTAAAGCCTTTTTTGTTTTTTGTAGTCATTTTATGCTCCTTTTTTATTTTTGCAACCAGTAATTGCCGTTTGGCTACTCAGATACCCACCGAGTGATTACCAATTGCAAAACTGCATTTACCTAAACTATACATAATTCTTATGCTAAAATCAAGCTTAATTTTTGACTAATTGTGGAAAAGTGTCTTTATGTGTTAACCAATCGAGTTGACCAAGGAGTAAATCGGGAACAAAACACCACCTACCAAGAGACCAGCCACAATTGCAAGCATCACCATCATTAACGGCTCAATCATTGCCGAGATCGTCGCAATTTTTTCGTCGAGCTCATCCTCAAACACTTGCGCCGCCTTGCCGAGCATCTCATCCATCTTACCGGATTGCTCGCCAATCGCCGCCATTTGATAGACCAATGGCTCAATATAATCTTTATCTTTCAAAGCCACCGATAGCGTCTTACCACCGCTTACCTCATCAGCTGCTTTCTGTACCGATTCTTGTACTACTACGTTTGCAGTTGCTTCACCAGCAATCTCCATCGTATCAAGCACTGCCACGCCAGTTGCAAGCAGAATTTGCGAAATACGCGCAAAACGCGAGTTGTAAAGAATCCTAAATAGACCATTAAACAGCGGGACATTTAACTTAATCGTCGCCGACATATGTATACCCTGCTTTGTCTTTAAGAATTGCCCGACACCTACTACAATCACACCAATAATAATCAAAACTAGCCACCACATCGACATAATAAAGTCCTTAATGGCTACCAAAGCCGCCGTCAATGCTGGCAATTCCTCACCCAAATCATCATACAAGCTCTCCACATGCGGCACAACCTCAATCATCATGTAGATAAATACGACCACAATCACAAACAAAGTTATTAACGGCATTGTCATAGCGCTCTTGATTTTACCAAGCATGCGCTCATCTTTTTCTTCCTGATCCGCGATACGTTTCAAGCTGTTATCGAGCGTACCAGAAACCTCACCAGCACGAATCAACGAAAGATAGACTTTATTGAAGATATCTGGATGTTTCTCAAATGCATCACTTAAGCTTCGGCCAGCTTCCACGTTTGCCAAGATTTCTTCAATCACCGATTGCATTGCTTTGTTACTCGTCTGCTCGGCTACCGTGCGCAAACCTTGCGAAATCGGCAAGCCTGCACCCACGAGCGTGGCGAACTGGCGCGTAAAGTTAATGCGGTCTTTTGCGGTTACTTTATTCAGCTTATCCGCAATGCCGCCGCCCTCTTCACGAATACTATCTGGTACATATCCACGATCCACCAAAAGCTTACCGGCCGTGCGCTCAGACTCCGCCTGAATCGTACCTTTAATAATTTTGCCAGTGCCCTGCTCTTTGGCTTTGTAGATATATCGTCTCATCCGCGAGCTAACCTTTCAAATTCTTGTAAATCAACCGCGTATTCACGCGCGTTATCATACGTAATTACGCCGGTCTGAATCAATTTCACTAGCGTGCGGTCCATCGTCTGCATACCTTGGTCAGCACCAGTTTGAATAATCGTATCGAGCTGATGTGTTTTACCTTCGCGAATCACCGAACGTACGGCTGGGTTCGCAATCATAATCTCTGCCGCTACCACGCGTCCGCCGCCAATCGCTGGCACTAGGCGCTGACAACAAATTGCCATCAAAATATTCGAAAGCTGCGAGCGCACCTGCGGCTGCTGATGTGGCGGAAATACGTCAATCATACGATCGATACTCTGTGCCGCTGAGTTAGTGTGGAGCGTCGCAAATACTAAGTGGCCAGTTTCTGCAATCGTAATCGCTGCGGAAATCGTTTCAAGGTCGCGCATCTCGCCCACGAGCACCACATCCGGATCCTCACGAAGCACGCTACGAAGCGCCGCCGAGAATGAGTAGGTATCATAGTGCACTTCGCGCTGCACTACTACTGAACGAATCGACTTGTGCGTAAACTCAATTGGATCTTCAATCGTAATAATGTGTGCGGTTTTTTCGTGGTTAATCTTATCTACTAAACCAGCCAAAGTCGTAGACTTACCGGAACCAGTTGGACCTGCCACCAGCACTAAGCCACGCGGAAAATCTGCAAAGCTCGACACAATTGCCGGCAAACCAAGGTCCGCAATTGTTGAGACTTCATTTGGAATCAAACGGAAAGCACCCGCAAGATTGCCTTTTTCGTGGAAGGCATTCACGCGGAAACGACCTAAATCACCAAACGAGAAGGAATAGTCAAATTCCTTATCTTTAATCAAAATCTGTTTCTGATCTTCTTCAAGTGTGGCAAAAATCAACTGCTCAACCGTCGGTTCATCGAGCGCACTATAGCCAGCTACTGGAATCAATGCACCGTCAACGCGCAAAACCGGCGGCAAACCCACCTGAATATGAAGGTCGCTCGCCTTTAGGCGCACGCACTCTTCAAGCAAATTCTCAATTCTCACGTCCTGACCAGCAGATGTTACAATTGTACTCTGTTGAATTGGTGCCGGACCAGCAGCAGGCGCTGGGTTTCCACCAGGCGCTTGCGGAATAACTTGCGGCATCGCCGCTACACCATTTTCCTGCCCACTTTCTTGCATACTCTCATTATACTTATGCTTTCAACAAAAATCAAATAAAAACCCGAAAAATGCACGAATATCTGAAATGAGCTGATAGTCATTTTGGAACTATTACGGAGCCAAGCTGGCGAGTAGAAAACGCGCCTCGCCCGTAAAGACGGGACGAGGCGACATTGTGTTCCAAAATGGCTGTTAGTTTATTTCAGATATTCGTGTAATTTCTTCGTATCTTTATTCTTGCGTAACTTCGCCAAAGCTTTTGCCTCAATTTGACGAATACGCTCGCGCGTCACCGAAAATTCTGCACCCACTTCTTCAAGCGTGTGGCTCTTGCCACCACCAATACCGAAGCGCATCTTGATAATTTTTTGTTCACGATCAGTCAAAGTTGAAAGAATCGAAGCAATCTGCTCTTTCAAAAGCTGCGTCGCCGCCGAATCTTCTGGCGATACGCGATCTTCATCTTCGATAAAATCGCCGAGCGACGAATCATCATCGTCACCATCACGTCCAACCGAAGCATCTAAAGAAGCGATATCCTGCTTAATCTTCATTACATATTCAATCTTCTCTGGCTCCATACTCATCGCTTTGGCGATTTCTTCTACGCTTGGCTCGCGGTTGAGTTCTTGCGTCAAACGACGTTGCGTGCGCATCACCTTATTAATCGTCTCCACCATGTGCACTGGAATACGAATCGTACGCGCCTGATCCGCAATTGCGCGCGTAATCGCCTGGCGAATCCACCACGTCGCATAAGTCGAAAACTTAAACCCTTTATCTGGATCAAACTTCTCCACCGCACGTAGCAAACCCGTGTTACCCTCCTGAATCAAATCCAAGAAATCCAAGCCGCGACCCGAATAGCGCTTCGCAATTGAAACCACAAGACGCATGTTCGATTCAGCCATTTTGTCCTTCGCTTTTTTCTGCTCTTTTGGCGTGCCGTGAATAATTTTCTGCGCCAATTCATACTCTTCTTCCGAGCTGAGCAACGGAATCTTACCAATTTCGCGCAAATACAATTTCACTGAGTCGTCCGAAACTTCATCGTAAGTTACCGACTCTAAATCGACATTTAAATCCTCGTCGCCCTCACCGTCGATATCGTCAAGACTTGGCTCATCGTTAAAATCATCGTCTAAGCGCAAATCTTTTTCGTCGTCATCCATTCTTTATCTTTTCCTTCGTTATTTATCAACAAAATCCCCGCCCGTTTGCAAGTTTTGTTTTAAGAGTTTTTGTATATTTCTTGATCAATTTATACTTCTCCTGGATGGGTTACAAAATTAACCCACTGTCCAGCATTTAGGTGAAATATACCATAAAATTATTTGCTTCGCAATAATTTATTCATCTTTTGCAAGAGCGCATTCTCGAGCGCCTCATCGCCACTCTCCTCGGCCTCGCGGATCTGTTCTTCTAGCGCTTTCCGTTCCGCGTCGCGCCGTTCTGCCGCTACTTTTGCCTTCAAATTTTCTGCCTCTTTTTGCAATAAATCACCCGCCCAGTCGCTATATTGCTCTTCAAAAATCAAATCAAGCTCATCGCGATTGAATCTTCGCGCCTCAAAATCACCTAAATCCACCCCGTGTTGCGCCAAGGCCGCCAAATTCTTCTCCGCCCGACTCGCTACCGTTGTATTTTTTACAACATTAACCTTCTTCAGCTTCTTTTTCTCCGGCTGCGCTACTTTTTTTGCCCGAAAAGCCTCTAACGAAATCCCCAACCGTTCCGCTACTTGTCGCTCATATTTCTCGCGTAGCACTGTATCCGCTGGATCAATTTGTTCAATCAAACGCTTCGCCTCCGTCGCAAATTCTTGGAAGCCCTTCTCAGTTTTCAAATTATATTTATCAACGTATTTTTCTAGTAGCCATTCTAACGCCGGCCGATAATTCTGCACCGCTTCTTGCCACAATTTCGGATCTTTCTGAATCAACTCGTCCGCATCCTTGCAACCGTGATAATCATCAATTACCGACAGATAAATCCCAAACTTCGACGCCATCGAAATCGCCCGTTCGGCCGCTCGAATTCCCGCTTCGTCACCATCGTATGCTAAACGAATATCCTTCGTCATGCGCGCAAAGCTCTTTAAATGCATCTCGGTCATCGCGGTCCCCGCCGTCGCCACCGCCTGGCACACGCCCGCCTGATGCGACGAAATTACGTCCATATTCCCCTCTACCACCACCACAAAATCTTCGCGTCGAATCGCATCGCGCGCCTGCGAAAGGCCAAAAATATGGCGACCTTTATTATATAAAATTGTCTCTGGCGTATTTAGATATTTCGGCGAATTCTCATCCTGCTCAATAATGCGCCCGGTAAATCCAATCACATTCCCCGACACATCCATCAGCGGAACCGTCATGCGCCCTTTAAATAAATCCCCACCAAAGCGGTTTACGAGACCGGCCTCCTCCAATTCCGCCCCCGTAAAACCGCGCTTAGTTAAGAAATCCACCAACGCGCGCCCAGATTTTGGCGCATATCCAATCCGAAATGTCTCCACCGTCTTCTTATTCAAATTTCGCTTATAAAACACATACTGCATGACGGCTTTGTTTTTAGTCAGGCAGAACTGAAAATACTTGGTCGCTAGCTCCAAGCAGTCGCGAATCCGTTGCTTGCGCGCTGCCTGTTTGCGATCGTCGTTCGAATAGCGCTTCAGCTCCACGCCTGCCTGTTGCGCCAACTTTTCTAGCGCCTCACGAAACGTACAGCCTTCCATTTCCATCACGAAAGTAAAAATATCGCCACCACGGTTGCTCGAAAAATCATGCCAAATCCCCTTATCTGGCGAAACCATAAAACTTGGCGTACGATCCGTCCCCCAAGGTGAATGCCCTTTAAAATTTCGACCCGCGCGCTTCAACTCGATATATTGGCCAACTACATCTTCAACCGCCAATCTCGCACGAATCTCCTCTTTAGCATCCTCCATACCAAAATTATATCACTTACACAACAGATACGGAAATCACACCACTTTTTTCATTTCCGTTTATGCTATAATGTTTTTATGGACAATAAAGCTTATCTCGACGAGATTGCCGTTAAAGGCAAACGCAAAGGTGCTGATGGGCCACCCCTAAGCCCGGCAATTATCAAGTTAATTATCGTAGCTGTTTTCGCCGTGATTTCGCTCGCGATTGTTGGTAGCATCATTTCCAACAAAAACACCGCAAATACCCAACTTTACGAAAAGGTCTATTCCCGCGTGGCCGCCTTCGCCGACAAAAAAGGTCCATTTGCAAAATATCAGAACTACATCAACTCTTCGAGCCTCCGCGCCCTCAATATTTCCGTCCGCAGCTCGCTCGAAACCACCCGCAGCACGCTCGCTAGCGCTGCCAGCGGCGTCAAAATCGACACCAAGAGCATCAGCGCCGAAGTTAAAAAAGATGAATCCGGCATTACTAGCCTCTTTACTTCCAAACTCGACGAAGCTCGCCTCCTCGGCGAACTCGACTCCACTTTCGCCACCGAAGCCTCTTACCAGCTCACGATGCTAATTTCTCTCGAGCAAGAAGCCCTCGCTAAAGTCACCGACATTAACTTCGCCAACGCTCTTAGCGCATCCATCGAGGATCTCACGCTTCTCCGCGACAATTACAACGATTGGTCACCGACCGGCGAATAAATTAGCCAACAAAAATATCTCCCATTGGGGAGATATTTTTTATTCTTCCACCGACAAATTGTATGACAAACGAATCAAATCGCAGATTTCATCAAAACTCAATTGCCCTGAGCAAACCAGCTCCAAGCCATTCCGGCCGAGTAGCCGTCCACCCATTGCACTTTCATAGCGCTCTTGTAGTGTCCGACTGAGCTGTTTTTCGCAGCGCACCTCAATTCGCACCGGCGTCATCCCCTTCGACATGGCGAGGAAAATCTTCTCGCCACGCATCAAAAAGCGCGTCTTTTCATCTTCTTTTTGCGTGCTCTCGCCGAGGCTCAATGCAAACTTTAGGAGATCATCTTCAGATACCATTTCAGCTCCTCGATGCTTCCCCGGATGTCATCCAGCGCTCGATGATTTTCCGGCTTCGCAAACTGCCGATGCAACGCATTTTCAAAATAAACTTTCCATGCGCTCACATCTAGCATCCGATAATGTAGTTTTTTATTCAATTCTGGCCATTCCCGCTCAATAAACTTACGGTCTTGGTGAATCGAATTCCCCGCCAAATACACAGTTTCTACTTTAAATTGCTTCAAGAAATCGAGCAATTCGCGTTCAACCTGCTCTGCCGGTTCGCCGTCAGCATTTTGCGCAACCAAAGCGTTGTACGAATCCTTGTTTTTCTCCCAGAATTCGCCCACCATCCGCTCGCGCATCAACTTTTCGTCGACCTTCACAACCGCCGTAAACGTGCCTAACTCTTCCATATTCCAGTCGGTCACAATTGCGGCCACTTCCAAAATCCGGTCTTTCACCGGGTCAAGACCAGTCATCTCCAAATCCACCCACAACAGGATGGAGCTGTCATCAACTTTTTTTGGCATTATTTTTTTACGTCGAGCTTCAAAAGCTTAATTACAAGATAAATCACGAACGCCAAGATGATGAAATTAATCAAATCGTTCAAGAATGCGCCTAGTGCCAAAACCGCACCGGTATCACCGAGCGGAACCGCCCAGCCCTTCAAACCTTCGGTCGAACCAAGCAAAAGACCAATTGGCGGCATAAAAACGTTATTTACGAGAGAGTTTACCAACGCACCCGCATGAGTACCGAGTACCAAGCCTACCGCGAGACCAACGATATTCTGCTCTTTAATAAACTGCATGAAGCCACTCGTGCCGCCTTTAATCTTGCTTGCACCAGCTGCCACGAGACCTTTTTTCTCTTCTTTTTCTTCTTTTTCGCCCGCCTTAACTTTTGTGACTTTTGCCATAAAACTTTCCTTGTTTATTGAGGTAAATATACCACATTATTAGGATATTGACAAATATTGCAAAGTGTGCTACAATAATACATGCGTGAATTAAGCGCTTATGATATTTCAACAAATATCGTACCTTTAAATACGTTTCCTACTCAAAAATAATGATGAAGGGGGGATCTCCATGAAAAAAGGAAACATTTATAGATTTGAAGATTTGAGAAGTATCAACGGTATCCCCGAGATAGAGGGATACAAGATTGTTGAAAACCACACCATCGACAGTTTTTTCAAAACTTTGAAGAGCCACAGTACCGATCTCTACACTGTTAGATTGTACACGAACAAAAGCGTCACAACTCTCATGTACGGTTCTGTCGTGGGGAGCAATTCCCCACTCACCGCTGATCAGGCCAATGTCATGCATGGCAAATGGCTGCGCAATCAGCTGAGCGCCTTCGCTTCGACCGCACCGGATTTGGCCAACCAGACCAATAAGACCGTGATTCATACACACCATGCGGCCACCTTTATGGCCTGCAAATGCTCTAAAGGCACCATCGTTGGCGGTTGGTATAACAGTAATGCCGATACCGACATCAGCCTGCAAATGCTGGCCTACATCTTCCTCAACTTCGCCGCACTCAACAGCATCGGCAAGTTCCCGGATCAAATCTTACGCGAACGCGCGTACGACACCATCCCGACCGATTCTCGTTTCGGCAAATTCGAGGTCGATAAGGCCCAGAGCATCTTCCTCGCGGAAATATTTTCGCGTCACGATCGCATGACCGCCCGGCTTTGTACTTCTTAGAGCTTCATTCTAAAGCCCCGCCAGTTCCTTTTCGGCGGGGTTTTTGCTGTCTTAAAAACCCAAAAGAAAAGGACCCGCTCCCGAAGGATTGGGTCCAAGGTATGGTACTTACTGCACAGCAGTTTTGAGTGCTCGGTTGCGTCTTGCGCGTTTGGCGTTACGCGAGAAAACTCACTAAGCACTCAAGTGGCACAGTTCCTGCATGCCGCGGAATACGTCGGGCATCTTGGCGGAAATCTGACCAACCAGTCTGCGTGCTTTAGCGCCATTACCTACGCGCTTCAAGGCAGCGATTGCCAGTTCGGGTACGGAGGGGTATGAACCCTCTCGACAAAGTTGCAGGATTTCCTCCCTCTCGGCCGCTGTTCTTGCGCTCAGCATCTCTTCCAGCAGGCTAAGATATTCATCGGCGTCCTGGTCCGTCACGGACATCATACCGATGTGGTCGGTAAAATTTTCCTGCGGCTCCAGCTCATAGATACCCATTTCGAGTGCCATTTCGGCCTCGCTGACGGCATCCGTAAGATGGAAACCACCCGAAGCTAACAGGTCGCACACCTGCATTGCTTCTTCCCCGCTTGCGCAGGGGATTGCTTCGCCATCCACAATGACGAAATTGTTCTTTGCTTGTACACTACACTTCATTTGTATACCTCCGCTAAGTTATAAAATTGACCAGCCCGCGCTGGCCTTGACCGCCAAACCGCGAGCTCGCCACAACTCTCGGATCAGCGTCCCATCATTTTTCACCCAAAAGGACAGAACGCTGACCCGAAGCTGCAGAGACATACAACTGCAAATTCAGTACCAGTAATGTCCATTGGGTATATAAGATATATCCAATAACTCTATTGTATCACACTTTTGCTAAAATGTCAATACTATTATGCTTTATGGCAACAAAAATTCCCCGTTGCCGGGGGATTTCGCTTACATTTTGCTTGGAATCTCGATGCCGAGCAAGTCGAGCGCCCGTGCGAGCACCTGGTCAGCCCTGACAATCATCTCGAGCCGCGCCGACTTCTCTATCGGTTCCGCCGTCGAAATCGGCGTTTTTTCATAATAGCGGTTCAATTCCTGCGCCAATTCAAACGCAAAACCCGCAATCTTGTGCATCTCGAAATTCTCACACGCCTGCGCCACCACCTCTGGAAACTTCAACAAAATCTGCAAAATATTCTTTTCGGCTTCCCAATCGTAGTCTGCCGCGTTTACGCGCTCAAAATCCGCATTCTTCTCGAGAATCCGGCGCAAGCGCACGTCCGCATATTGGCAAAACGGCCCCGATTGACCCGTCAACGCAAAAATCTTATCTGGGTCATACAAAATACCCGTCTTGCGATCGGCAATAAAATCGGAATACTTTATCGCACCCACCGCCACCTTGGCGATGTCTTCATCCGAAAGCTCCGCACCAAAATTCTCGCGTACACGCTTTTCTGCGTCATTTAACAGTTCTTCCATCAGCACCACGCCCTTGCGGCTCGACATTTTTTCACGCTTCCCCTCCGGCGAAATCTGATCAATCGTCCCGAACCACAGATGATAATTATTTATCTCAATACCAACCTTCTTCGCCATCGCAAATAGCTGCTCAAAATAGAATTTCTGCTCAGCACCCACCGCATAAACAATCTTGTCTGGATGGAGGTTTTCCGCACGGTACAACATGCAGCCAAGATCAGTCGTAGCATAAAGCGCCGCGCCGTTACTCTTGAGCATCAACATCGGTACATCAATCCCATATTCGTCTAAGCGACAAATTACCGAACCGTCATCATTCTTTTCAAACAAACCTTTTTCTAGATACTCCGCCACCGCTTGCTTACCGCGTTCCACAAAGCAACTTTCGCCCATCTCGAGCTCAGTCGAAATGCCGAGGCGCCCCATTATTTCATGCGTATGCGCCATCGAAATCTCTTTAAAATGTTCCGACAACTTCACTGCCTCAGAATCTTTCGCCTCAAGCTTTAGCAGCCATTCTTGACATTGGTCAGCCAACTCATGGCCACCCGCCTTCTCTTCGGCCTTCAAATCGGCCTTCATCTGAATATAGATGTCGCCGAGATCATAAATCGTCACCTTATCTTCCGGAATTCCGGCGCGTTTAAACCCCGTCGCCCAAATGCCAAATGGCGTTCCCACGTCGCCTAAATGGTTATCCGTAATCACTTTCCAGCCATTCGCCTCAAGCACCTTTTTCGCCGCCCAGCCCTGCGTGCCTGGCCGCAGATGACCAACCGAATATGGCTTCGCGATGTTCGTACTCGGATATTCCGAAATTGCCACTTTACCCTTACCAGAATCGTTGTCGCCGTAATTCTCCGACCACACGTCATCCAGCTGCTTTTTCAAGGCTTTTCCAGATACCGAAACATTAATAAAGCCTGGCCCAGCAATCGTTAACCCAAAGCCGCAATCCCCTAAGCCATCGATAATCTCTTGGGCAATCTGACGGGGATTCTTGCCAACCTGACGCGCAAGACGCATCGCCACGTTCGTTGAATAGTCACCCTCAATTTCGCTCGGCACGCTCGCAAAATCAACAGTTTCGTCAACGCCGTATAAATCGTTGATAAGTCCCTTGATTTGTTCCCTTAGATTATCCATAATACACATATTTTACCATGTTTTCACCTCTGTTTCAAACGCAAAAACCATAACAAGTATTGACTTCTTTCGCAAAGTATGCTACAATAATACTATAGCTTTTAGCGGAGGTCATTCTGTGCTAAAGTTATAGTTCGGGCTCGTCCCGAAATTTTGTCGCTCGTAAAACGACACGTTCATTAGGAGGTTTTTCTATGAAGTATTCCGAGAAAGTTCAGCAGTATCTGTCTATCAGCGCCAAGGAAGCCGCCGGCACCAAGCTTTCCAAAGAGGAGGCTCAGAAGATGCACGCTCTGCGTCGCGAACTCGCCGCTAAGGGTCTCGACCCTCAGCACCCCGTCGGCCTTTCTCAGCGCGCTTTGATCATGGATCACAAGGCCAAAGTTGCCAACTACGTTGCCCTGCGCGACACCGACAAGCGTCTCGGCCAGATGGCCGTGCAGCTCGCCGAAATGGGCATCAAGCCCGACAAACAGCAGCTGTCCCGCATCCTGCGCGAATTCGATCAGAACGCCAAGGCTATCAGCAAGAAAAAGACCGCGCGTTGCGCGAATCCGTCTCGTCAGTATGCCGATCAGAAGCTGGCCGAACTCGAGGCCGAAATGGCCGCCGAAGAAGCCGACGCCGATCCGGCCGTCGTCGACGCCTACTACCGGACCGTGATGGTTCCGACCACCGTTTAATTATTTCGGGGTTCACCCCATTAGATACTTCACACTACACTCACCTCATCGGGGTACGCCACAGCCCCGTAGGGCGGTTCCTAGAACCGCCCTTTTTTCTATGTCTATTTTTTGCGACTTGCGCGAATTAATCCTTCAAATAGCGGATGCGCCCGATATGGCCGACTCCTGAATTCCGGATGCGCTTGCGTTGCGATAAAGTATTTTGTATCAATCCCCTCAACGAATTCTACTAATTTCCCATCTGGCGAGAAACCTGACAACTTCAAGCCGCCTTTCTCGATTTCCTTAGTAAACTTTTGGTTTACTTCGTAGCGATGACGATGGCGTTCCACGATATCCGTCGTGCCGTAAACTTTCTCCGCCAAAGTGCCTTTCACGAGCTTGGCTGGATAATTACCAAGGCGCATCGTGCCGCCCGTACTCTCCTTGCCCTTTTGGCCTTCCATGATATAGACCACGTTCGCATCGGCTGGCGCATCGAATTCCTCCGAATTCGCCTTCTTCACGCCGCCGCGTCGCGCGGCCGCAATCACTGCCGTCTGCAAGCCCAAGCAAAGACCTAAATATGGTTTATCGTGCTCCAAGCAATATTTACCCGCCGCAATCTTCCCCTCTACGCCACGGATACCGAAGCCACCCGGCACCACAATGCCGTCAACCGCCGCAAAATCATCATCCGTCGCTTTCTCGGCGTCAATCCAAACCGTCTTTAGCTTCACGCCCACTTTCCAAGCCGCCGCTTTCAACGCCTCCGTCACCGACAAATATGTGTCGGTGTTATCGATATATTTCGCGACCAAGCCAATCTTCACTTCTTCTTTTGGATTCGCCTCAATACTCTTCACTAGCCTCTCCCACTGCGTCATATCTGGATCGCCGTGGTCAATAAAGCGCTCGAGCGGCGCCAACACGCCACCTTTTACGGCGTTTAGCGGCACTTCGTAAACAGATTTTGCGTCCGGCATCAGCACCACCGCATCTTCCGACACCGCACAGAATGTCGCGAGCTTCGATGCTACCTGTGGCGCTTTAACTAGCTTATCAACATCCATTCGCGCCACCACCATATCTGGAATAATGCCAAATTCGCGCAAATCACGTAGCGAATTCTGCGCCGGCTTCGTCTTAAATTCCTGCGAGGTCGATAACCACGGCACATAGCATACGTGCACATACAAACAATTTTCGCGCCCGACTCGCGTACCAAATTCGCGAATCGCCTCAATAAAATGCTGACCTTCCATATCGCCGACCGTACCACCAATCTCAACTATATGGACGTCAGACTTAAAGTGCGCCGCGTTATCGAGGAAAGTTTGCTGCACAAGACCAGTCACGTGCGGCACCAATTGCACCGTATGACCGCCGAATTCGCCATTGCGCTCAGCGTCAATCAATTTTTTGTACAATTTGCCAGAGGTCCAGATGGAGTTGCCCGTCATCTCTTCGTCGAGAAAACGCTCGTAGTGCCCTAAATCGAGATCCGTTTCCGCGCCGTCTTGGGTAACGAAGCACTCTCCGTGTTCGCGCGGGTTCAATAACCCTGCGTCCACATTAAAATAAGGGTCGCATTTCTGCATCGAGACTTTTAGACCCTTCGCCTTCAAAATTGCGCCGATACTTGCCGCCATGATTCCCTTGCCGACGCCGGAAATCACGCCCCCTGTTACAAAAATAAATTTAGTGTTTGTTTTCATTGGGCACCTCCTTATCTAGCCCACCTTTTAATATAACCTTAGCATAAGGGATTTTATTCAGCTTCGCAAGAACTGACTTTTGCGTTTTTTATGCCGTAACACTTGCGTTTATACGCTATATCTAGCGTAGTATAGCTTAAGCATGACGCTAGAATAAAATACGCTATAATATACCCAATGAAATGTTTTCACCTCAGTCAATATAAATTCTATGCTCCAAATTACAAAGAGCTCAAATTCTTTTTAATTTCCGATATCCATTTTAGCCCAAAGGTTACCGCTATTACGCTCGACGCAATCATCCGCCAAGCGCAAACTCAGCAGCCAAACTATATCCTGATTGCGGGCGATTTAGTCGACTCGCTCGACAATATTAGTAGTGCTACCGACCTCAAACGCCTCACTGCCTGGCTCGAACAGCTTGGCAAAGTCGCACCGGTCCTCATTGCGCTCGGCAATCATGATTTTTATCGTGCTAATCCGCAATATCACAACGTGTTCTCGCGTCACCGCCATTGGTATGCCGAAGATAATCCTACTTACGTCCAGGCGCTCAATGATACGCCAAATGTTCAGTTGCTTGATAATCAGGCTTTCGAAGACCACGCAGTCTATATTTTCGGCTTTACACAATCGCCAGAATACTTCCAGTTCGACCGCGACGAGAAGTCTACTACTTTCTTTAAGCCAGGCGGCGAAGATCGCGATATTATGCTGTCAGACATCGATGCGCTCAATCAAAAGCTTATTAGCAAATTGCCAAAACATAAAGCTAAAATCGCCATCATTCACTCACCAGTTTATCTCAGCGATTCAGAAGTTGGCTCTCGCTTTAATGAGTTTGATTTTCTCGTTTCTGGCCACATGCATAACGGCGTCGTACCACCAGTCCTCAATGAGGCTTGGCCAAGCGACCGCGGCATTATGGCCCCAGGCAAGAAATTCTTTCCACGTGGCTCACGTGCACGCATTAAAAGCATCAATGATCGCCTTATTACGCTCGGCGCCGTCAGTACGATTCAAAATAGCGCTAAGCCGCTCACCTTCCTTAACGGCGCTTATCCAGTCAGTATCGCCACGCTCGAGCTTTCGCACCGCGAAACGCTCGCCCGTAAACCCGACGTCCGTCACAAATATATCAAATTTTAACCATCAAAAATCTCCCCGATAATGGGGAGATTTTTTATTAAGCTTCGGCTTCTTCTTCGCGACGGCCAAAGAAGATGGCGCCAATTAAGCCAATTCCACTGATGACTAACATGGCAATCACGCTAAGAATATCATCGGAGGTTTGTGGGTTTTCGCCCTTGCCCGGTTCATTATACTTGTTCTTGAAGATTACCTCCGAGCTCGTGTCAGATTCGACGACAAGTTCGCCTTCACCGTTGTCGGCCACCACAATCGTAATTTCATACTCGGCAGTGTCGAAATCAATATCGCCACGGTTTTCATCCACAATCTCGCGGACCAAGAAGTTGTATTCGCCAACCTCTTCAAAGCTAATGCCGCTGAATACTACGTTGCCATCAGCATCGTTCGTGCCAGTCGCAACTACTTCACCGTTCGTATCGACTAATTCAAATTCGAATTCGCCTTCCTCAAGATCACGGCCTTCAAGCATCTTGCTAACCACAATCTCATATCCATCAATTGGCGTTGCGGTATAGATGTTACCAAAGACGAGTTCTTCAAATTCCTCTTCGCCTTGCATATACTTCACCGTCGCCTCAAGCGCGCCACCATTATCCGTCACGGTCACAATCACTGTGTATACAGATTGATCGTAATCGTAGCCCTCGGCATTGCCTGGCGTCTCCTTCACAGTGTAGGTGTAGGTTCCGACCTCCTCAAAGGTAAGCTCATCGAAGCTCGCCGTACCAGAACCGGTAATCGTCTGGGTTTGATTCTCGCCTTCGCCAGTCAACGTAAACTCAAAGGTCTGTTCTTTATCTTCCGGAATATTATCCGCACCGACCACTACCTTTTCGATATCGATCATCACGCTCGTCGGTTCAGCCTTGTAGACGTTCATAATCTTTACGCTACCATCTTCATCAACGCCTTCGATGGTCGCTTCAAGCTTGCCGGCCGTCGTATTATCAGTTACAACTACCGTCACCTTATGGTTCTCTTCATCATAAGTAAAGCCATCCGTACTGCCCTTAACCTCTTTCACGATGTAATAGTAAGTTCCCGCTTCGGTATAGGTTATCTCATCAAACATCGCGCCTTCGGCTTCTGCGGTGTTTACGGTTTGTTCGCCAATCTTATTACCAAGATTGCCATTCTCGTCAGATTCGTAAAGCTCAAAGGTAAAACTGCCATTCGCATCACTCTTTGACCGATCATCAATCTCTTTCGTAACACCAAACTCTACCGTTACCGGCTCAGCGTCGTACTCGTTCGTAATCGTATAGCCTTCTGGCTGATCAAGTTCAGTTTCAATCGTGCCATGGCCATTATCCTTCAGTGTCACCGTAATTGACAAATCGTCCGGCTGATCAATACCAGCTGGCATTTCGCTGATTTCCTTAACCGTATATTGAATCGTAGTTTCATTGTTTTCGGCGTTCTCTGTATCTTCTTGCGTATACTGAACCGTAAACGTTGCCGTTGGCTCACCTTCCGACACCTTCTGTGATTCGCCAATTTGGTTGCCTTCGCTGTCGTAGAGAGCAAATTCAAATTCCTCGCCATCAAGCCAATCACGACCTTCCAAATTCTTCGTCACATTGATAGTCGCACTACCAGTTGCCGTATAAGTATTTGTCATCGTTGGCACTGTGTCGCCATAGCTTGGCGTAGCCGTTAAGACGCCCTTACCGTCCTCGTCAGTCACAGTCACCGTCACAGTTACTGAATCAGCCGGCGTCAAACTACCATCCTGGTAGTCCTCACCGAGTACTTCCTCGACCGTATAAGTATAAGAGCCGGCCTGAGTATACTCAATTTCATCAAAGCTAATTTCGCCATCAGCCGTCACAGCCTTTGCCACGCCAACTTGGCTGCCATTGCTGTCTTTCAAGATGAAAGTATGCGTTTCGCCTTCAAGCCAATTGCGACCGTCCAAAACCTTTGCAGCCTTTAGCGTAATCTTGCCCTTCGCAGAATAGTTGTTCTCAAAGGTAATCGAGCTCGCACTTTGACCATTCTTCGTAATCGTCGGCGTAGTCTTCAATGCGCCGTTATCGTCAGAAACCACAACGGTAATATTATAGCTAGAGTCATCATAACTATAACCACCAGCACTACCACCTTTTTCTCTCACGACGTAGTTGTAGGTGCCAACCTTATCGTAAGTAATTTCGTCAAACGGCACGCTGCCCGCACCGCTAATCGACTTCGTGCCAATCTTATTTTCAACGCCACCTTCTACTTCGTATAATTCGAATTCAAAGGTTGCCGGTTCAAGGCCATCACCAAGGCCATTCAGCTTCTTATTTACCGTAAAGACAATTGAAGTCGCCGTCGCTTTATAGGTATTCGTAATCGTCAAATCACTTGCTTCGCCATACGACACGCTTGCTTTAAGTACAGAATTCTCATCCACTACCGTTACGACAACCGTATATTCAGTCGTATCATACGTGAAACCACTCGCATCACCAGCTACCTCTTTCAAAGTATAAGTATACATACCGGCTTTATCGTAAGTAATCGTATCGAAATCTACGCCACCCTCAAGATTACTAGTCGTAATAGACTTCGTCTGATTGACGCCCTCGCCCGTCAGAGTAAATTCAAACGTACCATTTACATTACTATTCGACTGATCGTCAATCACTTTATTGACGTGCAAAGTTGCACTCGTCGGCGTCGTCGTATAAGTGTTGGTAATTTCCGTACCGTTTGTATAGGTTGGCGTTACGGTCAAAGTACCATCACCGTTATCAACAACTGCCACCTCCACCGTCAAATCGCCAGATGCTGTCACGCCTGCCAAACCCGGATCGGTTTCCGCAATCGTATAGGTATAAGTCTTCCCCGCATCGCTAAGCTCGTAAAGAATCGGACTAAACGTTGCTACTGGCGACGCTTCGGTAACCGGTTTAGTTTCCGATACGCCATTACCAGACAAAGTGAATTTGAAGGTTTCCGTCCATTCACGATCCGCACCGGCAAACTTCTTCGCCGCTTCGAGCGTCACACTCGTCGGAGCCGTCGTATAAGTATTCGTAATAGTGTTATTATCGTATGCCGCTTCGACTTTCAGCTTGCCGTTACCAGCGTCCGAAACAGTTACAGTGACATTGATGTCTGCCGACTTCGTCAAGCCGTTCGCCGCCAAATCACCAGTCTCGGTAATTGTATAATTCAGCGTAATTGGCCCCTCGAGTACATCGTCTTGCGTGAATTTCAAAACTTTATCCGCACTTACGAAATCTGCATCTTCAAAAGTAATTTCGCCATTTCCAGAAACCGTCTTCGTCGCAATCGTCGCGCCAGAAGCATCCTTCAATTCAAAAGTATAGCTCTCGCCACTCTTCCAGTCGCGACCAATCAACTGCTTAGAAGCTTTCAACTTGATATCGCCAGTCGCCGTATAAACGTTCTCTACCACCTGACCGTTTTCATAAGTCACCTTGGTTTCCAGCGTACCATCATGCTTATCCGTCACCTCAACCTTCACGTGGAGATCGCCGGTATTGTTCGTCATACCAGTGCCATCTAGCTTGGCGGTCTCACGAATCACATAATAGAATGTCTTGTCGGCCTGACCTTCTCCGAAGGAATACTCGATTTCGTCAAATACCACCGCATGCTCACCATCCGTATTCTTAGTGGCAATCTCATCGCCAATACTATAGGTAGCGTCAGAACCATAAAGCGTAAAGGCGAAGCTCTCTTGATTGGCCCAATCGCGACCAGTCAGTAGCTTTGTCGCGCTAAACTGCACCGTGCCTTTTGCCTCATAGGAGTTCGTGATTACATTTCCGTCAGCACTGGTGTATTGCGTATCAATGCTAAGCGCACCCGTGCCATAACCATTTTCATCTTTCTGTTCGGTCGCAACTACTACTACCGTAATATCGCCAGAAGTCTGCTCCACGCCATCACGCAACTCACCCGTCTCACTAATCGTATAGACATAGGTATCTTCGTGATCGACATCAAACTCAAACACCGCACTGTCATTAGCATTCTCAATCGTGTCGGTCAAATCCTTGCCTTCACCAGTCAAATTGAAGGTAAAAGTGTCGCCGTATGGCCAGTTATTGAACTGCTTTTTCGCTTCAATCTTGACATGCCCCGTCAGGCTATAGGTATTTGTAAACGCTGCCTCTACAATATCATCCTTTACAATCGTACCAATATTACCAGTTTTCGTAGTCGTATAGCCCGCAGCTGCCGCTTCTGTAACTTCATAATAGGCACCCTCTGGCAAACCTTCAATCGTGACACTTTCCCCATCAGCTAGGCTAATCGTACCACCAGATTCAATCTCGCCTGTCTTGTCGCCAGTGTAAGAAAACTTCTTACCTGTCAGTTCGGTTCCGCCTTGCTTATCGTAAAATCTCACCGTGAAATCAAAGCTTCTCGGATAATTCGTCGTCGCACCATCAACGGTCTTAGAAATCTTCAAACTACCAAAGGTATATTTGTTCGTAACAATCGTCTGCCAAGCCGAGTTGCCCTGCATCACATAATACTTCTGACCATTCAAAGTCTTAGTCTGCTCATCGGTATATGCACCAAAATTGCTTGCCGAACCCACCGAAATCTGCGCATTAATATCTTTCAGCGTATAACCCGTCGGTAAATTCGATTCTTCCACATAGTACATCGTCCCTGCCGCTACGTTTACAATCCGAATCGTATCACCTACGTATAGTTCTTGCGTCAAAGTGCCCTCGCCGTAAATGTGGTCCGAGCGATAGCCAGTTATTTCGCCATTTTCATCTTTTAAGGCATTCGTACAATCATCGTGCGCTTCCGCACAGTAAATACGATAATCGTAGCTATAATCGCTACCGTCCGCATTCACTAAATGCGCCACCGCCGTGAACTTATCCTGCAAATCAATTTCGTTGCCATCTTCGTCAACGACTTTCTTCTCGATATTAATACCACCTTTAATCGTATTCGTTGCCGAAAGCGAAGGCAAATCATAAATATCTTCAATGCCGATGATGTTTCCTTCATCATCATAATTGAACGTTACGCTCTTCACTTCATTGTCAACAATCATTGGATGATGCTGATATGCCGTCAGCTCAAAGTGATTATTAATATCTTCTTCCCTGAAGACATAATCGTGGCCCATTTCTAGAATCGAGTAAGTTTTGCCGTTATATTCCACGAACGCCTGGCCAGACGTATATGCTGGACTTGCCGCATTACTAATCATAATACCCGGTGCGACATTAATCGGATTAGCTGTCCACTTTCCATCTTCACCCTCGGTCAGGACAATACCATCAACTTCTTCGGTTGAATCATCGAAGTCGTAATCTCCGTCATCAATCTTCAAATATAGCTTAACCGACGAAACTTCTTCGCGTTGCGTTGGGTCCATCGTGTCATCCCAAAGCTTTTCTATATTAATTTTCTTTTCTGCTAAATCTACCGGATCCGGATTCGCAATATTAACCGTGGCCGGATCGGATACTACCGTCGTCGTTTCATTACCAGACGTCGTAGTAGTAACCGTGGAATAAGTTAACGTTGGATAGTCCGTATTAGTCTTGAGCTTATACACGCCATTGCCCACCGAAATTTGCGCCTTCTGCTCGGGAGTTAAACTATCGTAAGAAATCTTACCGTTATTTAAATCAGCTACAAGATCAAGTGATTCTTGCTTTGGCCATACCACAAAGGTTATCGTGTAGGTTACGCCATTTTCCAGCACCATGTTGCCGAGGCTCCAATCGACTTCCTCATCGCTATTAATAGTCGCCTTCGGCGCATCTGCCCATTCTGTGCCATAATTTCCATTATCGATGTCGGCCGTTCCATATGTGCCGCCGCTACGATAGTATTTCAAACCAGTTACATCGCCACCAGCAGCTGCCTTCACATTCGAGGCTGTCATTTCGGTGACACCGTCCGTCAATTCAACGTTCGTATAACCAACTGCAGTATTAATACTATTAGCAATCGCGGTGAGAGCATCCGCAACTGCGCTACTGCTTGTCGCGTCTTTAAAATAGTCCGCATAAGTGGAGTCGAGAGAAGTTTCATAAGTTCCAGTACCAGTATAGGCGTATTGTACGAGACTCGAAAGATAGCTGCTACTCGTAGAATTGCCCCAAGTAAAGATACCGTAAAATTTATAACCAGCCGTTACTAATTCGCGAGCATCATCATTTGCATATCCCCAGTTAAGACGATATCCATTCGTATTATTGCTTGGATTATAAAAACCCGCGTGCGTCGTCGGCTCACCATCCGTCATGAACACTATATATACATCTTCATTTGCCTGAGAGGCCTTAATAGCATCCGCGTACGATTTCGTCATTTGTAAGCCTTCCTCCCAGTTAGTGCCAGAAGCGCTATCAGCATTTATGCCATTAATAGTATTTTTGAGAGTAGTAGCATTATTTGTGAAATTCTGCACCTGATAACCCTTATTGCCAAAGGTGACAATTGCAATCTCTACCATGTTTGGGCAAGCAAGTGTATTCTTTGCCATCATTTTGTCGATAACACCATTAGTCTCAGTCAAGATAGCCTTCTCTGCGGCTAAACGCGTCATCCATGAATTATTATGTGTAGTATTGTTGTTTATCATACTATTCGAAATATCGAGCGCCAAAATCACATTCGCACCCTGACAATTCGTTGTAGTACTACTTGACGTTGAGCCTGTCACACTTAAAGCGATCGTATACGTTCCATCGCCATTGCTGATAATCTTTTTTGTAGTTGCTGGCGCATCATCGCCAACCGCCGCATAAGCACTACGCAAAAGCGCACCACCCATCGGTGTTACCGTACTTAGCAGCATAAGAAATGCAGCTGCCACGTAACGAAATTTCTTCCCTACACTCACAGTTCTCTCCTCCGTGAATTTTAAAAAATTATTTTGATAATTGCGCCTCCCACTCCATACAAGGAGGCAGTTAACTCGAAAATACATCATGGGTCGACCGTTTGCAAGCATAGGCATGTTATTTTATAATATAATTTTTACGCTTAAAAAATTTATTCACGCCCAAAATATTACTGTTGTACTTTTTACAACACCACCAAACCCCTATTTTTCACCCTGTTGTAATTCTTACAACATGTATAAATCTTTTAATTATAAGCTCTTTCTCTGTCAACAAAAAACTAGACGGGTATTTTCGCGAACTACATCCGCCAGGATGGGCGGAGCGAAAACACTCGTCTAGTTTTTTGGTAGGCCCAGCTGGAATCGAACCAGCATTGTACCCTTAGAGGGGGTATGTCCTATCCGTTGAACGATGAGCCCTACTCTGTACATTTTACCATATCCCTACTCAAAGCCAACTTCTACGTCATTTTTTCGAAAAAATACTACTTGCTTTTCATAACACTTATGCTATATTAGAAGTAAATCAAGAGAGGTCAAAAACAAATGGTCAAAAACAAACACAAAAATCTTCGGTGGATTTTTGTTGCCTGCCTCGCGCTGGCTCTTTTTATCACAAATATTATCGTTAGCAACACTAACGACCCAGATATTAACATCACCAAACTTCCCGAGGAGTTCATCACGAATTATCTCGACGAAGTCGGCACACTAGATCAAGACCATAAAGACTATACCGTTATCGTCACTTCTGCTAAATCGCTCCCCGAAACTTATGGCGCCGCCAAAGTTATTGAAGCTCCGAATCACCAATACATTCTTCAATACGATAGCGAAACCGCCAAAAACGCCGCCATCCGTGGGCTCCGTGAAGACGGCATTGCCGCTCAACCGAACTTCCAGTACAAAGTCTTCCAGGATTACAACTCCTGGGGTGTTTCCACTATGAGTATCGACTACGCTCTTGAAAATATCCCTACCACCTCTCAAAACTCTATTAACGCCGCCGTCATCGACACCGGCCTCGACATCGACCTCTTCAACACCTATTACTCCGGCAAACTCGCCGGCTCTTTTAATGCCGTTCACCCCGACCAAGATGTTACTGATCTTCACGGCCACGGCACCCACGTTTCCGGCACCGTCGCCGAAGCTACGCCGTCCTACGTTAAACTCTTTGCTGTCCAAGCTTCCGCTACTGACGACGGCAATCTTTACACATCTGACATCATCACCGGCATCAACTACATCACCTACTATCACGCCGCTGATGTTATTAATATGAGTTTTGGTAGTGTCTATACCGGCGATGAATCTGATGTCGCCCTCTACCAGGCCATCGAAGCCGCCAAACAAGAAAACATTATCTCTGTCGCCGCCGCTGGCAACGACTCAACTGACGCCCCATCCGCCCCGGCCTCTTTCGATAATACTATTTCAATTTCCGCCGTCGACGCCAGCTTCAAGCTCGCAAGTTTCTCAAATTACGGCGACACCATCACTTTTGCCGCCCCTGGCGTCAACATCAAGAGCCTCATGGGCAACAACGTTACCCTCACCAGCTACAAACAGCCAGGCGACGATGATGACCATGGCACCATCAGCGGCACTTCTATGGCCGCCCCACACGCCACCGCCGCCGTTGCTATCATCAAGAGCATTAACCCCTCACTTACTTTCGACAATACCGTTAACGCCCTCAAGGATCACGCCATCGACCTCGGCACATCCGGATGGGATAGCTCCTTTGGCTACGGACTAATTAGTTTTGCAGATACTAACTTCTGCGCTAATAGTAACAGCCAAAACTGCGACGATTACGGCGTCTTCCGTAAAATGGTTGCTAGCCAAATCTCCGTTTCGCCACAACTTACCGATTTCAACTACTATAGCCTCACTAATATCCTCCCTAGCACTATTACGATTACCGGCACCGACGGTTTCAGCGAGACTCATATCCTCGGCGAGCTCGACGATGTGAAAATCACTGGCTACAACCCGCTCGCCACTAGCGAACAAACCGTCTACGTCGAATACCTCGGCCTCGAGACTTCTTTCAAAGTCACGAATTACACTGACTATACTAGTGGCTGGGTCTACGAAACTTCTACCGACGACACCATTGCCATCACGAAATACACCGACAGTCATCAAAAAGCCTATAAGCTTTACATCCCGAGCCAAATTACCGGCAAAAATGTCACCGCTATCAAACCCGGCACCTTCTCAAGCTCCACCAACGCCGCCAACTATCGCACGCTCATATTGCCTAGCACCATCACTACTCTCAATAATATTGGCAACACCTTCGTCGAACTTTCCTCCATTGAATCTCAAGCCAGCGAACTAACGCTTGGTAGCATCGCTATTCATAACCTGCCAAAACTTCAAACCATTACTGGAAATATCTTACTTAACGCCAGTAGTAGCGGCGCACTATCGAATAATCCGCTTCTCACTACTGTCACTCTCTCTGAAAATACGACCATTATTCCAATGGACGCTTTCTTTGGCGACAAAAGCCTCAAGACTATTGTTTTGCCAGATGGCGTCACCGCCATTGAGGAAAACGCTTTCCGCGGAACTGGGCTCACCGCCATCGCGCTCGGCAACAATCTCACTACTATCGGCGCCTACGCATTTAATTCATCGGCGCTTGAATCTATTTACATCCCAGCCTCGGTCACCTCAATCGACCATACCGCTTTCGGCTGGATCGACACTCTTGAATCCCTCACTATCGCCGCCGATAATCCAGTCTACGATAGCCGCGATAACGCTAACGCCATCATCGTTACGGCCACTAATATTCTCATTACAGGCATTAGCACTACTCAGATTCCAAATACCGTCACCGCTATCGCCTCTAACGCCTTCAATCAAATGTCTCTTATCGGTATAGAAATCCCTGCTAACGTTCAAACCATCGAAGCTAATGCCTTTAACGACTGCTTCTCTCTGTTCTATATTAAATTCCCTAATAACCAAATTAATCTCGCCGACAGCATTATCACGAACAACACTGGTATTTGGACACCCGTTGGTATCACCTTCTGGGTTTATGACCATTCCGATACGCTTGCCTATGCCATCGAACGTGATATCACCTATCGCATTATCGACGAATCTTCCTCGGACGATAAGCTCATCGTTCATATAGCTGCGAAATATATCCCCGGCTGGGAGGAAGGCCGCAACTATCGCGCCTTCGAACAAATTACGCCTGAAAATCTCGAGCTCACTATCACCTACCTCGACTATACCGATGAAGTTATTACAACCTTTAACTCCGTCGACTATGAAGGCGGCGCTGATAGTCTTCGTGCTAAAGATAAGTTCGCCGTTGGCATTGATTACGGTACCGAAACTGGCTATCGCCACTTATACCAAACTCTCGAACTAACCGTCGAAAAGGTTGACCCAACCTACACCACTCCTACTGGCCTCACTGCCGACCCCGGCCAAACCCTATCCGAGCTAACCTTACCTACTAACTTCTCCTGGATGGACGCTTCTACGATCATTGAAGGCGCCGGCAACGTCACCTATTATGCCAAATACACCCCAACCGACACCGACAACTACAATATTATTGAAGATATTCCGGTCACCATCTATGTTCACACCACAAAAACTCTCTTAACCCCTAACTTCTCTATCGCCCCAGTTCCATACAATGACAGCACCGACCATATCGACCCAGCCGATATTACCGTCACAAACCTCGCCACCGACGAATATACCGTCGTTGGCTCTACAATCACTTCTAATACCACTGCCACCATTGTCCTGCGACTATCCGATGCCAAGTTCGCCGATTATTACTTCGACGGTGGCATCCAAGAAAAAGCTTTCGACGTCACTATTACTACCACCTCAATTAGCTCGGACTATAGTGGCCTCTACGATGGCGCCGCTCACAGCTTCACCTTTAATATCAATACTGATGGCTGTTCCATCGTCTACGCACTCGACGGTGAAAACTTCAATATCACCACCAAGCCTAGCTTCACCGAAATCGGTAATTACTTCGTCGATATGCGCATCTCTTGCCCAGACCGCGAGACCATCACCAACTTCGCCATCATCTCTATCCAAGGCTTCACGGTAACCGGCAATCTCGCCATCATCCGAACCGCCATTGTCACACCGGACAACAGCACCTCTACACTTATAGACAACATCGTCCTTAACCAAGGCCTGATGGGCACCATGCCAGAAATTCACGACCATGACGGCACCGATCTCGGCTTCCCATATCCAGATACCCTCAAAACCGGCTACCAATATCACTATGGTATTGGCGATACCTACTACACCCACGACATCGCGGTCCTCGGCGATAATAACGGTGACGGCGAAATCAACGACCTTGATTTCACCGCTCTCAAAGAGCACTTACGCACCGGTAGTGGTCTGGACGGCGTCTACGCCATCGCTAGCGACGTCAAAAGAACTGACGACGACGTCACGCTCAACTCCGGCGACCTACTCAGATATAAACAGCACATATTAAATATAAGCACCATCGGAGGAGACCACTAATATGACACTTAAAAAATTAATCATCCCACTCGCCACATTAGCGTCCGTTATGTTCTTTACGGCCCCCACCTTTGCCGTTCGCGCGCCAGTCGTCGCTTCCTTTACGTCAAGTGCCGAACAAATCGCAACTGACGGTTCCTTTACAATTACCCTTTCCTTTACCGCTGCTGCCTGGAATCTTCACGTCACTTCAACTGGCCCCGTCAGCGGCTGCACTTTCGATAATGCTGACGCTACTTCCGACGCCCAAGACGCCGAACAAAACTTTACTATAAATTGCACCGCCACCGGAGCTGGCACTATTGTTGCCACCCTCTCTGGCGACGTTAGTATCTACGATCAAGGCACTATTTATACCGACTCGCAGTCGGGTAGCGTGACAATTATTGCCGCCGATAGCACTTCCGGTGACGACGACCTAAGTGGTGGCAATCCGACAAGCGACAATCCAACCGCTGACAATGGCACCGCCCTACCGCAAACCTATGACAGCATCAATCGCTCTCTCGTCGCCGTCGGCGCCCTCAGCGCCGTTATGGCCGGCGTCTATCTTTATAACCGCAGTCGCCGCGGATAGACCATCTTACCCCTATTTATGTTATAATGTAACAGATAACAACTAATAGGAGTATTCTCATGAAATTATCCGAAGAACTCCAGTGGCGCGGCTTCGTCGCCGAGCATACGCTGGATCAGATATCAGACCTAGACAAAGCTCCGCGTAATTTCTATTGGGGCACCGATCCTAGTGCCGATTCGCTTCATATCGGTCATCTCGCTGCCCTCATGATGTGCGCATGCTTCGTTCGCCATGGTTATACTCCATACTATCTCGTTGGTGGCGCTACCGGCCAAATCGGCGATCCAAAAGATACCGTTGAGCGCGATCTAAAAGGCCTCGATGAAATCGAGAAAAACAAAGCTGCTCTGGCCGCCCAGATTATCCGCGTCACCCACTCTCCAGAAGGCACTCAGCTCGTTGATAACAACGATTGGTTCAAAGATATTAAATTCCTACCTTTCCTCCGCGAAATCGGCAAAGCCTTCAGTATGACGCAGCTGCTTGACCGTCAATTCGTCCAAAAACGCATCGGCGAAGGCGGCTCCGGCATTTCCTACGCTGAATTTAGCTACACCCTCATTCAGGGCTACGATTTCTTACATCTTTTCCGCACCTACAACGTCGACCTCCAGCTTTGCGGCGCCGACCAATTCGGCAACTGTACCTCTGGCATTCATCTCATTAAGCGCCTCGAAAACCACGAAGCCGACTGCTATTCTTGCCCACTTATCATCGACAAAGTTACCGGCCGTAAATTCGGCAAATCCGAAGGCAACGCCGTCTGGCTCGACCCAGCAAAAACCAGCATTTTCGATTTCTACCAATTCTGGCTTAATCAGTCCGACGAAGCCCTCGAAGACTACTTCAAATACTTCACCTTCGTCATGCCAGATGAACTTGATCAAATCCTCACCGAGCATCGCGAAAATCCATCCGCCCGCCTCGGCCAAAAACGCCTCGGCTTTGAGGTTACCAAGGTCGTCCACGGCGAAGCGGCCGCAAAAAGTGCTGAAAAACTCACCGCTTTCCTCTTTGGTGACGGCAAAATTTCCGACCTCACCACCGACGACGTCGAGTTACTCGCACAAAGCTTCCCAACTGCCGCCACTGGCAAAACACTTGTCGACATCCTCGCCGAAACCGGCCTCGCCAGCAGCAAAGGCGAAGCTCGCAAACTCATCTCTGGCAACGCTATTTCCATCAATGGTGTCAAAGTCACCGCCGATCAGACGATTTCCGAGCTTTCCCTCATCAAAAAAGGCAAAAATAAATTCGCCCTCGTACGCTAAGACAGCCCATTTTACCCCTATTAAGCATAAGCGTACTATTGACTTTTTGAAGCATAAGTGATATAATCATTCGCATCATTGATGGATGATTGTATGCCATCACGCACATTGCAAAGGAGAATGACTATGCATACTCAAAAAGTCGTTTCGTTGCACCCTGTCTTGGCCTTTATCTTTGGTCTCAACCAGAAAACTATGGCCGATTCCTTTTGCTCCGCTTCGACAACGAATATCAGCAATCTGGAAACCGACGAGTCCGTACAGCTCGCTTTCGGCGACGCCGAGTATATCGATAACTACTGCCAGCGCATCATCGATGGCACTGCAAGTATCCATAAACTCATCTACGCTCTTCCAAGCCTAACTCTATCTATGAGAAAGCGCTCCTCAAGCGACCGCGTCGCTGTTAAAAACAGCTTAAAACAGGTTCTCTTCCACGCTGAAATCTCCGATGCGGAGAGAGAGCGGATCTATAACTCCGTATGCGAAATCTGTCGTATGTAAGTTATTCTTCGCTCCCAGACCCCACCCCAACCGGTGGGGTTTTCTTTTTATGCTTTTATAGCAAAATACTATTGACTTTTTTGCAAAAGTGTGCTAATATTATATTCGTATCTATCAGCGTATAGATACTGCACCTTTGGAGACTTCCAAAGCTTACTTTCAACTATTCCCTCTTACCGGGCATCAAGCACGTTATTTTAGCGTGTTTAATGCTCGGTGAGAGCCTCATAGTGCATGGCGCACATGAGAAACGTTCGAAAGGAGCTCAAGAACCATGAAAAAGATGTTTATCGTTCACCCTGATGGGACCTACACCACCGCCTGCGAGGACCCTCGCTACACCGATATGGTCGTGTATCACACCGATGCCGGCAATCTGAAGATCGAGGCGCCCTGCAATGGCAACTTCTCTACCGCTGCTCAGCGCAAGACGGTCAATGAACTGGCCGGCAAGTGGCTGGACAGCAAGGTTAGCAAGATCGGTATCTCCGCCAGTGGCGAGATCACTGTCCGCGAGGACAAGTCCAACGATGACGGCATCGAGATCCGCTTCATCACCGCCAGCACCGACGGCAAGCTGTCTCAGGACGAGGCTGTTGCCGGCGCCGGTCTGATCGGCGAATGGGTGGGTAAGACTGCCAAGAAGGATACGGCCAAGAAGGCCGCTCCCGCTGCTCCCGCTGCCACTGCCAATGACGACGACAAGAAGACTCCGCCTCCGGCTGAGCCCGACAAGAAGTCCGATCCGGCACCTGACGACGGTGACACTCCGCCGGCTGGTCCCGACAAGAAGAGCGATCCCGCTCCCGTCGCACCCGACAAGAAGAGCGATCCCGCTCCCGATCCGGCACCGACCAAGAGCACTCCTGCTCCGGCCAAGAAGGACGGGGTCCACTGGGATCCGAATCTGTCCGTCGATGAGAACATCGAGAGACTCTGGAACGCGTAAGCGAACCATCGCCCGCAAGGGCAGCAGCCTCTCAAGGGAATTCATGAAGACGACAAACCGCTCTAGTTGAGCAACTTCATGGAGGAAGTCTCCGCAAATTCCAAGCCGCGCCCTAAAAAGCGCGGCTTTTCCCTTTCTAGGCATAAGCCTTAAAATCTTGTATAATAACCTCCATAACACTTGGAGGTATATTTTATGAAAAAAGTATTAGCATTCGACGTCGATCAGACCTTAAATATTGCCAAAACCCCGATTCCTCCAGAGATCGCCGAGCTTCTCACGAAATGTCTTGACCATTTTGAAATCTGCCCAATTTCCGGCCAAAAATTCGACCAATTTTTGATTCAAATCGTCGACGAAATGAAAGATGCCACCCCAGAACAGCTCACCCATCTCCATCTCTTCGTTGCTCAAGGCACTCAATATTACCGCTACGACGCCAAGAAAAAAGATTGGGATCAAGTCTATAATTATCCACTCACCGATGAGCAAGTTGCCAAAATTACCGAAGCCATCGAAACGGCCGCCAAAGAACTCGGTTACTGGGAAGAAGATAAGCTCGCTGCAGGCGACGAAATTATCGAAAACCGCCTCAGCCAGGTCACCTTCTCTGCCCTCGGCCAAAAAGCCGGCACCGAAGCTAAATATGCCTGGGACCCAGACCACAAGAAACGCGAAGCTATCGTCAAACGCTGCAAAGAACTCGCCCCAGAATTCGATTATGAAATCGGCGGCACCACTTCTATCAATGCCATCACTCCAGGCATGAATAAAGTCTTTGGCATGACGCACCTCATGGAAGAACTCAACGTCAAAAAAGAAGACATCCTCTACTTTGGCGATATGACTCAACCTGGCGGCAACGATTATCCAGTCGTCCAAATGGGTATCGAAACTATTACTGTTCGCTCCCACGAAGATACCGCCTACGCCCTCCGTGGCATTTTAGGCCTGCTCGACAAGTAGCTTGTGCTAGAATAATAGTATGAAGAGGAAGAAAACTGCGGATAAACATTATTTTGCACGTATCTGTCGCACGCTCGGTCGTTTCTCGATGTGCGCCGGCGCGATTCTAGCATTAGGTATGATTATTTTGGGCATTTTGCGCGCTACGCAACCCGCCATTAACACTCAGCTTTCCGAGTCTTACCGTGCCATCAATAACTCTTCCGTCGACAGTCTTCCTTCCGTCACAAATAATCACGCTTCCGGCTTTAATCTCGGCGCCGCCATGTTGGCTATCGCCGTCTCGGCTGGCATCATCCTTTTCTTCGCTCAAGCGCTCAAAAGCTACAACTCCTCCATCCGCAAAGCCATCGCCAAGGTCGCCGAGCTCGCTCATTTGCCAATCTTCATCGTCGAGCTTGCGCTCACGCTGATTTTCTGGGTTATTACCATCTTATTCATGTTCCAAGACCTACCAGTTTTCAGCCTCTACATCTTTATTACCTTCATCATTAATGAATTATTGTTCATTTTTGCTTGGCTATCTTACGGTCGTCCGGTTTATACCTTATAATTCCCTCCATTTTCATCTTGCTTATGTTAAAATATAAGCATGACTAGTCCTCGCAAAACTTATATTATCGCTAACTGGAAGATGAACTTCACTCCGGGTGAAGCTAGTCTCTATTTGAATCGCTTACAAAAGCGCATTCCAGCTGGCCGCAACCCACAAGTTGTTCTCGCTGCGCCTACCGTAGCACTTCAAACTTTATCTCTGCAAATTGACCGCCGTCAGTGCAAACTTGCCGCACAAAATTTCTACTGGCGCGATTATGGCGCTTTCACTGGTGAAACTTCTATTTCTCAAATTCGCAGTTTTGTGGATTACGCTCTCGTCGGACATTCCGAACGTCGCTATATCTTTAACGAGTCACAAGAGGATATCGCGCAGAAAGTTGCCGCCGCTATTCGTAACGGCGTCACCCCCGTGCTCTGCATCGGCGAGACCGCACTCGAACGCAAAGATGGCGAAACCGCTGCCGCCATTTACAATCAACTTACCAGCGGCCTTCATGAAGTTAGTAAAGAGGACATTTCTAAAGTAATTATTGCCTACGAACCAGTTTGGGCAATTTCCAGCAACAAAAACGCCAAACCGGCCAAACCAGCCGACATTGAAAAAGCTCAGATGATTATTCGCCAAGATCTCGCGCATCTCTACGGCAAAGACATCGCCGAAGCCGTGCCGATTCTCTATGGTGGCTCCGTTAATGCCGACACTGCTGCCGGCTACCTCGAAATCGAAGGCATCGATGGCCTCCTAATCGGAGGCGCAAGTTTGATAGCAGATACATTCTGTGCTATCGTAGAGACAGCTAAAAGGATTAAAAATGAGCGATAATATAGACTATGCCGAACTAGATAAAGCCGTAAACGAAGCGATTAAATCTAATCAAGCGGCTCGTCCAGTTGCTAAGTCTACCTCAAAGCCTGTTGTAAAAAATACAACAGCTCCGCGTCCGCATGGCCAATTCATGGATTTTGTCCGCCGCCCAGCGAACACCGCTACGAAGCCTGTTGCCCGCCCAGTCGTCGCTCCTACCGTTAAAACCACGACCGCGATTGCTAAACCGGCTGCCAAGCCAGTCGCTCGTCCAGTCGCAAAACCAGTTGCGCATCCTACTCCGCGCCCGGTTGCACATCCAGTCGCCAAGCCAGTCGCTAAAACACCAGTTCATCCAGCCGCACATCGCGCCGTTGCAACTCACCCAAATGTCGCCACTCAGATTCAGCAGCGCCAAGCTAAAACCACTCCGCAGCCGGCTACCACTCCAACAGCAAAGCCGGTCGTCAAACCAGTTGCCAAGCCTGCGCCAAAACTAGCCGAAAAACCAATCGTACGCAAAGCTACCGAAGAAAAAGCTCCAAACGCTAACAATTATTCTCTTGGCGGCCGTTCCCCATTCTTGACTGATGCCAAGGTCGAAAAACATCCACTTGGCAAGAACATCCCAGAAACCAGTTCTTCCGCTCTCAAGAGCACCAAGAATACCTATAGCCAAAAAGCTCCTAGCAAAGCTACGCATCATGCCAAAAAGCATGTCGTTACCGAAGCACCAAAGAAGCACACGGGTTGGCTCTGGGCACTCGTCGTATTATTTGTCCTTGCCGCAGGCGGTGGCCTCGGCTACCTCGCCTACATCTTGGTATTTGCCGGCGGCTTCTAAATCTGATATAATACAAACACGCTACATGATCGCATCTAGCGTGTTTTCATGTGGTGGGTATAGCTCAGCTGGTTAGAGCGTCGGTTTGTGGCACCGAAGGTCGGAGGTTCGAACCCTCTTACCCACCCCACATATAGATATCAAAAAGAGCGACATTATGTCGCTCTTTTTATTGCTTAAGCCTTATGGCGCTAAGGTAAAGCTTCTAGTTGGAATCGCTAAACTTCTAGGCGTAACATAAACGGAGGCATTGGCACCATACAGTATGGAAGGGCTATTTGACAATCCGTTTCCGTTTGTTCTCGGAATAATCACCTGCCAGTTACCCTCCGTTCTAGAACCGACACTATTTAGAATGTTCTCCAAATTCGTGACATTAGACATATCCCATCCGCGCATATCTATAGTAACATTCCCCGTTGCATACGCACCAACCACAGTGAAGGCGGATCGCATATTTGTTATATTTTTAGTATTCCAATTACTGACATTTATATAAACATCATTTGAGTTCATACCATTAGCCCAAAACATATCTTCAATTGTTTCAACTTTCCCCGTGTCCCAACTACTTAAGTCTAGGTAAAAATTATCAACACTCTCACCAAATATACCAAACATACTACTAAAATCCGTTACATTTGAGGTGTTCCAAACGCCAATATTACCGATGTCTATAGTAGAAGCATTACTCGCGGCGCCATAAAATGCCGCACTCATATCCGTAACTTTTGAAGTGTCCCAATCCTCAAGACCTCTAACAATAAATTCATCAGCCTCATCCGCAGCGCCCATAAACAAATATTTAAGGCTTGTGACATTTGGCGTATTCCAACCAGACACGTCTAATATGACACGCTTCGTTCCGGTGCCTGAAGAATCCGAACCGTAGCTCTCGAAAAGACGTTCAAAGCTTGTCATTTTCTCAAGATTCCAACCACTCATATTCACATTCATCGTCTTAACATTCGTACCGGCAGTCCAGAACATACCATTCATTCTGGTAACATTCTTAGTGTCCCAGCCACTGAGATCTAAGTCTATCTCTTCACCATAAGATCCAATCCCCTGGAACATACAAGTCAAATCCGTCACATTGCCGACATCCCAATCCTTAATCCCTTCGATAGTATAACGCTCTACTCGAATACCAGTTACGCTAAACATATAGCTCATATTGGCTACTTTCGACGTGTTCCAGCCGGACACATTACCAATACTCCACTCCTCAGCGGCGCGTCCAGCACCTTGGAACATCGCTTGCATATTGGTCACATTCCCCATATCCCAAGAGTCTAAACCAACTATCTCATATGTTCTAGCGTTATGCCCAGACATATTAAAAGTTTGTAGGAATGATACGGCATTTTTAGTATTCATCTTCGTAACGTCTGCATAAAATGTTTCCGCATTATATCCAACACCATTAAACCAGTTCAGCATATTACGAGGCGCAATTTCATCTTTAACATTTACCGTAGTAACATCTTTGCTGAGATTGCTATCGGAATCGTAATTACTATTGACCCAAGGAACGCTACTAACGCTCCCGTAAAATGCATTTGGATTAATTCTCCCCACACGATTACCAGCCAACTCATATTTCGAAAATACTAAAGTTTCATTACTGTCATTATTATCATTATCTTGTAACGCCCAATAATAATAGCTTTCCCACATAGCGTACAATGTCGTATCCTCATAAAACGCAGCGCTATCGCCAGGGTTATATTGCTCGCCAGAACCATCCGCTTTCGTATTCCATCCTACAAAAGCACTGTTTTCCATAGAAAATTGATTTGACGCGATAGATATAGATTCGCCCGCTATGACAGTCTGCGGACCCATTTCGCCAGTAGCATTCTCATTCCCCTTATCATAAGCAAGGGTTACTACTTTAGGTATAGATACCTTCGATTCTATAATAATCTGATATTTATTAATGGCATTCGTACAAGCAATTGGCACGACTACCACGCCTACTACTATTATTGAAACAATAGCAACTCGCTTCTTTCCTTTTGTCACATTAAACACTACCGCAATTATGCCAATTGAGACGCATAATACACTAATTAAAATCGTTAGATTATCTATAGTAACAGGGTTTGAGGTATCGTTTTCTAAATCGATCGTCAGACTATTTGTTACATTATAAGCGCCATCATTAAAAACTGCAGATGGCACAGTATTACTGTACTTTATCGTTATATATACTATTGATTCATTACGGCTTTTTGCGACATTGCCGTCTTTAAAATCATATTCATAAGAAACATATTCATCACCTTTGTCCGGCGCAGACATTTCATAATCTTCATTAGTGTTATTTAAAAGAGTAACTTTATATCTAACAAAATCGCCTTCTTCTATTAATCTAATGTCGGAATAGATTTTTAAATCATCAAAAGACGCTCGCGACAATAAGGCAGCATTATCTGATATATCTTCAAGCTTAAGGCCTTTTATGCAGACTGATACACATAGAAATTCATTATTAGAAAAAACAAAGTTTATACCAGTATATCCTGACAAGCTCGGGTACCAACTATCGATATTCTCTAGCAATTTTTCCGGAAAAACGAACTCAATATTATCGTTTACTGTTAAATCTTCATTTATTCTAATAACCCAGCCATCATTATTGTCCCTATTATCAGTAAACAACACATTGCCAGTTTCGCTATTATATACAGTCTCAATCTGAGTCTCGTCGTTCCAATCGAAATAAATCAAATCATAGTCCTCAAGAATCCAAAATGCCTCCCGCTGTTCTTGTGACATATTGTTTAGCGACCTAATCTCAGGCGCATTTATAGTCAAAACATTCTCTTCCGCCGCAAAAATACTCATAGGTGACGCTACAATTAGCAGTAAAGCAATGCTTACGGAAACAAAAAACGCTAACAACAGACCTTTTTTCGACTTCATGCCTCACCTTCCTGTTAGAATTTTTATTTTCCACAAACCACTTAAGCTTATAGTACCACAATTATGCGTTCTATACAATTTTTGTTATAATGTAATTACTCGCGGGTTTCATATAACGGTTATTATGTGAGTTTTCCAAACTCAACATGAGAGTTCGACTCTCTCAACCCGCACCAGAATAATTAGAAAAATGCCCGTCAGGGTATTTTTTTAATTATTCTATTGTTGAGAGAGGCGAACGCAGTTCGCCCGTGGTAGGATGGTTTATAATAAACATATGGATAATAACACCCCCGCTAATCAATTAGACCAAGCTACCCCCACTCCAGGTCCAATCGCGCCTACCCCAAATCAAAATCCAAAACCTAAATATACGAAAATAATTCTTGTCTGTCTAATTACGGCCATCTGTCTCATTATTGGCGTCGTTGTCGTGCTTGCCAACGTCGACATGAAGCCGACTACCGACGCAAATCCAGTCGCCGACACTAATTCGACCTCGGATATCCCTTCGGACCCAGAAAACCCAGATCCCGACCCGACCGATTCAGTCTCAAATGAGACTCCAAGCACCGACGCTCCCGCATCTATCGACTATGTCGCTCTCGGAAAAACCATCATCCCCGCTCGCGACGATAACGGTCGCATCCCCGACCATGTCCGTGGTAAAGCCGATTCGAACGTCATCGTAGTCGAATATGCCGACTTTCAATGTCCAGGCTGCGCTAGCATGATGCCTCGCATGTCCACCGTCTATGCCGAATATAAAGACCGTGTCGCCTTCGTTTTTCGCAACTATCCAATTAATGGCCACCAAAAAGCCATGCCGGCCGCCATCGCCGCCGAAAGCGCCGGCCTTCAAGGCTATTTCTGGGAAATGACCGAAGCGCTTTATGCTAACCGCGAAACTTGGATTAATACTCCTGATTCCGGCCTTAATAGCGTCTTTCTCACCATCTTCAAACAAGTCGCCCCTAGCGGCAATACCGAAAAATTCACCAAAGACCTTACTTCAACCAACATCAAAAAGAAAATCGAATTTGATCGCACGCTTGGTTCCGCCGCCAAGCTCTCCGGCACACCGTCTATTTATGTTAACGGCGTCCTCGTCGACGATTTCACCACCTTTGATAGCTTCATCAATACCCTCAAGAAGACCATCGAGGCCGAATTAAAGAAATAAAAATCCCCCGGCCTTTCGACCGGGGTTTGCGTTTAGTAGACTTTGGATTTTGACGGAATGCGCATAATGGTCGCGCCGAGTTTGAATGCCATGTCCATACGGCAATGCATGCAGAACTTATGCTTACCATATTTGCTACGACTAAGCGTCTCCTTCAATTCGTCAACGCTTACTACCTGTTGCATCACGCAACCGGGCTCATCGCAGTGGTGGTTATACAGCGAATTCTTCTCGCCCGGTTTACCCTGACGATCATACGCAGCACCGAACATGTGTCCCATCTCGTGTACCATCACGTGTGCGATGCAACTCTTTAGCCACCCGGTTGCCAAATGGCGATACCTCGCGAGACCAAGCACTATCACGTGTTCGCTCTGCATCCCAAAGCAAAAGTTCAATCCCGAACCCTGCGGATACAAATCGCGCGCCGTTATTGCAATTGTATAAAGTTTCGCCGATGGCATAAAACTAGCTCTCAGCTCCTCAAAGAAGCGCACGATGCTATAGGTATCAACCTGCTGCTCGCGCTTTGTTGCACTCGCAATCGCCGCATCCATCGAAGCACCACGACGGAGCTCCTTTTTGCCATAGATATGGAAGAAACAATTCGGAAATGCATCCATGCACTCCTCTACCGCTTCCTTAATCATCAGCTCCTCTCGTTCAGTCACGTCCTTATCCCAAACGACCAAAAAATTATACATTTTCGTCCCCCCTTTTCTGGTCAAAATCTATCTGTAAACTAGCTTGCGAGCTTATTAATTAAGCTATCATTCTATTATATCACAGATTGGCATTTTTGTCAATCAGCACCCCTGTTATGACATCAAAAATCCGCGCCAAGCGCGGATCAATAAGACTATTTTTATGCCAAGTCCGAAGCCACGCGGTTCACTTCGTCTACCGTCGTAATGCCAGTTAAAGCCTTCAGCATGCCATCCTGGCGCATCGTTACGGCACCTTTCATCCTCGCTACGCGCATAATGTCGCCCGATGTCGCATGCGCCACAATCAATTTCTGGATATCCTCATCCACCGAAATCGTCTCATAAAGACCAGCACGACCTTTATAGCCGCCCGGCGTTTCTTCTGTATCGATACCCTTCACTAAGGTGAAGCTCTGCGAATCTGCTGGCGGCAAGTTGCCATAGCCCAACTTCTCCGAAACGAGGGCTACTTCCGCTGGCGATTTCGGCAGCAATCCGCCCACTACTTCGCGGAGCATCTGCGTCTCCATGTCCGAGCTCTGATACGAATCACGACGCTCTGCCACGCGGCGCACCAAGCGCTGGCCAATCACGGTATTCAAAGTCGAAGCAATCAAGAATGGCTCGATGCCCATATCGAGAAGACGCGGCATAATACCTGCAGCTGAGTTGGTGTGGAGTGTTGAGAACACCAAGTGGCCCGTCAAGGCCGCCTGCACCGCCAAGTTCGCCGTCTCGCCATCGCGAATCTCACCGACCATCACTACGTCAGGGTCTTGACGCAGAATTGAGCGCAAACCCGACGCGAAAGTCAAACCTGCATCAGTATTAATCTGAATCTGGTTCACACCATCCATCTTATACTCGACCGGATCCTCAAGCGTCACAATGTTAATCGTTTCATTCTTAATACGCTTAATCAGAGCGTACAAAGTCGTAGACTTACCTGAACCCGTCGGGCCAGAGGTTAGAATCATGCCATTCGGCTTACCGATGCCTTCAACGACATCCGCAAGCGCGCGACCGGTCATGCCCATCTTTTCAACTTCCATCGAAGTACCGGATTTATCCAAAAGACGAATCACCACTTGCTCACCCCAAACTACCGGCGAAGTCGCGATACGAAGGTCAATCGTGTTCTTGTTTACCACCACAGCAAACTGACCATCCTGCGGGATGCGATGCTCATCAATTTTCAAACGCGCCATAATCTTAATACGTGACACCAGCGCCGCCTCAATTGATTTCGGCAATTCCATCGTCTGGCGCAATACACCATCGATACGCATACGAATTACCAACGAATGTTCGAGCGGCTCAATATGAATATCTGATGCCTTTGACTTTGCCGCATATTCCAAAATCGAGCTTAGCGCCTTCGAGATTGGCGAGTCCTGCGTAATCGTCTGAACTTCATCCTCACCACTACCTTCCGCCTCTGAAGCTTTTGCAGCCTTATTCACGTCCTTAAGGTCGGCCACATACTGCATCAAAGCGTTTTCAATGCCGGCTTCCGATGTCATCATCTGCCTGAGTGGCATCTTCGTCAAAGTCGAAATATAATCCGTACGCTGCACGTTCGTCGTATCAAGCATTGCGATGAACAGCTGCCCATCTTCTTCCTTTAGTGGAATCACCTTCGAACGTTGCGCTACTTCTTGCGGAATTTTTAGTAACGCTTCCTTATTAAAGCGGCAACGGCGCAAATCTACATATGGCACATTCGTAACAATTGCAGTCGCGTGCTGAATACAGTCGTCTGTCGCCACATGCTTGCTCTTCAAAACCGCCAAAATCGGTTGCCCAGATTTTGCCACCTCGGCATAGGTGCGTTTTACCAAGTTCGCATCAACAAGTCCATCTTCGACCAGCAAAGATACAACTTTATCTTGCAGCTCCTTGGTTAGAAGCATATTTTAGTTTCCTGTGTTATTTTGATCGTTTTGGTTTTCATCTTCCCCACCACCTTGGTCCTCTTCGCCTTCTTCTTCGTCTTCATCGTTATCATCCGGCTGCTCATTGCCTAAGCTATCCACGCAGGCTTGTAAGGCTTGACTCCAAGAATAGCCAGTATCACATTCGCCGATGTAAACCTCTACTGTCGGATTGTATGCTTTCGGATTGAAAGTTTCACTACTCGGCTCTTCTAGGTTATCCGAAATTACATCCATATATGTAATCTTCTCAGTGCGGTCATTCGGATCACCCAAAATCGCATTGCCTAACCAAAACGAAATACCCGTCGCGAGCATCGCTACAAAGACAATCAATGCAATATCCGTACCTTTCATTAATTAGAAACCTGGGCCCCTTTCTGAGATGTACATTTAGTGCTGCTCTTGTCGGCACAAATGACTTTACTCTTAATTTGTACAACCTGTGGATCTGAATAATAAGCAATATATGCGCCAGAAAGTGTAATTGCCGAATTCAAATCGCTATCCGCCCATTCAATCGTAATCGTATATACATCATAGTTGCGGATTGAGTTTTCGATATCATCAAGCATTTGCTTCACTTTAATCGAAGAATCTTCTACGCCGATGTTAATCTGTGAAACATTCGCTGTAATTGTAGTCGCAGAATTCTCTTCTGAAGCCTCGGAATCATTCTCCGTATCGCTACTTGTATTACTTAATGAATAATCTGAAGAAGCGTTAAATGCGATGTTCTCTATATTTACGCCACTCTTATTCATCAGCCAGTTAATCGATGACACGGTCGCCTCTTGGTTAAGCGACGAAGGAAGGCTGTCCGGAATCACGCGCAACCCTGAACAAGTACGTGCCATCTGAATATTCGCAAGGCTATATTCAAAACCTTCTTCCTTAAAGTTCTTACAGTTCTCGCCGTCGCGATTTCGCGCCATCACTTCCAAATTTTCGCTCGTCGCGAGGTCCCCAACTTTCGAAGCAATTGTCTTCAAGTTCTCTTGCACGCGCGTAAAGCCCTTAATTGATTCATCTTTCTCAGAAATAATGTCCATATTAAAACGAATCACTTTCACGAGGTAGACTACGCCAACCAAAGTGACGCCAAGCACTACTGATGCAATCCCGATTGCAATCAACATCGACTGCTGCGCCTTTGAAATTTTTGCGCGTTTCGCAAATGCTACGCCTTTACCTTTATCATCTTTTTTTGCCATTATTGGTCTTCCTCCAATTCGGCTTTAGCCGTGAACATATCACGCACCTGGATATAGCTGTCCGTCACATTCTGACGAGCCGGTCCAACTATTATCATATGGCGATTCGAAGCATAGAACACCTCAATATTAAACGGCACGCTCGCTTCAAATACCGCTACAGTGTTATCGTCAGCATCCTTACCAATCTTTGGCTCAGACGTAACAATATCGTCTACGATAATCGGACACGCCTCAATTGTTGCATTAGTGTCAATTGTTCCTTCGTCGTTATAAACGATACAACTACTCTCGAAGTAATAATCTTTAGTACAATCTGTCGTCTTGCGGCCTTTCTCGTTATTGCCAGCTTTACAAGCTTCCTTCTCAGCCGAAGTCTTGTAGCTGCGCAAAATACGAATCTTTTCCTTTTCTACGCCCTTCTTTTCTTCTTCTTGTGTTTCGTCGTCGGCTACCACGTTTTCATCATTTTCCGTATTATCCTGCTCTTCTTCCTTAGTCTCTTCTTCAATCATCGGCGCTTCGCAACCTGGATCGCCACGATTGTAAATTCCGATAATGCGACCATTTTCGAGCTTTTCTTCAATACAATACGAAGGAATATCTACATAATCACCTACTTCTTTATCGTAGCGTTTGTATGCGCCGGTATCATAATATGAAGCTTGCGCTTTCTTCTTGAACGCCTCGATTGAACGTGTATGTGTATTATTTGAAGAATAACCATTTCCTTCGAAATAGATCGTGCCATTTTCCAAACTCAAGTTGAGCTCATCTATCAAAATCTTATCTTCGCCCATCGGCAAAAGCACATCAAGATAAGCAAAGATGCGCGACAATTTCATCTTTTGCGCATTCAAAAGGTTAATGTTGCGCATTTGATCCTGAATCGTCAAAAGTTCGTTCACGTTCTCAAACTTCATAATGCCCGTACCATACTTGCCACTATCGCAAGATTTGCCATCCGTAGTTAAACCGGTCGAGCGACAAGAAATATCCGTATCTTGCGAAGCAATTTTAATTGATTGACCAGTCATAATACTGACTAAAATCAAAATTACTGCCGCACATGAGCCAGCCACGATTACGCAAATCATGAAAACTAAGTTACGAATCTTTTGCTGCTTAATCATCTCCCCTTTAACATCAGGAACTAGGCTAATTTCGTACATATTACCTACTATTTGTCCTTTCCGCTAAGCCAATTACTACAGAGAATTCTGCCGCCACCTGCGCAAGTGCTTGCTGCTGTTGCGGCGTTACGCGCACCATCTGCCATGGGTTACCCTGTACAGTCTGAATGCCAGTCTTAGCTTCGATATATTCCGCCATAAATGGAATCACACCTGCAAAACCAGATAGCACAATTCCACCCACTTTTACATTCGGATACTTCGTCTGGAAGAAGCGTGCGGACTTCGTCAGCTCACCAGCAAAGCTTTCGAGCGTCGAATCCAACGCTTTAAACACTTGACCATCAAGCTTATCTTGCGCCAAGCCAAATTTCAAAATAAACTGACGCGCTTGACTCTCTTTCACATTCAAAGAGTTTGCCACCGTGCGCACTAATACCGAAAGACCACCCGGAAGCATACGCACCAAGCGTGGCGCACCATAAACAATCGAAAGATCCGTCGAATCTTCACCGTAATCAATAATCAATTTCGCATCCGGTTGATTTGGCGGCGTCAAAGCCCGCGACATCGCAATCGGGTCCGGCTCTTGTGCGATTAAGTTAAAGCCATAATTTTCAACGCCTTCCATGCGTTCCTCGGCATACTGAATCGTCGTACAAGACAGCAAAACTTCAGTAATATTCGGATCGTTCGGGCTCGGACCAAGAATCACATAATCTACCTTTGCATCATCAATCGACATTGGAATATATTGGTCAGCGTGGTACTTAATGATCTTCTCCATCGAGCGGCGATCTTGGGTTGGAATCTCGATAATCGTCGTAAAGCTCTTATTCGAAGGCATGCCCAAGGCTATGTTCTTTGTGCGAATACCAGCCTGCTGCGCGGCGCTAGCAATCGTCTCACCGAGGCGGCGACGTCCTGCATCGCTACTATCCTGCAAAATTTGGCGACTCACTGGCACATACGCAAAACGCTCCAGCACCCATCCGTGTTGGATATTCCCCGATAACTGTACCATCCTGAGCGCGTCTGTTCCGATATCTAACGCGAAGAACTCGCCCACACCATAACCTAAGCTCATACAATAATATTAGCATAAGCTCAAAGCAAAATGCAAACTATTTACACTTAATTTTGTGTAGTTTTACACATTAAATTTAAATTCCACCACATCGCCGTCGCGCATCACGTAGTCTTTCCCCTCCGTGCGCATCAATCCGGCTTCACGTACGGCTTTTTCCAATCCCAATCGCACCAGATCATCATAAGAGCAAATCGTCGCCGCAATAAAACCACGCTGAAAATCCGTATGAATCACCCCCGCCGCCTCTGGAGCCGTTGCTCCAACGCGAATTGTCCATGCGCGCGTCTCTTTCTTGCCAGCCGTCAGATAACTTTGCAAACCTAAAGTCTCATAGGCCACATGCACTAGCTGACTTAAGCCGTCTTCCTTGATGCCGTAGCTATCCAAAAATTCCTGTTTCTCTTCCGGCGCCATATCTGCCATCTCGGATTCAAGTTTCGCGTTTACGAATACGCACTTTCGTGGCGCTACCATTTGCGCCAATTCGGTTTTCTTTGCCTCATCCGTGAGCTCCTCCTCGTCGAGATTAAACATATAGAATACCGGTTTTGCCGATAATAAGTCTAAGCCGTCTACGGGCTCAATATGCAAGACGCCCGTCTTCAAATCTTCTAAAGCCTTTGCGGCTTGCTCGGCGCGTTTCGCCGCATCTTTATCGCCACCGCGCGCTTCCTTTTGAATCTTTGGTAATGTTTTTTCTAATGTTTCAATATCCGCTAACGCCAATTCTGTCTCTACCGTCTCTATATCACGCTTCGGATCTGGTCCACCCGCCACATGCGTCACATTATTATCTTTAAAAGCTCGCACTACGTGACAGATGACCTTACATTCGCGAATATTTGCTAAGAATTTATTACCTAGGCCTTCCCCTTTCGAAGCGCCGGCAATCAAACCCGCAATATCCACAAATTCTACCGTCGCCGGCACTACTTTATCGGAATCATACATTTTTGCGAGCGCATTCAAACGTTCATCTGGCACTCCTACAATTCCCGTATTCGGCTCAATCGTCGCAAAAGGATAATTCGCCGCAAGCGCCCCCGCATTTGTCAACGCGTTAAAAAGCGTGCTTTTCCCCACATTTGCTAATCCAACAATTCCAATCTGTAAACTCATATCTGTTATTTTAACATAACAGATAATATTTTGCCCTACTTCGTCAAACTATAAGTATTTGGAATGGCAAAGAATTTATTCGTTTTATTCGGCCCCTCAACCGTAATATAGCGAAAATGTCCATCGTCAGTTTTAAACATCCAGCTCATTGTCCAAATATTCTGCGAGCGATAATAGCCTTTTAATAGCTGCGCATTTATCTCGCCCATCTCCACTACTGATAGCTCGACACTTTCTGCCCCTTCACCCACAATCGTATTTCGCCATTCCACAGCAGCCACTTCAACATTTTTCGGACTCTCACCTTCATCGACAATTGTGATGTAATAATTTCCGTTTTCATATAACGCACGATTTTTCAATGCACTGTCCGCCATGCTAATCTGGCGCCAATAAGTTTCAACCCTCAAATAACCTAACTCTGGGCTCCCAATATATCTAGCCTCATCAACCGGTTCGTCTTGCTTCTCTACTGCCGGCGCTTCATTTATCGATTCTTCTTCATCCTGAGCAACTATCACAGTTTTTTTCTTGGCCGAGGCCACGCCAACGTCGCTCAATTGTACTACCGCCACCAGCGAACCACAAATACCCCCCGCCACAATCACGCCTAATACCGCGCAAGCAAATGAAATCACTCTAAGTTTTAATTTTTCCGAATCTTCGCGTGTACCATTCGATGATTCCCGGTCAATCGTAGTCGTTTTTTCTACTGCCCAATCTGGCGGAAGCGCCGGTGGTGCAGGCGTCGGGTCGGTATTCACATGCGGCCGTTCTAGATCTTTTATTTGTTGCTCAAAATCAACGGCACCGCCTTTAAAATCTGTCTGATTCTGCTCTGTCGTTTTTTCCATCACACTTACGTTTATAATAGCGCAAAAAGCGACAATCCCAAAATTTACCTAAAAGCTCAACGTAAATGTAGTTATTTTTTTATTCGAGTTCGCGGTCAATTTCCATTGATTTTGATCAGCCACTGTCTTTGCAATTGCTAATCCTAATCCCGACCCTTCAGAATTCTTGTCCGACTGATAAAATCTATCAAACACTTTGCCTAAATCCTGCTGCGCAATCGTCTTACCATCATTACTCACCGTCACCGCTTTTGTTGTAATTTTCACAACAATACTATCTTTCGAATATTTCACTGCGTTATCGAGTAAAATATCTAAAATCTGCAATAAATCTGCTTCAGCTAATGTCGCCTTAGCGCTATCTGGTGCTACGATATCCAACTTCTTCTCACCCAGCCGCGCGCGAATTAATTCTGCCCGTTTCTTTACGACTTTTACTAAATCAATTTCCTTCTTTTTTGCCGTCGTAGTCCGACCGTCCGTTCGCGCAAGCGCCAACAAATTATTCACCAAATTCGACGCTCGATCTAGTTCCATATCCACATTGTCCGTCCACGGCTGTTCGGTCGTGCCAAGCGCCTCAAAATTCGCTCGCGCTGCCGCAATTGGCGTCTTTAACTCATGCGAAGCATTCGCGATGAATTCTTTTTGCTTCCGATATGCTTCTTGCACAGGATTGATTGCTCTTTCCGCCAGATAATAACTAACCCCAAACACCAACAGCTCAATCATCACGCCCACAATAATTAAAGTTACCCCCAAATTCGCTAGACGCTGTGAACGGTCTTTTTGAATTTCTTCCGAAAAACGGCTCCGCACTTCATCGCTAATCCCCTGTTCGCGTCGCATTTCAAACGGCGTCTGATGCGACGCGGCTGTTGCTACAAAAATCGAAGTAAACGCCACAAATACAATAATTGTCGCCGTTATCATGTTTGTCCAAATAAATTTGTTGCGCAACTTCCGAAACATTTTATCTACTCCGCCACGATTTTGTAGCCTAATCCCCTAACTGTTGTAATTTTAACAACACTACCTAAACTTTTTAAAGTTTTTCGAAGGCGCGACATATAAACTTCAATATAATTATCTTCGCCATATGCTTCTCCGCCCCAAACTTTGTTTAGTAAATATTCTTTCTGCACAATCTTACCTGGCGTCTTTAATAATTCACTAATAATTGCGGCCTCTTTCGCCGTTAAACTCTGTCCATTTAGCATCTTTTCGTTCGTGTCATAGTCTAAATCTTTAAAATGCACGATATTTGATTGAATCGCCACCGGACGACGCGTCAACGCATTGATGCGCGCTACCAATTCGGCCGTCTTAAATGGCTTCGCTAGATAATCGTCTGCTCCCGAATTTAAGCCATTTACTTTATCTTCTACTTCTGAAAGTGCCGACAGCATAATCACTGGCGTCGTCACTTTCTTTTCGCGCATGCGTTCCAAAATCTGAATTCCCGACAATTTTGGCAACATCACATCTAAAACCACACAATCATAAATATTATCGACTGCTTTTTCTAGTCCATCTTCGCCATCGAAAGCTAAATCTACATCAAAATCCTGCTTCTCTAAATTATGCTTTACAGCTTCAGCTAAAAATTTTTCATCTTCTACATACAATATTCTCATTTGGATTTTCTCCTATCTATATATTACCAGTTTAGAAGTCAAACCTTAAAAAAGCTTAAAATAATTGCGCACTTTTAACCTTTTGCCAAAATGAATAAAAAATTATATAATATGCAGATATGTTAGTGTCCGATTACAATTACGATTTACCCGAAGAATGTATCGCTAAGCGTCCGCCAAAAATCCGCGGCACTACTCGCCTGCTTGCGTTGAATCGCCAAACTGGCGAAATTACTGATTCGCATTATGCCGACTTAGCCGACTTTCTCGAACTAGGCGATCTTATAATTCTAAACGACACGCGCGTCATGCGCTCTCGCGTCTTTACTGAACTTCCCGATGGCCGTCCACGCGAGCTTGTCGTACTTGAAAAACACGACGGGGATATCGACCATGTCATGTATCGCGGCAAACTTCACGCCGGTGATCAGCTCACCGTCAAAAACGTTGCCGACAATTCAAAAACAAACGACATTATTACCATTAAAGAAATTCTCGGCAACGGCACTGCCACCGTCACCGCGAATCGCGACCTCACCAAAATCGTCGCCGATTATGGTAATGTCCCACTTCCGCCTTATCTACATCGTGATGCTGATGCCGACGACATTAAGCGCTATCAAACCGTTTGGGCAAAAGAACTCGGTTCCGCCGCCGCACCTACTGCTAGCCTCAATATGACTAAAGATCTCATAGCTAAGCTCCAGCAAAAAGGCGTCCAAATTCAATACCTCACGCTCCATGTCGGCCTCGGCACTTTCTTGCCGATCCGTAGCGACAATGTCGAAGAACATCATATGCATTCAGAATGGTTCCATATCCCAGATGAAACTCTCAACGCTATCGCAGCAACCAAAAAAGCCGGCCATCGCGTCATTGCTGTTGGTACTACCGTCACGCGCACGCTCGAATTCTGGGCCAAAACCAGTAAAACTTCCGGCGAGGATGACATTTTTATTTATCCAGGCTTCAAATTTCAAGCCATCGACGCCCTAGTCACAAATTTCCACGCGCCGAAGTCCACCGTCCTCATGCTTACTGCCGCTTTTGCCGGCTGGGAGCATCTCAAGCCAGCCTACGAGCACGCCACAAAAAGCGGCTACAAACTTCTTAGCTATGGCGATTCGATGTTTATTTATTAATTGACTGTTCTCGTCACGCCGTTGCCAAGCTCGCGGCATTCCATACCATTAAAGGCTTTTCTTAAAGTATCTGTATTGAAATCGTCACAAACCGGCAGACCTTGCATAGTCTTAAAATAGCGCCAGCTGCCACCGTTCACTCGATAGAATAAGGCAAAACCATCTACGGTAGTCATCGTCATCCTTTGATAGCCACCACTTGGACTATCTTCGATATCATCTTGCGAAACCTTATAAAGTGTCGGACTAGCCGGCTCACTCATCGCGCTGGCGACAGCCTCAACTAAACTCTTCTCTGAGCTATCAAACCATTTTACCGATGCACACGAAATCGTATAATCGCTGCTTGCTACGCGCGGTATCGAACACGCAACCGTATCGCCTTCGTTAGCAAAATTCACCATATTCACATTATCAGCATTCGCATATTCGTGAAAACCATTACGTTCAATCTGGTTAATCAATGTTTCCACATCTCGGCTAAAATCTTTCAGCGTATCTTTTTGAATTCCATCAATCGTAAAGCCGTACGAACGGTTCGTAGCGGAGACAAAATTTCCCTTTACTGCATAATATGGATACGTTTTACTTGTCGTCGGCATAATCGTAACTTGCGCACGAATATTTTTCTTAAACAAATCGCGCATTTTATCGAGTACAGATATAACTTCCTTCTTTTCAGCAGAATTATCGCCATCTTCATAAGCATGGGCAAATTCGCTCGATTCCGATACTAATCCACCATTGCCAATAATCGACACTACGGCCATCACAACCACCACTACTACAATTACCGCAAAAGTTCCAATTGCAATTTTTACTGGATTGAATTTCTCTTTACGCTCTGACTCCATTTAATACTCCATATTAACGCTATAGCTTTATTATATCGTACTTTTTCATTAAACTAATATCAGTTATGTTAAAATTCGACATCGAAAAACAGACCGGCCTTATGCGCGCCGGCATTATCCATACTCCACACGGCGACATTAAAACGCCAGCTTTTGTCGGTGCCGCTACCCGCGCCTCCGTCAAGGCCATTACGCATGCCGAAATGCGCGAGCTCGGTTCGCAGGCTATTCTAGCAAATACTTATCATCTTATCCTTGTTCCAGGCCCAGACCTCATCGAAAAAGGCGGCGGTTTCGCCGAATGGACTAGCTGGCATGGTCCAAGCTTTACCGACTCTGGCGGCTTCCAAATGCTTTCCCTCACCGATGCCAAAATCGATCACGACGGCGTAACTTTTAAGTCGCACTACAATGGCGACCAAATTCGCATGAATCCAGAAATATCCATGCGAGCCCAATGGAAAATTGGCGCTGATATTCATATGGCTTTCGACCAAGCCATCGATTCTACCGACAAAGATCTTGTAGCTAAAGCTATGAAGCGCACCCACGATTGGCTCCCGCGCAACATTAAGGAACACCAGCGTCTCGCCGCCGAAGCCAAAGCAAACGGCAAACTCGAACAATTTCTTTATGCCGTCGTTCAGGGCGGACTTTTCGAAGACTTGCGTCGCGAATCCGCCGAACTCATGGCCACGCAACCAGTCGACGGATACGGCATCGGCTCACTCTACACTACCGAAACACCCGAAACCGCAAATATCATCAAACTCACCAACGAAATATTACCAAACGACAAACCACGTCACCTTCTCGGTATGGGCTCCGAACCGCGCGATCTTTTCATCGGAGCTATGTATGGCTGCGACACATTCGACTGCGTTGCTCCAACCCGCCAAGCTCGCAACGGTGCACTTTATACACCACACGGTCGTATTAACATCAAAAATGCCAAATATCGCGAAATGTTTGCGCCAATCGACCCAGATTGTGACTGTTATTGTTGTAAGAATTACAACGCATCCTATTTACACCACCTCTATAAGGTCGACGAAATCACTGGCAAGACACTCGCCAGCATTCATAATGAACATTTCGTCGTCAAAATCGTCGACCAAATTCGCCAAAGCATCCTCGACAACACTTTTGACGCTTACATGAAAGATTTTCTAGCAAAATATTACGGCGCCTAAAATGGAATTCGATATTTTGTATGCTTATATATCTTTACCATATAAAAGATAATCACGCCCGCAAGGCCTAAATATAGAATCGGAAACAGAATAAACACAAGCCCAAGCACTCCAGCAACCATGCTGATAATTCCTGAAAATACGAAGAGAATAATATCTAACCATAGAATAATTTTCTTTTTCTTTAGAGAATTTTCTTTGCCAAGAATATCAATTAAGCCATAAATTGCCACTCCAATCGCACCTAAAACCGGTAGCAAGAAAAAGGCAAATTCAGTAATCTTCTTTTCTTGAAAAGCCACCATTGCTGAAAAAATGAAAATAATTAACGCCACCGCAATCAGCCCACCATATAGACCGGCGACGGTTTTCTTTAATTTTTCTGGAATTTGCGGCACCTTTTCAACTACCTGCATCTCTATCTGTGGAATATTCATAATCATATTATAGCGTAAAATGATACAATATAAACATGAGTACCACGACGAAAATCCAAATCGACACCAAAACTTTTATTCGGTTCTGGTTAGTTATTATTGGTTTTGCTGCTGCTGGATATCTTTTATTTAAAGCCAGCTTTGGTCTTATGATTATCGGCGCTGCGCTTTTCTTTGCGCTTGCCATTTCCCCGCTCGTTAAACGTCTTGCCGGCATTTTCCCAAGCAAAAGTCGCAATTTCGCCATCGCACTCGCCTATATTATCATCGTCGGGTTCTTAATTGCCTTTGTTGCCATCGTCTTCCCGACCATTATTAATGAAACTATCCGCTTCCTCGGCAATTTACCATACATCATCGGCAATGCCACCGACAACGTCAGCTTTATTAACAAATTTGGCAACTCTATCGGTATTGAAAACTTGCAAAACCAAATCATGCAAGCCGTCAACAACTTCTCCGCTACCTACATGCAAGATCTCGGCGGCATCCTCACTAATTCTATTACCTCCATTAGTAACGGCATTGCCGTGCTCATTTTATCTCTTGTGCTCGCCTTCTTTATGCTCACCGAAGGCCCAAGCATCGTCAAACAATTCTGGAGCAATTTCAGCCCTAACAACACCAACGTCAAGCGCACCAAGGCCGTCATTCACAGACTTGCCGAAACTGTCTCGCAATACGTTTCTAGCGCCGTCACCGTATCGCTCATCAACGCTTGTGCTACCGCCGTCGCCGTATTCATCATCTGTCTTATTTTCGGCATTGCGCCAGGTTTCGCTTTTCCGTTTGGCCTCATTACTGGCGTCTTTAGTCTAATTCCAATGTTTGGCTCCTTTATCGGTGGCGCTATCGTCTCGTTGCTTCTCGGTTTCAATGCTTTTGGCGCCGGCATTGCCTTCCTAATTTATACAATCGTTTATCTCCAAATCGAATCCAACGTTATCTCGCCAAAGATTCAAGGTAAAGGCATGAAGCTTCCAGCACTAGTCATTCTTTCCGCCGTTACTATCGGTGTTTATACGTTCGGTCTCGTTGGTGCTATTGTCTCAATCCCAATCGCCGGCTGTGTTAAGATTCTTATCGAAGAATATGCTGCAGATTTAATGGATGACGGCAAGCTAAACGGCAGCAACCTCAAGCCTTCCGAAAACAAATCTGAGCCTACCGAAGACAAAAAGCTTATCGCTAAAGCCGAATAAAAAATCTCCCCCTTTCGCGGGGAGATTTTTGTTGTCTCAAGCATATTGCCAAATCGAACCATCGGCTCCGTCGAGCAAAGTAATGCCCTCTGCGCTAATTTCGTTACGCAAACTGTCTGCCGTTGCGAAATCCTTCGCCTTTTTCGCCTCAAAGCGTTTTGCAATTTTCTCTTTTAGCTCGTCTGAAATATCCGGCGTGGATTTTGCAATGTCTAATCCAAATACGTCGTCCAAGAATTGCACAAATGCTTCATTCGGCACATTCTTCGTAATCACTTTATCTAGCTCTGCCAAAGCGCCCGCCGAATTTAGATTATTATCAAGCTGTTCCAACATCGCCGACTTTACGTCGTCCATTTGTGTCGCCTCTTTTTGCCAGCGCAAAGCCGCAAAATTTCGATAGTTTAACAAACGCTGTTTTGCCGCCGCTAAATCGTCAAACGAAAAATTTCTTTCGCTCTGAAAATGACCTTGTAGCACCCACATTTTGTAATCCATGTGCGTATATCCGCGCTTAGCTAAGTCGTCGAACATATAAACATTCCCCAGCGACTTCGAAATTTTCTGCCCTTCAATTGTAATAAAATTGTTGTGCAACCAGAAATTCGACATCTTTTTACCATAAGCGCCTTCAAGTTGCGCGATTTCATTTGTATGATGAATCGGAATATGGTCAATACCACCACAATGAATATCAATCGGCTCGCCTAATACTTCATGAATAATCGTGGCGCACTCAATATGCCAACCCGGATAGCCCATCCGACCGCGATATTCCCATTTCATTGCATGGTCTTCGCCATCGCGAATCCATTTCCAAACTGCGAAATCTGATACGTTGCGTTTTTCGTCACTAAATTCCACGCGCGCCCCAGCTTTTAGATGCTCTAAATCCAGATGCGCAAAGTCGGCATACGTTGGAAATTTCGACGTATCGTAGTACAGACCATCTGTCGTATCATACAAATATCCTTTTTTATCTAGCGCATCAACGAGCGTCATATCTTCTTTCACAAAATCTGTCGCTCGACAAATTCGGCTCGGTTCTACCATATTTAGCGCACGGAAGTTCTTTAGAAAATCATTCATGTACATTTCCGCCACTTTCCACACCGTCTTCCCCTCACGGCGCGCCCCCTTTTCCATTTTATCTTCGCCATCATCAGCATCGGAAGTTAAGTGCCCAACATCTGTAATATTCAATACCCGGTCGACTTTATAACCTTGCTGTTGTAAAGTGCGTACTAGTAAATCCCAATAGACATAACAAGTAAAATTGCCGATATGGGCAAAGCTATACACGGTTGGACCACAAGTATAAACTTTAACCCGCTCCGCATCTTGCGGCTCAAAATTCTCTATTTTGCGCGTTAAAGTATTATATAGTTTCATAATATCTTAAGTATAACACCGAGGGATATTATCTTAAAATAAAAAGATAGCGAGCAGCATCATTATAATTGGCATTACAAACATTCCGAAAATTATACCAAGAACAGCAAATAATATAATTTTCCGCTGACGTTCTTGTTCGTAGGTCTGGTCGATACGTTTTTTACCCGAATCATCTATATCCGATTTCTTGTTATCATTCCGGTCTTGTATCTCCGCATGACGCAATCCATGTAGATAATCAATCAACTCATCATCCGATCTCAAATTGCAAATTTTTGCACGCGTTTCCGCCTCAAAATTATGTCGCGCTTGAACCGAACGGTACTTATTTACGCACGTTAACGCATAGATACCATACCCTATCATCCAAAATAATACAAATACGACTGAGAACGCAGAGAAAAGGGCTGAAAAAATCCGCTCACCGACTATCGCTAATTCCATAAACGTTATTAACTTACCCAACAGCCAAATTATTACTGGCAGTCCAAAAGTATTCAGCAATAATTTATTCTTATCCACCGGCACCGAGCCCATCGTCTCACCCGTACGCGCGTTCACGGCAATGTAATGCTTAAACGGTGCGCCATCTTTCTTTACTTCAACAACACTGAACAACCACACCGGTAGATATGCTGTCTTCCATTGCACGCCTTTTTGCTCTAGTCGCACAATATCCCAACAAATCCCACGATCATACTTCTTTATCGTTGAATGTAATTGATATTTCAAAATATCTTCGGTTTGATTTTTAGCCTTTCGGTCAAGTTCCGCAATATTCAAATCACGCTTTTCGGACGAATATCCCCGCAAATAACGCGGATCCCAATCGACTGCATTTTCTGTATCAAACGGCATAATAGCGCTAATCACGTTATTCGTGGTACGTTTGCGGTCATGATTTAGCTTGTCGCTCGAAGCCTCAATCGTCAAATCGTCGACTTCCAGCTCAAAATCGCGCTCAATTTTATAGACATTCGCATCATACCGCGTCTCTGCATCGTCTCCGCTACCTACCGTATATCTACGCACTAATTCTTCGCCAATGCCAGATAGTTGCGCCTTCACGCGCATATCAATCACCACATACGGCAAAAACACGCCACGCACATTTTCTTCTTTAAACTCATTAATCATCTGCACATTTGCGTGCTTCGTTTTATCGCGCAAGAATTCTTGCATCTTTATAAAAGCTTCTTTTCGCGTCAATTTAAACGGCAATACTAAGTCCGGCACCGCGCCATTTGGCATTTTCTCCGTCACTGATAGCATATGTCGGCACCACGGACAACTCGCCGTCATTGCCTCGCTGGTATTAATTACCACTTCCGCTCCGCACGACGAACATTTCAGCGTCAAAATCACTTCTTCATCTGGAATGATATTTTGTGCGCCTTCGCCAACGACCTTACCGGTCAATTTCTCGACGTTGCCACTCTGATTTGTCGATTCGACATCCAATATCTGCTTACAACTGTGGCATTTCAGCCTACCATCCTTGCCATCTGGCTCAATGTTCGATGCGCCACAGTGCGGACAGCGTAAAACCGTCTTACTTTTTATCACCATTATTCTCGCGTTCTTTTATCTTTTGCCCCGGCGCGGTATTAGCCATCATATCAATACCAAGAAATTCCGCCATCTTCTGCCCCATCATCTTCTCGCCATTCTTCGCTATCACGCCTTTCACGCTATTTCCGTTTTCGCCTTGGATTCGTGCATTACTTAAACCTTTACGATGTTCGCGCAAATTGTCGGATTGTTTCAAATTATTAACGGTCGACTTCGTCTCTTTCTCATAAGTATGCCGCGCATCCATGTTGCGGTAGCGGCTCATCTTCATCCAATAGAATAGGAAGCCTGGCGTAAAACCAAGAAAACCCGCCACCCAAATATCGCTATCGTCCGCACCGATAAACATCTTAATCCAAGCCAAACCAAGCACGATACCAATAACCTCGATAATCGTCGAGATAATCAGTAAGCGCGACTTATTAATCGGCACCGAGCCCATCGTCTCGCCCGTGCGCGCATTTACTGCCACATAATGCAACATCTTTCCCTTAGCATCGTCTTGCAAATAGCTGTATAGCCAGACCGGCAAATATGCCGCTTTCCAGCTCGTGCCCTTAATCGACAAGCTTTCGTTCGTCCATCGCGTACCACGGTCATAGAATGTCATACTTTCTTTCGCACGGTAACGCGCCACGTCTCCGACTTGCTCTTGCATCACCGGCTTCAAGACGTCAATATCCGTATCGCGCTTTTCCGAAGCGTAACCACGCAAGAAAGCCGGATTCCACGCCACACAATTTTCCGTATCAAACGGCATAATGGCGTTAATTACGTTATTCGTATTCGCACGCACATCTTGCTTCAATTTGTCACTCGAAGCTTCCACCGTCAAATCGTCCACCAGTAAATCAAAATCGCGCGCCACGTCGTAGGCATCCGCATCATATTTACGTCGGCGCGTATTACCACTGCCTACAGTGTAGCTCCGTACTAAATGCTCCGCTTCACCCGATAGGCTCGCATGCGCATTCACATCTACAATCATATACGGCAAATAAACACCCATAATGTTTTCGGTCGTAAATTCAGCCTTAAATTTCGGATGTGCAAAGAATTGACGCTTTTCTACAAACTCGCGAATCTTGCCCTCCGCAGCGGCCTTTTCGGTCTTAAACGGCAATACCAAATCCGGCACTGCGCCATTCGGCAATTTTTCGTTTACAGAAAGTGTATGACGGCACCAGTGGCAACGTGCGTTCGTCACTTCTTCGGTATTAATCACCACTTGTGCCCCGCAAGCTGGGCACTTCAGAGTCAAAATAATATCTTCGCCCGGGATAATATTCGTCGCGCCTTCCGCAATCGTATCGCCCTTCAAATCCTCTACGCCACCATATGCATTCACTGCCTCAGAGGCAAATTCAGCACGACAATAATTACACTTCAGCTGCCCAGTCTTCGTGTTTAACGTCACGTCTGTAGCGCCACATTTCGGGCATCTATTCATGCCATTTTTATCGTTCTGAATCATTTTACCTCCCTTTAATTACTGATTTAAAATCCCAAACACCGCCACAAACATGCCAGCAATAATCGCCAAGCAAATTATTAATGCAATTACATACAATCGATATTTAACTGGATGCGCTTCTTCGCCACCCGCCATCACGCCAAGCACATTTCCCCAAAATCGGTCGCCCAAACTCTGCGATTTTCGCTCTGCTCCGAGTTTTTCATTCGTCTCTTTGGCATAATTTTTGCCATTTTCATAATTGCGCTTTTCTGAAAGCAACATCTCATCGCGCCCAGTCGCTAGCGAGCCAATCGCACGATCATCATTGCGCCCCACCATCGTCTGAAGCCAAGCTTGCGAGGTGCCTTTTTCGACATCCTTTATCTCAAAATTCTGTAATTCCACTCGCGTTTCGCGTTCGTGCGCATGACGCGCCCGCTTTTGCGTCGATACGCGTTCACCCTTCTTTGGCGCCGGCATCGAACCTGCCGTTTCGCCCGTACGCGCATTCACGGCGATGTAATAAATTCGTTTATCGCCTTCGCGCTCGTAGCTATATAGCCACACCGGCAGATAGGCCGCTTTCCATTTCAGCCCTTTCAAGCTCAAATGTTCATCGTCCCAGCGCGCCCCACGAGTATAATCCGGAATTTTTTTCATCACTTCATGACGCGCAATGTCGCCACTCTGCAAAACGACGATTTCTTTCAGCCTCGACGTATTTACGCTACGCTTCTCTGCCGCCACCCCGCGAATAAAATTCGCATCCCAAGCTACCGCATTTTCTGTATCGAACGGTAAAATCGCATTGATAATATTATTTGAATTCACATCACGATTCTGGTTTAGTCGCGCCGCTGATGATTCTACGGTCAAATCATCAATCAGCAAATCATAATCCAAAGTCAAATAATGTTGCTCAATCGTCCACGGTGGTGTCTTTTTATCTTTGTCTTCATCTGCCACCTTTTCAGCATCACCTTTCATCGTTTCGTGCGCATTCACGTCAACAATGAAATATGGAAAATAAACGCTTCGAATATCTTTCGCAGAAAATTGATCATAGAAAGTCTTATCAATCTTCTCGCGATATGTATTCAGACAACTGCGAATTTTCTGCTCCGCTGTTATTTTTTTCATCTTAAATGGCAACACTAAATCTGGCACTGCGCCATTCGGAATCTTGTCCACCAAAGAAAAAATATGGCGGCACCAGTGACAAGATGCGCTCGTTTGTTCCGCCGCATCCACCACTACCTCGGCACCACAAGAAGGACATTTAAAAGTCACGATAATTTCGTCGCTCGGAATTATATCCTCCGCCCCTTCTTCCACGACGTTACCGTGCAACTTTTCTACGCCGCCCGCCTTATTTATCTTTTTGCCTTCAAAAAGCGTATGGCAGAAATTACAACGTAATTTTCCCTCGCCCAAATCGATAGCCACATCACTGCCCCCACAACGAGGGCAGCGATGCAATTCGAACTTTGGCTCTTTAGTAGCCATTTAGAGATGCTTCTCCAATTACTCCGCAGCTGGAGCTGCTGGGGTTTCTGGGGTCTCCGGAGCGGCTGGCGCTTCTGGCGCAGCCGGTGCAGCCGGCGCTTCTGGAGCTGGCGCAGCGGCTGGTTGAGCAGCAGCGGCGGCAGCAGCAGCTTGTTGAGCCATTACTGGATTCTCGCCAACCGGCTGAGTCATACCAGCAGTACCACCCATCATACCAACGCCCATACCCATACCCATTAGGCCATTCGTACCGGCATTATTGCCAGCAGCATTGACACCTTCGGCAATCTGAGTTTGCGCATAAGCAGCACCAACGCCACCTTGCATGAGGAAGCCAGTATTGAATTTTTCGGTAATAAGCTTTGCGGAAGTTTCGTCCCAGTCCAAGCCCATTGGCGATACGCCAACTACAGCAAGACCATACTTCGAACCCCATTGTGCATTCGCTTCAACAGCATCATTAACATCTTTCGCGAAGGTTGTCTGGCCGCCTTGAATATCATCAATGGATTTACCGCCCTTAGTGAAGCTCGAAAGAGCAACCGACAAGGAGCCGATGAAGTCTGCGAAGAGACCTTCTTCAACACCGCCATCGCCTTCACCGCCGAGCTCAAAGTAGCTACGACCTTGACCGGAAATGATGTCGACTGGGATTAAGTTCTTAATCAAAAGAATTGGATCTACAACTTTGACGGTGTAAGTACCATTGCTCGTTACGGCGAGCATCGCACCTGCATAATTGGCATCCTTATAACGGATTGGATTTTGCGTGCCATAGTGGAGGCCCTTAATATCCTTTAAGTTCACATAGAATGCAATCTGTTGGTTACCTGGCTGACCGCCGAACTTGAATTGGTTCCAGCTCTGACCAAAGGTCGAGGCAAAGAAGCCGTCACCAGAGAACATACTCTTAGCTTCTGGAACATTCTCAGTCGTATAAGTGTAGCCGCCTGGCTCAGAAATTACACCAGTAATACCACCGTTCTCAACGGTAATTAAACAAGTGCCTTCTGGAACCAAAAACTTGCTGCCGTTCGAAATCACGTTGGCATTCTCCTCGCCATCGTTATTCTCACTGCCGTTCACCTTCACTGGGGTTGCGCGTGCTAACAAGACATGATCAGTCATGGAAGCTGGTGGCGCCATATATTCGAGCCACTGATTCGCGAAACTACCACTAAGGGCGCCCGTAAATGCTTTAATAAAGCCCATTTGGATTCCTCCTTAAGTTTTATCTTAGTTCTATCATATCACAAGCACTTTATTTCGTGCAGAAAACTAAGCATAAATTTTTTATACAGCCGCACAAAAATCCCCCTCTTTAATCGGGGGATTTCCTCAAAAAACGTGAATTAAACCGTTTTTGCTTAAAAATTCACGGTTTTTAAAAGCGTTTAATAGCGGCTTCGATAACTTTCTGAGCTTCTTCTACGCCAAAGAAACCTTTCACCTGAGTGGTACCTGGTTTCTTTAAATCTTTGTAGTGATTGAAGTGGAATTCAATCTGTTCAATCGTGCGCTTTGGCAAATCTTCCAAAGTCTTGATTGCGTCACCATTGTTGCGATCATCGTCAACTACAGCAATAATCTTATCGTCGACTTCCCCGTCATCCACAAACTTCATCACGCCAAGAATCTTTGCTTTCACATAAATGCCAGTCGTAAGTGGCTGCTCTGTAATCACAAGCACATCGAGCTCGTCGCCATCTTCATCGAGCGTTTGTGGAATAAAGCCATAGTTGCAAGGCTTCGCAAATGCCATCGGTTCAATGCGATCAAGCATAAAGCAAGCGCGCTTACGATCCCATTCAATCTTGTGGTTGCTACCAGTTGGAATCTCAATAACGACATTAATGTTTCCGTTTTTATAATCACCTGGCTCTAAAATTTGGTTAAAATCAGCCATGTCACTCCTTTCATGTTTGTACTCCCCAAAATTAAGGGAGCTTTTCTTTATCATAGCACACTAGATGTGGTACAATAAGCATAAGTATCATCTAATAATTATTAGGAGTAAAAAAGACACATGGTTCGAATTGCTATTAACGGCTTTGGACGTATCGGCCGCAATGCATTCAAAATCGCCTTCGATCGTGGCGATGTCGAAGTAGTCGCTATCAACGACCTTACCGACGCACAAACGCTCGCACATCTCTTAAAATACGATTCCAACTACGGCATCTATGACAAAGACGTCAAGAGCGACGACCAAAACATTATCGTTGATGGCAAATCCATCCGCGTCTTCGCCGAAAAAGATCCAGCCAATTTACCATGGCGCGACCTCGGCGTTGATGTAGTTATCGAGTCCACTGGCTTCTTTACGAATCCAGAAGACGCCCGCGCCCACATTACCGCCGGCGCCCGCAAAGTCGTCATCTCCGCCCCAGCTAAAGGCGAAGGTGCCAAGACTATCGTACTTGGCGTCAACGAAGATCAACTCACCGTCGACGATGAAATCGTTTCTAACGCTTCCTGTACGACCAACTGTATTGCTCCTGTCATGAAAGTTCTCGAAGATAATATCGGCATCGACAAAGCTATGATGACCACCGTCCACAGCTATACTGCCAGCCAAAAACTCCAAGATGCTCCAGCTAAAGACATCCGCGAAGCTCGTTCGGCCGCCGAAAACATCGTCCCAACGACCACCGGCGCCAGCAAGGCTGCTGCTCTCACCATCCCTACCCTCAAGGGTAAATTTAATGGTCTTTCCGTCCGCGTCCCAACCCCAGTAGTTTCTCTCTCGGATATTACTGCTGTTACTAAGCGCGAAACTTCCGTCGAAGAAATCAACGAGCTCTTCAAGCGCGCCGCCGCCGATCCTTATTATCAAGGCATCCTCGACGCTACCGAAGAAGAACTCGTCTCCATCGATTATCGCGGCAACTCGCATTCTTCCATCGTCGACCTCAAGCTCACCGATGTTATCGGTGGCACCCTTATTAAGGTTGTGGCTTGGTATGACAATGAATGGGGCTACAGTAATCGCCTCGTCGAATTAACTGCCGACCTTGGCAAGATGGGTCAATAATAATATGCACGTCTACCTCGGCGCCGATCATCGCGGCTTTCAACTCAAAGATGAAATTCTCGCCTGGCTTCAGGGGCGTCAAATTCCATTCACGGATTTTGGCGCACATGAATACGACGCCGAGGACGACTTTAATGATTACGCCAAAAAAGTCGCCATCGCCATGACTTCCAATACCGATCTCGACGATTTTGGCATTCTACTCTGCGGCTCTGGACAAGGTATGGCTATGCAAGCCAATCGCTACAAAGGCGTTCGCGCCGCCATTTGCTCTTCTGCTATGGAAGCTATCGAGGCCCGCTTACATAATAACGCTAACATCCTCTGCCTTTCCGCAGACGAAAACCTTCATAATTACGCAGAAATCATTAATGGCTTCATGACCACAAAGCCACTACCTGACGAAAAATATAAACGCCGTTGCGATAAATTAGACGAGATATAATATGCCAATTACAACTATTGCACCAAGTATTCTCACCAATAGTCCAACTCAATATAAAGATATTATTAAAAAATACTATCCTTTTGTGCGCCGTGCTCACATTGATATTTCTGATGGCACCCTCACTACGAGTACTACCATCAACGAAACTGCTGTCTGGTGGCCAAAAGGCTGGACCGTCGACATCCATATGATGACCGCTCAGCCATCCAAACATGTCGACAATCTTATTAAATTACATCCAAATCTCGTCATTCTCCATGCCGAAGCTCGCGAAAATCTCCTTCCAATCTTCGACACGCTCAAGCAAAATGGTATGCGCGTTGGCGTAGCCATCGTCAGAGGTGTTTATCCTGGCTCCATTAAGCCAATCCTCGCCGCCGCTGACCACGCTATGATTTTCTCTGGTCATCTCGGCGAATATGGCGGTGAAGCCGATTTATTACTCACCGAAAAAGCCGAATTAATCAACGACCTACATCACGGCATCGAAATCGGTTGGGATGGTGGCGCTAAACTCGACAATATCCGTCCAATTACTCATGCCGGCATCCAGGTAATTAACGTCGGTAGCGCTATCGCAAAAGCCGACGATCCAGCTCAAATGTATTCCCTCCTCGTCGCCGAAACTGAAAAAGAGGAACCGCTATAATGGCACGCATTGTTTCTATCGGCGCCGCCTTGCAAGACGTCTATCTCATCGATCACGACGATTTCGGCACCAACAGCCGCGGTTTTTTCAATCGGCTCGAGCTCGGTACGAAAGTCGATATTGATAAGATTCAGTTCAGCACCGGTGGTGGCGCCACAAATGCCGCAACCACCTTTGCTCGCAATGGCCACGAGTCAATTTTTATGGGCTGTATTGCCCAAGATCCAGCCGGCGAAGCTATCATTAACGCCCTCGACGACGAAGGTATCGATAGCAGTTATGTTACCTACTCTGCTGGCGCTCATACTGGCTATTCCGTCTTGCTTCTCGCTCCAAATGGCGAGCGCACTATTCTCACTTGCCGTGGCGCATCTGCTAAATTCGACTTATTAAATCCAGATGATCTCGACACTATCTATCCAGATTGGCTTTACGTCACCACCTTCCGTGGCAACATGGATATGCTCGATCAATTCTTTACCAAAGCCAAAACCCTTGGTGCGAAAATTATGTTTAATCCTGGCAATCTCGAGCTCGCTCATCAGCGCAAGCTCCTTGGCCTTCTCCCCGATGTTGATATTCTCTTAGTAAATCGCTCCGAAGCTAAACAAATCGTCCAAGGCTCGACCCTTCAAGAACTTATCATGCGCCTTAAAAATTACGTTCCTGCCGCCATTATTACCGACGGCAATCAAGGCGCCATCGCTAATAACGGCACCGAAGTTTATCGCCTTGGTCTTTATGAAGATGTCCCCGTCAAAGATGCTACTGGCGCCGGCGACGCTTTCGGTTCTGGCTTTCTCGCCGCTTATGCCCGCGACAAATCATTTAAAGACTCCCTTATCTTCGGTTCCGCCAATTCCACCTCCGTGGTCCGTAAAATCGGTTCCAAAGATGGAATTATTAGCCAAAATACAAAATTACACACTATGCCAATACAGGAGATTCGTTAATGGACGACGCAGTCGCAAAATGGCTCGACGAAATCGCAGCCAATAAATTAAATCCCGAAGATGTTGAGCGCTCCCTGCGCTATGCAAAAGATCTTGAACAAGGTCTTGCTAAAATCCGCACTTATTCTCAAGGTGTCTCAATCTTCGGCTCTGCCCGCTTACCAATAAACGGTAAATGGTGCAAGCTTGCCGAACAGCTCGGATATAAACTCGCTCAAAACGGCCACCCAGTCATCACCGGCGGCGGCCCAAGCATCATGGAAGCCGCCAATAAAGGCGCCTACGAAGCCGGCGGTCGCAGTATCGGCCTTAATATCCAACTCGCTCATGAACAGCATATTAACCCTTACGTTACTGACGAGATGGAATTTCACTATTTCTTCGCCCGCAAAGTCATGCTTACTATGAGCTCCAAAGTTTATGTCTTCTTCCCTGGCGGCTTTGGTACGCTTGATGAATTCTCTGAAATTCTCATCTTAATGCAAGAAGGCAAAATGCCAAAGATGCCAATGTTCCTTATCGGCAAAAGCTTCTGGAAACCACTCGATCGTTTCTTTGCTAATAAAATGCAACCGCTCAAAACTATCAATGCCGCCGACCGCAAAATCTATCGCATCACCGACGACATCGACGAAGTCGTCGAGGCGGCCAACAAAATCGGCCATCGCAGCATTTACGACAATATCTATAACGACAAAAAGAGCGACTTTAAGCTGATTTAAACCTTAATAAGCCCCCGTGGGCTTATTTTGATGGCAAATATTGCCTAAAGAAATTGCGTAGCTTCTTCCAATCTACCGCGTATACTACCATCAGCAAAATCGCTAAAATCGAAACCGCATATGCCCGATAGGTAAAGAAATGGTGCAGATATACATGATTGTGCATCGCTAACATTCGCACTACCGGAATCAACGCCACACCAACTAGAAATAGATATACTTTCTTCTCTGTCCGCTTTTTACGGAACCAAATTAATAGTATCGCCGCCGAAACCACCAGCAAGGCAAACGGGATAAAGCAATAAAACTCCAGTGCAATCGGAAACAGCTGATATAGATTTCGCGCAAATGCATTATAGATTAATACCGCCGACGAGCCATACCAATCATCTTGCACTGAGCGTTGCCCGATATGCCATCCCACGAAATTCCAAGTATTCGGCCCAAACGCAATACTGCAGAGCATCCATTTCCCCACCCACATTACTACCAGCCCAATCAACCACAAAAACGCATATCCAATATACCGCTTCGCATATTCTTTAAAATTCTTTTTCGTGATATTTTTTCGTTCACTCCAAATGATGAACAATAGCGGCACTCCAATCGTAATCGTCTCTACTGTCAAAAAATCAAAATAACACGCCGCCGCGCCCGTTATCATAAACATCATCGACAAATATTTTTGTTTCTTTCGCCATACTAAGCTTGCGCAAATGTGCATCACTGCAAACATTAAGATAAACATCCACGTATACTCTAGTGCGTATGGCACAATCCAAATCGAAACCATAACCAGCGCCATACTCAAACAAATCGCAAATGCTATTTCGTGGTGTCGGATTAACCTTGAAACTAATAGAATCCACAGTATAATAATTATCCCCGCATTTATTACATATATCTGCCGAATATTAAAGAACATCAGCATCGGCCGCAAATAAATCGACGACCCGTGCCAATATCGTAAATACTCAAAATTCGGCTCAATGTCATTTTCGACTTGCTCCAGATAATCGCGCACCGTCGCTTGATCGCCCGTTTCCGTAAATGCACCCCACAATACCGTATTTACTGGATCTTTTTCGTCAAAACCATACGTAATCATCAGCGAAACTGTATCCGCATAGCGATCCATCCGGCTCCCGTCAAAGCCTTTCCGAATTTGTCGAAATTCTATGTCGTTTTCTGCCGCAAAATCTCTAGCCGACTCAAGCGATTTTTCGCGTATCGCCGAGCGCGGAATAATTGCCGTCACCATCACTAATAACAAAAATCCAGTACAAACGCATAAAAACAGCACTAATAAATAGTGCCCAACCCTTAGCAAGCTCCTTTTAGTTCGTTCCGTCATGCAATATATACCTTAAATGCCTAAAGCCATCTCGCACCGTACGTAACTTCGGCTTTCTACCTTTCACTCCCCTACGTAGTTCTACTGGCACTTGTCCAATCGTTGCGCCTTTGCGTTTTGCTTCCGCAATCATCTCTGTTGCAAATTCCATACCGGTCGTCTTATAATCCATCATCGCAAGACTATCCTTCCGAATCCCCCGCAGACCACAATGAAAATCATAGACATCAGTCTTGTATTTCTTGCGTGCAACCCAAGACAATCCGCGCACCCCAATGTGGTGCGACAATGGCATTGCTCGATGCGCAATCCCACCTTTGAAACGATCACCAATCACTACGTCGCAGAGCGCTAGTCTGTCATACATATCGCCCAGTTTTGCGAAATTATAAGTTAAATCACAGTCCCCCATAATAATCCGCTCGCCTTGCGCTGCTTTCAACCCAGCCCGTAGCGCGCTCCCATATCCTGGCTGCGTCTCTTTAACTACTACTGCACCCTTTTCCTTCGCAATCTTTGGCGAGTCATCAGTGCAATTATTATCGACGACTATAATTTCCCCTTTTAGGCCTGCGCCTAGCAAAAAATCATTCACTTCATCGATGCAGCCACCAATCGTCATCTCCTCATTCAAACAAGGCATCACTACCGACAAATCAATTTTATCTTTCGCATGCTTTCGGCTCATTTCACTACTACACCTTCGGCACCGAACACATTTGTTAATTCATCCACTAAAGCTTGGCCTGGTTCGCAACGGAATGGCATCCGCATCGCCTTCTTCTCTTCGCCAATCACTAAAATCACTTCTGACAACCCCGGATATACCGCGCAGCTCTGTTTTAGGCTAATCAAGGCCTCCTTATTTGTCGGGTCCATCACTCGTACAAATAATTTCTTCGGCTTAATTGGCGCCACGTTCGCGTCGCTTTCGGTCGTTCTAAAATGCGTTGCCGGCTTATCTTCGCCACCCCGACGAAATCCGCCATTACCGCCCGCGCCGGTCGCCATCACTTTTCCGCGCGGCTTTTGACTCACGCCTTTCGTCGGCGTCTTTAACTTCGCACCCGTCGATTGATAGCTATCTAATTCTTCATCCGTAATAATGCTGATTTCTTCAGCGTTAATTTTCGCCTCATCCGTCTTGTTACCATCGCGGTCCGACGCATTCACGCGCCCAGTCACTTTCACGACCGCATCTTGCACTAATTTCGCTCCAACTGTTTCGTAGGTCTTCGGAAATACAATCACTTCAATTTCGGCCACCTTATCTTCAATCTTCACGAACGCCATCTTGGAGCCGCTCTTCGTTACGAGCGAGCGCACATTCGTGATAATACCGCCAATAATCACGTTCGCACCATCAATCTCTGGCTTTATTTCCGCAATCGGCATCGTCTGCTCTTCGAAATATGTGTCATATTTATCTAGTGGATGCGCCGAGATATATAAGCCCATCAAGTCGCGCTCCCACATCAGCTTCTCTTTATCGGAATATTTCGTAGGCGCCGGCTGAATCTCCACTTCTGGCACCTCCGCCGCCGCGCCCATCGCGCCAAACAAATCCGTCTGACCATTTGCCGCGTCTTTTTGCATCTTGTTGCCATAAGCCTGAATCTTTTCCAGATTAAACAACAAATCTGAACGATCCGCAAAGCTATCAAAACCACCGGTCTTAATTACCGATTCCCAGCTCTTCTTATTAAACTTCACGCTCGATACGCGTTTCGCAAAATCACACACCGACTTGAAGCGTCCGCCACGGTCGCGCTCGTCCACCACTTCCTCTGCTAGCGCTTTGCCCATCCCCTTAATCGCCGCCAGACCAAAGCGAATCGTCTTCGACTTGCCTACTGTCGCAAAATCTGGATACGATTCGTTGATATCAGGCCCAAGTACCTGAATGCCCATGCGCTTGCATTCCGTCATCTCAATCGCCAAGCGATCCGTCCAGCGCATATCTGCCGTCATTAAGGCCGCCATGAATGCTTCCGGATAATAAGTCTTTAAATATGCCGTCCAATACGCCACCAAGGCATAACACGCCGCATGACTCTTGTTGAAACAATAGTTTGCAAAGTCGAGCAACTGACTCCAGAATGTCTCAGCAATCTCTTCCGTCGCTCCGCCAACCTTCACCGCGCCTTCAATAAACAGCGGCTTCATCTTCTCCATCAAGTCAACTTTCTTCTTACCCACCGCCTTGCGCAGTGTATCCGCCTGGCCACCCGTAAAGCCGCACCATTCCTTCGACGCCTGCATGAACTGCTCCTGGTAAATCAAAATACCATAGGTACTCTTCAAGGAATTCTCGAGCCCAGGATGCAAATACGTAATCGGCTCTTCACCGTGCTTGCGTTTAATAAAGCTCTCAATAAACTGCATCGGACCCGGACGGTACAACGCGTTCATAGCAATCAAATCATCAAACGCCGTCGGCTGCAGCTCGCGCAAATATCGCTTCATGCCCGCCGATTCAAACTGAAATACGCCCGTCGTATCACCTCTACGGAATAGCTCGTAGACTTTATCGTCATCCAGCGGCAATTTGTTCATATCGATCACTTTGCCGTGCACCTTCTTAATGATGCGGAGCGCCTGCTGAATCACCGATAAGTTCGATAAGCCCAAAAAGTCCATCTTGAGTAGGCCGAGCTCCTCTACTTGCGGCCCTGGATATTGCGTCGCAAGCGGCCCTTTTGCCGAGACTTCTAATGGCATAAACTTCACCAAATCATCCGGCGCAATCACTACACCGCAAGCATGCACGCCGTGCGAGCGAATCGTCCCCTCTAGGCGCATCGCAAGATCAATCACCTCCTTCGCTGTCGGATTTGTTTCGTATTCATGTTTCAAATCTGGCTCATTCACAATTGCATCTTTTAGCTTTACGTGATGCCCCATCACTGGGTCTGGCACCAACTTCGCGATTCTATCTGCCTCCGCAAACGGCACATCCAGCACGCGCGCCACATCGCGCACGGCGTTTTTCGCCATCATCTTGCCGAAAGTACAAATGTTACTCACGCGCCCTTTACCATATTTTTGCGTACAATATTCAATCACCTCATCACGCCGGTTATCCTGAATATCCGTGTCAATATCCGGCATCGAGATACGATCTGGATTCAAGAAGCGCTCAAAGAGCAAATCGTATTCTAGCGGGTTCAAATCCGTAATATGAATCGCATATGCGAGTAGTGATCCTGCCGCCGATCCGCGTCCCGGCCCATAAATAATCCCCTGGTTCTTCCCCCAGTTAATAAAGTCCTGCACAATCAAGAAGTAGCCATTATAGCCCATCTTGTCGACCGTTTCGAGCTCATAGTCAATGCGATCCAAAATCTCTTTCGAAAGCAACGGCCGAATCTCCGCCACGCTCTTCGTAGCCGCTTCTTCTTTCGACAGATAGCCAAAGCGTTCCGCCAAGCCTTGGAACACCATCCGGTCCAAAAATTCCTTTTCCGTCTCGCCCGTTTCAATCGGGAATTTCGGAATTAAAATCCGCCCTAGCTCAATCTTCACATTACAACGGTCGGCAATCCGTTTCGTATTGCGCACCGCCTCTGGGCAAGTCTTGCTCCAGCGCGAGATAATCTCCTCCGGCGGAATCACATTCAGCTGAAAATCCTTCAAAGTCATGCGATTCGTATCGGTAATGCGGCTACCCGTGCCTACACAAAGCAACACCTCGTGTGCATCCTGATCCTCATGCTTCAAATAATGCCCATCGCACGTCACCACCAGCGGCAATCCGGTCTTCTTTGAAATCTCCATCAACTTATTGTTGATTTTAGTCTGCTCCGACCAATGCGTCGGCGAATCTGGATGTCCATGATCCTGCATCTCGAGGTAAAAACGGTCTTCGTATACTTTCGAGTACCAATCCACCAGTTCCATCGTGCGTTTTTCGTCATCCGCCCGAATCGCCATCGAAATCTCCGATCCCGCACATCCCGAGCAGCAAATAATTCCCTCGTTATATTCTTCCATCACGCGGTGATCGATGCGCGGCTTGTAATATTTACCGTCAATCTCCGCTATCGTCATTAAGCGGCACAGATTCTCAAAACCCTTGTCATTCATTGCGAGTAGCGTAATATGAAAGCGTTCCTTGTCATAAGCCGGGTCACGATCCTCTAAACGCCGCGCCGCCACGTAAGCTTCCAAACCCAAAATCGGCTTCACGCCTGCATCGGTCGCTGTCTTATATAAATCAATCAAACCCGACATTGTGCCGTGGTCGGTCACCGCCACTGCTTCCATGCCCTTCTCTTTCACGAAGTTAATCAGCTCATCAACCTTCGTCAAGCCATCCAATAAAGAATAATGCGTGTGATTATGTAGATGCACAAAATCACTTGGTTTTAACTGTTCCTCCGTACTCATATAGATATTTTACCATGCCACTTGCTCTCTGGTGCAAAAACGCCTCCTCTTGACAAAACATAAGTTTTTTGATATAATTGAATTATTGGGTATCTCTTCAAACATAAACAGAAAAAAATAAAACATGCCAGCAAAAACACGTAAAAATATTTTATTTCGCTATTTTCAAATAATAAAACCGCTCCACGTTGCCAAAGCGCCCAGCCAGCTCATTGTCGCGCTTCCCTAGCACTACGAAGCCATTTCGCTTCAGCCACCCCTCAAAATCCGCAATGATCTCGCGGCGCATCTTATTATTTTTAATCACGCCATTTACCAGCTGGTCCGGCCGCGCCTCAAATTGCGGCTTTAGCATCACTAAGAAGTCCGTCCGCTTAGTCGCGAAAGCCTCTTTCGCATAAGCTAGCACATCGCGTAGGCTAATAAAGCTCACATCCGCCAAAATTACATCCGGTTGTACACCGGAAAACTCAAAAATATCTGTCTTTTCGTGTAGTTCCACGCGTGAGTCAAACCGCAGCGGCGCTTTCATCTGATTCGTCCCCTTCTCGACCGCAATCACCTTTGCCGCCCCCGCCCGCAATGCCATTTCCGTAAAGCCACCAGTCGATGACCCAATGTCTAGCACGGTTTTTCCACGCAAATCCACTCGGAACGCCCTCAAAGCGCCTTCGAGTTTGTATTCTGCACGTCCTACTACCATCTATTTCATTATCGCGAGCAACGGCTTCGCTGCCTTACGCACCTCCACCAGCTCTACGCCATCAATCTTCTTATATTCACCCTCGGCCTGAAACATAATTTTCGCCGGTTTCTTGAACACCAGCTGATCATATTCGCTCTCCGTCCCCGGAATCCGATGAAAAATACTCTTAAACATCATGCTGCACAAACGGAAAAACTTCGTCATCAGCCCGTTGTAGCTCAGAAAGGTCTCATTCTGTAAGAAATACTTACCGCCCTTCATCATCTTCGCCACTGTTCGGCCATTCACCGCCATGTAATCCGAGGTTTTCTTCACTTCCAAATATTCTTCCGATGAATTTCCCAGCACATAATCCGGCATTGCGTGTTTTTTGCGCTGTTTCAACCACCACCGCGCGAGCACGCCCAAGCTAAAAAACAGACGCTTCCTTCCACTTTGCAATGCTTTACGTGTTTTCGGATGGTCAAACACCGCACACGCCTCTGCAAACATGCCCAAAGTAAAATAGCACATCCCGTAGCGCCAATGCTTGCCATTGATCGACAATTCCATTGGCCACACTTCCTTCGCATCGCCTTTCAGAATCTGCTCAAACTTCTGCACACCAAAGGTGCGCGCCGTATCATTAAAATTCCCATAGCCGAGCACACCAATTCGCACTCGCTCGGCCTTCGAGAGCATAATACCATTAATTGCGATATTTGCCGTACCATCACCGCCGGCCGCCACGACTAAATCATCATCTAAGAGTACCTTCGCTAGGCGCTTCGCATTGTCGTCTACGTCTGTATCCGCCACTTCGAACTTCCCCACCATCCAACCTTCCAGCGAGGTAGTCTTACTCAACACATCGCGCTTCACTTGTCGGTAATGCGAGCTACGCGGATTATATACTATGACTAAACGTCTACGTTTCATTTCAAAAATCTCAATCTTTCTTCTGCAATAATTCTATTGTGTCATAAAACACCAAGATGTCATCTCTTGACATTTCCAGAATATCCTCTAGACCCATTTCGCCATATTTTTGCACTAATTCGTCGCCCATTTTCACCAGCTCGTCATACTTTTTCTTCATCGCATCATTCTTTGCCGTATCTACTTTACTATATTCGTCATTAAACGCTTTCACTTGCGCGTGGTATTCTGCCAAATCGGCCGCATAGTTCGCAATCTTCTGATTTGCCGAGCTCTTCATCACCATTAAATCTTCGTCACTCAACTCGCCGTCGGTCGCTACTTTCAAGCTCTGCTCCGCTGCATATAATTTTTCTATCCGTTCGAAGCCAGTTTTTAGATTTTCGCGCTGATCTTTTGCGAAATCACTCTCGCTCACTTTTGCAAATCTATCGGCAAGCTCCTTGTGTGCCGCCTCAAAATCCGCCCAAACGCCCAGTTCCTCATCTGTTAGCTTCTCGCTTTTAGCCTTCGTGTCAATAAATTTTTCAATCGCGCCACGCGTCTCCGCTATTTTTACCAGATTCTCTTTATATTCATCTAGCGACCGCACCCGATGAATCGTTAGTCCACCAAACACCACACCCGCCGCGATGATACCTGCCCCTATAATAATCCCGATAACTACTGCCTTTTTCATCACAAACCGCTCACCCATAATTCACTATCTAGCGGCCACTCGTTCGCCGTGCAACCACGCAAGCCCGTCGACTGCTGCAGCATCACCGGCGCCACCCCATTCGCGCAATTCGTTAAATGATTATGTCCTAAGAAATGCCCAACTTCATGATTTATCACCATCTGGCGATATTTTTTCAAACTCTGCCCAGCGTTGTTATAGCTATCCGTCGCCAAACGCCACCGCTCGTCATTTATCAGCACATACGGCTTCACTGTGCAGCTTAGCGTCGCTGAACATCCGCTTGGCGAGGCTGCCCGCACCTGCTCTCCCGAGGCCAACACTACGTGCAAGCGTCCACCCGACGAAACTTCTTTAAATATCACGCCCGCTCGCGCCCAGCCCGATGGCGAGCCTAACGTCTCGCGCACCAAACTTGCAAATTCCGTCTTATCCGCCAAAATCGTCCCACGGTAGCTAATGTCATAAGTCACCGTATAGGTCTTCCCAGCCTTTGCGCGTTCCGCCAAAATAGCTGCAGCATAACTATCATTAGTTTTCTGCAGCTCTATCTTGGTACGGCCCACCTCCGCTGATAGTATCAGGCTCAGCAAACCGTCAATCATTTTTACTCTTCGGTTTCAGTTTCTTCTTCGTCTTTTTTATCGTCGTCAGTTTTCTGCTTCTCAGCCTTCTCGGCTTCTTTTTGCGCATCGTCAACGTCTTCTTGCAAAGCTTCGCAGTCGATAATGCCCTTAATCGCCTTCGCCTCGTCGCCTTCGACGTTTTCGCACGGCTTCAAAGCATTCGTATTAAACTTACCAATCTGCCATTCGTCAGTCGCAATCCTACTGTAAGCAATAATGCGTTTCGTGCCGGTCGTCTGAATAATCCCTAGGCTCACCACCTTAAGGTAGCCATTACTCTTCACAAAGTTAATGCTTGGATCATCGTAGTCAATCTTATAATTTTCACCAAATTTATCTGCGAGCAACTTGTCGAGCTTCGCCATATCGGTGCCATTGAAAATTTGCTTCTCTTGGCTCAAAGCTTCCACCGCAGACGATTGGTCCGAAGCGCCTACGAGTTCATATAGCGCCTTCAAGTTGCGATCCGTCGCCGTCTTTTCTTTATCGGCGGCATCTTTAGCATTAATTTGCATTACGGTAATCACCACCGCAACTACCATACCAATACAGAAAATCGCCGTCACTCCCATCAAGGCCTTCGCGATATTCTTCCAAGAATAATCAACCGTCGGACGACCACTCACTACGCCATTTGCGTTTGTCAGCGCAATCGTCATTTCTTCGGCCGGTTTTTTCTCGGCGTCAATTTTGGCTTGCTCTTCAGATGAGTTGAAATTTTCATAAGAAATATTTGGCCCACCAAATCCATCGAAGCCATCGCCACCACCAGTATTGCCTACTTCGGCATCTGGGTTAGGCGTAACTATATCACCATTTGGATTCATTTATTTCTCCTAATCGAGTATTACTGCTCATATTTTACCATAAACGAAATCGCTTTTACAGCAAATATTAGTTTCGAAACTAGAACCCGCCAGATTGGTGGATTCTTCTTTAGTTTTATAAATAAAATCGTTCAGATGGGTGTTTTCTTCATGCAAGCGCGCCTTCCTTCGGCGAGCGAAGCACGAAAAAACGCCCAGATGGGCGATTTTAACATAAAACTGGCGGAGAGATGGGGATTCGAACCCCAGATACGGTTGCCCGCATACACGCTTTCCAAGCGTGCTCCTTCAACCACTCGGACACCTCTCCAGCTCCTCTCATTCTAACACAATCCCCCTCTCTTGTCATCCTGCCACACGCCTTGACTTTTTACGCTATCTGTGATATAATAGAAAGATAGACTTTGTTCTAAGTTCTTATAGAAAGCGAGGTGTTTTTCATGCATAGAAGACGCGTTTTTATCCTAACTCAGGACGGCTCCGTTCTTCCCGAGTCCGCTAAAGACCAAATCAAAATCATGCTAAACGACCCAGACGACACCGAATATCAATTCATGGAAGGCGATGATTGGCTTCCTGCCTATCGCGTTGGCTACAATCTTCATCCGCAAAATGCGCTCGTCTTTCACGAGCATGACGATATTCGCACTGGCTTCTTTGTCTTCACCGATCCTGACCTACTTAACCAAATTTCGCGCAAGCTTATCGATACCGACAAAGACCGCACGTCATGGGAAGTCGTCCGCGATTTCGTCGACAGCTGAACACACTTTTCGCCGAGGCCTCGTGCCTCGGCATTTTCTTGCATAACTTTTTAACATATTCATTTTTATTTATCTGTTTTAAGAGGTATAATGTTAAAAGCATGCCAAATCAAGACAACGAAACTATCATCGAGCTCAAGGCCGTCTCGAAGCGCTACGGCTTTGGTGACGCAGAATCTTATGCGCTTCATAATTTTGACCTCACGGTCAAACGCGGCGAATTTATCATGATCATGGGCCCTTCTGGTTGTGGCAAAACTACTTTGCTCAACATTATCGGCCTCCTCGATAAAGCCACTTCCGGCGAATATAAGCTTGCCGGCAGATCCGTCGATCGCATTTCTTCCCGTAAGAAAGCCCGTTTCCGCGCCAAAGAAATCGGCTTCATCTTCCAGAGCTTCAATCTCATCCCAAACCTTTCCGTTATCGAAAACGTTTCCCTACCGCTCATCTATAGTGGCTACAGTAAAACCCGCCGCCTCAAAATGGCCGACACCATCCTCGAGCATTTCCATCTCCGCGAGCGCGAATACTACATGCCATCACAACTTTCCGGTGGCCAACAGCAACGTGTCGCTATCGCCCGCAGTCTCATCGCTAACCCAAGCATTATTCTCGCCGACGAGCCTACTGGCAACCTCGACAGTCGCAGTAGCCACATCATCATGGAAGAGCTTCAAGATATCCACGCTCTGGGAAACACCATCATCATGGTCACGCACAATCCCGCCCTCACTACTTACGCTACCCGCGTAATCAATATGCTTGATGGCGAAATCGACACCGACATCAAGACTGTCGCCGACCAAGATTTGCCAAAGCCAGGCGACCCAGAAAAGATTTCCGTCCGCGTCCTTTCCAAGAAGAAAAAAGCCGTCGAGCTCGAAGTTGACTCCTCTTCCCCAGTCATTGTCTCTGGCAACAATATCACCATCGCCGGCCTCGACGATGACGACGATGAAAAACCTGCCAAAAAAGATTCCAAAAAATCTGACGAAAAATCAAAAGAGCCTGAGAAATCCGAAAAGAAACCGCGCTCCACGCGCAGTCGCTTTGGCAACATCATCAAAAAAGCCAAAAAATCCAAGCAAGAAAAGGCTCCCAAAAAGACCAAAATCGAAGTGAAGTCCGATAAAACGAAAAACTCTAAAACAAAGAAGGAGTCCTAAGCCATGGCACTACTAATCAACACTCATCTCCATCTTGCTATTGACAGCCTCCGCCAAAATCGTGGCCGCACCTTCCTTTCCGCACTCGGTATCGCTATCGGCGTGGCGAGCATCGTCCTGATTCTCTCGCTCACCGGCGGCGTCAATCGCCTCATTAGCACTAGTACCGACAAAAACAACGCAAACCTTATTCTCGTGCGCCCGAGTAACGGTAAAAACATCACCGAAAATATCATCGACGAACTCACTTCTAACGCCCAGTACGTCAAGTCTAATCTTGCCCTTGATGACGTTGATGTTCTCCGCCGCATCGATAATGTTTCTTCAGTCGCTCCGCTCGCGATTTCCAATTCCCCAGTCACCGTCAGCGACAAGGTCCATCAGTCCATGACCGTCGTTGCTACTAATTCCGACTTTATCAATATGGCCAATATCCATCTCAAAAACGGCCAATTCCTTGATTACGACATTCGCGACGATGTCGCCGTTATCGGCTACAAAGCTGCTCTCCAAATGTTCGGCGGCCCAGAAGCTATCACTAAAACTTTTAAATATAACGGCAAGCAATTCATGGTCATCGGCGTCATGGATGAGATTGATGATCCAATCAACTATAATAATTTCGACCTCGACAACTCAATTCTTATCAATATCGAATACGCCAGCACCTTCGAATCGTCGCTTCAAATTCAACAAATCGACATCCGCACCACCACTACCGATGCCGTTGGCGAAGCGACCGCCAAAATCCAAGAAAAACTTACTCAGATCAAGAACGGCGACCAAAACTTCCAAGTTATCTCTGGCGAAAGTAATATGCATCCAGCCGGCGGCCTTCTTTCCATCGTTTCCAGTATGCTCACCCTCGTTGCCTCCATTTCGCTCATCGTTGGTGGCGTTGGCGTCATGAACATCATGCTTGTCTCCGTCTCGGAGCGCACGCGCGAAATCGGCATCCGCAAAGCTGTTGGCGCCTCCTCAAGCAACATTCTCCTACAATTCCTTTTTGAATCGCTCATTCTCAGTATCCTCGGCAGTCTCATGGGCTTCGCGCTCGGCTACGTCCTCGCCTTCCTCATTTCCCTTATCACACCATTCGCACCACACATCTCCTGGCAAATCCTCGGCATCACTGGCGCAGTCTCTCTTGTTGTCGGCGTTCTCTTTGGCATTTATCCAGCCGTCAAAGCCGCCAGCAAAGACCCGATCGCTTCCCTCAAATTCTACCGTTAATCAATTACCATCAAAAATATCTCCCAGTGATGGGAGATATTTTATTGTCCGCTTTTAAGCAGCGCGTCCGCCTTGCGGTTTAAAGGCACTCACGCTATTGTTTGCGGTACGTTCATAACCTGGCGTAAATGTCACCGGCCGGCCATTACTATCTTTGATCGTAAAGGTAAACTTGTAATTCTCGCGATTGATAATACCGAGATCCTCAAGTTTCTTTAGCGAAGCCTCATCGATATTCTTGCTCTTATAGCGCGAATTTCCCAAAATTCTGCGTTGCTCTTCCTCAAAAGTCATATTCCAGTTATAGAGCGCGTCACGCACTTCTTTCAGCTCAGATTCGTCCATCACTGGATTATGTGCTACCTTACGAATATCGTCATCGCTCATATTTACGCGAATATCTCCCGGCGTATAGAGCGTAATCGTATCCTTATAGTCTGGCAACTGCCCCGCCTCCCAAACGGCATCTGGATCGATTTCATCTAGCGCATCGGCGTGCGCGCCATGTTTTGGCGCTGCCGTCACGCCGCTGGCTAGTTCGCCAGCATGATTTGACTTAATCAAACCAAAGGCTTCGACTGTCTTTGCAATATCGAGCGAATCCGCATCAAGTCCAGTTGTCTCATCACTATCTGCCTCAAGATATTTGCGACGCATATCGGACGGAATGCTATTCCAACGATCCAACGCAACTTTTGCCGTCGCAACGCGGTTCTCTGGCACAAGCGCCTTCAAGTCATCATCGCTAATCTCGACTAATGTTGCATGCGAATCGGCGTCTACCATTTCGTAAGCTTTCGTTGGCACACCTGGCAATTCAATGTCGCCCGGTCGGACTATGCGAGCAGTCGTCACTTCCGCAGTCGGCGCTTCTGCTGCTTCCGGCGCGGCTTTAGTGCTCACGCTTGCCTCAGCAGACGGATTTGGCGTTCTTGCGATTCTATCTGGACCATTCGTTGCTGGCGGATTCTCGCCAAATCCTGGTGGCGTCGTATAGACATCAATTATCTCGGCCGCAGTGCCATCATTCATTTTTGGCGGTCTTTCTCCGCTAACGGGCGGTTTTGGACTTGTAGGCGTTGGCGCCTTCGGCGGCGTTCCGCCACCGCTCGGCGTATCGTTAACCGGTACTTTCACACCTGTTGGTACGCGCACCTTTGCATCCCCGCTTCCCGTTCTACCACGCGTCAAGTTCTTGCGTCTAGCTGCACCAATCGCTGGGAAGCTCGTTACGGCCATATCGAGCGTCTTATCAAAGCCAATCACATCTACGGTCGGAACGAAAGTCTCAACTTGAGTTGTAACCTCCGCTGGAATCTGGCCCGAGCCACCAAAGGTCCAAATTGACGAGAAGGTCTCCATGCCATTATTTGAACCAGTTGGAATGCCTGCCTGAATCTGGTAGAACGTGCAATCGCGAAGCATATCGCCAACAACCGAATCCACGCTTGAATAATCCGGCACGATATTACCAGACGCATCAGTAATGGCATTAACCGCAATCGGCGCGCTATCTGGCGTTGCGCGCATGTAAAACTTCATGCCTTCGCTACCAATTTGACTCAAGTTATACGATTCGCCTGTCGATGGGTTCGAAGCAATGCCGCGTGCCACCGTATATGGCCCTTCGCCTGCACGGTAGTAACCTTGCAACTCTGTACCATCGGAACCATTCGTACCATTGTTTAACCAGCTACTACATTCGGAGTTGCCATTCGCCTTAAAGTATTCTTCACCAGATACCGTACCTTCGCTCACCTCGCGGACAGACTGACCTTGTTTCACGGTATAGCCCATATCCTCGAGTTCTTTCTGACGTTCTGGCGTCATACCTCTTACACCAACTGCCGCTTCCGTATCGACATGGACTACTTGCTTATTCAGACCGAGAGCGCCAGACAATAGTGTCGCCTGTGCGTTATCCTCATTCTTGAGGTGGAACACTCTATCAAAGACACCATATTGCTTCGGATCAAATGCCGCCACCACTTCTTGGCTAATAATCGACGTTGCGCCAGCCACTACCGCCGACTTCACGCCTTGTGCCGCTACGCGACGTGCGCGCAGCTTTCTAAAGGCCGTGTCTTTCGCAGATATATCTTTCTCGAATGATTGCGTTGCGCCTTTGATCGCTTTCGTCATTACATCACTATCAAATGCGACACCTTCTTTCTTCAGTGCGGCTTTTGCTTTCGCGCGGCTCACTGCAAGATCCATGCGTTGTTGTTCGATTACCGCAACATCACCACTTGAGTAGCGAATCAAATCAATTCTACCCTTGCCCGTATCGCGGTCACTCAACTTCACCGCCGCTTCTGCTTCGGCTAATGCACTCTTAATCTTTTCCGTATCGCCACTCGCTAATGCGTCATCAATATTCTTCGTATAAGTTTCAGCCGACCTTGCGCTATATTGTGTACGCTCCATCGACTCATCATAACCAGTATCGCCTGCCGTTTCGCCTTGCGCCATTCTACGCGCCTGCGTCTCGCGATCTTTCGTCACACGATTACGTTCTTTCACGCTCGCGAGAACACCGGCCGTCAATGCACCAACTGCCACTGGCACTACCGCCGGCGCCATCGTCGCACCAACCACAACCGTACCAGCACTAATTAAAGCCGTGCGCAAACCGCTCTTACCAACATTCGTTGCAATACTAGCTGCCGTACCGATTACTTCTGGAGGCAAGATGCGCCCAATCGCACTATTTGACAAGCGTTCAGTAATCTTATCTAATGCATCACGATGCGCTTCAGTGCGTACGTTACGACGTGCTTCGCCATTAATAAATGTGAAGCCATCCATAATCGACTCAATACTTTCTTGATGATCGAAACGTTCCTTCGCAGCTTCCGCCACACCCATGAAGTTGCTTACCATCAAATCTGTATTCGCACCTTCATCGTTCAAACTCTTCTGGACCAAACGCATCTGGTTTTCGAATTGTTCTTTCGTCAGCTTGCCTTGTGCATATTGCGAAATCGCGTCGTGCATACTACGTGTCGCCTCTGCTTCAACCGAATCGTCCCCCAAACGCTCTTTAGTACGATTCCCTTCCGCATCTTGACCATAGCGATAAGCATGTTCTTCTCCGTTATCATCCTTCTCGAGGCCAAAGACATCCATTTTCTCACCTGCATCCGTCGAAATCATCTCATCGCGCATGCCCTCAACATAAGCCGCTACGAAGCGTTCAATACCAGCCTTTGAGCTAGACCAATCTTTGTCGCTAAGCTCAGTCGATTCGCCATTTTGCTTCGCGAGAATCATTTCCATTGCCTGTTTCTGATAACGCTGAATTACGCCCTCGCGGAACATTTGCCCCCAAACCACGCCTTTTATCATACGGCTCAACTTCCCGCCCGTGGCTAATTTATCATTCAGCATATTTTCCGCAATTAAGCGTGCGGCATCCTTCGCATCTTTCTGGACATCAATCGTCGCCGCTACTAATGCTTCTTTCGTCTTCGGCGCTTTTTCACCGTCATCTTTACCTGGTTTCTCGCCACCAGCATCATCACCGCGATGGTTATATTCATCAATCAACTTCTGCAATTCTTCGGCCGACATTTTATCAAGGTCACCGCGCGTTAGGCCCTTCTCCTTCTGGACCCAATCCGCAATCGCGCC
>CALCYQ010000005.1 GCA_937906385.1 uncultured Candidatus Saccharibacteria bacterium
GATGATAATTTGGACGACGAGCGTGATGACGGCGACCCAGGCGTCCGAGTCGAGATGGAGGAAGTTGATAAAGAACCACATCAGGAACATTTCGACCAGAAGCGTGCCGACGCGGGCGGCGTAGAATTTGGCGGCCTCGAGTGGAATGTTCTTTTCGGTGCTCTTGAAGACCCATTTGCGGTTCATGAAATAAGCGGCAGTGACGGAAACAATCCAACTGATGATGACGGAAATTTGGAGTTGGACTTCGTTGCTGGCGTCGAGGATAGTGTATAGCAGCGCGTATTTGACGGCGAGTGAGATGACGGTCGTGAGGCCGCCCACGATGAGGTAGTTCGCGATTTCCTCGTGTTGGCGATAAATGGCGAGTAATTTAGCTTTAGTTTTTTGGATCATATTAGTATGTTATCCAGTAGAGTGTGTTTTGGTCAAATTTGAGACGTTCGGACGGCACGAAGCGCGTCAATTGTTCGCGGTTGTAATTTGGGAATACTTCGAATATTTCGTCGCCGTAGGCGCTTTTTTCGACATGCGCGTAGTTTTTGCCGGTGATTTTCTGGAGCCATGCCACATTAGACCATTCTGCGCCAGTGATGAGGTGGCTCGTGCTGTAACCGTCTGGGTGATTAGTGTGCGTGCGATCAAACATAACTTCGCCATTGCGCCCGGAATTGTATACGACAACTGTATCTATTGTATTTTTGCTCTCATTTTCGTATTGCTCAATTTGTTTACTGATTAATCGAAGTTCGTGAAGTTCTAGTTTGTTTGAGATTTGAATATCTGTTATGAGACCGGAAGATTGGAAAATATTAGCTGAGGTGAAGATGACTAAAAGTATGACTATAATGGTTTGAGCTTTTAACGTTGGTTTGTAGTATAGCGCCAAAACAAGAAGACCAGCCAAGACGGTAAAGTAAGTGATTAGGATGCGTGGCGCTAAATAGAAGCCGTCAGAAATAGCTCCATAGGCAACCGGCGAGATTAATGCTAGTCCGATAAATAATATGCCATAGATAATAGTTTTCTTTTCTCGCGTTTGGATTAGTTTAATGAGTAAGAAGATTACGGCGGCGGCTAAGATTATTATGAGAATGCCGTAGATATGGTAGATACCGAAGCCTCGCACGAGCTCGTCGAAGGCTACTCTAAGCACGTGCAGTAGTTGGCGAATTAGATGAAATGGCGACAGGTTCGATGTGGTGCTTTTGGCCTGTTCGACGCCCATGATTTTGCAGTAGGCAAAAACAGATATAAAATAGGTTGCCATACCGGCAATAATGGCGCCGATATGTTTAAGAAATTCTATGCCGAGCGTTTTGTTGATTTTGGCTTTATTTTTGAGATATAACACTATGGTGCCCAATACGAAGAGATGCGTATAGTAGCTTTGATAGGTACAAATAGTCGCGATTGAAAAAAGCGTCACCCAAAGATAACGATATTTATTTTTACCTGAAAGGAAATAAACTGCGAGCGCTGTGCATAATAGGGCTTGAGGATGGCTCGGGATCATAAATGCGAGCGACTCGACCATAAATGGATTAACTGCGATTAGTGCTACCGCCAGGAATAAAAGTATGCGAGTCTTTTTGTCGTTCTTTAAGTATCCGCAGAGTACTTGATAAATAATCGTTAATGAAATGGCGAGCACTATAAAATCTATTACGAAATAAATCCATTGGTTGTTTTCGTAGGTGAAGCCGAGTTTCGAAAGCGGTGCATGAATGAGCCAAAAAGTAATATTCCCCCACCGGCCATTAACCGACGTTGCGCCTTCGCTCATGAATTCGCCGAGGCTCATTTGATCGTATAGGTCCATGCGCAATACGTTATCGCAAATTAAAGTCTGGTTAAGTAGTCCGCAGAAAGCAACGAAAATTATCGCTAGGTAGCAAAGGAATACTTTAAAGACCGATGATTTTAGAAAAGCGGTTGCTTTGCTTTTGAAGGGTTGCGATTTTGAAGTTAACTTTTTGGCCTTTTTCATGGGCTAATTATAGCATAGCTAGACAAAGCAAGCGTTTTGCGCTATAATAATATCACCCTTGTGGGGCACTAGCTCATTTGGTAGAGCGCTTCCATGGCATGGAAGAGGTGAGGAGTTCGAATCTCCTGTGCTCCACCATTTTTGTCTTGCTCAAACTTTAGTCCAAAATCATTCTGTGGCTTAAAAGTGTTATTGCTTTTTCCTTTGGCGCCATATATAATTCTTCTTAAGAGTGTAGGGGTTATTCTACGTAAAAAATCGGAGTAACTCATGAGAAAGAAAAACAAATTACAAATATGTTTATTAGCTGCGATTTTAGTGACTGGACTTTTTATTGGCCATATTCCAACGTCTGCTGCTTCATCTAAAGTTCTAGTGGTTGATTCCGATAGCAATGGCACGATTTCGCTCGGTGATGAGTTTTGTCTTGGCGAAGAGTGTTTTTATGTGGTTTCAAATGACGATGAAAATGTGCGAGCACTGTCAAAATATAATTTATATGCCGGCTATAATGTGGTTGATGCGACTAACGACGATGAATTTATGGAGAAATTCCGTAAGGTGCGTAGGCGATTATGAAAAATAATAAACAATTTGTGTTATTAGCAATAGTTTCGATTATTGTACTATCTGTTAGTGTGTCTAACTCTGTTTTTGCGGCGGACGATTGTGCAATTTTGCTCTCGTCCTTTTGCGACGGCAATCTTGGCGGCTTACTAAGCTTGATTATAAATATCTTAACAGGCGGAGTTGTCGTAGCTGGTACGATTGGTATTGTTTGGACCGGACGGATTATTTTGACCGCACGCGACAATCAGAGCGAAGTCGAGCGCGCAAAGAAGCGTTTGATTGAAATTATTATCGGTTTAGCTGTTTGGTCGATTGCCTATGTGGGCGCGAGTTTCTTTATCCCAAACTTTAATGGCTCGATTGACAATCCGAATACCGACGGGTTGAGCTTTAGCGGTTCCGATTCCCCAAGTTTGCAAGATTTGTCGCAAATTAAGCCAAATTACGATACCGGTGGAAGTTCTTCTACGCCAAGCACGCCATCTAACCCATCAACGCCTAGTACGCCATCAGAACCGGGCACGCCAGTTACGCCAACGAGCGGGCAAAATTCTTACGGCGGTATGGATTATTTCTTAAACGTACCGCAAGGCGCAACTACGAATATGCCGTTGATGATTTGGCTGCATGGTAGCGGCGAGACTGGGCAGCCTTCTGTTGTCCGGAATTATTACCAAACCACAAATATGTTTGCGCGAAATGATTTTATCTCGCTCGTGCCGGTGGCGCCGTCCGAGAACTGGGAAAGCGGCAAACTTGGTACGCTGAAGGCGATTATCGATAATGTTGCGAACCAATATGGTGTGAACAAAAATAAGATTTATATTTGGGGATTTAGTATGGGTGGCCGTGGCACTTATTATATGCTACATACTTATCCGGGTTTCTTTAAGGCGGCGGTTGTAGTGAGTAACTGTTTCTACGGCGGCTCAAGCTATGCTAATATTGCGAAAACTTACGTGCGCGCGATTCGTGGCGAGTACGAGACTGACGATTATGGCACTTGTATGCAGAATGACGTGAATGGGATCAATGCCGCTGGTGGTAGCGCGAGCATTGAAATATACCCAGGCAAGGTGCACTCCACGATTAGCCCAGCTTTGAATTATACCGAGATATTTAATTGGATGCTGAGCAAGTAATCAGCGAGCTAATAAAGAGATAAATATAGCTAACTTCCCAGTACAAAATGTTATCCATGAAATATGACAATTGGTTGGCATAGGCAAAGAGAAAATGCAGACCAAATAGAATAAAAATGCCGCAAATAAGGCGCGGAAGTTTAGCATTTTTATTATAGAGCGAAATGCCGATAAGTAACATGGCGACGAATAGTGTTATGGCGAAGATTTGGTGCATTTGCGTGATTGCACTTTCGACTGGCAAATGTGGGCAAATGCTAAGGATTAGATAGCATAGGTTAAAAGTAAGTAAAAGTAATGTTTGGAGTAATTTCTTTTGGTGCAAAGCGTAGATTGTAAATAAAATAATCATGACTAAGTTAGTTATGCCAAAGAAGATACAGCTCCAAAGATTGAGCCCAACGTATTTGCTAAGTGTAAGAGTGGCGTCGCCCGTATAACCGGCGGCGAGCCAGTTGTAACCGATAACGGCAATGACTTCTATTGTAAATAATGTCAGGATAATCCAAAGTAGCTTTTTCATGTTTTTAGTATAATAGATTTGTAACATTTAGAAAAAGGTAATACTATGCAGAAAACCACATTAGTAATTATGGCGGCCGGAATTGGGTCCCGCTTTGGCGAGGGGATAAAACAGCTTACTTCGGTCGGGCCGAGTGGTGAAATTATTGTTGATTATTCAATTCATGATGCGTTGGAGGCGGGCTTTAATAAGATTATCTTCGTGATCCGCAAAGACATTCATAAAGATTTTGATGAAATTATTGGACATCGTATCGCAAAAAAGTGCGAGATCGAATATGCGTTTCAAGAACTGAGCGACTTGCCGAAGGGTTGTAAATTGCCGAAAGACCGCGTGAAGCCATGGGGGACGGGCCAGGCGGTACTGGCGTGCAAGGGGTTAATCCACGAACCATTCGCAATTATTAATGCCGACGATTATTACGGCAAAGAAGCGTTCGTAAAGGTGCATGATTTTCTAGTTGCACATGCTGATTCGCAATATGAATATTGCATGCCGGGTTTTGTGCTAAAGAACACCCTTTCCGAGCAAGGTGGCGTGTCGCGTGGGATTTGTTCGGTAGATACTGATAATCATTTAACTAAAATTGTGGAGACGCATAACATTGTAAAGCGTGATCCGCTCATGGCGATTTCAGAGGACTCCGGCGCGGAAATTCCGCTCACTTCCCTTGCGTCGATGAATATGTGGGGTGTGACGCCGGAATATCTCGATATTTTAACGGAAGGTTTTCCGAAGTTCGTGAAGTCGCTTGCGAAAGATGATATTAAATCAGAATATTTATTACCAACGATTATGGGCGAGCTAGTTGATGGCGGTAAGGCAAAGATTTCGGTGTTGCCGACGCATGATAAGTGGTTTGGCATCACTTATGCAGCCGATAAGCAAAAAGTGATTGATGAATTCCAGAAGCTAGTTGATGACGGCATTTATCCGTCACCACTAAACAATTAAAAAAATACCGCCCTTTGAGGCGGTATTTTGATGGGCTTATTCGTCTTCTTTTTCGATGATTGTATCTAGTTTACCTGTATCTTTATTGATATAGATTGCGATGTCGTAGGCGCGTTTGTAATTGCTATTGATAGCAATAATATCGACAACTCTTCCAGTCATATCGAGGCCTTTTTCTTCAATGACTTTCATGAATTCGTCTATGAATTTTTTGGCTTCTTCATATTCGTAGGTGCTAAGCATGCGAATATATTCATAATTTGCCGATGTGAGCTTGCGTACTTCGTAGACCGGTTTCGACTTTAGACTATCGGCTTTGAAGTATACTTTAGCGTAGTATTCGACGATATTCCGTAGTGTGCCGGTTTTATAAAACTCTTTTTCTTTTTCGCCGAAGTTTGAATCGACGACGGCTTTGTTGTTTTCGAATTTGACGTCAATTTGATATGAGAAATAATTGTTATCTACGGTTAATTTGCCGTCTTTTTCTTCAAAAGTAGGGTTCAAGAAATCGTAGCTGAGCTTTGTATAGTTCTTAAGATAGGTCTTTTTCTCATCGTAATCGTATGGATCGCCTGAGATGTCGGCGTGATTGACGAATTCATATTTACATTCGCCATCTTGATCGATGATAAGTTCGCGGTCGATGAATCCCATAATGCGATGGTCGCCGTCGTACAGGCAGATGTAAGTGTGGTCGTTATAATTTGTGACATACGATTCGTTCGTGTAATCGTTATCGTACGGCGATTTGTTAAGATTGGCCTTGTTGCCATATTCCTCAAAGGTATAAATACTCTTATTGGTTTTGTCGTTGCGGACGAGATTAGCGAAAGCTTTGGCGTCTTCACGCATGGCGTCTTGACGGCCTTTCTCGATATTTAAGAGGACTAGGATTATTGCTGTTGCGATTGCGCCAACGAGTAGCACAATACAGATAATAATGGCAACTTTTTTGCCGGTTTTCATCTTAGGCTTTTCTTTTAGTGTATCTGTTGTGGCAACATCGGGTACCCCTTGGACGAGTGAACCGTTGTCTTGGGCTGTGGGGATTGAAATGGCCGAACCCGATTCTGCAATTGGCTGCGCTTCTGGTACGATTGGCCCAGTGTCCGTAGTCGGGTTCTCTGGGACTAGTGGTTGATTGCCTTCGTTCATACTATTGTGCACCTCCGTCGCAGTAAAGCGGAACTTCAATCTTAATCTGATCGAGATTGAACCCCTGCTTTTTTGCCCACTCATTTACGTTTTTAAGTGCGGTCTCTTTAGTAGTTTCATCACCACACCAGTTAAGCGATAAGATGTAAGCTTTTTTAGTTTTATCGTAGGAAAAATGCGCATCAATGTCGTTTACTTTGAAACGATAAGGTAGTTTTGATGGCAATATAGAAATATCTTGGTCAAGAACTGGAGTCTTGCTTGTGTCGTAGTTTAATACGTCGCCGCGTGCGTCTTTGACATTTAGTTTATATTGGTCGTCAGCAATAATGAGTTCAACTTTGAATCTTTCGTTTTTGTCCGATTGGACTTCGAAATAGTATTTTTTGCCATCATCTTTAGCGGTGTCTTTGCGATAATAGATGGTTTGAAAAGATGGATATTGTAAAGTAAAGAAATCGATTAATTTGTTGCGCATCTTCGTATAGACGTTTAAGTCTATATTTAGCTCTTTTTGAACGCTAGAGAGGCCTACGATGTCTACGCCTGCTGCTTTGTTGCCGCCTGTCTCTTGGGTGTTTACAACTTCTCCTGATATTGCGTCCACATATGAATAACTACTGTTGTTGTTGGACGCGGCTAGGTAATATACACCAATAAATATTAGCGTTATTAATATGCCGATGCCCAATACGCTGAGTACGCGTACCGTATCTTGATTTCTGCGTGGTCTTTTTTCTTCCATTTTATTGCGCCTTTATTTTCTTAAATGTGCCCATATTTGGATAAACTTCGCTTGGATCCCATTCTTTATTCCATTTAGTCTCTTCGCAGCTACCGAATGCGGAGTTAGCGAGAAGCCATTTACCGTCGCCGGTGATGCCACGTACGCCAATACAGTGTCCACCGTTACTGAATGGTTCTGGGCCACTACCGCAAGTCCAAATCATCCAGCCATCTCTTAAGGCGTCTGAGACTTGTTCGACCGTTGGTGAGCCCATATCTTCGGCGTGGATACCAAAGTGTTCGCCGATAGTTTCCGGTAACGCCCAGCTACTACCTATACCATTTCCATTTTCGTCGCAAGCATGCATACCTTGTTGTCCGGCATAGAGACAAACTTCGTCTGGTAGATATTCTTTACCGGTTAGTCCGGATGCCATCATGGCAAATGAGGCGCAGCCACAACCGCTAGTACACACAGTACCGCCGCAGCCGCTATCGTATGGAGAATTTGCCCACCTTTCGTCGCATTGCGCGTAGCATGGTACTTCGGTGACGGTTCCGCGACCGCATTCGCCGGTGCCCATGAATTTCGAGAAGAGACTTTCGAGCTTTGGCCAAATGTTGCCTGGGTCGGTATGGTCATTATCTGGCGCATGCATGTGGCCGAGGACGCCTTGGTATTCTTGGAAGGCGCTCACGGATAAGCGACTTTCTTTTGTCCAGTCGACGCTAGTTTTGAGTGGAATGCCGGTTTCGGCGGAGAGTGCGACTAGGAATTTAGCGAGGTACTCCCACTCTTCTTGGCCGTAATTATTTTCATTGTATAGATACCATTCGCTGTTTGAGTAGCTTGGCGAAGAGAAGCCGATGATTTCAATTTGAATACCAGCGGTATTATCATGCGATGCGATGGCATCGGCCGGTTTCGTAATCGGATAATGTTGGTAAACCTTCTTGGCCTTCATATTGATGGTAAAGTGTGGCGGATAGCCGCTGCCGTTGCTATAGATAGCTTCCAAATCGCCGCCAGCATCGCCGCCTTCGGTGCTATGGAGAAGGATTTTGTTTGGACCTTTGCCGCCACCCTTTGGCAAGTCGGTGATAAAGTCGCCAAGGTGCGCCGAGTCGCCAGAACCGCTGAGGACTTTCTTTTCATAACCTTCAAAGCCGCTTGTAATCCAGCCATCAGTCCATTTGACGCTTGATTGAGCAACGGTAGCATTGGAGCTTGTACTGTTGCTGGCATTTTCGCCGATGGCTTGGGAAAGTGCTTCCCAGTCCATGTGATCTTGGAGATAGGCGAATTTGCGATCTTGCATTAGATTTAGATCATAATGTCTCACGGCTGCGTAGCCATCGCTTCCCCAGCCGGCTTCGATAATTGTAAGGTCATCGCCGTTTACGGCTAAGACAACGCCGGTGTGGCCAGCCGTGCTGGATGCGTAGGTGCTTGGACCAGAAACGCTAAAGATAGAGAATGGACGCGGCTCTGTGCCGACTTCGAGACCGTAGGCCGATAAACCTTCTGCAACATCTACGCCGTTGTGGCAAGAAATGCAACCTTTTTTACTGCCGCCTGTTAAAATAGATTGGCCTTCGACGTCCGTAAAGAGTTGCACGAAATAAGTACTCATACTGACGCAGTTCCACTTTTTGAGCGATGGTACCCATTTATCGTCATTGCTGGAGTCTTTAAAGTGGGCGACGATTTTTTCAGCTTGTTCGTCGGTGAGGCCGCCAGAGACATTTACGGTTTCTTCACAATCGCAATCGTCGTTTTGGCCGTCGGTGTCATGCTTAGTCATGCCGAGGCCTTCAATAATGAGGTCTGCAAATAGCTCGGCTCCTTTAGCGGATGGATGGACGTAATCATCCATATTGCCAGTAGGGTCTTTGCTAGCTTCGCCTTTCCAGTCCATTAAGATAACTTTTGGATTTTCATCGGCGGTTTTCTTGAATAATTCGTTATTTGAGTTGTATGTATTAGCGTAGTCGCGGTGATAGTTTGTTAATAATATGATGCGATCGCAACTCGAAGCGAGCTCAAGCAAGGTATCGATGTCTTCTTGCGTAACATAGAAGCCTTCTGCGCCGTTATTTGACCCAAGTGCGAAGACGAGGTTCTTGCGAAGCTTGCCACTTTCTTTTACGCTTTTTAGGATATCGAGACCGTTAGTATTACTTCCCTCGCCGCTAACATAATGGAAGGATTTACTGGACTGGACGTAGTAATCGGCATTTGGAAGGCGGGTTTGATAGTAGCTTTTGCGGATAGCAGAAATAGAGTCGCCAATCCAAGTGACGTCAGAGCCGTCGCCGGAATAATTACCGTTACCACCTTGGCCGTTGCCGCCACCACCATTGAACGTGCCGCCATCGCAGTCGATGTTTAGAGAATGCGGCTCTGCGTCAATCTGTTTGTGGATATCGGATAAATCTGGATAATCGCCGCCAATTGGGATATTTTGTTCCTTGGCAAGTTCGGCGGAAGTTGGCCAACCGTTTTCGTGTGCGATTTCGTCAGCGAGGTCGGTCCATTGCTTAACCACTGGCCAATAGACGGTCTCGTGATCGGCGCATTCAATTTGCGGGCAGTAATGTTCAATTTCGGCCATGAAGAAGCCCTTATAATCGAAATTGTTTGGGTCGGTGTACTGGAAGGCATCCGCGTAAATACCATTTCGCATAAAGTCGACCATAAAGCCAGCAATCATATTTTGGATACTACGATACATCGACCAGCCGCCGTGTCCTGTAGTATAACTATCTTCTGAGCTGTCGATATTATAGAAATGACTACTGCCGTAGGTTAGGCCCATCCAGTTATAATAGCCTTTATCCGCTACGCCACCATCGACACCTGCTCCGGCGCCTACGTTGGATTCCATCACGGCCTGCGCGAATGGTAGTTCCCACGGCACGCCGTATTGAATTTGCAAGTTCATTGCTACGACTGCGTATTGTTTGACGAAGTTGCGGAATCTTTCTTCAGTACTGTCGCCTGTCACCTCGCCGCCGCAGTTGCCGGTAATGTTGTGTCCATTTTTGCACGCGTCCGGGTCGTAGAACATGATGTTGTTTGCGGCATAAAGATCAAGGTCGGCGTCAGAAAGCGCGGCGGTCGTTTTAGTAAAAATTGGCGATT
>CALCYQ010000006.1 GCA_937906385.1 uncultured Candidatus Saccharibacteria bacterium
CCTGAGCGGGAATTTCATCGGGCATAACAAAAGTTTCGAGTTTGAATAAGTCCGCATCGAAATCATCAACCGCAGGAACATCTTCATCAAAGAACTGCTCCTGACCGTCAACTTCATAACCTCCCGAATAGATGTCCTTGGAAGTGGAGGATATATCCTCATAAACGGGAGTATTGTCAATCGGCTGTACGGTAAACAGATCGCTGTCAAATTCCGGTTCTTAAGCGGTTTCATCCTGCTGAACGCTCCCCTCATAAACCGACTCGGGCTCAACATATTCTTCTTCATACGCCGACTCAACCGCGGGCTCCGGCGTCGCCTCTTCTTCGATCGCTTCCTCTTGACGCCGTTGCTCCTCAAGCGCTTGACGAACCTCCTGCGGCAACGCTACCTTACGTTGAACGCCTTCGAACATCATCTGCGTCAGTTGAGCCGCAATCACGGGATCCATCTTCGCCAGGATTTGAGCCGTTGCATCGTCGTCCATCTTCTGCAAGATCAATATCGCCGTGTCCGTGTCGAGATTGCCCAACGCTTCAGCCGCCGCGTCCGCTTTCATGCTCGCGTACACCCGCGCCAGTTTCGACAGCCGTTTCTTCTCCGCTGCCTCGCGCTCCTGCATCTGCTGTTCGATTTCCTTTTGAGTGATCTTGACTTCCTTCTTCGGCGGCGGCGGAGGCGGCTCCTCCTGGTAAAGCTACTGAACTGGGCCTTAACGGCCCAGTTTTTGTGCGCTCGACAGATAGGAGATATGATGTTATTATTATATTTATGGCAACTCTTAAAGATTTTCGCGATGAAAGAATTCGCAAACTAAACGAACTCCGGGCGGAGGGAATTAATCCGTACCCTGCACATTCTAACCGTAATACCAAAATTGGTGATATCCTTAAGAGTTACGACAAGTATGCTGACAAAGACGTTTGTGTTGCCGGCCGAATTGCGAGCATCCGTAGCTTTGGTAAGCTCGCTTTCGTAGTTATTGCGGACGATTCTGGTTCGATTCAGATTTTTCTGAAAGACGATGCAGCGAAATTTACTAAAAAACTTGATACTGGCGATTTTCTTGAAGCCACCGGTAAAGTCGGCCGCACCAAGACTGACGAAATTTCGGTTTTCTGCGATATGCCGCGCTTACTCACGAAAGCTTTGCGCCCACTTCCGGGTCGCGATGGCTTTACAAACAAGGAAGAGCGTCTACGTCGTCGCTATGTCGACATGGCGGTTAACCCAGAGGTGCGCGAGCGCTTCATTCGCCGCTCAAAATTCTGGACTGCTACGCGCGAGTTCTTGAACAATCATGGTTTTGTTGAGATTAATATTCCAGTGCTCGAGACGACAACTGGTGGTGCCGATGCGAACCCATTCGTGACGCATATGGATGCGCTTGATCAAGATTTCTACTTGCGCATCTCGCACGAGCTTCCGCTCAAACGTTTAATCGGTGGCGGCTATGAGCGCGTGTATGATATTGGCGTACGCTTCCGCAACGAGGGCATGGACGAAGAGCATCTGCCGGAACATATCGCGATGGAATCTTATGCCGCTTATCAAGATTATGAAGACGGCATGGACCTCTACGAAGAAATGATTAAGTACGTTTGCAAAGAAACTTGGGGTACGCTCCAGTTTGAGCATGAAGGCATGAAAGTCGACCTCGACTGCAAGTGGTCACGCATTACTTACGCCGATATCATCAAAGAGAAATTCGATATTGACGTCTTTAATCCGGACCTCGAAAAAATCAAAGCCATTTTGCGCGCGAATAAAGTTAAATACGACGATTCGATGGGTGCTGGTCGTCTGCTCGATTATCTTTGGAAGATTATTCGCAAGGAATCCGCCGGTCCGTTCTGGCTCATTCACGAGCCAGTCGAGCTTTCGCCACTCGCCAAAAAGCACGAGGCTGACCCGCGCGTTACCGAACGTTTCCACCCGGTGATTTTTGGCACCGAAATGGGTAATGGTTATTCGGAGTTGAATGATCCGCTCGATCAGCTTGAGCGTTTCCAAGAACAGCAGGCTATGCGCGACGCGGGCGATGATGAAGCGCAGATGCTTGATATGGACTTCGTTGAGATGCTCGAATATGGTATGCCGCCAACTTGTGGTTGGGGTAATTCTGAGCGCAATTTCTGGCTTTTCGAAGGTGTTTCTGCGCGCGAAGGTGTGCCGTTCCCGCCAATGCGCAGGGATGAATAGGCACTTATGCTTGACTTTTTAGGCCAAGTGTGATATAATAAACATATGGATGCGTCACTGGAAGGTGACGCATTTTGATTGGACTTATGCTTGTTTGGTAACGTATTGACGGTTTAGATGGGTGGCATGGATTATCAAAAAGTAGATTTAAGCCACCCATATTTAGAACATTTCAAAGATTACCCCGATTGGCTTGATCCGCCGGCTTTTTTATACGCGCGCGGCGAGTTACCGCGCTCACGTCCGCGGCCAAAGACTGCCGCGATTGTTGGGGCGCGGCGCTGTACGAAATATGGCGAAAATATCGCCTATAATTTCGCTTACCAGCTCGCTAAGCGCGGCGTAGTAATCGTGAGCGGCCTAGCTTATGGTATCGATACCTGTGCACATCGCGGTTGTCTCGACGCGGGCGGTGTTACAATTGCGGTGCTTGGCACGCCAATTGACCAGGTTTATCCGCGCAGTAATCTTGGGCTAGCGGAGTACATTTTGGAGCGTGGCGCTATCGTATCGGAATCCGCTCCGGCTACGCCGATTTTTCGCGAGAGTTTTCTTTATCGTAATCGCATTGTAGCTGGACTGGCGGATATTATTTTAATCGTTGAGGCTTCTATTCATTCTGGCACGAACTACACCGCCGAGCGCGCTGTCGATCAAGGTAAATCTGTTTATGTAGTGCCGGGCGACATTTCGCGTCCAATGTCGGCTGGCTGTCACGAGCTTATTAAAAATGGTTGTCTCATTTGTACGGATCTCGATGATTTATTAATCGGTCTGCATCTAAAAGCCGAGACAACAAGCGCGCGGGCCAAAAATCTCGAAAAATACCGCAACTGTACACCCGAGCAGCGCAAAATTATCGCTTGCGTGAAAGCCGGCATTGACACTCCCGACGAGATGGCGAAATATCTCGAATGGGGTTTAATCGCTGTCAATAACGCGTTGACTTTTCTGGAGATTGGTCAGCTCATTCAACGCGACGGCTCTCGCTTTATCCTTGTCTAAAAATCTGCTTATGCTAAAATATATACAGATAATAGTCTAGAAAAGGGCATCAAACAATGGCAAATAAAGTTATGATTGTTGGCACCGGCAACGTAGGTATGAGCTACGGCTATGCTTTGGTCCATCAACGTACTAATGTAAATGAATTAATTCTCGTCGACATCAACACTGAAGACGCCGAGGGCGAGGCGATTGATCTCCGTGATGCACTTGCGGTGTCGCCAAGCTACCTCAAGATTCGCAGCGGCTCTTATGCTGATGCGGGCGATTGCGACCTCATCGTTATTACTGCGGGCGTTCCGCAAAAACCAGGCGAAACTCGCATGGATCTCCTCAAGAAGAATGCTGCGATTTTCAAGGATATGATTGGCCAAATTATGGCCTCCGGCTTCAATGGCATCTTCCTCATTGTTAGCAACCCGATGGACGTACTTACTTATCTAACCTGGCGTTACTCTGGCTTACCAGCCGAGCGTGTGATTGGTTCTGGCACGGTGCTTGATAGCTCACGCCTTCGCTTCCGTCTCAGTCAGCGTCTCCATGTCCACCCAAAGAATATTCATGCTTACCAAGTAGGCGAGCACGGCGATACGGAATTTGCACTCTGGAGCACGGCTTATGTTGGCGCACAGCCAATTACTGACCTCATCAAGAAGGAAGAGCTCGAAGAAATCGAAGATTATGCCCGCAAAGAGGCTTATACTATCATTGAAAAGAAGGGGGCTACCTACTATGGTATCGGCAGCTGCGTCGCGATGATTACTAACTGTATTCTTAATGACGAAATGCGCATCTTGCCAGTCAGTAGCTACGACGAAATGTCTGGCACCTATAACGGTTATCCGGCTGTCGTTGGCCGCAATGGCGTCGTTCGTCGTATCGGTCTTAAGATGACCTCTGAAGAGCAAGAAAAGTTCAATAAGAGCACCGCGGCTCTTAAAGAAGCTATCAAAGAAGCTGAAAGCTAGGCTATCTCAAAGCGCCCCCTTGGGGGCGTTTTTTGATGTTTGCAAGAAAAATGTTATAATATGCACTATGGAATTATTTATTTATATTACATTATCGGCGATTTTGCTCGAAACGACGGCGCTTACCGTTAAAACTTTCGGCACAAAATCCGCTCGAGTCGGCCAAAAAGCGCGCCGCAAATTATTTGTGGACACGTCGACCTTAATGGATGGCCGCATCTTATCTGTCGCGAAGGCTGGCTTCCTTGGCGATGAAGTTTTAATACCGCGTTCAGTCATCCGCGAATTGCAATTACTCGCTGATGGCTCGGATAGCGAAAAACGAGCCCGCGCCCGCTTCGGCCTCGATATTGTCAACGAGCTCGAGCGCGTTGAACTGGCGCAGGTGGACATCTTCCCAGACAGTACCGAGCGCGCCAAAGTCGACGAGCGTCTTATCGAACTCGCCAAAGAATACAAGGGCGTCATCCTTACGAATGATTTTAATCTTATTAAGGTCGCCGCAACGGAGAAGATTGATGCGATTAATATTAATGACCTCGCGCAGGGGCTACGCAGTGAATATTTGCCGGGCGATCATCTCGCGGTCAAGATTATTAGCGTTGGTAGCAATCCGCGCCAAGGCGTGGCCTATTTGCCGGATGGCACGATGGTCGTAGTAGATGAAGCCGAGCGTTTCGCTGGCAAAAACCATCCCGTCGAGATCGAATTCGTGCGCTATTTGCAAACTTCTTCCGGCAAAATGATGTTTGCGAAACTCTCCGAGCAAAAACCGAAACGTAATCCGCGCCACAAATCCATTGGTCGCCAACCTAAGAAGCATTAAAAAATCCCCCGCGCCGGGGGATTTTTATTGCACTACTATTTTTTCGCTGTGCCTACGTAGCCGACTTTATCAACTACGCGGAGCGAGATGCCCTTGGCTGGGTCGATTGTCGTATTGCAAGAGAATGAGCCGCCAGTAGTGCTGAGTCCGCCACTACAAATTTGTGTACCACCAACCGACATCGTATAACTAGATAGCTCATAAGTGCCGTAGCTAGCGCTGCCGCTAATCTTCCAAGCCGTCGCATTGCCTTCTTCGTCGGTCTCGATTATTTGAGTGCTACCAATTGTAGCAGTCGGGCGAACATCCGTACATTTATGTACGTCGTCTTCTTCTTCTGGATTCCAGCCGTTGCCAGAATAAATCGTATTATTCGTCATCGGATCAATAATCTTGGTAATCTTTACGCTTTGTTTAGTTTCGTCTGGCGTACATTCGCTGGCTTTCTTCTTAGTGTATGAGTCGAACACAAACTCTTCGGTGCCATAGTTGGATTTGCTCTTCGTCATCCAGCTACCCCAAATATCGGTCTTGCCGTTAATCGTGAGCGTCTGAATGCCGGCTGGCGCGTTAATCTTGTCGCCACTCTTCCATTTGCCGTCCGCGCCATATACCTCGGAGTGGACACGGTCCATGTAATTGGCGGCAATCGTGAACTTCACGCCGGAATAGTTACCATTCGTAAGTGCGCGACCATCGTGGTTGCCGTTCCAAATTACCGTCGCTAGTACGGTGGAATAAGTGACGATCCAACCATCTTTTGCCTTACCTTTGCCGTTATCGGACGTACCGGTCTTCGCGGCATACCAAGTCTTGGCGCTGTAATAGCCCGCCGTGCGACCATTTACGCCCATCACGCCACGGGCGCTAGTGTCGGAAAGGATGCTCGTGAGCATGTAAGCGACTTGCTCGTCAATGGCACGTGTACCTTCGGAATCGGTCCAAGCGTCAATCACGTCGCCGTTTGAGTTTTTAATTTCAAGCCAGTAAGCGAGGTCTTTGTAAACGCCGCCGCGAGCAAGCGACGCGTAGGCATTCGCATGTTCAACTGGGCGTACTGTACAACCGCCGCCGATTGCCATCGAGAGACCGGCTTGCTCGCCATTATTACAATAAGATACATCGCCGAGCGCATGTGCAATTGGCAAACTGTTTTCGATGCCGTTGATATATAAGGCTTTAATGGCTGGAATGTTTAGCGAGCTCGCTAAGGCTTGGCGAATCGTTACGTTGCCATAGAAGCGGTTCGACGCGTTGCGTACGCGGCAGCTACCAACCGTACCGCGGCAATAAATCTTATCAATATTTTCATCGGCTAGAATCGAACCTGGGCCATAATTAACGCCGCTACGTTCCATGAAGAGTGGGCCGTAGTCAAGCAAAGGCTTAATCGTGGAGGCTGGCTCAAGCAGAGAAGTTGTAGCGTTGACTTGGCCATAACCTTGTTTATTCCAGTCTACGCTGCCGACCATCGAAATTACCTGTGAGGTCTCGACGTCAACACTTACGAGCGCAGCGTTGTCGGAGCCATTATAGCGCATGAGTGGCGCACCAGAAGCGACGGCCGATTCGGCGATTTTTTGGGCACGCAAGTCGAGCGTCGTTGTAATTACAAAACCGCCTTCGCGCATGGTCTTAATGCCGAATTTTGCTTCGAGCTGCGACTTAACTTCGAGCACAAACCATGGCGCTTTCATGCCGACGTATTGATCTTGCTCTGGTTTAATTTGAGCAATAATATCAACTTCTTTAGCTTCTTTAGCTTCAGCCTCGGTAATGTAGCCCATTTCTACCATCGAATCGAGCACTTTGTGCTGGCGTGCAACTAGTGCTTCGTTGCCAGCGGTGTTGTATGGGTTCAAGACGGCTGGGTTGTTCGGAATAGCTGCAAGCAATGCCGACTCGGCGAGATCGAGATCTTTGGCGCTCTTGCCAAAATAGGTCTGCGCAGCCGATTCTACGCCGTTACGACGACCGCCATATGGCGACTCGTTTAAGTAAAGCGTAATAATCTGCTCCTTGTCGTACATTTTCTCGACTTCGATAGCAAGAATAATTTCCTTAATCTTGCGCGGCACGCCCGATGCGTCGCGGTTGGCGGCCTCATCGGAGAAATAAACCTGCTTAATCAGCTGTTGCGTGAGCGTAGAGCCACCCTGAACGGCGCCCTTCTTAATCAAAGTCACGTAGGCGGCGCGGAAAATTGCGGAAAGGTCAACACCTGGGTGATTGTAGAAATTCTTATCCTCGATTGCGACCGTCGCTTGGCGCATATAAGTGGAAATTTCGCTACCGTCGACGACTAAGCGATAGTCGCCCGAACCACGATCTTCCCAAAGTAATTCGCCGTTACGGTCGAGATAGGTGTTTACAGTATTTTGAACGCGACTAGCCAGCTCTTCTGGATCAATTTCGGCCAAATCCTTCTTAAAGTATAGAAATAGACCGCCGATACCGATAATCATCAATAATACGATTGCGGCAATGCATTTCAAAAAGAATAGCTGACCCTCTTTCGAGAACCACCATTTCAAAACACGATCCGGACGCAAACGCGCAAAGAAGCGCAAAACCGGATTCTTTGGTAATTTTGCCAACTCTTCTGCCTTTTTGCGGGCACGCTCATCGGTCTTTACCCGGCGTTTGTAGGCTAAGTTGGAATATAAACTCATGCCAGACTTCGAAGCTTTCTTCACTCGAGAACGAGTGGCCTTCTTCGCGGTCTTGGCGGATTTTTTACTCGCAGTTTTATCTTTCGCCATTACTATATTATACACTATCAAAACTTATCTGTGCCACAAAACATAAGCTTTTTACATTATCTGTTATTTAGGGTAAAATATGTAATTATGAGTCACTACGAGCCATTAAAAATCGAAGAAAAATGGCAAAAACGCTGGGAAGAAGAGCAGCCTTTTGCCGCCAAAGACAACGATAAACGGCCAAAAATGTACCTCGCCGAGATGTTCCCATATCCATCTGGCGCCGGTCTTCATGTCGGCCACGTCCGCAATTTCAGTATTGTCGACTGTCTCGCGCGTTTCTATACGCAACAAGAGATGAACGTTTTGCGTCCGTTCGGCTACGATACTTTCGGTCTCCCAGCCGAGAATTACGCTATTAAGACTGGCATTTCGCCACAAGAAGTCACAAAAACCAACATCGATAATTTCCGCAAGCAAGCCAAGCGCTTAGGCTATGCGATTGACTGGTCGCGCGAAATCAATACTTCCGACCCGTCGTATTATAAATGGACTCAATGGTGCTTCCTTCAACTTTTCAAGAAAGGCCTCGCCTACCAAAAAGAATCTTACCAATGGTGGTGCCCGGTAGATCAAACCGTGCTCGCCAACGAGCAGGTAGAAAACGGCTGCTGCTGGCGCTGTGGCCACGAAGTCGAAAAGAAAAAGATGAAACAGTGGTTCTTCAAGATCACTGCCTATGCCGATGAATTGCTCGACGAAATTGACTCGCTCGACTGGCCAGAAAAGATCAAGACTATGCAGAAAAACTGGATCGGTCGCAGCAAAGGCGCCGAGGTAGATTTTCAAATTGCGGGCAGCGGCGGTAAAATTACTGTCTTTACCACGCGTCCAGATACGCTGTTTGGCTCCACCTTTATGGTGCTCGCGCCAGAAAACGATTTGATTCCGGATTTAGTCACCGACGATACGCGCGCCAAGGTTGAAAAATACTGCAAAGAAGCGCTAAAGAAATCCGAAATCGAACGTCAGGAAAACCGCGAAAAGACCGGCGTCTTCACTGGCTCTTATGTTATTAATCCGGCCACCGGTAAAGAAATTCCGGTTTGGGTAGCCGACTACGTCTTAAGCGGCTACGGCACCGGCGCCGTGATGGGTGTGCCAGCTTGTGATGAGCGTGACTACGATTTCGCCACTAAGTTTGAATTGCCGATCGTGAAGGTAATCGAAAAGCCAGAAGATAGTACGGATGATTCCAAGTGCTATGCTGGCGAAGGCGAAATGATCAATTCTGGTCCGTTTACTGGTCGCCAGGCCAGCGAAGTGCGCGAAGTCATCAACGATTGGCTCGAAAAACAGGGCATCGGTCGCGAAAAGACCACTTACCGCATGCGCGACTGGCTGATTTCTCGCCAGCGCTATTGGGGCTGCCCAATTCCGATTGCCTACGACAAAGATGGCAACCCGCACGCTATTCCAGAAGATCAGCTGCCGGTTATGCTGCCAGAAATTGATGATTATAAACCAGATTCTTCCGGCCGCAGTGCGCTCGCCAAGAGCAAAGAGTTCATGGAAGTTACTATTAATGGCGAAAAGATGACCCGCGAGACGGATACGCTCGACGGCTATGCTTGTTCCAGCTGGTATCTCTGGCGCTATACTGATCCGCACAATGACAAAGCCGCCTGGAACAAAAAGAAAGTTAACTTCTGGGCGCCAACCGATATTTATTGTGGCGGCGACCACGCTGTAGCGCACTTACTTTACGTTCGTTTTTGGTGCAAATTCTTCGCTGATGAAGGCTATTTGAATTTCCGCGAGCCAATTAAGAAATTACTTTACAACGGCTACATCAACGCGCCGGATGGCAAGAAGATGTCGAAGTCTAAGGGTAATGTAATTGATCCGCTCGACGTAATTAACCAGGGCTACGGCGCCGACACGCTTCGCACCTACGAGCTCTTTATTGGCCCATATAATATGGATGCCGCTTGGAGCACCGAGGCAATCGGCGGCGTTTACCGCTTTTTGAACCGCTGCTGGACGCTCGTCTTTGATAAAAAAGCTATCGACAAGGATGCGAATGTCGTTTATCGCCATAAGACCGCCAAAAAAGTCACCGAAGATATGCATCGCAACAACTTCAATACTGCCGTTGCGGCGTTGATGGAATTCGTAAATGAGCTTTATAAAAATGGCGCGTATCATGATGACCTCGTGACGCTCGCGAAACTTTTGAAGCCATTCGCGCCACATCTCGCTTCAGAGATGCTCGAAGAGCTAAAGAGCGACGATATTTGGCCAAAATGGGACGAGAAGTTGCTCGTCGCTGAAGAGGTCGAAATGGTCGTTCAGGTGAATGGCAAGCTCCGCGCCCGCATTATGGCGCCGGCCGACGACGCGAAAGACGCCGCCAAGATGGAAGAGCTCGCGCTCGCCGACGAAAAAGTGAAGACCTATACCGATGGCAAGGAAGTTGTCAAAGTTATTACGATTCCAAAGACGCATCTGGTAAATATTGTTGTCAAATAAGCAAAACAAGACAAAATATGCCCTCGAAACGAGGGTATATTTTGATTATAGCACACTTTAGCAAAAAAGTCAAGCATAAACGGGAAGTAGTACAATAAAAGCTATGAAGATTTTACAAATGAATGTCTGGACTGGACGTATTAAAGGCGCCATTGAGCGTTTTCTACGCGAAAATGATTTCGATATTATTTGCATGCAGGAGGCGGTTTGGTGCGATGAAAAGCCGGCCGAACTCGAGTATTTCGCCACGTCGGTTCGCCAAATTCAAGCGGCGAGCGGCCTAAAATATTGCGCTAAGGTTTCCAACTGGGGAGTTAAGGTTTTTGGCGGCGTTACGATGGAGCAAGGCAACGTAGTTTTGAGCCGCTATCCGATTGTGCGCGACGAAACTAAATTACTCCACGGCGAATATGTCGATTCGATGGTATTTGAGCAAGGCAACGACCATGCCTATTTTGCGCAAAAAGTCCGCCTCGAAAACGGCCTCACAGTCGTGAATTATCATGGCTACTGGCTACCAAACCCAATCGGCGACCAAGAAACCGTGCGCTGTATGCAGCAAGTGGCGGATTGGATTCGCGAGGAAAATAGCCCAGTGGTGATGTGCGGCGATCTGAACGTGACGGCCGAATCGCCAGCGATGCACACGCTCGATTTTCTCACCGACCTCACGCCGCGAAATCACGTCCGTACAACTTTGCAGAATTTGAAATTTGTGAAGGATGTGGCTTGCGACCATATTTTAATTAATGACCAAGTTTCTGCCCAAAATTTCACCGTCCACGACGAACTCGTGTCTGACCATAAAACTCTGTCGGTGGAAATTGAAATTATTTCGCGCGGCGCTTAATTAGTTTGGCGTGCAGCACGGTGCGTTGCACGTGGTTATAGCAAGTCGAGAGTGTCAAGATGTGATCAGACGCCGACACTGAAGTGTGAAAATCTTGTACGCTGCGGTTTTTGAGCATCGTCAGCCAGCTTAAATATTCTGAATCGGAATTGAAGCTCGTTTGAATATAGTCGGTAGTAACCGGAATGCGATAAACGCTAAAGACTTGCCAAAGCGCATTCTCGTGGTCGTTTGCGGTGCGCACGATGAAATTGTCGGAATTATTGCGCCAGTCGGTAGACATAATGTTTTTGAGCGTGCCAAACATCGTGCCGTCGTAGCGACCGTGCGCATAAAGAATTAGATTTTTGTCGGTGCCGTCGTTTTTGTTGCGAAAATCCGTGAACACCCAGCCAGCTTGGTTGTAACTCTTGTCGAACGAGTGCGTCAGATAGAAATCGTTATTCGTGGTGTGCACGTATGGATAATTAATATTTGTGCCGCCGAGCGAAATCCAACCGGCCGTGTCGTTATTAATACGACGTAGCTCGGTAAAGTCGACGTCGAGTAAGTTCATTTTAATATATTTGTAATACATACTCTCCGGCGGTTCATCTTTCGACTCGATGATTTCGGTCTTGTCGTCATCTTCGAGTTCCTCGAGATCTGAAGCTTCGGCGATTTCGGTGGACTGCTGGGCAGTATTAAGCGAATCAATTTCCCATTCAATAATGCGATAGGCGGAATAGCAGATACCAACGCAACAAGCTAGCGCAATGAGGCAGCTGATGCCGATTTTTAGTCTGGATTTCGTCCTCCGAATTTTCTTCATATTCATAATTATAACATAGACGCTTTGAAAAAATGGCGCGTCCTCCCCTTGTAAAAAGTCCGAAAATATAGTAAACTATAGCAAAGTAATATATCAAAGAAGGAGCATTTTTACATGCCTGAACCGAAAAAACAGAGCAGCCCTCGCAAGACCGGCCTTCGCCGCAGTCATTTGCGTTTGAAGCTCGCTCGTAGTGTGAATAAACATTCACCAGTGAAAGCTTTTGAAACCGCTAAAAGCACCCCAAATCTTAAGCTTAAATCTTGCAAAAAGTGCGGCAGCAAACCTTGCACTTGCAAAAAATCGAAGTAAATAGGGAGACAATAACGTGGCGAGTAATCGACATCTTGGTAGAATCATATCGCTCCAGAGCTTGTATGAATACGAGTTCAGGAGTAAGGCGGGCGATGCCACAGCCGATATCGATAGTATTGTCGCAAAAAATATAGAGCCCTACGCCAAAGCTTTAGGTGATGTGGATTTTGTGCACGATTTAGCGCACGGTGTTTTTGACGAAATGGAAGAGCTCGACAAAGAGCTTCAACCTCTCGCGCCAGAATGGCCAATTTCAAGTATTTCTTCTGTCGACCGTAACGTACTAAGGATTGGTCTTTTTGAGCTCACGCGTCGCAAAGATACCGTCCCTCCAAAAGTCGCAATTAATGAGGCCGTTGAGCTAGCGAAAGCTTTCGGCTCGGATAATTCATCAAAGTTTATTAACGGCGTACTGGGTACTGCTTACCGTAATATTGGGGGAGAGGAACAGAAAAAGCATGCAGAACCAGTCAAGCCAAAAGCCGCGTCGCAATCAGAACCAGAAGAAGCAAGCGATGCCGCGGAAGGCGAACCGGCCAAATAACCGGCCGAAGACGAAGAACGTGCCGTCTCGTACGCCTCGTCCTTCGCAGCGTAAATTGAACAAAAGAACAACTCAAAAAAGTCATCGCAACGGATATAAAATTCCGGAGGCGTTACCTACTGAGACTTACAAAGAGCCAAAGCTCGAAAAATTGCGTCAAGTTGTTTTTCGTAAAAAGCCAGAAATCAAAGAAATCGTGCGCGAGCCAACCGCTGGCGGCATCGTATTTCGTATGACGCCAGATCAGCGCGATATTGAGATTCTATTAATTCAAGATAGCAAAGATCGTTGGACGATTCCGAAAGGCCATATCGAGCCAGGCGAGACCGCCAAGCAGACGGCCGTGCGCGAAATTGGCGAGGAATCCGGCCTCAAGAATGTTGACGTTTTGGCATGGCTCGGCAAAATTCATTTTAAATACCGTCGCTTAGATAAGCTCGTGCTCATGACGACGCAAGTTTATCTCGTGCAATCGCTCGATAAAAATGAACGCCCGACCAAAGAAAAATGGATGAATGGCATTCGTTGGTTCAGCTTTGCGGAAGCACTCGACGCGATTGAATATGCCGACATTGAGAAATTAATGCTCATTGCGAAGAAAAAAATACGTAGTGGAGATTATTAATATATGAATAAAGAACAATTCGATACTTATGTGGATTTCGCCAAAGAAAAACTTGGGATCGAATTTTCCGACATTAACTTATTAATCACTGCTCTTACGCATCGTTCATATGTCAATGAACATCGCAAGACCGTTACGGAACATAATGAGCGCCTCGAATTTTTGGGCGATGCCGTGCTCGAGCTCGTGACTTCCGATTTTCTATACCGCACCTACGACCAGCCAGAGGGCATTATGACCAGTTGGCGCGCCGCGCTCGTAAATACCGAGGCTAACGCCGCCGCTGGCGAAGCGCTCGGCTATGCGCCGCTTGTGCGCCTAAGTAAAGGCGAGCGTCACGGCTCTGATCGTGCGCATCACGTTATTATGGCAGACTGTTACGAAGCTATTATTGGCGCCATTTATCTCGACAAGGGTTATAAAGCGGCAGAGGCATTCATTCATAAAAACAGCCTCGTGAAAATTGACGATATTCTTGAAAGCGAATCCTGGCGCGATGCGAAGTCATATTTGCAGGAACTCGCGCAGCGCGTTGATGGCGTAACGCCAGTTTATCGCGTCATGAAAGAAGAAGGCCCAGACCACGACAAGAGCTTTACGCTTGGTGTGTTTATTAATGAACATCTCAAAGCAACTGCCGTTGGTCACAGCAAACAAGAGGCGCAAGTTAAAGCTGCCACCGAAGCAATCCGCAAATACAAGAAAGAGCATCCGGAGCTAAACGAAGTCGTCGAAAAGCGCCAGTAATCCGTCCTTGCGGATAATCAAAAAATAAGTTATAATAATCAAAGTCAAATTAATTTAAGGAGAATTATGCTTGCGATTCGCTTACAGCGTAATGGCCGTAAAGGGATGCCCCTTTATCGGATAGTCGTCCAAGAAGCGCAACGTCACCCTCTTTCGGGTCGTATCGTCGCTCAGGTCGGCAGCTACAACCCACATACTAAAGCAACTGTTTTGGACAAAGCCCAGGTCGAGAAATACCTCAGCAATGGCGCCCAGCCAAGCACGCGCGTCATCCGCATTCTTACTAAAGAAGGTGTTAAGATGCCAAAATGGGTGAAAGCTCCACTTGAAAAGAAGAGCCAGGCAAAGCATGCCGACAAACTCCGCAAAAATCAGCCGAAAGAAGAGGCCGCACCTGCGGAAGAAGTCGCTGAAGCTCCAGCCGAAGCCTAAAAAGATTAATAAAAACTGGCCACTTGGGTGGTCAGTTTTTTGTGTTTATGCTAAAATAAACGTAAGAATATTATTTTGCATAAATGGGCATCAATGAATAATAACACTCCATCAGGCGCTATATCGCTAGACGAATTAAATAACATGCCAGGCATGGAAATGTCGGCTACTCCTAATTTGGCTGCTACGCCCGCACAAACTCCAGCCATGCCCACGCCAGGAACAATGAGCGTAAATATCCCAACTACACCACCTGCGAGCTCAGAGCCAGTGACTGTTCCGACTGAGGCCGAAGCTACCGAAGCCTCCCCGAATATTGCTGGTGGCGGCGCGATTGATTTAAGCGAACTAGCAAATATGTCTGATGCGGCTTTCGACACTATGGCTGCCGCGAACACTGCAACGACGGCGGATGAGGCGACATCAAACGCTCCAGATGCTAGCGAACAACCGCAGCCTTTGACCGAAGAAGAAATTGCCGCAAATGAAGCGCAGGCGCGCGCTGAATCGGAGGCGAATCTCGCTGAAGCATCTGCCTCCATGCAAAATATGCATCAAAATATTATGGCCGATGTTAAGCCGAAAGAAAAAGAAGAGGTCGCCCAAGCATCTATTGCTTCGAAAAGCCGCCATCATAAGAAGCTTAGCAAAAAAGCCATCCTAATTATTGTGATTGCGATTATCGTATTAGCCGGCGGCGGTGCCTTAGCATATTTGATTATCACCGGGTTTTTCCATACTAAGGAGTATTCTTTTGGCAATTGGTCGGTCCGAGTAGACGAATCTGTTTATAACGTCGAAAGTTCCGACTCACTAAAGCTTACCGCAAAAGACGGATCGAAATATATGACCTTCACCGACATCGGCGAGCTTGACCATAAGGGATTGCTAAAAGACGCGTCTGGCATGAAATCAATGTTTGCCGAAGACGGATATAAGATTGATAGTTCAAACGAAGAGATTAACGGCGTGCTAGCTTGTGCAGTCTATAAACTGACTGAGCGTAGTACGAAGAATGTTGTTTATACGGCATATTGCAACATCAATGAGCGCATGTTCTCTATCACGGCTGGCGCAAAGAGCACCGACAACGAATCAGCACGCGCCGCATTCGATGAATCGATCGAAGTGGTCCGTAATGCAAAGCGCAAATAGCTAAAAAATCTTAAATTTTTCCGCAATTCCAGTTATAATCATAAGTATAAAATAATAAACATTGGAGAACCTATGTCCACAATAGATCAGCAATTCGTAGAGTATATCGTGAAAACTCTCGTAAACAATCCAGACAAAGTCAGTATCGACCGCACTATCGACGAAAAAGGTGTTTTACTTAGTCTCGAAGTCGACCCAGAAGATGTGGGTCGCATCATTGGTAAACGTGGCGCTACTGCCCAAAGCATTCGCACGCTCCTTCGTGCGCTCGGCACTAAGAACGACGCTCGCTACAATCTCAAGATTGTCAATAATGACGATTACCAACCAAAAGCTAAGATCGAAGAAAAAGCCACTGTCGCTGCCGATGATAGCTTTACCTCAGAAGACGAGCCGACCGTCGATGATGCTGATGACGATATCGAACTTGCCGATGATGATACTACCGTCGAAGAGGGCAGTGAACTCGCAAAAAAGACTCGTGCAGAGCTTGCAGATTTAGACGATTTGGATATATAATACTTTTAATGCTTTGTTCAGGCAGTAAGCTAACTGCGAGTCAGCTTAAAACAAACATATAGTTGAGAGCTTATATGCTTAAAAACCACCCCGGGTATGGGTGGTTTTTAGGTGGTTATCACTCCGAACTATTCTTCGGCCGGCTTTTCCTCGTGGTCGGATTCTTTTGGCTCATCGTCCGCCTTGTCGTCCTTAAGGTCGGCATCTTTTGGCGTTTCGTCTTTAGGTGCGTCAAGTTCCGGTTCTTCGGTGGCCGCCTCTCCGCCTACAACGAGCTCCTCTTTATCGGTTGGCGCTACTGGCGTTGGATTATTCGTGTTTGCGTCGCGCAGCATCTTGTTTCTAGCATTACGTAGCTGATATGTTACGAATGCAATCAAGCCGATGCCGATGATGCCGAGCCAGATGTAGCTTGGTCCACCGGTTAAGCGTAATGTAATAATGAACACTTCAATTGAGCTGAACCAAGTCATCCAAGTACGATGGGTAGTGACCGAATAGAGTAGTGCTGCCACTTGCTCGATTAAGAACACAATTCCCCATACGAGCGACGAAGAGCCAAGGCAAGCAAAAGACATAATTAGAGAGAACAGTGAGAAGCCAATAATCTGGCGTACCTGCTGGCTTGGCGCTTTTGTGCGTTCGTAAAGCCAAGACGTGACCAAGAACGCTAACCCGATGATATGTGCACGTATTACGGTAAGTGTTATCGTGAGCTCTTGATAGTTGGCATTGTAGTAATCTAAACCGCGGGTATTTTTCCCCACAATTGCGTCGAAGATATTTCCAGAGAACGAGAATAGGCTAAGTGTAAATAGATAAATCGCTACCTCATAGAACGCATTCATCTTCGCGAGGAAGCCAAACGCTAGCGCGTAGATTGTGACAATCAAGAAGCCGACGCCGCTGATGCTTAAATCGGCAGAGGTTGCAAATACGGCGAAGCTTACAATCGAGAGCGCGGTTATACCAACAATGTCCGACTCTTTCTTTTGAATGCGCGATAAGTAGTAATATCCGAGTAAGAACACCACGCCGATTACGGAATAAATAGCAAGATAGGCGGCGCTACCCCACTGCGGCACGGCGATATTGTAGCCAAAAATGATTGGCGCAATCAGAATGCTAGCAACGGTTGCGAGTGACCATAATACATTTTTGTAGCGCATGGAGTGAAGAACGCCTAAGATTGCTGTCACTAAGCAGATTACAATCCAGACAATAGCATACGGAATCTTGGCGAAATTCGAGCAGAGCATTGGCGTGTTAAAAATGCCGATAATTGAGATTAAGCCAACCGCGCGTTCGAGCGAAGCATCTTTTTCGTTGTCGGTCTTGGCATAGAGAGAGTAGACAACTTGCGCTAGGAAGGTAAGCAGCCATACGATGGCGCAGACGAGCGCGGCTGTGTAATCTGCGGTGACAGTAGTGGAGCTGAAGGAAAAGATAGAGAAGTTCAAGCAATCCCAAAGCGCACCTGTAATCAGTAATTGCGCTGCAAAGCGCATAGCGACAAAGAAGCCGTGCTTTTTGGTGAACTTATAATTGGCAATCGAATAGCCTAGGAATGCTACCGCGCAAACCGTGCGTAGGAATGGTGCCTTCGCGCCTACTTCTGGCGACAAGAATAGGAATGCCGAAAGAGCAGTCGCCATCGGAATTAAGACGAGCCCTAACCCCATTGAGGCATGCCTAAAAGCAAGCGGTAGCCATTTTGGCTTCGTTAGCCATAACGCTAGCGGCACAATCGCGGTGATAATTGGCGATATAAATAGGAAGTATAGATACAGACCAATATCGGTCGTATTGCCAATCAATGAATGGAATGGCCAGATAAACGCAATCGGGCTAAGCATACTGACATAGCCGAGCACCGGAGACTTAAGCATATAGGCCGCTATGAAGGATGCAATCATAAAGACGATTGAAACAATCAATGGAATTATCTCCGAAGGAATATGAATGGCGCCCAGTGAAATTAACCATAGTGGAATCATACATAGCGCAGAATAAGTGAAGGCTTTACCGACTGGACGGAGGTAATCGACGGCCTTATAGATGCCAAGACCAGCGCAATAAATTAGGAGGGTTAAAATAATGGTAGTTGGCGCAACAGCAGCATCGTTTACGGAGTCGATGAAATAAATCATCGCCATAATTATCAAGAAGCTACCAATATATAATAGCCAGTTCCATTTTGTCATCGGATCTTTTGGTTTTGGTGGCGGAGGCGGTGCAACGGGCGTGGTTGCGCCGTTTGTATTGTCTGCGCCGATTGTGGCGGCGTTTTGGGTGGCTAGCTGAGCTGCCGCTTTCTTTTTCTTGTCGCTTCTGATCAATATAATCACGACCACGATAATCCAAGTAATTGGACTAAACAGTACTGCTATCAGCAGTGCCGATAAATATTCCATTTAAACCTCCCTTATTGATTACAATTTTAAATGCTAGCGCTAAAAAATACAACTAATTTTTATAAACAAAAAGTGCAAAAAACACCTTGCAGAACTTGCAAAACTACGTTAAAATGATTAGTTAAGAAGTAGTGTGCTTTGATTATTTTGAACTCCTGCCCTGGCAAGGCGGGAAGGGGGTCAAAGCGGTGTTCTTCCGGCCAAAGAAGTATCAACACTAAAAAACAGTGAGGGAATGTGGCAAAATCTACTACAACCGCAAAGAGTGGTAGCCGGGTATCTTTTACCGAGGGCGACCAAGTTCTTCCAATACCAAATCTGACCGAACATCAAACCAAGTCCTGGAAGGAATTCGTAGACTATGGTTTGAAGGAAGTTTTCGATGAGTTAAACCCGATCGAAGACTATACTGGTCAAAAAATGGACCTACGCTTCAAGGATTATTACTTCAAAGATCCGATTGAAGATGATCGTACGGCCAAAGAAAATCTTACAACTTATGAAGCTCCACTTCATGTTAACGTAGAGCTCACTAATAAGGTAACCGGCGAAGTTAAAGAGCAGGATATCTATTTTGGCGACTATCCGTGGATGACTGATCGTGCGAGCTTTATTATTAATGGTACCGAACGCGTAATCGTTTCGCAGTTGATTCGCTCAGCTGGCGTTTTCTTCCAAGCCGACACCGTCAACGGCCATAATTATTATGGTGCCAAAATCATCCCAGGCCGTGGCGCTTGGCTTGAGTTTGAAACCGACACTAAAGGTGTCATTTATGTTAAAATCGACCGCCGCAAAAAAGTTCCAGTAACGACACTTTTGCGCGCTCTTGGTCGCAAAAAGACCGAAATCGTTGCCGACTTCAAAGATATCGACAATGGTGATGTCCGCTATATTGATAATACATTTGAAAAGGACCCGTCCGATAATCAGGGTACCGCTTTGCTTGAAATCTACCGCCGTCTCCGTCCAGGCGATTTGGCAACCGTAGAAAACGCAAAGAACATGATCGAGCGTACGTTCAACGATTATCGCCGCTATGATTATTCTCGTGTTGGTCGCTACAAGATTAATCAGCGCCTTGGTTTCGATACGCCAAACGATTCCGCCCATCGTACGCTTCAAATGCAAGATTTGATTGCGATTATTCGCGAAATTATCCGGTTGAACAATACGCAAGATCCAGTTGATGATATTGACTCCTTGGCGAACCGCCGCGTCAAGCTTGTCGGTGAGTTGGTTCAACGCCAATTCCGCCTTGGTATGCTTCGCTTACAACGCAATATCCTCGACCGTATGTCGATGAGTGATCCAATGACGGTTACGCCATCTCAATTAGTTAACTCGCGCCCAGTCGTGGCTGCCGTAAAAGAGTTCTTCAGTAGCTCTCAGCTCAGCCAGCTCATGGACGAAACTAACCCGTTCAGCGAACTTTCGCATAAGCGTCGTCTATCCAGCATGGGCCCTGGCGGTCTTACGCGCGAACGTGCCGGCTTTGAAGTTCGCGATACACACCCAACTCATTACGGCCGCATTTGTACCGTCGAGACACCAGAAGGTGGCAACGTCGGTCTCGTATTAAACCTTGCAACCTATGCTCGTATCAACGATTATGGTTTCATTGAAGCGCCATATCGCGTCGTTAAAAACGGTAAAGTCACCGACGAAGTAGTTTATGTCGACGCTGCCGCCGAAGAAAACATGGTGATTGCTGACACGAGCGCTAAGCTCGACAAAGATGGCAAATTCGTTGATGAGTACGTATCCGCTCGCAAGGCCCTTCAGCCAACCCAGGTGCTTGCTAGCGAAGTTACGCACATGGATGCTGCGCACAAGGAAATTCTCGGCGTGGCCGCTTCGATGATTCCATTCGTCGAAAAGAACCGCGTCGACCGCTCCTTGATGGCCTGCGCTATGCAGAAACAGGCAGTGCCACTTATTAAGCCAGAAGCCGCGATTGTTTCTACTGGTATCGATGCTGAGGTCGCTAAGAACCTTTCGCAAATTGCCTACGCTGAAGCTGATGGTGAAGTCGTAAAGGCTGATTCTAACTCTGTCGAAGTTAAATACAAGAAGGAAACTAAGACTTACAACCTCATTCACTTCATGAAAACGAATGACGACCGCTGTTATGATGAGCGTGCTGTCGTGAAGCGCGGTCAGAAGGTGAAGAAGGGCGATGTTCTCATCGAGGGCGCATCTATCGCTAATGGCGAGCTCGCACTTGGCAAGAACATGCTTGTGGCCTTCATGCCATGGCGTGGCTACAACATGGATGATGCTATCGTTATTTCTAGCCGTCTCGTCCAAGACGATGAACTCACCAGCATTAATATTCGCGATTTCGATGTTGAAGTTCGTGAGACTAAGCTTGGTCCAGAACAAGTCACCCGCGATATTCCAAACGTTAGCGAAGCTGCTCTCCGCCACCTCGGCGAAGATGGCATTGTAACGGTTGGCTCCGAAGTTAAAAATGGCGACGTGCTCGTCGGCAAAATTACGCCAAAAGGCGAACAAGAGCTCAGCTCTGAAGAGCGCCTCCTTCGTGCCATCTTCGGCGAAAAAGCTAAAGATGTCCGCGATACTTCCGTTCGTATGAATGGTTCTGATGGCGGTAAAGTTGTCGGCGTTAAAATCTTCACTCGCGAACAGGGCAACGACCTTAAATCTGGCGTCATTATGCAGATTAAGATTTATGTCGCTGAACTTCGCAAGATTAGCGTCGGCGATAAGCTTTCCGGCCGTCACGGTAACAAGGGTGTAGTTGCTCGCATTCTACCAGTTGAAGATATGCCATTTATGGAAGATGGTACGCCAATCGATGTCGTACTCAACCCAATGGGCGTGCCTTCCCGTATGAACCTCGGTCAGCTCTTTGAGACTCACCTTGGTATGGCTGCGCGCGCACTTGGTTACCACGTCACGACGCCATCCTTCAACTCAGTTTCTGATGAAACGATTTCTGAAGAGCTTAAGAAAGCCGGCTACGAAACCGATGGTCGTGTCAAACTTTACGACGGTCTCACCGGTGAACCATTTGAAGAACGTATTACGGTTGGCGTGATGTATATGTTGAAGCTCCACCACATGGTGGCCGACAAAATCCACGCTCGCTCGACTGGTCCTTACACGATGGTTACCCAGCAGCCACTTGGCGGTAAAGCTCAAAACGGTGGCCAGCGCTTCGGTGAGATGGAGGTATGGACGCTCGAAGCTTACGGTGCTGCATCTACCTTGCAGGAAATGCTCACGATCAAGTCTGACGACGTCTATGGCCGCGCTAAAGCCTACGAATCTATCATTAAGGGTGAACCTATCGAAGGTCCGAAGCTTCCAGAAGGCTTTAACGTCTTAGTGAAAGAGCTCCAAGGCCTCGGACTTAAGGTTGACCTGCTCGATAATGGCGACGCCCGCGATGCGGACCGCGTCATTGAAAAGACCACCGAAGAAGTCGAACGCCAACGTGACGACTCTGTCATCTACGCTCAAAAAGATGAAATACCGCCGGAGGAACTTGTTGATGACGGCGAGGAGTATGCCGAAGAGCTCGCCGAAGATGACGATGAAGAAGACGCCATTTACGAAGGCGACGGCGAAGCTGAAGAAGAATATGATGATTCAACCGATATCGGAGACGAAGCCGCATTCGATGTCGATGACGACACAATAACAGATCTAGGGGAGGACCTATAATAATGGCTTGGCAAGATAATTTTATCAGCGCGAACGATTTCGATTCGATTCGCCTTTGCATCGCTAGCGAGGAAGATATCCTTAACTGGAGCTACGGTGAAGTCTTAAAACCAGAAACTATTAACTATCGCACGCAGAAGCCAGAACGTGATGGTCTCTTCTGCGAACGTATCTTTGGACCAGTCAAAGATATTAATCCAAACGATCCAAAATTGAAGGGCGTTCGCTCTCGCGAAGCTGCCGTTGATAAGGAAGGCAACCTCGTCACGAAGAGCATTACTCGCCGTGAACGTATGGGCCACATCACCTTAGCGGCGCCAGTTGCTCACATTTGGTTCATGCGCGGTACGCCGAGCGCACTTAGTCTTTTGCTCGACATTACCGTTAAAAACATCGAAAAAGTTGTTTACTTTGCTTCCTATATTATTATCAATACCGAACAGGAAGAAATCGACAAACGCCTCGAAGACCTCGAAGCTCAAACCGATGTAGCTCGCCAAGCAATTCAAGCTCGCTATGAAGCGGAAGCCAAGGGCAAAGAAGGCGACGAAATCAAGAAACTCGCCGAAGCTCAGACCAAAGAGCTCGAAACGCTTGAAGACGATTACCGCACCAAGAAGGGAATCCTTACTGGTTTCGTCAAAGGCGCAGTTATTAACGAAGTCGATTACCGCAACCTTGAAGACATGGATGAGGGCTACGAAGATCTCATCGAAGTCGAAATGGGTGCCGAAGGTATCAAGAAGCTTCTCCAGGAAATCGATCTCGACAAGATGATCGAAGAACTCCACGAAGAAGCCGACAACACGAAGGGCCAAAAGCAGAAGCGCATCATGAAGCGCCTCAAAGTACTCGAAGGCATGCAATCTGCTGGCATTAAGCCGACCGACCTCATCTTGAACGTGATTCCGGTCATTCCACCAGATCTCCGTCCAATGATTTCCTTGGCTGGCGGCCGCTTCGCCACGTCCGATTTGAACGATCTCTATCGCCGCGTGATTAACCGCAACAACCGCTTGAAGAAGCTCGTTGACCTCAATGCGCCAGAAGTTATTCAGCGCAACGAAAAACGCATGCTTCAGGAAGCTGTTGATGCTCTTATCGATAATAACGCTTCTCGTGGTGGTCGCACCGCTAACTCTCAGAATGGTCGCCGCAAACTCAAGAGCTTGTCCGACCTCCTCAAGGGTAAGCAAGGTCGCTTCCGCCAGAACCTTCTCGGTAAGCGCGTTGACTACTCCGGCCGCTCCGTAATTGTAGTCGGTCCAGAACTCCGCATTAATGAATGTGGTCTTCCGAAGCAGATGGCACTCGAACTCTTTAAGCCGTTCGTCATCTCTTGGTTGATTAAGAATGAATATGCAAACAACATCCGCTCCGCTGCTCGTATGATCGAACAGGGCGAGACTGTGATTTGGGATGCGCTCGACGAAGTCATTGAAGGTAAGTATGTGCTCCTCAACCGTGCACCATCGCTTCACCGTCTCTCCGTCCAGGCCTTCCAACCACGCTTGGTTGATGGTAAAGCTATTAAACTCCATCCACTCGTAGCTAACGGTTTCAACGCCGACTACGATGGTGACCAGATGGCTGTTCACCTTCCACTTTCCGAAGAAGCTCAGGCTGAAGCTCGTGAGCTCATGGCTGCCGGCAAGAACCTCTTGAAGCCAGCCGATGGTGCTCCGGTGCTTTCGATCACGCAGGATGTCGTACTTGGTAGCTACTACCTCACCTACGAAAAACCATCCGCACAGACCGAACGCAAAGCTTACACTAGCGTTTACGAAGCTGAGCTCGCTTACGATATGGGCCTCATTCAACTTCAGACTCCAATTCGTGTCCACACGAAGGGTATTAAGCGCGATACAACCCTTGGTCGCGTCTTCTTCAACGAAGTTTTGCCAAAGGATTACCCGTACGATAACGAAGTTCAGAATAGCAAGCACTTAAAGAAGGTGATGGCCGACATTCTTAATCAATTCGGCGCCGAAGCTGCTGTTGAAGCTGCTGACGCTATCAAGGACCTCTCCTTCAAATACGAGACGATCGCCGGTGTTTCCACTTCTAAGGACGATTATCCATACTATCCAGAAGTTGAGCCAATGATTGCCGAAGGCGAAGGCGTCGCTGCGCAGATTAGTCAACAATACGAAGACGGCCTCATTACTGAAGATGAGCGTTACCGCTTGACTGTTGCTGCTTGGCGCAAAGTCGATGATGAAATCTCCAAGCTTGTCAAAGACAATCTTTCACATCTTGATACGAACGTTTCTATCATGACGAACTCCGGTGCTCGTGGTTCCGCAGGTAACATTAAGCTTGCGTCCGCAACCATCGGTATCATGGTGGATGTGTTTAACCGCGAAATCGAGCTTCCAGTCAAGTCTAGCTACAAGAAAGGTCTCAACACTCTCGAATCCTTCATCGCCACTCGTGGTGCACGCCAAGGTCAGGTGTCGACCGCTCTGCGTACTGCCGACTCTGGTTACCTCACTCGCCGTCTCGTCGATGTGTCGCAAGACGTCTTTACGGTTGAAACCGAAGCTGAAGATCCAGGCTTCCGCATCTACAAGAGCGAAAGCGAAATTACTGGTATCGGCTTCGCAGATCGTATCTATGGCCGCTACTCCGCTGAAGCAGTCGAGAAGTATGGCCTAGAAGCCGACGAGCTCATCTCGCGCGAAGTTGCTGATCAGATCGCAGCCGATGATGAAATTGATAGCTTGAAGATTCAAAGCGTCCTTACGACCGAATGTAATGATGGCGTACCGCGCAAGGCCTACGGTATCGATATGTCGACCCGTCAGCCAGTTGCTTTCCATGAACCAGTTGGCGTGATTGCCGCTCAGTCCGTCGGCGAGCCAGGTACGCAGCTTACGCTCGATACTAAGCACTCCTCCGGTGTGGCCGGTTCTGGTGCTATCTCCCGCGGTCTTCCACGCGTTGAGGAGCTTCTCGAAGCCCGCGCTCCGAAAGGTCAGGCTTACATTTCGACCATCGCTGGCGTCGTCAGCACTTGGGAAGAGGGTCGCTACAATGTCGTCCAAGTCACTCCAGATGCAGGCAAGGCTGAGCACTTCAAGCTTGAAGGCCGCAAAGCCAAGGTCAAAGATGGTGCGAGCGTCAAGACCGGTACTGTTATCGCCTCTAAGGCTAAGGGCGCCGAGCCGATTATCGCTCCATTTGATGGCGTAGCTGAGCTCACGCAAGACGAAATCGTGCTCGTTGCCAACGCCGGTTCGCCACTCAAGGTTTCCGTCCCGGCCGACTTTGCCCTTACGGTTAAAGAAGGCGACCGCGTCGAACCGGGCGACCGTCTCTCTGAAGGTTCTTTGAACTTGCAAGATCTCATGAAATACAAGGGCATCGAAGAAACTGAGCGCTATATCTTGAACGATATTCTCACGATTTATGCCGCCCAGGGTCATGAAATCTCCGCCAAGCATCTCGAAGTTATCATTCGCCAGATGTTCTCGCGCGTGATGATTGATGAGCCAGGCGACACCACCTTCGTGACCGGCGATATTGTTAGCCGCGCTGCGGTTGCCGAAGAAAACGCTCGCGTCCTCGCCGAAAGCAAGACGCCAGCCGACTTCACCCAGATGCTCCTCGGTATTTCCAAGGTCTCCATCTACTCCGACTCCGTCTTGTCGGCTGCATCCTTCCAGGATACGACCCGTGTCTTGATCTCGAGCGCCATCTCTGGTCGCGTTGATCACCTCAAGGGCTTGAAGGAAAACGTGATTATCGGTCGCAAGATTCCTGTAGGTACCGGCGTCGAATCGCTTGCTAGCTACGCTAGCGGCGATGCCGAAGCCGAAGCACCTGCCGAGGCTGAATTAGAAAACGTTTAATCTAATTCGTCAAACCACGAAAAGCTCCCCAATATAGGGGAGCTTTTTGGTATGCCAAGCATAAGCTCTATTGACTTTTTACGCCATCTGTGATATAATAGAACTATTGGGGCGTTCTAGCGCCACAAAGTTCATTCGGAGGTGAGAAAAATGGCAAAAATGTATCACGAAGACGGTAGGGTAGAAACCTACCAAAACTCTCGCGTGGAGCATAATCGCAGCTCCAGTACGAGTCATCGCGACAGTTGGCTTGGCAATTTCCCAAAATCCAGTAATGGGTTCTTTAATCAGGAATATAGAAGCAGCGAGCGCAAAAAGGCAGCAAGCGGCGAGTTTACTCGCTTCAATTTCAACGTTACCATCGGCGCCGTGCTATTCTACGGATTCTTGATGAACTTCCTCATCTGCAAGTATATGTCCAGCTTCTTCACGGCCATGAATCCAATCGTACTGGTTATCGGTTATATTATCTGCGTCATCATCGGCGGTCTCATGAGCGCCAAGAGCGATAATCCGATTATCAGTTTCCTCGGCTATAACCTGGTGGTTTTGCCGGTGGGCGCCGTGCTCAGCGTATGCTTGGCGGGCGTTAATCCCGATTTAATCATCCGTGCGGCTACGGTTACAGCTGGCGTTACTGCCGTCATGTTGATTGGCGCCATGGCCTTTCCCGACATTTTCCGCAAAATGGGCAGAATCCTGTTCTTCTCATTGATTGCGGTCATTGTCGTGGAAATCATCTGCATGATTTTCGGCGTATTTATGCCGACATTCTGGGACTGGCTGGTTGCTATCCTGTTCGCGTTGTATATCGGCTACGATTGGGCGATTGCTCAAGAATATCCTTGTACGTTGGATAACGCCATCGACGCTTGCGTCGGACTTTATCTGAACATTGTCAACCTATTCTTGCGCATCCTGTCCATCATGGAGCGCCGCGATTAATTTCGCCACCCACTCACGCCCCGCTATAACCAAAAGCGGGGCATTTTTATTGTCAAAAAGCTGGAGTTTAATATATAATAAAAACGTGGATAAAAAGCGAGTTATACGGAGGTATTGGGGTATTTTCACTACAATTATTGTGGGAATTGTGCTCGTACTGGCCGTGTTGCTCGTTATTTTTAGACTTTTTGGCTATGAGATTTACACCGTGATGTCCGGCTCGATGGAACCGACTTATCATGTTGGCTCGCTGATTTATGTCAAGAAAGTTGACGCCGGCACGCTCGAGAAAGGCGACGTCGTCACCTTCATGGCCGACGAAGATACAGTTGTTACACACCGCATCGATGAAGTCGTAACTGAAACCAGTGAAGACGGCACCGAGACACTCAAATTCCGCACCAAAGGTGATGCCAACGACACCGCCGACGGCAAGCTTGTGCATTACAAAAATGTGCTCGGCAGGCCAGATTTTTCTATTCCGCTACTTGGTTATTTGGCATTTTATATTCAACGGCCACCAGGGATTTATATCGCGCTCGTAGTGGGCACGCTACTACTCGCGGCCGTGTTCCTGCCGATGTTTACGAAAAAGAAGGAGGGTACGCGCGACAAAAAGAAGTAATATTTCCCTCTAATATTTAAAGATTTTTCAAAGAACGTACATTAATAGGGAGAAAGGAGGAAGATGAAAGGTAAAATCCTTGTCTTGTCCTTGGCGGTTCTCGCGCTCTCCATAGCTGGTTCAGCGACAACCCTGTCGTATTTCACCGATTCGGACTCGTCCACGGCGTCATTTACGGTAGGGAAAGTCAAAATTCGCACTATTACGACATCGATTCCGCGCAGTGAAACATTAGCGGACGGTTCTAGCCTGGTTCATACTGACGCTGAGTTAATAAGCAATTCATTGGGGTACCAAGAATACTTATCTGAAAAATGCGTCAATTTACTGCCAGACGAAAGTGGCGTCGCTAAATGCGCACGTTACATATTTGTCCAGAACACTGGAACGGTGCCGGCTTATGTCAGAGTGAAAATCCAGATACCAATCAGTCCATTCTATGCAGGCATGCATGTGGAGCTAGGCGGCTTGAAAGCATACCAAACAGCGGAAAGAGCTGGCGTGGCATGCATATCTGGAGGCGATTATTGCTATGAATACACTGCGACGAGCCCTACGCCGCTTGGCGCAGGAGAAATGCTCAGTAGTCCGTTCATGCAAGCAATGACATATGAGAATAGCGGAGCAGCTCAGGCGACTGCCGACGACAGCGGATCAGAGGGTAGCTCGGTTGGCGTCGATTTGAGCGATACTGGCATTCGAGTTTATGCGCAAGCAATCCAAGCACAAGGCTTCTCATCTGCCGAAGAAGCATTTAGTAATTTTAAGTAGAAAATAATACAAAATTAAGGAAATGGAGTTAAAAATGAAAAAGAAAATTTTAGCATTATCACTCGCACTCGGCGTGTTGGCGCTAATCTTGAGTGCCGGTACGATGGCATATTTCACCGATACGACCGATAAAATCACAAATACATTTACCATCGGCAATGTCGACATCGAATTATACGAGTCGCAACTACACCGCGTGAATGCCAACGTTTCGGCGAATCTTGAAGACGGTGCCGCCATTGCTTCTAGCGAAAACGAGCATGTTTGTTTGAACGGCAACATCTATTGTACGCCAGGCATCGCCGTGTCGACCGATTTGTCTGACGTCTCAGCTTGGCAGAACAACCACGTCCGCGCACAAAACGTAGCGGGTGTTACTGGTGCTGGCCAACGGGGCGTATTTAGCGATACGCAAATCATTAGCGACAGCACTGCCGCTACTGGTTATGCCGCATACACTGCTGACGAATATCGTAATCTTGTCCCTGGCAAAAATGTCAGAAAGTTCGTTTATGTTAAGAACGCCGGCAATAGCGCCGCCTATGTCCGCATTCGCGTAACCGTGCCAGTCGCTTACAAAGATATCATCGAAATTCGTATTCCACATACCCCACAAGAAGAAACTACTCCAAGTGGCAACACTTACATGAACGGCGAAGATGCAACCGGTAAGTACTTTACCCAAACTACTACGACCGCTGATAATGGCGACGTAGTTTATACATTCACCGCAACCAAGCCACTCAAGGCTGACGAAATGACTTACTGGAGCCCAATTACGACCGTAAGCGTAAAGAAAACCGTCACCCAGGCTCAATTAGAAGACGCCGACATCGATAAGTTTACCGTTGATGTTCAGGCTGACGCCATCCAGGCTGAAGGCTTTACTGACGCCGCTGCCGCATTTGCTGCATTTGGCAACTAATCATTAGGAATTAAACTATGAAGAAGCAGAAGATTCTCGCCTTATCAATCATCGTCATTATGGTGGCGCTGGTTGTTGGTGGGACTTCTGCCTACTTCGCCTATTCTGACAAGGCGCACAACGTCATCACGACGAGCGGTGTCGCCATTGAACTTATCGAAGATACGGATGAGGTTGGCATCGACGGTCGTCCGGTTCCATTCACGAATATCGAAGGCGCCATGCCGGGCGATAAAATTAGTAAAATTCCGAAAATTAAGAACATCGACGAAAGCGACGTCTATGTCCGCATGAAAGTGGTGGCGAGCGTGCGTCGCGCGGACGGGGAAACCGACGAAATTCCGCTTGACACATTTAGACTCGATTTGAGTCGCAGCTGGAGCTTCGGCGATAATAATTATTACTATTACATGCGCCCACTTGCTGCCGGCGAAACTACCACCCAACTATTTACGACCGTTACGATTCCAGAAGATCTTGCAGATCGTTATCAGGGTGCAACTTATATGATTACGGTCCAGGGTGAAGCCGTCCAGACCGCAAACAACGGCACTAATGTATTTGAGGCTCAAGGTTGGCCTGAAGGGTAAAAGATGAAGAAAATCGCGCAAATTACCGTAATTTTACTCCTCAGTCTAATTTTGACGACACCAGCCAGCGCACTGCGCTCGGCGGTGTATTTCCTGGGACAGGCAGATAGTTTTGTTTTCCATCCGGGCAGTGATTGGTCGGATACGGACTTGTTTGATGGTTTCAAAGACGCCATGCCGGGCGACACGCTGACCGAAACGGTCGACGTGCGCAATGTTGCTAGCGACTGCGATACGGTAAAAATTTATCTCAAAGCCGAAACGCCAGAAGTGACTGAAGGTGAAACTGTGAGCTCTATGGCGGATTTTCTCGCGCAGCTCAGCATGAAAGTCACGCAAGACGGCAGCATAATCTATGAAGCCTCTCCGGATCAACTCGATGGCCTCGCCGAATATGTGCAACTTGGCGAATACGCCGCCGGCGAATCGACAACGCTTAATATTGAATTATCCGTGCCAACTTCGCTCGGCAGTGAATATATGCATCGCTCTGGCGCGGTCGACTGGACCTTCATGGCCGAATGTTATGTTGACGGCGAAATTGTCGAGCCAGATAACCCGGACAGCCCACTACCACCACCGAATCCGAATCCGAACGGCCCGCAAACTTTCGACTACATCGTGCAGTATTTCGGCCTATTCCTAGCCTCAGCGCTTGGGCTTATTATCGCCATCGCGCTCATTCGCAAATATCAGCAAGAAGAAGCATAAAAAAGCACCCGCCGGAGCGGGTGTTTTTTGTTCTCATGACTCATCCCCAAACGTAGCGGTTCAGGCCGTAATAGTCGTCAAAGACTTGCTCGACCTGATCCCAGGACTGTTGCGAATCGCCGTACGTCAACTGTTTGCTGTAGTCGTGGATAGTTCCGTCGCCCAGCAACACGGTCGGCACCGGATAATTTTCCAGGTATTCGTCGGTCGCGTTGGCGATGCGGTAGAAAGTGGTGTTCAGAGCGTAAACTTTGTCATCTTGGCGATAAAAGCCGTAGTCTTGGTTGATAACCGCCTCATCGACATTCATCGCGATGAAGCAACTTTTCTCTGGCGACCAGAAGTATAGGTCGCTTCCTACCATGTAGAACGCGTAATAGTAGCCGTTTTGGTAGTGATGACAGATAATGTTGCTCGCGTCGATGACGATATTGTTGCCGACGAAATGGCAGATACGGTTGCCGATTTGCGCGTAGATATGGCCGTAGAGATCTTTGAACAGATAGTCGTTCTCGCTAGTCTTGCATTTCCACTTACGAATCAATACATTGTCGCGATAGAATGCGACGCCGTCTTTTTCGATGACATAGACGCCATTTGCGGCAATCAGCTGGTAATAATACTCGTCGACTTGCTCGTTGTTGGTCGCGATGACCGGAGTTTGTGAGTCGCAGCCACCTTCGCAGGCGTTTGCAGAAATGGGCTGAACAGAGAAGATTAGGGCTAAAATCAGGACAATCAGGATAGTTTTCTTCATCATGACACCTCCAATTGAGAATATAAAAGAGCGTTATGGACTCGTAGAAAGCCTATATGACTCTATTATAGCATAAACGGCTCAAAAAGTCAAGCAAAGTCGCTCAAAATGAGACGCCATAAGTGGTATAATAGATAACAGTATGGAGGATTTTGATTATTTGCGCGAGGGGAATGTATATCTCGACTCGGCGTGCCAATCGCTACGCCCGCGCCCAGTTATTGACGCTATTAACCGTTATTACACCGAGCATAATTCTTGTGGCGAGCGCGTAAAATACTCTTGGGGTGTCGAAACTGACGAAATCGTCGAGGAAACCCGCAACCTTTTGCTGAAATATCTGAAGCTCAAAAATAAGGATTATTCGGTGTCATTTACGCTGAACACGACCTACGGCATCAACTTACTACTCAGCCAGTTTAAGTTGGGCTTATTTAAGAAAGTCATGACCTCCGACATTGAGCACAATTCGCCATTCCTTTCCACGATGACTTTCGCGAAAAAGCACAAAATTAAGCGCGAAATCATGGAACGCGAGGAAGATGGTTCGATTGATATTGATGCTTACGATTTTACAAAAGCGCTAGTCGTCGTAAATAGTGTCTCAAATATTGACGGTCGCGAACTTTTGAACGTGAAGGATCTTGTCAAAAAAGTTCATAAACAAGGCGGCGTAATTATCATTGATGCTGCGCAAGGTCTCGCGCATAATTCTGAGCGCCTCGAAAAGACCGAAGCTGACGCGATTTGTAGCTCTGCGCACAAAATGTATGGCGCTTCGCTCGGCATTATGATTGTCCGTCGCGACCTATTTAAGAAAATAGATACCACCTTCATCGGTGGCGGCATGGTTGATGACGTCGATAAGGATAGCTTCAAGCTTTCTGCCGAGTCTGCCAATCATGCCTACACGAAGTTTGAATCCGGCCTCCAGGCCTGGGGCGAAATCTGCGCACTCAACGCTGCGATTAAATGGCTGAACAAAGTGCCAAAATCCGCCAAGAAAGCCATGCGTGAGCATGAAGAACGCCTATTTGAATATCTCGAAAATAATCCAAAAATTCATCTGATTAACAAGGCGCCGAGCCCAACTATTTCCTTCTATATCGAAGGGCTTGATTCGCATTTGGCCGGCTCCGCACTTTCGATTGCGGGCATCATGGCGCGCACGGGCTATTTCTGCGTGCATTACTATCTCGATCATAAAATGCATTATCCGCCACTCATTCGTTTCTCGCTCGGCTACCATATCCGCGAGTCTGATATTGATAAAACCATCGAGACGCTCGAAAGGATGACGAAGTAATGGTCTGTATTGCAGCATTTATCATTCTGCTGATTGTCGGCATTTTCGTCGCCTTCATTTCAATTTTTAAGCCAAAAGTCGGCAAGCGCTACTTAAAAACTCTCAAGAAATCTTGGGGCTGTTTTGGCAAGCGTCTCACTCTGCAAAAATGCGAAACTGGCTTCGGCGACGACGTTAAAAACACCGTGCTGAGCAAGCTTGTTTTGAAGAATCCAAAACTCGTCAAGCCCGCTTCGGTGGCGATCGAAGTAGCGTCAATTCTAGTCGTCGTGATTACGGTTTGGTCGCTCGTAGAGGGCGCTAAAGCCAGCCTCGCACTTTGGACGCTCGGCACTTGCAATGTTCAGCATCCAGATTCTTGCGCGCTCGGCGCAGAGGTCTGCAGTATTGATGGTAGTGGCGAGCCGTCAAATCCCATCGAATACGTCGGCCAATGGTTTGCTGACTGGGGTGAGATTTTCGGCGCTATTCCAGATAAATTCCGCGATTGGAGTGTTTCGAATTTCGATTTTACTGGCATCCGTACTAAAGCCGAGGGCGAGATTGACGCAATCGATATCTTCGATCCGGGCTGCGTCGTTTGTCAACAATCCTATACCGCACAAAAGAATTCCGGCTTCTTTGATTCGCATAATGTCTTACTTGTGCCATACGCCATTCCGACGGACGACGGTTATAAATTCCAAAATTCCGAATTGGCCGTGCGCTATATTCTTGCCACCACAAAATACGAAAGCGACGTCAAAGATGCTGGCTTAAAAATTATCGACCGCATCTATACCGGCAAAAGCGAAGACCACAAATCATATTTCTCGCTCTATAACGACGAATATTCGAATGAAGAAGCGAAGGAGAAATTGCAAGAATGGCTTAAAGAATTCGGTTATAGCGACGAGGATATTCAGCAAATCGACGACATTTCGCAAAATGGCGATATTACGGAAATTTTTGACTATCACAATGACTTGGTCAAAAATAATATTCACGCAAAAGGTATTCCGACCATGATTTATGATGGTCGCAAACATACCGGAAAGTTCGAGGTAAAATAATGGAATTCTATCAGAGCTTTTGGCTTGGTTTAACGCAAGGGTTGACGGAATTTATCCCAGTTTCCAGCTCTGGCCATCTTGAAATTGTCCAAGAAATAATGGGCGGTCGCAGCGCAGATTTTCACCTTTTCCTCGAATTTATTAATCTCGGCACTTTGCTGGCGTTGCTGTTCTATTATCGCAAACGCATCGTGCAAATTTGCAAAGATATCTTCGTGAAGCATAACTATAAATTACTAATCAATCTTATTATTACGACTATTCCAGCCGTAATCGCGGGTTTGCTTTTGTCTGACCTGATAGAAAGCAACTGGTTCTTCTCGAACATGATTACGATTGCGGTCGCGATGGCGGTGATTGGCGTTTTGATGATACTCATCGAAAAAATCCCGAAGATGAAGAAAGTTAAAGATGAAAATCAGCTCGACAAAAAGCGTGCGCTCTATATTGGCCTGGCGCAATGCTGCGCACTAATTCCGGGCACGTCGCGCTCCGGCTCGACCATGGTGGCCGGCCGCTTAGTCGGCATGGATAATGAATCTGCTGCGAACTACTCCTTCTTGGCAAGCATCCCAATCATGCTCGGCGTGATGGCGAAGCAGCTGATTTCTGAAAGTTCACGCACTTATATCGCGGCGAACTGGGGTATGCTCGCAATTTCTAATCTCGTCGCATTTATTTCTGGTTTAATTGCGATTTATTTCGTGATGAAATTTCTCAAAAAGAAAGGCAGCTTGCAAGTTTTTGGTTGGTATCGCATTGTCCTTGCGTCAATTGTAATTATCTTCCAATTATTGCTATAATTAACGAGTATTAACAATTTAAATATCAAGAGCGCAGCGAGGGATCGGCCCGACGACCTGCCAGCAACCTGCCGCAAGGCAAGGTGCTAATTCCGTCCAAGAAAGGAAAGATATGATGAATACTCTATCTTCGAGCGCACGTCGCTCCATCACTAAAACAATTACTCGTACGGCCGAATTTGTGTCGCCGATGCATCCAGATAAAATTTGCGATCGGATTTCGGACGCAATTTTAGATGCGCATTTACGCAAAGATCCACAAGCGCGCGTTGCGGTGGATGTGGCGGGCGGTCACGGTACGATTTTTATCACTGGCGAAGTGACGAGTCGCGCACGAGTCGATGTGGTGAAAATCGCACATCAAATTGCCGGCGAGGAATACGAAATTATCGAGCGGATTACGCAACAGAGCCCGGAAATTGCCCGCGGCGTCGATGTGGGCGGCGCCGGTGATCAAGGCATTATGGTCGGCTATGCCTGCGCAGAAACGCCGGAGTATTTGCCACTCGAATATGTGTTGGCGCGCGATTTGTGCCGGTATTTATTTGAGCGTCATCCATTCGACGGTAAAACGCAAATTACAGTCGAGATTAAATACGGCGCAAAAGGGAATTTTATTGACGCACATATTAAACATATCGTAATTAGCTGGTCAAAAGTTCCAACGAAGCAACTTTGCGCGGATTTAACTTTTTGGATTAATGATTTGCCAAAAAACATCGTCGTTGACAAGCGCACCGGTGTAAGTATCAATCCGGCCGGCGATTGGAACACGAATGGCTTCGACGCCGATTCTGGTCTCACCGGACGCAAACTTATCGTTGATAATTACGGTCCGCGCGTACCGATTGGTGGCGGCGCCTTTTCGGGCAAAGACGGCACCAAAGTTGATCGCTCTGCCGCTTACTATGCGCGAAAAATCGCCATCGATTATTTGCAAAAATACGACGCTCACGAAGTCTACGTTTATATTTCTTACGCGCTCGGTCGCGTCGAGCCGGTTGATGCCGCGGCCTTTATTGACGGCAAGGCGCATGCTGTTACGGAATATGATTTATCACCTCAAGGTATTATTAAAGAATTAGACTTAACAAAGCCACAGTATGCCGAACGCGCCAAGTGGGGGCACTTCTCGTGCTAATCGCTTGACAATATGCTAAAATAAATGCATGGATATAGAGAAGATCCGTAATTTTTGTATTATCGCGCATATCGACCATGGCAAATCAACGCTAGCCGATCGCATGCTGGAAATTACCGGTACGGTGGCTAAGCGCGAGATGAAGTCGCAGCTTTTGGATTCGATGGAGCTGGAGCGCGAAAAGGGCATTACTATTAAGCTCACGCCGGTGCGCATGCAATATAAAGGCTATGCGCTTAATCTCATCGATACGCCAGGCCACGTTGATTTTTCGTACGAAGTTTCTCGCAGTTTACAAGCCGTCGAGGGCGCGATTTTAGTAGTCGACGCTACGCAGGGTATTCAAGCGCAGACGCTTGCCAATGTTTATCTTGCGCTCGAACAAGATCTCCATATTATTCCAGTGATAAATAAGATTGATTTGCCAGCTAGCGATGTACCGCGCGTGACGGCCGAGATTGTAAATCTGCTCGGCTGCGATGAGTCGGAGATTATTAAAGTTTCCGCGAAGACTGGCGAAAATGTCGATAGAGTGCTCGACGCGATTATTGAGCGCGTACCGGCGCCACGTAAATCCGCCAGCAACGAGACGCGCGCCCTAATTTTCGATTCCTACTTTGACGATTATCGCGGCGTAATTCTTTATGTGCGTATGTTTGATGGTGAACTACCTAAGAATGCGAATATTCGCATGATGGCAACCGAGTCAAATGACATTGCGCTCGAAGTTGGCGTGTTGAATCCGAAAATGTCGCCACGCGACAAGCTTCAAGATGGCGAAATCGGCTACATTGTCACGAATTTAAAGGCTACTCGTGAGGCGAAAGTTGGCGATACGGTTACGCTCACTAAGGCGCCAGCGCGCGAGGCTTTACCGGGCTACAAAAACGTCCGCCCATTTGTCTATGCCGGCTTTTTCCCAGTTAGCAACGACCAGTACAAAGATTTAAAGGAAGCACTCGAGAAGCTCGCACTTAGCGACTCAGCTCTGCAATATGAGCCAGAAAACTCGCCCGTACTCGGCTTCGGTTTGCGTATTGGTTTCTTGGGCTTGCTCCATATGGATATTATTCGCGAACGTCTTGAGCGCGAATTTAAGCTCGACCTCATTGTTACGAACCCATCCACCGACTATCACGTTTTGCTGACTACTGGCGAAGAACTCGATATTCGCTCTGCATCAGACTTGCCAGACGTTACGCGCGTAGCGGAAATTCGCGAGCCATGGGCGAAAGGCGAAATTATTACGCCAAAAGAATATATTGGCGCAATTCTTGAATTAATCGTCAGCAAGCGCGGCGTGCAGAAAAATATTTCCTATATCGACACGCGTGCGGTGATTGATTTTGAGGCGCCAATGGCGAATTTATTAACGGATTTCTATGATCAACTTAAGTCGGCCACGAGCGGTTATGCTTCGTTTAACTACGAACTTGGCGGCTATCATGCAGAAGATCTCGTACGGGTAGATTTCTTAGTGGCCGGCGAGCGCATTGACGCCCTTAGTGTGATGGCACACCGTAGCGAAGCGGACGGCATAGGCCGTACGGTTACGAAAAAACTCAAGGAAGTCATTCCGCGTCAAAACTTCGAAGTAGCCCTTCAGGCGGCCATCGGCGCACGTATTATTTCGCGCGAGACGCTTGGCGCTTACCGCAAAGACGTGACGGTAAAAATCCATACCGGCGACCGCGACCGCAAGGCAAAACTTATCGAAAAACAGAAGCGCGGCAAAGCCCGCATGAAACGCTTCGGTAAAATTGACATCCCAAGTGAAGCCTTTACGGTAATGCTAAAAAGAGACTAAAAAATACCCCGCAAACGCGGGATATTTTGTTGTTTGTCTTATTCTTCTGAAACACCTTCGTGCTGCTGTTGTTGGATTAATTGCAAAATACCGTTTAAAACATTCATGAAAACTTCGTCTTTGGTGCCATGGGCATTAATTGGAACCAAGATGCCGCGTTTGCGATAAGTCTCAATCACGGGCATAGTTTTTAAAATAAATTCTTGCATGCGGGTATCGAGTACTTTACGTTCGCGATCGTCTTCGCGTTGGCCGCGATCTTGCAAGACTCGCGCATCCTCCCAGCGCTTTGAAACTTCGGCTTCGGAGACATTTAGTAAAATTGCAGCTTTAATTGGATGGTCAGCATCATTTGCGGCGGCCATGACGTCGTATTCTTCGCCTTCCCAGCGACCAACACTACTCAAGACGAGCGGAAAACCTTTGAGATCTTCGCGGCTCAGATATGGCAAAACGATCGTGCGGAACTTGTCTGTATTTGCTAACATGCCGGAGCTCATTTCTTTTAATAAATCAGAATCTTGTTTTTCGGCAGCACGCAAAATCAAGCCGGAGCTCAGGAATTTCGCGCCAAGCGTTTCCGCTAAACGAATGCCTACAGTATCTTTTCCGGAAAAGGGCAAGCCAAACACATTTATACTACCAGTGCCTAGCCACTGACGAATTATTGCAATATTATTATCCATAACTGGTATAATAATATCATATACGGAGTAAAAAGATAAATGGACAATCAATATCCAATGAATGGTGGGACGCCGCAATATCCAACTCCACCAACCGAACCAGATCCAACTCGGCCAGGCGAAAACGCCGTTGTCGTACAGCCGACTGAAGAAGGCGCAAACAATGCTAACAATCCCAACAATAACCTAGAGAATATTCAGACACAGAGCGTTGTTGAGTCGGCGCGCGAAGAAGCCGAGCATGAGCTTGAACAAGTCAAAGCCTATAATGAGGCGATGATGCACCAACAACGCGCTCAAGAAACCGCCACCAAGGCGAAGCGCACCAGCTTGACTATTTTCGGCGTCATCGTTGCCATTGTTTTACTCGGCGTCGTAGCTTGGCTAGTAATAAATGCTATTGTTTTAGCGCAAAATCCAGTCAAACCAGGTGAACGTCCGGGCGAGGAAGATCCGGCGCAATTCGCCGTAATTGACGGCTATAAATGTACCACCGCTAACTGCGCTAAGGTAGTCGATTTACCGGATGGCCGCATTATTATTCGTGATACCGATTATTACATTTACGACCTTGAAGAAAAAGAAGCCACGATGACTTCCATTGAAAACCGCGACTATCATGCGATCACGCCATTCTATTGGGGAGATCGTTTGCTTGCCAAGCTCGACCCGGAGTCCGACTCGTCCGCGCTTTATAACATTACGAGTAATTACGCCGTAACTGGCTACGATTACGATACTATCTATAACGATATTAATGATGATGTTTATAAAAACCAAAAGCATGTGCTTGGCAACTATATTATTGTCCACGGCAGCGGCAGCTATCGCTTCATCGACTTATCTACGGGCGGCGAAGTGGTCCGTGCCGCCGAAAAAGTCTTCACGCACGGCAAATATTTCTTTGGTTTTGAGGTTAATGATGAAATTCGCGCCTACACGATGAGCGGCACGCAAATTAAAGCCGCAAAGAGCGGTGAGAAACTCTACCTCAAAGGCGACGAATTGGTCTATCTAAGCGAAAAAGATGCTTTCGAAGTCTATAACGCGGCTGGCGAAAAGCAAAAAAAAGGTGGCTGCTACGACGTTTTGCGTAAAATTAGTCGCAAAACTTTGCGCGCCACTATCGAAAAAGACAGTAGCTACTACAAGGTTTTGAAATAATTAGCAAACCTTGACCGCGAGTGCTAAAAAGCATACAATATAGGTATGACAGATCGTCAAAGAGAAATTCTTTACGCAATCATTGAGGAGTATGCGGAGCTAGCCACCCCAGTCGGTAGCGTGACTTTAGCGAAACTTTTTGATTGTTCCTCGGCGACTATTCGCGCCGAAATGGTTAAGCTTGAAGCGATGGGCTATATCACCCAACCGCACACTTCGGCCGGCCGCGTCCCGACGGACGCTGGCTATCGCCTCTACGTTAATTCGCTCCAAGAGCGCATCGACCATCAAGGTAATGATGTCAAGGCTATTGAGGAAGATCCGCTTTACGCTACCGAAGAGCGCCATACGCGCGCCCTTGCTACGCGCATCCAGGCACAAAGTCAGGCCGACTACGCTATTCGCGCGGCAGTCGATAGTCTCGTGTCTTTAACGGGTAATTTGGGCTTAGCCACCATTGGCGATCAAGTTTATATCTCAGGCTTCGGTAATCTTTTTGCGCAGCCGGAATTTTCGCAAGCCGAGCAGGTGCAAGCGGTTGGTAAGTTGCTCGATAATATTAAGCCTTGGCTCCGTGAAGTCCAGCCAAATGAGGCAATCAACGTCTACATCGGCACCGAAAACCCCGTCGGTAAAACATCGAATGTCTCATTAATTATTTCGCGTTTCCGCTCGCCATATTCAGATCGTAGTTATATCGGCGTTTTAGGCCCGACGCGTCAATCATATAAACGCGTGATGTCGCTCGTGCGCCACGCCGGATTAATGTTGGAGGATATTATTCTATGAACGAAAATCAAGATTTAAACGATATGCCAAATAGCGAAGATATTTCGAAAGAAGATTTAGATACGACGCCAGCCGACCAAACGTCAAACGCGGAAGGCATGGGCGAAGCGGTAATTGCGGCGGCGAAAGTCGGCGCTAAATTAGAGAAGAAGAAAAAAGCCAAATTATTCTCGAAGTCTGATAAAGATACCCAGCAAGACGCTAAACTAGCCGAGCTTACTAACGATCTTCAACGTACGCGCGCGGATTTTGAAAATTTTCGTCGTCAGAGCGATTTGCAGAAAGAACACTACGGTAATGTTGTAAAAATGACAACAGTTAAAAAAGTCTTGCCATTACTCGACGATATTGAGCGCGCCGCTTTGGCGCAGCCGGAAGCCATGGGGCCACTGATGAAAAATTTCGAAAAGACACTTAAAGACCTCGGCCTCTCCAAAATCAGTTCCGTTCCTGGCGACCCATTTAATCCAGACTTACACGATGCTGTGATGGTAGAGGGCGACGGCGACAATGAAGTCATCGCCGAGACTTTACGTACTGGCTATTATTACGAAGGCGAAGTGCTGCGTCCAGCCATGGTGAAAGTTTCTAAACAATGAAAATTTCCATAATTACGCTTTTCCCGGAGATGTTCGACAAGGTTTTTAACCAGTCGATGCTTTGGAAGGCGCAAGATCGCGGTTTAGTCGAATTTGAACTTATCGATTTACGTCAGTTTGGCCTTGGCTCACGCCACCAAGTTGACGACACGCCATATGGTGGCGGCGACGGTATGCTCTTAAAACCGGAGCCGATTTTTGCGGCCGTCGAAGATGCGAAAACGCGTAATCCTGATGCGAAGGTTGTATTAATGACGCCAAAAGGGCAAGTCTGGGATCAAGCCCGCGCCGCGCAATTTGCGACGAGCGGTGAAAATTTCATTTTTATTTGCCCGCATTATGAAGGCTATGACGAGCGCATCCTAGCTTTAGTTAACTATCAAGTTTGTCTTGGCAAATTTATTCTGACTGGCGGCGAAATCCCGACTATGGCTGTCGTCGATTCAATCGTGCGACTAATTCCAGGTGTGCTGGGCGGCGAAACTTCGGCCGAAATTGAGAGCTTTTCTGATGGCGATAACTACGAATATCCGCAATATACGCGGCCAGAAGAATTCCGTGGCATGCGTGTGCCGGAAGTGTTGCTTTCGGGCAATCACGGCGAAATCGCCAAGTGGCGTGCCGAAAACACTCCAACTGAACCGCACGAATAAGATATAATACTATTATGGATTTGGGAGCGCCGATTCAAGACGTCAAGGGAATTGGGCCAAAAACTGCCGAAGTTTTACATAAGGCAGGTATTTTTACGCTCCGTGATTTGGTTTATCATTTGCCGCGTGATTATGAGGATTTTCAGCAAGCGCAAAACATTGCTGATTTAAAACCGGGTAACGTTACCGTGCGTGCTCGTGTTGAAGAGATCAAGACTCGGCGCATGCGTCGTAATCTCGCAATTACTGAGGCGACATTGCGCGATAAAACCGGCGCCGTGCGGGCAATTTGGTTTAATCAACCTTACCGCGCTAAGCAATTTGAGCCAGATGTCGAATATTATTTTACCGGCACGATGGCGCTGAATTACGGTCGTTACCAAATATCAAACCCATCCGCCGTGACGGCTAAAGATTACGACTCCAAGTTGAATACCTATAAAATCCAACCAGTCTACCCAGCGCGCGGCTCGGTGAAATCACAAGATTTTAAAAAATTCATCAAAACCATCGACAATAATATCGCGCTGATTCCAGACATGATTCCGAACTTTCCTGGACGGGCTGACGCGTTGTTTGCGGTGCATTTTCCGGAATCCGTCGCGCAGGCTCGTGCAGGGCGAGAATATCTCGCGACCGAAGAATTGTTCAGCTTATTGCTGGCGGCTCGCTTAAATCGGGAAGAGAACCAGAAGTTACGCACCGACCCAATTAAATGCGACATGGATGTATTTAAGTCTTTCGTCGATAAGCTGCCATTCAAACTGACGAATGCCCAGCGCCGCGCGACTTGGGAAATCATTCAAGATATGGCGGCTGATATTCCAATGAACCGCCTTTTGCAGGGCGATGTCGGCTCGGGTAAAACCATGGTGGCCGCGCTCAGCGCCTTTGCGGCGGCTAAAGCCGGCTATCAGACGGCCTTAATGGCGCCAACCGAGGTACTTGCGACGCAACATGCCGAATCGCTCGGTAATTTGTTTAAAGGCCAATTAAATGTGGCACTTCTGACCGGATCGACCAAGCATAAAGATGAGCTTAAAAAGCATATTAAAGCCGGCGAGGTGGATTTAATAATCGGCACGCACGCGCTTATTGTCGACGATACGGAATTTGCCCATCTCGGCCTCGCGATTATTGACGAACAACACCGCTTCGGCGTAGCGCAGCGCCAGAAATTGCTTAGTAAAGCACATACGATGCCGCATTTGCTCTCAATGACCGCTACGCCAATTCCGCGCTCCTTACAGCTCACGATTTTTGGCGATCTAGCGGTCTCGATTCTCGACGAGTTGCCGGCCGGTCGCCAGCCAATTACGACAAAGATTGTTTCGCCAAATTCCACTAAGCAGATGTGGGCCGATATCGAAAAAGAGCTCATCGCAAAACATCAAGTTTACTATATTTGTAAGAAAATCGACGATAAAGGCGCGAGTGAACTTTCGAGCGTCAAAAAAGAAGTGCAAAAAATCGCACACCAATTTCCGAACTACAACGTGGCTTATCTGCACGGCAAAATGAAGCCAGCCGAAAAAGACGAAATTATGACACTCTTCGCGAAAGGCGAGATTGATATTTTGGTTAGCACGACGGTAGTCGAGGTTGGCGTCAATGTGCCGAATGCTACCGTGATGGTAATTGCCGATGCGGACCAATATGGCCTCTCGCAACTCCATCAGCTTCGCGGCCGCGTCGGGCGCGGCAGTGCGGCTTCGTACTGCTATTTAATTAACTCTAATTCCGACGCGCCAACGCGCCGCCTACGCGAAATTGAGCGCTCACAAGACGGCTTTTATCTCGCCGAGGTCGATCTAAAATTGCGCGGCCCGGGCGAGCTCTACGGTTCGCTACAACACGGTGCGCTCGACTTACGTATCGCAACTATCACCGACACGAAGCTCGTCCATAAGGCTGATCAGCTAGTGAAGCAGTTTAGACAAGACGGCTATAATATGTTAGAATATAAAGAGTTAAGCGACTCTGTCCGTAAATATCAACGCTTAACTACTTTGAATTAAACTATGTATGCAACATTATGCGTGAAGTCTGGCTCGAAGCGCTCGGGTCGTCTTATCGGCACGCACCAAAAACTAGATAAGTCCGCACGCCTCCTCTTGGGGGAGAATTTGCCTGTCGCGCGCAGTTTCCCGATTGCGAAAGAGATTTTGCGCTTCGAAGGTATGCAAGGGCCAGATGGTCTCAAGCGCAAATCGCCAGGCGTGGATGAACCGGAACATTTTATTATCCCTAGCCAAGACGATGGCGTTTTAATCGGCTACATTCGCAACCATCATTGGAATCTCGTCCAAGCCCTCAAAAAAGGCGACCGCGTCCGCGCGAGCTTCGAGGCGGCTTGGATGGCGCACGCTATTACCGACGGCCTCACGCCGGCACATCATTATCCATTCCGCGAAAAACGCGACGAGCTCGTAGGTGATGCCGATTATGCCAAAATCTTTGGCATAGAATTAAAAGGCGTCTCAAAGGGCGATAGTTTTGCTGAAACCGTGCGAAAAAACTGGCTCTTTATGGGCGCCGGCGGCCTTATGACGAAGCATATTGCTTTCGAATATGGCGTGGCTTATATCATTACTCCGGCGCGCTTGAAGGCGCTGCAACCAAAAGATTTTAAGCGTAGCGACGCCGAACGTGCCGATTTCGAAAAGGCCTTTTATGGCAGCCTCGAGCGCGTCGCGGCCTTGAATATGTATGAGCGCTTCCTCGACAAAGGTTGGACAACCGACCTCGCTATCGATACGAGGGAAGTATTAATTCCGGAAATCGTCCGCGCCATCACGCTTGGCTGGGCATCGGCAGCAAATCAAGCTAAACTAGAAATGCAGCATGAAAAGAAATAGTACGCAAGTCCGCATCATTTCCGGCCAATTTGGCGGTCAATTTATCGACACACCTAAGACTTCCGCTACGCACCCCATGGGTGAACGCGAGCGGATGGCGATTTTTAATACTCTGCGCGACGAGATTTCGGGCCGTCGTGTACTTGACGCTTTTGCGGGTTCTGGCGCAATTGGCATTGAGGCTTTATCGCTCGGCGCGGCGCACGTAGACTTCATGGAAAATCATCCAAAAGCCATCCGTACGATTAAGCAAAATCTTGCAAAATTTAATCAAACTGACTCAATTATTCTTAAAACGCCAGATGGAGAATATGGCATTATTTTTGCCGATCCGCCGTATAAAAATCCACAATACGACGTGGTTGCCGGACTAATTTATTATCTGGTACCGGGCGGCTATTTCGTCTTGTCGCACCCAGAGACGCCAGAGCCGCCAGTATTCCCGTATCTCGAGCTAATTAGTGACAAAAAATACGCTGCTTGTCATATTAAAATTTATCGAAAGAAATAGAAAAACCGCGGTCAAAACGACCGCGGCTGTCTTTTGTGGCACTAAAGCAGATAGAGCATTATTTGACGTCGAATCGGTCTCCGTTCGATAAAAAGCAAAGCCTATAATCCTTGGAGCACATCGAGTGTACGTCTAGCCTGTAATGTGGGTTTTTGCCGGAGCGAAAAACAATCACTAGGCCAGGCCTACGTCTAATCTCGATGATTGCATCGTCTTGGGTTTTAAGGTCATAATAATATAGCTTAATACTCGAACCGGTTTCGGCTTCTACTCTTCGAATGAAGAAGCTACCATCATTATCGGATCCGCGCAGTAATTTGCCTACGCGACGACGAAAACGCCAGAACGGCCCTTTTACTACGCGCCAATCGTCTGGACCGAAATCTACGTCGTCGATGATGCGAATTCCATATTCCTGCGCCATAGCTAGTTGTTCGTCGGGATCCTCGATTGCCCTAAAATCGCTCAGTGCGGTGAAGACAAAAGAGTTATTATTGAAAGCTCCCATGTCATCAACCTCCTTCCAAAGTGCCTTGACGAATGCCAACAATTCTATTGTAGCATACTTTTGCGAAAAAGTCAAGACCTTATGCTTATTTTTAAGATACAAAAAAGAACCGTACTCCATTGTGCGGTTCTTTTCTCCCAAATTATAACGAAAATCCGGCGCGTTTAACTACGACGCGTGAACTCTCGTCATCAAATGAGACGATGTCGATTTTCATTTTTAAACACCTCTGTTTATTTTGCTATGTTTGTCTCTCACTCTACACTGAGTCAAGTTTAGCATAAGCCTCATTCAAAATGCAAGCATTTTTGCTATAATTTTCTTATGAATGACATTATTAAAGATCCGATTCAGCCGAACGGTTCTGGCGCTACGCCATATAATCAACCACAGCCGGCCAAAAGCAATAATACAGCCTTAATTTTCGTTATTATAATTATTGTTCTAATTTGTATTTTACCGATAGTCTTCATGGGATTCTTGGGCTATTTCTTTGGCAGCTTTATTGAAAAATTAGACTCCAACATCTACGGTTCTTTTCAATATAACTCCGAATTAACAGAAGATCAGGCGGCGACATTCAAGAATCTCTGGGTGGCTACGCGCACCGCTGAACAAGCCAAAAACGGTATTAGTTCGACCGATTGCGAAAATGTGCGTTCCGTAGCGGAAAAAATGGCCTACATTGACGAGGACTTCGAAGAAGGAGTAGTCTACGACATCCGCTCGATTAACTATTGTGCCGACGGCACATTAAAAGTCAGCGCGAATTGGGAAGAAGATGAGGGCGTTTATAGTTTTAATATTATTTCCGATGATGGTGATTGTACGGTTTTTCAAATATCTGATGACTATACGGCATTGGAATCGTTTAAGATTGGCGACGGGAGCGGCGTTAGCTGCAATGACGCGATAGATCTTGAAGTGATAGACGTGGCGGCGCCCACCCAAGGCGACGACAATAATGATGACGATGCGCCGTTTACGGAAAACAGCGTTCCGGAAACTCCTGGCACGGTTCGCACAAATAGCATCTAAAATATTCCCCCAGATGGGGGATTATTTATGGTCAAATCGTCGAGAGTTTTATGCGGGTTTAATACGTCTAAATCAATATATTTTTCGCCGCCCGTATAGCCGGCCAGCTCGCCCTGGTCTTTGTATTGCCAAATCAGCCAATTGTCGCCATTCTCCCAACTGGCGGGAAAATAAATACTGCGTACCCAACGTGGATTCTCATTGAAATCGCCTTTCAGATATAGGTCGTATAAATCGCGTTGTGCATAAATAATCGGCTTTATGCCATATTGCGCTTCGAGGGTATCAGACATGGCTTTTACTTCGCGCACGACATCGGATTTCGTCGGCGGATTTAGCCCATATTTACCATGCAGCTCAACGTCGATAACAGGGAATAAATCGCCAACCAAACTATCGCCCACGGTGTCAATGAAATTCTTAGCTTGCTCCTCGCCAGTGCTATCGAAAGAGAAGAAATGATAGGCCCCCCGCGCCAAGCCGGCGTCTTTGGCATTTTGCCAATTAGCCGCAAAATAATTATCGACATATGTGCTCCCCTCGGTTGCCTTCATATATACGAATTTAATATTCTGTGCGGCAAGTTGTTGCATATCAACCTGCGCTTGATGGTTTGATAAATCTACGCCGCGCACGGCGTTCTCGGTGATAAACCACTCATTTATAAAAATCGTTTTACTCTTAATGGCGACATAAAACCACCAGATAGTCATTCCAACCGCGACGGCTAGAAAAACAACGATGAGAATAATCCTAAATGTGGCTGAATGAGCCCTCTTCATCTCTCTATTATAACAGAGGTTTATTTTAGTGCTCTGTTAAGATAAACGGCGGCGCCAATTAAGCCAAAGACACTCACGGCGAATACGACAAAGTTTTGCGCAAGACCATCTTCGGTTTGCGGATTTGAGACGACGCTAGCAGTGGCGGTGGTCGGATCTGGCGCGGAAGCTGGCGCTTTTTTGACAGTTAAAGTTGTGGAAACTTGGCCGTCATTATAGACGTAAGTTACCGTATGCACACCCTCACTAAGGCTTTCGAGATAGTCGTTTGCGAAAGAAATAATTGTGCTACCTTCGGTTAGTGTGTATTTTTCGGTATCGACGATTTCGTCATCCATAAGTAAGTGCAAGAATTTCGAGATATCGCCGTCGGCGCGAATCGTAATGCCTTCTTCTTGGCCGTAGATATATGTCGCATCGCCGCCGTCGAGAATTAAATAAGAAACCGCGCCCGGTTCTTCAGTCGGATCGACGATTGGCGTATCTGGATCGGATGGGTTTTCAGGGTTCTCTGGATTTTCGGGATTGCTTGGAGTTTCTGGATCGCTCGGGTTTGACGGGTCTTCTGGGTTGCTTGGCTCAACGGGGTCGTCGACTTCCGTGGCCGGGTCAGTCTTGAACTTAACGACAACGGTTGCGCGTTCGTTACTTTTATAAACCGCAGCCGGTTCAGCGCCATTCACGACAATCTTTAAGCTATTTGAAAGTTTTGCGCCGTTCGTAGGAGTAACGATGAAACGTGCGTAATATTCCGTGTCGGCCGCGAAAGTACCTTCAAAATCGGCGGCATATTCGGTGGCGCCAACTACCCATCTGGCAGCATCTACCGTAAAATATCCTTCAGAATTATTCGTCACTACCGGACGTGCGGAAGCGGTGGCTTCGTCGCCGACGGTTGGTGCGCTCACTGTAAAATCAAGATCCTTGACATAAGTGATCTCGTCTGAAACGATATCTGCACCGTAAATGATGTAGTAGCTATAATGATACTCATCGCCGTCGTTATAGCTAAGTTTTGCAGTGGTCGAATAGGACTTGTTACTAATGGTTGTACCTTCTTCGATGAGTCCATATAACCACGTGTCGGCTTGCGCGATTAGATCTTTTGTGACTTCGGCAACTGCGGCGGAATTTTCGTCACCTTCAACTTCGTCGTGAGATAAGTAATTAGAATAGACGGTATTATTTACCATATCTGTGACGTTCGCTGTCAGATAGACATGGGTATATTCTGCCCTTAAGTTAGTGTCAGATTCCGTAGCGGCAAAAGTATTGGCCGCTGGTAATGCACTTGCTAATAAGAATGACGCCGCAAACGCCATCCGAGCGATTCTTTTCATAGTAAACTCCACACTTTACTTATTGGCTCAATTATACCAAAAATTACGCTATAATTAAAACAAGGTGGCGATCTTTAATCTAGCTCAGAAAGGGGTGATAAAAGATGAGTGAGCAGAACCGACAAACCTTAGCGGTCTACGAAAGAACCGCCAAACGCTACATGGCAAATTCACTTGCGCATGCGGCACTTGACCCAGAAAAGGCGCACCAAAAGTTAATGCGCTTTAGGGTGTTTCTAGGTAAAACCTTTTCGCCGTTGCCAGAGCATGCGCGCATTTTTGAGATTGGCTCGGCTGATGGCGAGGCGGCCAAGTGGCTCGAACGTATCGAATTTGATGTGACGGCGAGCGATGTGGCGGATGATTTTATCGCAGCTATCGCGGATAAAGGCCTAAAGGTTGTAAAATTCAATGCGCTCACAGATAAATTCCCCGGAAGCTATCATGGCATTCTTTGTTGGCGCGTCTTTGTGCATTTTACGCCAAAAGACGCCTATGCGGTAATGAAGAAAGCCTACGCGGCACTCGAAGAGCGCGGGCGTTTTGCTTTTAATGCGATGAATCGCGCCGCGCGTGGCGTTGATGAAGAGTGGGCAGATTTTCCGGGCGAATATCGGATGGGCGCCGAGCGCTACTTTCATTACTATACCGAGGCGGAGTTGCGCGAAATTGCGCAAAAAGTCGGCTTCCGCATCATTGATTTTCATCTCGAAGGGGGAGAGCGGCGTAACAAGTGGCTCGTTTTCGTGCTAGAAAAACCATAATCCCCCACTACGGGGGATTTTTTACGGCATTCATATTATAATAAACATAAGACATATGAAGAAAATTTTCGCCATAATCGCCTCAATTGTCGTATTGCTCGGATTTTGGGCGCAAACTGCATCTGCCGCCGTGGTGGAGAATGAAAATTTCGTCTATGACAACCAGGGGATTCTTGGCGATTTTTTTACGCGCGACATTAATATCATCGCCGCCGACGCTTACGCGCAGTCCGACGTTCGCAGTCTGCTTTATATTCCAGAAAAGGCCGACAATCGTCCAATTGATTTACAAAAATATGCCAATGAGCGTCTTCAAAGTATCGGCCATGGCCCATACGAATCGGTTTTGATAATTGCCTATTCGGACTATAGTCTCGCCGTGGCCTATTCCAACGATTTGCATCCGCGTAATGTCAAAAGCGACGTGGAATATGCGCAAGGAATTATCCGTTCGGCGGCAAATCGTAAGCTGATTGGCGTGCAGATTATGGAAGCATACCATCATCTTGTAATAAATGTCGGCCTGTCGCAAAAACACTATGAAGTAAAAGACCCATTGCGAGATTTGCGTTATTTTCGCGATAAAATGCTTAAATATTCCATCATTTGTATCGCCGTCGTAGTATTAATCTGGAACGTGATTTTACGCTGGAGCGAAATAGTTAAAACAATCGTTTTTCTGGTTTGCGAGGCGTTGATGGTCATCGCAAGCATTATGATGGTGCTTAGTAATCAGTCGGCGCGGGCGGCAGGGATTATTCTAGCCGCGCTAACAGTTGCGAATATTTTCGTGGTCTTTTCGAATTATATCGGTTTAATAGCAATTATTAGGTCGGCAATTGCTAAAAAGCTTGGCTGGGAATAAAAAGCCTCCAATGGCGGAGGTTTTTGGGACGTTTCCTAATTGACGTCTTTGTATGTCTTTCGACGTCTGCGTGGAGTCGCAGACAAATCGCACACGCCTAAGTGCGCAAATTATTTCCCAAAAATATCAAGCCGTGCGACCTTTACTCCTGTTAATTTCAGATAGTATAATGTCATCATGGCTAAAAATAAGAGAGGTAAAGTCTTAATCCCTGGCGGTGTTCGACCTTGGCCACACGAGCTTCGTGTTGCTAACATTTTGGCACTAGCCGGCCATGCCGTAGAGTTTTTGCCGAAAACAAATATGAAGACTGCAGATATTCTGTTGGACGATGTAGCTTATGAAATTAAGTCTCCAAAGTCTGCTAATTCTAATACGCTCGAGCATGTCCTAAAGAAAGCGTTGAAACAATCTAGCAATATAATTATCGACACATCAAGAATGAAGAACGTACGCGACGACAATACTCGCCGTTTCTTAATCAACCAAGTTAGAATCAGAAAGCAGATAAAGAAGCTCATCATGATCTCGAAGCAAGGGCAGATAATTGACATATCGAGTCTTGTGTAATAAAATGAAAATATCGAAGTTCTTGCACGGCGCCGAAGGTACCTACCGCAGGAACTTCTTTTTGTGCTAGAGTAATATCAGGAAGAAAAGTATAAGATACTGAATTGAA
>CALCYQ010000007.1 GCA_937906385.1 uncultured Candidatus Saccharibacteria bacterium
AGATCAAGGTCGGCGTCAGAAAGCGCGGCGGTCGTTTTAGTAAAAATTGGCGATTCAAAGAAGATGGCTGCAATTATGATTGCGGCGAAAATTTTCGCAATTTGTTTTGCGTTATTTCTTAATAATTTGATAGTCGTCATAATTGAACCCTTTTTCTTTTAGTAGCTCTCTAGCGGTATCTACTTCGTCGAAGTTGTCATAGACAAAAAGACAGACAACTGCGTTGCAGGCTGCCTCAGTAGAAGCATTTGAGATTACCGTTTCATGGTATAGTTGCTTAGTTTCATTAGCTTCGGCAATGGAGAGATTTTGAACTTTGCTAATTGGGAGATAGTTCAAGATGTTTTGGCGCTTTTGCGATTCGGCTAGATATTTGAGGCCTTCTTCGTTTGTTGCAGTAAGTTCAATGATTTTGTAGTCTTTTTTATTTTTGTCGTAGACAGCATAGTCGCCGTCGACCGGTTCAAGGAAATCATGAATGAGAAGGTTTGAGTTGGCATTAAGTTCTGCCTCGTACTCTTTAGTTTTAAAACCGTCGGCCTTGATGGTGATTTTCACCTTTCCCTTCGGAAAGGAACGATAAGAGCCGTTTTTGTAGTTTTCGCCATTAATCGTAACGATGGCGGAGTCGCTTGGGGCGACCAAGATATTAATTTTTGATGATTTTAAAATATCTAGAATAATAAAAATTAATGCAACGACTGCAATTAGACCTAGAACAATTGCAATGTAGCGCTTTGGATGCGCCTTAAACCTCTCTAACATTAATTTTATTATAATGCATATGGCAAGTTTTTTCCAACAAGATTCTTCGATGTGTGACGTTTCGATTAATAAAAAATATCTCCCTGTAAGGGAGATATTTTTGCTGAGGCGTATTAACGCTTGCTGAACTGTTCGCGTTTGCGAGCGCTGCGGAGACCGTAGTGCTTGCGTTCCTTTTCGCGCGGATCACGCTTCATGAGGCCGGCCTTCTTGAGAATTGGGCGGAATTCTGGGAATTCTGCCACAATTGCGCGAGAAATGGCGAGCTTAATGGCGTCAACCTGGCCTGCGAGACCACCACCTTTAACTAAGATGGTGATATCGTATTCCTTTTGCTTCTGAGTCATCGCGAGCGGATCAGTAATTTCAGCCATCAAGGTTTTGTTGCCGCTGAGGTATTCCAAAGCAGGCTTATTGTTGATGGTGATTTCACCTTTACCCTTGTAAAGACGGGCAGTTGCGGTAGCAGCTTTGCGGCTGCCGTCGCCGTAGGTGTACTTAGCAGTCTTAGCTGGCATTACTTAATCTCCTTTGGCGTTTGTGCCGTGTGAGCATGCTCGGCGCCCGGGAAGACGCGGAGGCGAGCTAAGCGATCGGCTTGAAGTTTATTCTTTGGAAGCATACCCTTCACTGCTTGTTCGATGGCGAGAGCTGGATCTTTCTCGATAACTTCAGCGAGAGTGAGATCAGTCAAACCGCCTGGGAAACCAGAGTGACGATAGTAGTGCTTGTCGGTCATCTTTTCGCCGGTGACTTTGAGGTTCTTGGCGTTGATAACGACTACATAGTCGCCGTTGTCGGTATGTGGGGTGTAGGTAACTTTGGATTTACCTTGTAATTTGTCCGCAACCACAACAGCGAGCTTGCCGAGCGGCAAGGTAGAAGCGTCGATAATCCACCATTCGCGACTAACTTCAGAGGATTTTTGGCTATAAGTTTTCATACTTATTTATCCTCCTTTTTAGCTGCCTTAGCTGGAGCTTTGGTAGATTCTTCTGCGACTGGCTCGGTAATTTCATCTACGAAAGAGATTGTAGCCATTTCGGCGTTATCGCCACGGCGGTAACCGGTGCGCTCAATTTTGAGGTAGCCACTGTTACGCTTAACTTGTGGGGCGATATTGTCGACGAGATCGTTGCCGATGAATTGATCATCCAAGCGCGCGATGACGAGACGGCGGGAAGCCAAATCGCCTTTCTTTGCGATGGTAATCAACTTCTCTGCTGGGCGACGAATTTCTTTGGCCTTAGCTAAGGTAGTATTGATTGACTTATATTTAAACAAGGAGCGCATCAAACCGCGTGTTAGTGCAGTACGCTGGTCGTTTTCGCGACCGAACTTGCGCCCTTTATATCCATGGCGATGCATTTAGACTTTTAACTCCGTAAGTTTTTCGCGAACCTCATCGAGAGCCTTAGCGCCGAAGCCCTTCAACTCTTTAAGGTCGCTTTCTGATAATACGACGAGATCGCGTACGGTATGAATGTCATTGTTAATCAATGCATTGGCGGTACGTGCCGACAAGCCGAGCTCCTCGATTGGAAGCATGAGGCCAGATTCGTCTTCGGCTTTGCTTGCGGTCGGTGCTGGTGCGGATTCGACCGTAGTGCTACCGGCAAGCGCTTTATATTGGTTTACTAAGATAGCGGCAGCCTCTTCGAAAGCTTCACGTGGGGTGATGGTACCATCGGTATCAATCGTGAGCGTGAGCTGTTGGAGGTTAGTATCTTGACCAACACGAGTGTTCTCAGCATTGTAACGAACGCGAAGTACTGGCGTAAAGACGGCGTCGAGAGCGATCATATCGCTATGGATGCGGTCTGCGCTAGATTGTTCGATGCTGAGGTAGCCACGACCGGTGTCGACAACCATGTCCATCTTCAAAGTGAATTTTGGATCATCAATGTTGCAGATAACCTGTTGTGGGTTGGCGATTTCGAGCTCGGCTGGGAGTTTAATGTCGCCAGCGAGGACGGTGCCAGTGCCTTTCTTTTCGAGATGAATCTCGACTGGGGCGTCGGAGTGAGACTTGATATGAATGTTTTTAAGATTCAACATGATGTCGACGGTGTCTTCGACGATGCCTGGAATGGCACTAAATTCATGGGTGGTGCCTTCAATGCGGAAAGCAGTGATGGCTGCACCTTTAATACTGGATAGAAGAACACGACGGAGGGAGTTACCAAGAGTGTTACCGTAGCCGTAGTAAAGTGGCTTGATAACAAAGCTGGAACTGTTCTCACCAAGGTCCTTGATTTCTGCTAGTTCTGCTTCGTGAATAACTTTTGTCATAGTTCTCCTTTAGCGTGAGTAATACTCGACGATTAATTGTTCGTTGATGCCCACCTCAGCTTCTTCGCGCTTTGGCGTACCAGTAATTTCAATTTTCATTTTCTTAACGTCGGCTTTCATCCAAGACAATGGTGCCTGGCTAGCAGCACCAGCGACGTTAGCAAGATTTACGAAATAGCTGTTTTTCTTTGATTTTGGACGAACTTCGAGGACATCGCCAGGATTGAGACGAATCGATGGGATGTCGACGCGCTTACCATTAAGCGTGAAATGGCCGTGAGAAACGAGCTGACGAGCGGCGCGACGGGTGGTCGCAAAGCCGGCACGATAAACGACGTTGTCTGCACGACGTTCGAGATATTGTAAGAGTAATTCGCCAGTCATGCCTTCGGAGCGTTGTGCTTCGCGCATGAGTTTAGCAAATTGAGCTTCGAGCAAGCCGTAAATGCGGCGAACTTTCTGCTTTTCGCGGAGCTGAGTCAAGTAAAGGCTACCACCGCGTACGCGCATATCTGCGTGTTGACCAGGAATACCGGTCTTCTTTGCCATGATTTTCTGTGCTTTTGGAGCAAGCGCATAACCTTCACGGCGAGATTGCTTACCAATAGGTTGTGTATCGCGTGCCATTACGGTTTCCTCTCTCCCTTCGGACGGCAGCCGCCGTGTGGAATTGGCGTCTTGTCCGTAATGCTGTTAATAGAAATACCCATCGTGCTGAAGGCGCGGATGGCGCTATCGCGACCAAGACCGATACCTTTGACGAAGACATCGACACTATTCATGCCGTGATCGCGTTTGGCAATTTCGGCAACTTTTTCGGCGGCGATTTGGGCTGCGTAAGCAGTACCCTTCTTAGAACCGCGGAAACCGTTAGCGCCAGCGGAAGAAGCGGCGAGGATTTCGCCTTTCTTGTCGGTAACGCTTACGATAGTGTTATTAAAGGTTGCTTGAATATGCACTTCGCCAGCTTGTACGATGCGTTTGCCCTTTTTGCCTTTAGCTTTTGGGGCTGCTGCTTTTGGCTCCATCTCGGGAGCTGTATTGACTGTTGTATCTTCTGCCATAATTTACTCCTTTGATTAAGTCTTACTTGCTGCTTTTGGTTGAGCGCCGCCGACGGCGATAGCTTTACCTTTGCGAGTGCGCGCATTCGTGCGGGTGCGCTGACCGTTGACTGGTAAACCTGCCTTGTGGCGGAGGCCCTTATAGGAATTAATATCCTTGATGCGTTTGATATTGTTTGTTACGAGGCGCTTTAGGTCACCCTCAACGGAATATTTGCTAGAAATAATATCGTTAAGTTTCTGTTCCTGAGCCTCGGTGAGATCTTTCACCCGAGTGGTCGGCTCAATTTTAGCCGCCGCAAGGATGGCTTTGCTAGTGGTGCGACCGATACCATAAACGTAAGTAAGTGCAATCCACACTTGCTTTTCGCTTGGAATCGTAACACCGGCGATTCTTGCCATGCTTAACCCTGCCTTTGTTTATTCTTAGGTTTCTTCTTGTTAATGATACGAAGCACACCTTTGCGGCGCACAATGATATCATCAGGGCTGATTTTCTTTACACTAGCACGAACTTTCATGTATTGAAAATTACCTTTCTGAAAGCATCGGTTCTAAAATGCCCGGATAATAAAATATCCGAGAGTTTTTAGTTTTCTCGCTTTCGCTTAAATTTAATCTTTTTGGCGGTAGCTGATGCGACCCTTTGTGAGATCGTAAGGGGTCAATTCAACATCCACCTTATCGCCTGGCACGAGACGGATATAATTCTTACGCATTTTACCCGACATGTGAGCGATAATAATATGGCCATTCTCAAGCTCCACGCGGAATTTAGTCCCCGGTAGGGTTTCAACAACCTTTCCGGAAAGCTTAATAACTTCCTTCTTACTTTTTGCGCCAGCTGAAAATTCAGCGTCTCTCTTGGCGACTTTTGTCGGTTTCTTGTGACTAGCCATAAATTACCTCGTCATTGTATCAAAAAAAGCGCGAAAAGTAAAGCATATTTCACGCTTTTTGTAGAGTTATTTTAAGACGGCGCGCAGCATTACGATCGATTCATATTCGTTATCGTCTTCGCTGGCGCGCACTGTAACGAGGCTGAGGGTTTCTTTATCGTCAATACAACGTTGGACGCCGCTGAGCTTATTGCTTGCTTCTGATGCGTCAATAATTTGCAAATCTGCCACGGTATAGGTAAATTTTTCACCATCGCCACGTTCGATAGTGATTTCGTCGCCATTTTCGAGGCTGTCAAGATTGGCAAAAATGCCAGGTTTGGTCTTGCCGCGCGATAGGCCGCTAATTAAGATGTCGCCACCGGAGCCAGGCGCACTAGAACCTGAAAACCACGCTGCATCGTAAATGATATTTGGCATTGGTAAAGTATTTAGATTGACGGCCGATTCGCGTACGCGAGCATGAACCTCAAGGCGCGGAATGTCGATATAGCGCGGGATATTTGCGCCGGCTTGATATTCGGCTACTTCCTCGGCGGTTGGTTCGAATTCTGATGGAGACAAGACGGTCTCGATCTTAGTTACGACAACGTCGGTCTTGGCGCGAGTTTCGTTGCTTTTGTCGTGGTAATATCCGCGTTCCCAAATGAAGACCTTAATAAGGCCAATGGCTATTATCGCTACTAGTGCCCACCCTAGTATCTTGCCGATATTACTTAGTCTGCGATCTATTTTGAGTGCCATTATTGATAATCGTCGTATGTTACCATTAGTGCGCGTGAGTTAAGTTGACGCAAGTTTTCGAGAGCGACAGTGACTACGATGAGAAGTCCCGTACCGGAAATTGATAAGCCAAGTGGATAACCGAGTGTGACGATGAAGATATAGTCGACAATATAAGGCAACATCGCAATAAGGCCAAGTGCGAGCGCACCAAAGAGGTTGAGGCGATTGACGACCTTATTGAAGTATTTCTCGGTCTGTTTACCAGGGCGCACACCTTCGATGAAGCCACCTTGTTTTTGGAGGTTTTCGGCGATTTCTTGAGCGTTAAAGACGATGCTGGTGTAGAAATAGGTAAACATTACAACTAGCAAGAAGTATAGCACTGGATAAATGAAATCGGTTCCCTGAATACCGATAGCGGCATCGTAAGTAGATGCGCTCGGTGCGGAGAACCAGGAAATCATGTTTGCGGCGATGGTACTATTTGGGTCGGCTTTGAGAATGAGCTGACCGATGAAAGCTGGGACGGATAGGAAAGCGACGGCAAAGATAACCGGAACGACGCCGGCGGCAATGAGTTTGATTGGCATGATAGATTTAATACCACCATAGGCACTGTTGCCGTGGACGCGCTTAGCGTAATTGATAGTAATAATACGTTGCGCTTCATTAATCTTAATAAGAATATAGATAACTATAATGAGACCGACGGTGAGGCCAAGCATAATGAAGAACATGGTTGGATTAACCGGAATATTGAGCCAACCGAAGAGGTCGAGCGTGCCTTCTGATGTGTCGAAAAGCTGTTGCGTCATCGAGGCAAAAGTGCGCGGGAAGGCAGAGACGATGCTACAGAAGATGACCGTAGAGATACCGTTACCGATGCCTTGCTCAGTAATGAGCTCGCCGAGCCACATTAAGAGAATGGAGCCGGCGGTCATGGCGGCAATAGCGAGCGCCCATTCTTGGAAGGTAGGGGCGATCGTTCCGGTAGTACCGGCAGCGAGCACTTCTTGGAATAAGATATAGATATATGCAATTGATTGCAAGATGGCAAGAGGTACGGTTAAGATGCGGGTCCATTGGCTGATTTTGCGACGGCCAGTTTCACCATCGTTGTTTAACTCTTCCATGCGCGGGATGGCTTTCGTAAGTAGTTGCATAACGATGGATGCGGTAATATATGGAGACAAGCCGACAAGAATGATGCTGAAGTTGGTTAAACCGCCACCGGAAATTAAGTTGATAAAGCCGCCCAAATCCGTGCCGGAGATGAGATTATCCACTGCTTGGCGGAAGGTTGTTGCGTCGCCGAGTGGGACTGGAATATGTGCGAGCAAGCGGTAAGCAATCAAAATACCAATGACTGCAAAGATGCGCTTGCGCATGTCCTTGTTCTTGAAGGACCGGAAAATCGTCTTAAAATTCATGATACCTCTTATTTACTCTTATTATATTATCATAAAAAATACCCCCTGTGTAGCACAAGGGGCACTTTTTGTCAGAATATTTAATTATTCTTCGGTAGATTGCTTTACACGAGCTGGAGTTGCAACTTTCTTGAAGCTGCCGCCGGCTTTCTTGATAGCTTCGATAGCAGATTTGCTAGCGAATTGCGTAGAAAGATCGATTTTGGCGGTAACTTCGCCGCGAGTGATAACCTTGACGCTAGCGTATGGATTAGCGATGAGGTTAGCTTCGGCGAGAGTAAAGTTGTCAACTTTGCCCTTAAGGCCGTTGAGATTGTCGGTATAGACAACTTGAGCCTTGGCGTGAATACTCTTGAAGCCTTTGAGCTTCGGGATGGCTTGCATAATTGCGCGCTGGCCACCCATGAAGCCTGCTGGCAATTTGTGATGACCAGTACGGGATTTTTGGCCCTTGGTGCCACGACCGGCAGTCTTGCCTTGGCCGGCGGAAATACCGCGGCCAACGCGCTTGCGATCAGCGTTCTTCGAAACGACTAATTCGTTGTATTTCATTTATTTATCCTCCTTTTTGGCGGATTTTTCGGCTTTCTCAGCTGGAGCAGCTTTCTTTTCAGCGCCATTCCATTCGGAGCGTGGAACTTGTTGCTTCAAACCTTCCATGACGGCGTAAGCGATGTTGGCCTTGTTGGTGGAGCCGAGAGACTTGGAAATCAAGTTCTTGATGCCGGTAAGACCAATAATTGAACGGACGACACCGCCGGCGATAATACCAGTACCAGGGGCAGCCGGCTTCATGAGGACATGAGCGCCAGTAACTTTGGTTTCAACTTCGTGACAGATTGTTTCGCCATTCATGTTGATGGTAATCATATTCTTCTTTGCGCGGCGTTCAGCTTTTTGGACGGCGCTTGTGACATCGTTGCCCTTTGCGAGGCCGACGCCAACTTTGTTCTTGTGGTTACCAATTGCTACGAGAGCCTGGAAGCGCATACGGCGACCGCCAGCGACGGTGCGAGAAACGCGGTTGATGGAGATATTGACGGAGTCAAACTCTTTCTTGGTTTCTTCGGCTGCGCGGCGGTTGCGGCGATTGTCGCGACGGCGACCGCGGAATTCGCGCTCGGCTTTCGCTTCTTTGGCAGCCGCAGCTTCGTTCGTAAGCTTGGTAGTACCAGCTTGGTTGATGACTTTTGGTTGCTTCTTATCCATATTAGAACTCCAATCCTTCCTTGCGGGCGGCATCAGCGAGAGCTTTCATGCGACCTGCATAAAGGCGTGCACCGCGATCGAAAACAACCTTTTCAATCTTGGCTTTCTTTGCTTTCTTGGCAATTTCTGCACCAATATAAGCGGCGAGTTCGGTCTTGCTACCCTTTTGCTTGCTGCCAACGGTGGTGGCGTAGCAAAGGGTGTTGCCCTTATCGTCGTCGATAATTTGAGCAGAAACATGCATGTTGCTGATATTTACGCTAAGGCGTGGGCGTTCAGCGGTGCCATGAATCTTCGCACGGGTGCGATTCGCTCTAAATTCTGCTTTCATGGTTTATTTCTTCCCTGCCTTACCGGCTTTACGAATAATTTGTTCATCTTCGTACTTGATGCCTTTACCCTTGTATGGTTCTGGCTTCTTGAGTGCACGAATTTCGGCGGCAACTTGGCCAACCTTTTGTTTATCGATACCAGACACGGTGATCGTCATCTTATCAGTCTTAAGCTCAATACCTTCTGGGGCTTTATACTTAACTGGATGCGAAAAACCAAGTGCCATCTCGATTTCTTTTGGACCACCAGAAAGGCGGAAACCAACACCGTTGATTTCAAGCTTTTTCTCGAAGCCCTTAGTGACGCCATTGACGGCGTTATTGAGAAGTGCGCGTTGCAAACCGTGCCAAGCTTTAGATTTTGGCTCGTCGTTGCTACGCGTCACGATGATTTGGTTACCCTCGACTTTCGTCGTGGTATTTTCCTGGACAGGAACCTTAAGCGTGCCTTTTGGACCAGCGACGGTAATTTCCTCATCGCCGACCGTAATTGTCACGCCTGCAGGTACCTCTACAGGTAGTTTTCCGATACGACTCATTGCGTTCCTCTTTGTTAATATTATCTCGGTAATTTTATCATATCTCGGCATTTTTTGCAAGAAAAAAGCTGGGCATTTAGCCCAGCGCTGTATCCGGAATAAAACCGGTGGAGATGAATGATTCGACAGACACGACGTCATCTAAGAAGAGTTCCCAGAAGGTAGCCTGGACGTACGCGCTGCTAGCGCGGAAGATGCGCGGCCAAGTGCCATAAATGGCGTTTTTGCCCATGCGCATATAGCGCTCCCATTCGGCGTCCCACTTGACGTGATCATCTTCGTAGATGACCGGGCAATGCCCAATGACGGAATTCCAGGCGTCGTGATCGCTTAAGACAACACGGTATGGACTAATGTCTAATGTGATGATGGCGTATTTTTGGCCAGCATTCCCCCAGGCGCTAAAATCATCGTCGTTGCGATACCAAGCCCAGATGGGATATTTGACATCGTCGGGCGGTTGGCCGATGCGCTCGGCCATTTGGCTGGCGAGCCAGTCGTAGACGTCGCGGAAACTGAACTCGTCGTAGTCGCGATGTTTGGTCAGCTTGATGTTACATACATAGCGGCCGGTCTTTTGCAAGATTTCCCAGACGGGATAAGGTTGAATTGTAAATAATCTTATATGAATCACCCCCTTGTAAAAGATACGTAGTTTTTGAACTATCTTACTATTATATCAAATTTCTTATGTTTTGTCAATAGCGCATGAGCTTATGCTATGATAGAAACATGAAAGACATCTTTGGCCAAGAATATCAATATGATAGCGAAAAAGGTTTTTCGAACTTATCTTATGGTAACGAAAGTCCTTGGGATAGTTCGAAAGAGCCGCCGAAAGATAGCGAGGATGCGCCCGAGTCATCCGACTATGACCAGCCTGAACCAATATGTGATGTTTCGCAGCCGAAATCGGAATCGAAACCGCAGCCGCAACCAAAAACCCCGGATCAGCGCACTAAAAGTAGCGAGACTAGTCCTAACCCTAATAATGTCGAATCAAAGCCTGCTCTACATCCGTCTTTTGGCGATATTTATAAGAGATTTCATCAAAACGATCAGTATAGCCAAGCGCGACCGAAGCCAGAAAATGTGCCTCCAGCTCATATTCCAGAGAATTTGACCCAGATTTCTTCGTTAGATGAGCTGCGCGATGCGCTGGAGAATCCGCTGGACGATGGACGAAGTCTACAAGATGCAATTGACGCTTTTTCGAGCTATGGCAATTATTATATGGCGTTGCAGAGTTCTGGCGTAGAACGCAAAGTTTCTGGTTATTATGATACGGATGCGCGGCGCCGATTCGAAGAAGATATGTTTGCGCGTTGGCGGAAGAATATCGAAGACTTGACGCCAGAAGAGATTCAGCAGCAAATCGCTAACGGTAAAGGCTATTATCAGAATTATGCTAGTATCCAAAAATTGCTTGAACATTATAAAGATCGCGATATCCGTACGCGGGGTGACTTGGATCGGAATTTGCGCCAGGATTTTCAAGGCCAGCCCGACAAGCTTGACCAATGGCTAGATTTATTAGATCGATACGGCTTCGTGCTCGACGATAACTGGGAGCACATTAAATCACGCTACGTTAATCTACGCAAGGAAGAAAGGATCGACGTAAAGCATCGCTTTTATCTGAATATCGACTCTACCGCGGTTGACGAAGTGGCGCGCGAGCTCGTCGGTGCTTATGAAGATGCTAAGTTGCCGTATTATTTTAAATTTGATAGTTATGGTGCGCGGCGCGATACGATGGTCATTTATACTTCGGATGAGAGCGCGGTCGATAATTTGAAAATAATTCAAGATTTAATTCGTCGCCGGCCGGATTTAGCCGAACATTTGCGTGAAGCGCCAGTGTTGACGGGTAAAATTGATGGCATTATTGGGTATGGCCCAGAACCAGCAACGACGAAAGACGCGAATGGCAATGAACAAAACCATTCGTATTCGGAAATTCGGGCGAATATTTTACAGTCCGCTATTAACGAAGTGAGCGAGGCTTGGTTTAAGGAACATTGGGACGACGAATATGAAATTGATGGTGCAAAGATGTCGATGCGTGAGCATTGTGATTATGCTATGCTAGACCACATCGTCGAAATGCGTATGCGTACGCATCATCGACTTTCGGAGAAAAAGACTCCAGATGAAGTGTATCAGTTTTGCGGTTTTAAGCCAGACGAGATTCTGCCTGGCGGAAAATATTTTCACGAGCTCGAGTCTGGTATTAAAGCTCATCGCAAAGGTATGAGCGGTGAACGATTTGAGGTGGCGCTGGATGGCCGCAATAAAATATACGTATCTGAAGGCGATTACCGAAACGCGCGCCACGCTTTGGTAAAGAAAATCAGTCGGATTGATTCGGATTTTAATATCAAAGTGCGCGCAAAAGTAGACGAAATTGCCCGCCAGAATGGCGTGGATCCGGCGAAGTTTTGCTTTGATTTGCCGGCGGCCGCCTAATTTATTTGGAATATTTAATGATTTTGTAGCACAAGTCGTCTTGCTCGCCGCTTTGAAGTGTTTTGCGATGATAGTGCTTCTTATTAAAGCGTGGGAAATAAGTATCCGCTTCTGGACTAGCATCAATTTCGGTCAGATAGAGATTTTTGGCGTATGGCAAAAGCTGGGCATAAATCGAACCACCACCGATTACAAAAATTTCTTCCGAAGAATCGATATTGTCTTTGATGTATGCTTCTAGGTTGGCGACGGTCTGGTCGGCTCCTTCGACTGGTTCGCTCGAGACGACGATGTTTTCGCGGTTTTTTAGCTTTCCCGGCAAGCTTTCCCAGGTTTTGCGGCCCATGATTACTTTGTGGCCTTTGGTGGTTTCGCGGAAAAATTTCATATCTTCTTTGATGTGAAAAATAAGGTCGTTACCCTTGCCGAGGGCGCGGTTTTTACCGATGGCTGCAATAATACTAAACATATTACTCCGTAACTGGCATTTTAATAGTGCCGAGATTTTGATAATTTTCGAGTTTGATGTCTTTGAGCTCTTTGGAATTGTCGAATTTATAAAAATCCTTAATTTTCGGATTAAGCCAGAGTTTTGGCGCCGGCGGGAGCGTGCCATCTTTTGTTGCTTTATCATAGCGATCGATTTGTTCGCGAATGCCGTCAATCTGATTTTCGTAGATATGCGCATCATTAGTAATGAAAGTGAATTGACCAGGGCGCGCGCCGATAGTCTGCGCAATTAGATAGCAAAGTGTGGCATACTGCACGATGTTGAACGGCAAGCCGAGTGGTACATCGGACGAACGTGACGTGACTAGCAGATTAAGACGGCCGTTAATGAGGTTCCACTGCGAATTCCAAACACAACTCGGTAAGGCGGCGGTCGAAAGCCATTCGTTTTGCCAGAGGCTCATGACCATGCGGCGGTTACCGGGGTTGTTTTTGAGGGTCTCAATGAGGTTGCCGATGAGGTTATAGCGGTTCACGATCCAGCCGTAGGCCGTACCGATAGTGTGCGCAAAATTTTCTTTCGGTTCGGCGGGGTGTTCTTTGGCAAAGATCTTATTAATATTACGGCCCTGGTATTCGCCTTTTTCGGAGATTTCCCATTCGTTCCAAATCTTGACGCCGCGTTCTCGCAGCCAGCGCACGTCATTAGATCCTTTTTGATAGATCCAGAGAATTTCGATGATGGCGGATTTGAAAGCAACCTTCTTTGAGGTGAGGATTGGGAATTCTTCTTCGAGGTCGAATTGTAAGACTTGATGTGGCAAGCGGATAGTTTTGGCTTCCGATGAGCCCTGAGCGGTATGATCTGGAATGGCGTTAGAAGCCGCTTTGCTGCGACGATCTTGTTTTTTATAGTTCGTTATCTTTTCGCCACTTGCTAAAATACGGCGGCATAAATCAATATATTGATCGTCAAACTTGCTCACAAATCCTCCTTTTATTAGAGCTATATTTATTATAGCAACAAAAATATCCCCATTCAGGGATATTTTTGCAAGTTTTAATTACCAAACTTTGACGAGAATCTCGCCACCGAGCTTATTCTTGACGGCTTCTTGACTAGTCATAATACCTTTGCTCGTTGAAACGAGGACGGTACCGCGGCCAGATTTGACCTTTGGAATTTCGCTGACGCCGGCGTAAATGCGGCGACCAGGGGTGGAAATTTTCTTGATTTCATTGATGCGAGCAGCTTCACCTTCTTTGTTGATGACAACGTGGAGGATGCCGCGTGGCTTTGCATCTTCAACTTCTACCAATTCGAGGTAGTGAGTCTTCTGTAGCTTGTCGGCGATAGCAAATTTGAGTTTGCTGGTAGGGACGCGAACTTCGGTCTTACCGACTGCGATAGCGTTACGAATACGCGTAATCAAGTCAGCTACAGGATCAGTTGTTTGAATAGACATACTTCTTCTCCTTTCCTTACCAACTACTCTTTGTTACGCCAGGGATTTCGCCCTTGCTTGCTTTTTCGCGGAAATTAATACGGCTGAGGCCGAAGCGGCGCATATAGCCACGTGGACGGCCATCAAGCATATCGCGGTTCTTGAGGCGGGTCGGGCTGGAGTTGCGTGGCAACTTCTGGAGACCTTCGAGGTCGCCGGCGGCCTTAAGCTCTGCGCGCTTGGCAGCGTATTTTTCATACATTTGGCGGCGTTTTTCGTCGCGGAGGACAGCAGATTTCTTAGCCATACTACTTTGCCTCCTTCTCAAACGGCATGCCGAATTTCTCTAACAATTTGTAGCTCCCTTCAGGTGAACCATTCTTAATGACAAAAGTAATCTCAAGACCGTGCAATACGGCGGCGTCTTCGAAGGAAATTTCTGGGAAGACGGTCTGTTCTTTGAGGCCGAGGCTGTAGTTGCCCTGAGCGTCAAAGCCTTTGCGCGAAACGCCGTGGAAATCACGAACGTGTGGTAAAGCGACGTTAATTAAGCGATCGACGAATTCATACATTTTGTCGTTGCGAAGGGTGGTCATGTAGCCAACTGGGGCGCCCATGCCTTTGCGAATCTTGAACTGAGCAATAGACTTCTTCGCTTGGCGACCGACTACGGCTTGGCCGGTAATCTTAGTCAAGGTGAGTTCTACGGTTTCAGTGAAGCGCTTGTCTTCGCGTTTCTTGCCAACACCAGAGGTGACCATAATCTTGTCGAGTTTTGGCACCTGGTTGATATTGTCGAGCTTGAGCTCTTTCATCAATGCCTTGGCGATCTCTTTGTTATAAAGAGTCTTGAGGCGTGCTTCATATTTAGTTTCGGCCATTATTTAATCTCCCGATTATTAGCTTGGCGGGCGATGCGAACGGTCTTGCCGTCTTTGTCTTTACCGTAACCAACGCGGCTAGTGTTGCCAGCCTTAGCGTCAATAACGAGAGCAACTTTACTTGCATCGATGCCGACTTGAATATCTTTTTTACCGCTGGCGCGATAAGCGCTGCGGCGCATGTGACGGGTGCGGTTGCCGACGCCTTCCACGAAAACTTTGTTTTCGGCTGGAAGAACTTTTGTAACTTTACCGGTCGTGCCTTTGTTTGCACCTGAAATAACTTTTACGGTGTCACCAGTCTTAATACGAGTTCCCATATTATAGTACCTCCGGAGCTAAGCTGATGATCTTGGAGTAACCGAGGTCGCGAAGTTCGCGTGGAACTGGACCAAATACGCGGGTACCCTTTGGAGTCTTGTCGTCGTTGACGAGAACTGCCGCATTGTCGTCGAAGCGGATGGTGGAACCATCTGGACGGCGAATAGTCTGGCGAGTGCGCACGATGACAGCACGGACGACGGCTTTCTTCTTGACGTTACCAGTTGGGGATGCATCCTTTACTGAGCAAGTCACGATGTCGCCAACGTGTGCGTAGCGGGCGCGAGTGCCACCGAGAACACGGATAACGCCAAGTTCCTTAGCGCCACTGTTGTCGGCGACCTTCAAACGTGTTTCTTGTTGAATCATTTGTTATTTCTCCTCTTTCTCGTCACTTTCGACCTCAGTGACTCCTTCTTTAAGCTCGACTTTACCGCGGCTCTTCTCGACAATCTTGACGAGTTTCCAGGTTTTAGTCTTGCTGTATGGGCGGCCTTCAGCGATTACAACAGTATCGCCTTCGTGCGCTTCATTCTTTTCGTCATGCGCAGTGTATTTACGAGTTTTCGAATACTGCTTCTTGTAGATTGGATGCGTCTCACGAGAAGTGATTACGACAGTAATTGTCTTGTCACGCTTGTCGGAGGACACAACCCCTGTTAGTGTGCTTGCCATTACTTATCTCCTTCCGTGGCATTAATCTGCGTTAAGATACGTGCAATTTCCTTCTTCAAAGCTTTGATGCGATGTGGGTTCTGAAGTGTCGAACCGAGACCTTGCTGAGCGATGAGGAGTTCCTCACGCTTCGCTTTGAGTTGTTCGTCGAGAGGAAGCTTGCTTACGGTCTTAGCTTCTTTGATAGCTTTCTTTTCAGCCATATTAGAGCTCCTCTTTCTTTATAATTTTGCAACGAACTGGAAGTTTGTGGCTGGCGAGGCGAAGCGCTTCTTTTGCCTGTTCGTCGGTCACATCGGCGATCTCGAACATAACGGTACCAGCTTTAACTTTAGCAACGTGGAATTGTGGTTCGCCCTTGCCGCTACCCATCTTGACATCAAGAGGTTTCTTGGTGACTGGGGTGTGTGGGAAGATACGAATCCAGATTTTACCGCCACGCTTAACGTAGCGGGTGATAGCTTGACGAGCGGCCTCGATCTGGCGACCGTTGACGCGTTCGTTATCAAGGCTCATGAGGCCATAATCGCCGAAAGCTACATAGTTGCAGCGAGTGGCGGTGCCTTCGTTTTTGCCTTTGCGGACCTTGCGGTGCGCTTCTTTGCGTGGTTGAGTAAGTGCCATAATTTATTTCTCCCCCTTATAGATCCAAACTTTAACACCTACGATACCAGCAATCGTCTGAGCGTGCTCGACGTAAAAGTCGATGTCGGCGCGGAGAGTATGTAGAGGCACGGAGCCTTCAATAAACTTTTCGCGGCGGGACATTTCAGCACCATTCAAACGACCAGCGACCTCAACGCGAATACCTTTCGCGCCAGCGTTCATCGTAGAGGCGCATGCCATCTTGACGGCGCGGCGGAAATTCATACGTTTACCAAGTTGGAAGCCGATGTTTTCGGCGACGAGCTTAGCGCTGAGTTCTGGTTTCTTAACCTCTTCAACATTAATGCGGAGAGGCGCGCTAGTAACTTTTTCAAGTTCTTTCTTGAGTTCATTGATACCAGCACCTTGCTTACCGATTACGGCACCAGCTTTGGCGGTGCGGATAGTAATGGTAGTAAGGTTTGGGCTGCGCTCAATACCGATGCGATCGATAGTTGGGCGGCTCTTGAAGCGATTCTCAATCACTTCGCGAATTTTAACATCTTCGATGAGCCAATTCTTGAAGTCTGCCTTGCGGGAGAACCACTTGCTGCTCCAGTTTTTATTGACCTGGAGACGATAGCTAACTGGGTTAACTTTCTGACCCATTACTTCTTCTCCTTTTCTGCTTTCTCAACCTTGGCGGCTTTGTCGGCAGTCTTCTTAGCTTTTTCTTCGCCTACGACCTCAACGAAGATGTTGGATGAAATCTTTTCAAATGGCAAAGCGCGACCGCGGCTTGCTGGAACATAGCGACGCATGCGGTTACCGGCCGTGACCGAAATGCGAGAAATCGCGATGGTCTTGGTATCGATATTGCTGTTGTTGCTAAGTAAGTTAGCATTGGCGGATTCGATGGCTTTGCGAACAGCCTTGGCGGCGCGGCGCGGCGTATTCTCGAGGATTACGACTGCGTCGGCGACGTAGCGGTCACGAACGAGGCTGGCAACAATGCTAACCTTGCGTGGTTGGCTGTCAACGCCCTTGATGTAAGCATGTGCAGTTTTGGTAGCCATAGATTATGCTCCCTTCTTTGCAGCTGCTTCAGCGGCTTTCTTGCCGCCATGGCGCTTAAATTTACGAGTTGGGGCAAATTCACCAAGTTTGTGACCGACCATGTTTTCAGTTACGAATACTGGAACATGTACGCGACCGTTATGAACAGCGATCGTGCGGCTAACCATTTCTGGTGAGATGGTAGATTCGCGAGCCCAAGTCTTGATAATAGTGCGGTCTTCAGCGGAAAGTGCTTCGATTTTTTTCTGAAGCTTGGCGTCCACATAAAGGCCCTTCTTAAGAGATCTAGACATAGACTATTTCCTCTTTCCTTCATGACGACTGCGGACAATCATCTTGTTAGTTTTCTTATTATGACGAGTACGGTAACCCAAAGTGAGCTGACCCCATGGCGTGCGTGGAGCTTTGCCGGAACCGTGGCGACCACCGTCACCACCACCGTGTGGGTGATCCGTAGCGTTCATCACTACACCGCGTACCGTTGGGCGGATGCCTTTGCGGCGCTTGCGACCGGCGGAACCGATCTTGATGTTCTGATGCTGAACGTTACCAACGACACCGATATTAGCTTGGCAGGCTACGAGAACCTTGCGCATTTCGCCAGATGGCATGCGGATGGTAGCATAGCCGTCTTCCTTTGCCATGAGCTGGGCGGAAGCACCGGCTGCGCGCACCATTTGTGCACCGCGACCTGGAGTTAATTCGATTGCGTAAATTTGGGTACCAACTGGGATTTGTTCGAGCGGAAGGCGGTTGCTGGTCTCGATTGGAGCTTCAGCGCCGGTCTTAATCTCGGAACCTTTTTCCATGTTAGTGTCAGCGAGGATGTAATAATATACACCGTTTTGATCCATTACGCGAGCGATACGTGCGCTGCGGTTTGGATCGTACTCGATTTCCATAACCTTAAGGGTGAGACCTGCTGGAAGGTTGTGGGTGAGGATACGATAATGGCGTTTGACGCCGCCGCCACGATGGCGAACGGTAATGCGGCCAGAATTGTTTTTACCAGCTTGTTGTTTTTTGCTCAATACCAAGCTCTTCAATGGTTTACGTGTAGTAATCTGATCGAAATCTTGGGTAGTTTTCTGACGCTGAGCCGGCGTGGTTGGACGATAAGCTTTAATAGCCATTATTTATCTCCTTTCTTGTCGGCTTTTTTATCAGTAGCTTCTTCTTCAACTGGTTCTTCGTCGAAGACTTTGATTTTGTCGCCTTCTTTTAAAGTGACAAAGGCAATCTTCTTATCTTGGCGATAAGTGGTGCCAGGATAGGCATGACGACCGCGGCTAAACTTGGTAGCTTTGCCTTTGCGGAGCGTGACGCGAACGGAAGTAACCGTTACGTTGTATTGCTCGGAAACTTGTTTAGCGACCGCTTGCTTGCTAGCGTTCGTAGGAACGATAAACATGTAAGCGCGCTTGGTTTCTTCGCGATAGGCTTTTTCGGTTTGAATTGGACGAACTAACATTACGCGTTCTCCTTTCCGATGAGCCAAGCTTCGATAGCTGGCATGGCAGCTTCGACGATAATGATTTCGTCGGCATTTAGAATATCGAAGACGTTAAGATAGGTTGGGCGAACGACCTTGATGTTGGCGATATTGTTAGTAGCACGAACGATCGATTCGGTCTTTTCTGGAACTACGACGAGGTAGTTCTTGCCGCTTTCAATCTTAAGTTCTTTGACGGCATCTTTAGTTTTGCCGCTTTTAGCGTCAAAGCTAGCGATGGTCTTGACAGCCTTATCAGCGTTTTGCATGCTGAGGGCTTGGCGAATGGCTTGGAGTTTAGCGCTCTTGCTAATCTTCTTGGTGAAGTTTTCCTCACCGGTGCGGCCGAAGGCAACACCACCATGACGCCAGATAGGGTTACGAGTCGAACCAAAGCGGGCGCGACCAGTACCTTTTTGCTTCCATGGCTTCTTGCCACCACCACGAACTTCGCCGCGCTTGAGAGTCTTAGCGTGGGAGCTGCGGGAATTGGCGAGATAGGCATCGTAAGCGAGTTTTACTAATTCGTGGTTGTCGACGGAGAGACCGAAGACGTCTTTATTTAATTTAGCGTCTGCCATATTAGTCCTTTCCCTCCACCATTACGAGACCTTTGTTTGGACCAGGCACAGCGCCTTTGAGACCAATCAGGTTGTTTTCTGCGTCGATGTAGGAGACGACGAGGTTTTTGACGGTTACGCGATCGTGACCCATGCGGCCAGCCATCTTCTTGCCCTTGAAGACTTTCTGTGGATACATGGAGCCGATGGAACCAACCTTACGAATGTCGCCCTTAAAACCGTGCGTATTGCGGGATTCTTGGAAGTTGTGGCGCTTAACAGTACCAGCAAAACCTTTACCCTTGCTCGTGCCGGTAACTTGTACTTTGTCACCGAGCGCGAAGTTAGCGACGGTCAATTCGCTACCGAGAGTAACATCGGCAGGAATTTCCGCGACGCGGAACTCACGAATGTACTTAGGGTTGATATCTTTTCCGGATTTTTTAACGTGTCCGGACACGGCCTTGCTCAGATTCTTACCCTGACCAAATGCCAATTGCACAGCGCTATAGCCGTCGGATTCGACAGACTTAGTCTGAGTCACCGTGCATGGGCCGGCTTGAAGGATAGTTACAGGAGTAACTACACCGTCGTCGCCGATGATCTGGGTCATACCAATCTTGGTGCCGAGGATGATTTTCATCTGGGGTCCTTTCCCATTAAAATCATTTGGCTTCTGAGTGGTATCCGGACTCTCAACCGGACCGTACCTCTTGCGCCAAAATGACGTGATTTGATAATATACGCGTCTAATTTTATCATAAGTGGTGCTAATCTGTCAAACATTTTGCGCCGACAAAAAAGCCACCCTACCCGGGGTGGCGATTTTGCAATAATAATTACATCTTGATTTCGGCATCGACGCCAGCTGGCAAAGAGAGATTTTGCAATGCATCAATCGTCTTTGGAGTAGCGTTGATAACGTCAATAAGGCGCTTGTGGACCTTCATTTCGAAAGCTTCACCACCAGTCTTGTAGACGTGTGGGCTCTTTACGACGGTAAAGGTGGAGCGCTTGGTTGGAAGAGGCACTGGACCACTTACTTGGGCACCGGTACGGATAGCGGTGTCAACAATTTGCTTGGCGCTTTGGTCGATCAAACGATGATCATAAGCCTTCAAGCGAATGCGAATTTTAAGACCTTCGGTCTTGGCTTTTTCTGCCATTGATATTCCTTTCTGCTTTTCGTATAACCTCAGATAGCATCTAGACGTGCCGTCCATGAGTTTTTACGAAACTATTATTATGTTTTATGAGATTATTATGCCAAAGTATCGCTAAACTGTCAAGAAGATGGAGATAATATAGATGCCAAATAGTATCAGCGAACCGACGCCGCACAAAACTGCAAAGATAACGCGGTCCATGTGTTCATTGTTGTCTACTTTATTGACGAAATTTTGCGGATTGTCTGGGTCGATATAGAGGTCGTATGTCTTACCAAGCTGAACTTTGCCATCTTCTTTACCAACGGTGCGAATGAGGATGATTTTTTCGCCTTCATATTCAATTTCGTAGCTCGGATGATATGGCGCGTTTGGAATATTCTCAGGCCAGTCTGGGTCGGTGAGGCTAATACATTTGCCACGTACTTTGACGCGACACTTTTTCTGGTGACGATGGACGGCGATGGCCGGAATAGCCATGAGGCCGGCGAAAAATAGCAGCATCAAGGCCATGCCGAGAAACATACTATTACCTGGAACTCTACTCATGCTTAAATTCTACCACATCTTCCGTTAAGACTCTGGGTCGAATGAGAAGGCAATAATTGCCACTCCCATGAATACTAAAAAACCGCCGATGAAAAATAGGATGTTTCGGCTTGATTTATCGACTGGATCATAGTATTCGCCGAGATTATTTGGATTGACATAGAATGTACGCTCTTCGCCCTCTTCGGCTGTCACGCCGGCGAGATAGACATCTTTGCGACCATATTCGACCGTCCGACCGTTCACGGTGCCCTCCCAGATCGGGTTTTTAAGAGATTCGTCGCCGTCTGGCGAATATTCGATGCGGATGCACTTTACTGCGACCGGTTGTGTGCAGATTTTCTTTTTCTTATTCGCGCGAATGACTGGGATGAGCATTAATATAATGCCGCCAATTATGAGAAAAAATGCAGGCATTAATGTAACCATCATGGCATAAATAAAGATATCTTCCATGCCTTTATATTAACATAGGTACAAAAACTCCCCCGGACCAGCCGGGGGAGAAAATTGTCAGATTTACAGAGAAATTAGGCGAGATTCTGGATTTTCTGGAGATTGCGCGATACGGTGATATCGATATCACCATCGGGCCTCTTGAGTGCATGAACGACGTATCCGGATACGCCAACGAAACCGACGACAATTTCGTCGGAAAAGTTGGTGTCGATGACGATATTATTCCTAGCTTTGACGGAATAGTCGTTCGTAAGAATAATCTCGTTTCGCTGGAAATCTTCAGCAAGCTCTCGGACGAGTTGGCTCTCACTGAGGGCGACGACTGCGATGACGATTTTTCCCTTAATGGCGTTTAGTACTACCGCAACATCTTCCGCATTAATTGGATAGAGGTTGACGCCTTGCATTGTTATGAAAAGGGATCCGTAGCAGTGTACGCGCTCGATATAGCCTTTACCGAGGGTTGCATTTTTGTGGTTCGGCGTTTTGGCCGAGATTTGGTAGAGCGCCTTGAGCGTGCCACAATCATACCAGGCAAAACTGCCAATGGCTAGGCGCAACTCACCGAGCAGAGCCATCAGCTCATCGGTGCCCAACGCCTCACCTTTGGCTTCGCCATTTGCGATTGCCTCAGCTTCTTCGTCGAGCTGGTAGCCTTTGACTGCCTCTAGGATATCTTCTGCGCGCCAAACGTTAATTCCGGTGTTGCAGGCGGAATTATCCTCACGCAACATCTTGGTGGCGGTCTTCTTGTCCGGCTTCTCCACGAAGCCTTTGACTACCTTACAGAAGGAGTCGTCTTCGGGGTCGTAAACGGCGTGGCCGCAACCTCTGAAGATGACTTCGTCGGTAATTTTGACGCCAACGATAGTCGGCTGTCCTGATTTGGCGGAGCTGACCGCCAACTTCATGGTGTCTTCAAAATTCTCATCCTGAACAATAAACTGGTCGGCCGGTGTGTTAATGATAACCGCGTCTTGATCATGCTCGTAGATAAACTCGGCAGCCTTCGCCATTGAGCCGGCATAACCATAACTTGACCGAATCTCGATTATATTCGGGGTAATAATTTTGTGCGGTGTCAGCTGCTCGGCAGCGAGCTGGGTCTGACGCGAGTTCGTGGTGACTACCACAATCCGATTAGGCTTGACGCCCAGCGCAACGAAGCGCCTTGCTGTAGCTTGGATGAACGTGTTTTCGTCATCCAGGACGCAGAATTGTTTCGGGCAATCATCGTGACTGTGCGGGAACAGTCTAGTTCCGCGGCCGCCCGCGATAATTGCCAGCCATACGTTCTTGATTTCATCTTTCTCTGTCATAGAAAAGCCCTCCCTTTTTCTCTGAAATCTGTTAATGTGCAAACATGCGCCGCTCTGTGACTACAAAAAAGTAGTTCTTTGCGACTACATTTGTTTATTATAGCACAAATTGCTCAAAAATGCAATAGGTTGCTCCTTAGAAAAACATAAATGGTAGAGCAGCTAGTAAAAATACCTAGGAATAGTAGACAGAATATAATAACTGCGGCTATACTTTTGCCGCCCCTTGCTGGATAGGAATTGAATTGTTTGGATTATCTGGATTTATATAGAACTCTAAAATCTTTTTTATTATCTAAATCGGCATTTGGTAAGTTTGTATTCTCTACAAAGCCTTTTACGAAATATTCTTTTCCTTGGTACTCAATTCTGAATATTTGTAGATGCGACCCGCAAACTCCCGTTTTTGGGTCTTTCGTTATTTCAATTTCTTCGTAATGGTCAAATACGCCGATAACCTTCGTTGATTTTTACTTAATCGCTTCCCTTGAGCCAAAGATGCAACGCAAGCGCGAGTATGCCTCCAATTACTATCATGACAATGATGCGAGAAATTAAAATTGTTGGCCTTTTGGTTACAGCATCGACGAATGGACCGTATAGCATAAACGTATTATAACAAAAAATATCTCCCCCAAGTGGAGGAGATATTTTGGTTAAGATATCAATTATTTGATGATCTTGGTAACAACGCCAGAACCGACGGTCTTGCCACCTTCGCGGATAGCGAAGCGGTCGTTGTCGTTCATAGCGATTGGCGCATGAAGCTTGACATGGAAGGTAACGTTGGTATCGCCTGGGATCACAACTTCCTTTTCCTTGCCGTCTTCGCCCTTAGCGTCAAGAACTTCACCAGTCACATCCGTGGTGCGGAAGTAGAACTGTGGCTTGTAACCAGCATGGAATGGCGTATGGCGGCCACCCTCTTCCTTCTTCAAGATGTAAACACGGCCTTCAAATTCGATGTGTGGGGTGATGGTGCCTGGTTTGGCAATAACCTGACCACGCTCGATTTGATCGCGCTCAATACCGCGGAGGAGAAGACCAGCGTTATCGCCAGCTTGACCTTGGTCGAGAGTCTTGTGGAAGGCCTCGATACCAGTAACAACAGATTTCTGAGTATCGCGAATACCAACGATCTCAACTTCATCATTGATGTGAATGGTACCCTGCTCGATACGACCAGTAGCAACCGTACCACGACCCTTGATGGAGAAGACATCCTCGATTGGCATCAAGAATGGCTTATCAAGATCGTGTTCTGGAATGTCAAAGTAATCATCCATTGCTTCAACGAGAGCCATAACAGCATCTTCGTTTTCCTTGTCACCTTCAAGAGCCTTAGTAGCGGAACCCTTGATGATTGGGCAGTTGCGATCGAAACCGTTCTTTTCAAGAAGGTCGCGGATATCTTCTTCAACGAGCTCGACGAGATCAGGATCAGCGAGATCCATCTTGTTCAAGAAGACGATGATTTTTGGAACGTTTACCTGGCGTGCCAAGAGAACGTGCTCACGAGTCTGTGGCAAAGCACCATCGTTAGCAGCGACTACGAGAATAGCACCATCTACCTGAGCGGCACCGGTAATCATGTTCTTAATGTAGTCGGCGTGGCCTGGCATATCTACGTGTGCGTAGTGGCGCTTAGCGGATTCGTATTCCTGGTGGGAGGTAGCGATGGTAATACCGCGAGCCTTTTCCTCAGGCGCGTTATCGATTTGGTCGTAAGCTACAGGCTTGTTAATCTCGGAAGGAAGACGCTTCGCGAGAACAGCAGTAATAGCAGCCGTCAAAGTGGTTTTACCGTGGTCAACGTGGCCCATGGTACCGACGTTAATGTGCGGCTTGCTACGGTCAAAATCTGCCATAGTTTATATATTCTCCTTATATTTTTTAAATATTTTTTGGGCACTAATATTAACCAGCCCAAAACTATATATGTGTATATAATATATTATTTTGAAATAGTTGTAAAGTGAAAACGCTTGATTTTACAGATAAAAAAACTATGGTAAAGTTATAGGTATGAAAGCAGATATTTTGCCGGTCGTTACATCTAGCGACATCAACTCTTACAGTATGGCGCGTGCCTTTCACGAAGCCTACGGCGTGAAGTCCTTAATGATTGCCCGAAAGATTTCGGGCACGATTGATTATTCAAAGATTCTCGATTTTCGTTGCGAGCCAAACTTGACCGACGACGAGGTATTTATGGACACTTTGCGTGGCATTTATGAGGAGTTTAAAGATCAGTACAAGCATATTATCATCTTGGGCTGCACCGACCATTATGTCCGCCTAATCGTGAAGCACAAGAAAGAACTCTCCAAGATGTTCGTCGTGCCATATGCCGACCAAAAGGTGCTTGATAATCTGATCTTAAAGGAAAATTTTTATAAGCTTTGCGACAAAAACAAGGTGGATTATCCAGCCACGAAAATTTTCAAGCACGGTGACGATCCGAAAAAAGCCAGCGTAAACTTCCCTTACCCGGTCATTTTGAAGCCTTCCGATTCGGCCGACTACTTCGCACACGAATTTGAGGGCCAATATAAGGTCTATACGATTGAAAATCAGACCGAGCTACGCAAGGTGCTGAAACAGATTTACGACGCCGGCTACTCGGGCAATATGATTATGCAAGACCGCATTCCGGGTGCCGATTCCGCCATGTATGACCTCCACTGTTTCGTTGGCCGCGACCACAAGGTGCAGTATATGAATCTCGGTAATGTCTTACTTGAGGAGCATACGCCGATGGGGCTTGGCTCGAACGCCGCGACGATTACCGTCTATAATGAGCCACTAATGCTCCAAATCCGTGATTTACTTGAAAGTATCGGCATGGAAGGTTGGTGCGATGCCGACTTGAAGTACGACGAACGTGACGGTAAAATTAAGATTTTTGAGATTAATATTCGCCAAGGTCGCTCACATTATCGTAATACTGGTGCCGGCTATAACGTTGCGAAATATATCGTAGATGCCTATATCTATAATAAGAAAAAGAAACTACTCCTCGTGAATGAGCCGTATTTTTGGCACGTAATTCCAAAGAGTTTAGTACTGAAGTATATCTCGGACGACAAAAAAGCTGAGGTCAAAAAACTGATTCGTGAGAAAAAGGTTTGTACTTCGTTGTTTTATCCGGGCGACAAGAGTTTCCGCCGCAACTTATATCTATTCTTGCGCGATGTAAATATGCGACGCAAATATAAGAAATATTACTAAAAAACAAACCCCCTCGGCTGAGGGGGTTTTGTGGAGGTTACATTAGTTTGTCGAGATACTTCTTGATGCGGTCTTTCATTTTATCGGTAAACGCGATGCGTTTACTGGTAGCTTCAACAACGAAGCTAGGCTGTTTGCCGATGCGGTAATTCGCAAATTCGTCAAAGAAGATGACGGCCGTTCGGTTGGTTGTCAGCGGTTCGTTAACAGAGACTATGAAGTTGTCGTTAGCAGTAATCTTACGGGAGGCATTGGTGAATTCTTTCATGGTTGTCACCTCCTGTAAAGGTACCTCGTGCAACTTGCAATAATATGATTCTATTATATCACAGATTTCGATTTTTGTCAATCGTAAACATCTTAACACAAAAAACCAGCCCCCTTGCGGGAGCTGGCTGAAAAGCGATTATTTGCTGTTGCGCTTCTCGATGATTTCTTGCGCAATGTTCGGCGGAACTTCCTCGTAACCGTTGAGCTCCATCGTAGAAGCGGCGCGGCCCTGAGACATACCACGGAGATCCGAAGTATAGCCAAACATGTTTGCAAGTGGCACGAAGCCAGTAATGACCTTGACACCGTTCTCACGGTCTTCCATCGCGTCGATGCGACCACGGCGGGAGTTAAGGTCACCAATCACGTCGCCCATGAAATCTTCTGGGGTAGTAATTTCAATCTTCATGACAGGCTCGAGCAAGACTGGTTTTGCTTTCTTGATACCTTCACGGGTAGCGAGGCTGCCAGCAAGGTGGAATGCGAGCTCGGAAGAGTCTACATCGTGGTAGGAGCCATCATAGAGCGTAGCCTTGACGTCGAGGACTGGATAGCCAGCGATAACGCCACCTTCGAGAGTTTCCTTGATACCTTCCATAACTGGCTTACGGTATTCAAGCGGCACGACGCCACCTTTAATCTGATCGATAAACTCGAAGCCTTTACCTGGCTCATTTGGCTCAAATTTAACCCAAACATCACCATATTGACCACGGCCACCGGACTGCTTGATGTGCTTTCCTTGGGCTTCAGCGGTACCACGAATGGTTTCACGGTAGGCAACTTGCGGTTCGCCAGTATTAGCCTCAACGTTAAACTCACGCTTTAAGCGGTCGATAATGATTTCTAGGTGAAGCTCGCCCATACCGGAAATAATGGTTTGGCCGGACTCTTCATCGGTGTGAACGCGGAAGGTTGGATCTTCTTCGGCGAGCTTACCGAGACCGATAGCCATCTTTTCTTGGTCGGCCTTAGTCTTTGGCTCGACGGCGATGGATACTGGCGGATCTGGGAAAGTAATAGACTCGAGAAGAATTGGATGAGCTGGATCACAGAGCGTGGTGCCGGTAGTGGTATCTTTGAGGCCGACGACGGCAGCAATATCGCCAGCGCCGATTTCGGTAATATCGTCGCGCTTATCGGCAAACATACGGACGAGACGACCAACGCGCTCTTTGTTGCCGGTAGTAGCGTTCATGATGTAAGAACCAGCTTCGAGTTTACCAGAGTAAACACGAATGAAGATAAGTTTACCTACAAATGGGTCGGTAGCAATTTTGAATGCGAGCGCAGTAAGTGGTTCTTTTTCGTCGGCATGACGAACGATATCTTCGCCGGTCTTTGGCGACTTACCAAGAATAGCTGGAATATCGGTTGGAGCTGGCAAGAAGTCGGTCACGAGGTCGAGCACTTTTTCGACGATTACGCCGCGACCGTCGCCACCGGTAACCAAGAAGAATTGACCATCGATAATGCGCTTGCGGAGAGCCATCTTGAGTTCTTCAGAGGTGATAGCTTCTTCGCCTTGTTCGAAGAATTTCTCCATCAATGCTTCGTCGGCTTGGACAGCTTCCTCGACGAGCATAGAACGATAGTTCTTAGCCTTTTCGACCATGTCGGCTGGGATTTCGCCAACCGTGAGCTCATGATCGGCATAATCTTTGTAAGTGTAAGCCTTCATATCGATAAGATCTACGACGCCGCAGATATCTTTCTCGAAGCCAATTGGAAGATGAATGGCGAAAGCGTTCTTAGAGAGGCGCTTGTGGATAGATTCGAGGGACTTATAGAAGTCGCCACCGATTTGATTGATCTTATTAATGAAGCAAACGCGCGGAATGCCGTATTTATCGGCCTGGCGCCAAACAGTTTCGGACTGAGCCTCAACGCCCATCTTGCCATCGAATACTACGATAGCACCGTCGAGCACGCGCAAAGAGCGCTCAACCTCAGCAGTAAAGTCGATGTGGCCTGGAGTATCGATAATGTTGATTTTGTGGCCTTTCCAGTAGGCAGTCACAGCAGCGGAGGTAATCGTAATACCGCGCTCTTTTTCCTGTTCCATCCAGTCGGTGGTAGCACCGCCGGTGTCGCCTTTCACGAGGTCAATTTTATGTTTGAGACCGGTGCGATACAGAATCGCCTCGGAGGTGGTAGTCTTACCCGCGTCAATATGGGCAATAATACCGATGTTCCTATATTTGGATAGGTCCGTAACTTTTTCTGCCATATAATTCCTTATTATTTTTAGACAATAGCAATAATTGCTTCATTAAAGCTTTGCTTTTAATATTAGCATATTTTAAAGCGTGTTTAAAGAGTATTTTGCGATAAAAAGAAAAAGCCCCCGACGCCATGTCGGGGACTGCAGAATTGCCGTTGCTCGGAGTTAGAAAAATTCTCCGATGATACGGATAAGTGCCTTGGTGCCTTCTACAAGAATAGTGGTCGCGGCCGCAATGCAGCAGATTCCGCCGCCGATGAAGATGAGAAAGAGAAAAATCGAAAAACAGGTTTCGATGGAATGAGACAGTCGCGGGTGACGAGTCGACCAGGATATTTTATCTTCTTGGTCGGACTTTTTAGAGCGACTGCGCCGTACGGATTCGAGATCTTCCTTCGTGAAATCATCTTCATCGAAGACTCCATCATCTATGCTAAACGATTGCATGCCAGGTATATTGCGTCTACTCATGACAGACCTCCTTTTTTCTGCGAGTGAGCGCAAAGGCGCTAATGGAAATGTACTACCGATTCGTTCTCACTCGGTATTCATGCACATTTTACGAAGAACGCAAAAAATACATATCTTTATTACATCACGTTTTCATATTGTAGTCAATAGCTAGCGCGTAGAAATAATCGTACGGCCGTTACTATCGCGAATATAAGAAGCTGTATGGTTAGTCATATCTAAGTGGACGAAATACTTGTCCTTCTTGTAAATGCGATAGAACTCGAAGATGCCTTTGCTAGAGGTTTTGGCGACTTTTAGTTTGCCATGGATGAAAACTGGGTCTTCGCGCCATAAATGCACCATCGCACGGTAAAAATTCAATGTGGAACGCGGATTATGGTCCTGCAAGAAGTATTCTGCCCAGTCAATCGGCTGGCGCGCATTATCACGTGACATCTGCTTTACTACCTTCATCGCCTGCCGTTTAGTCTTGCCTTCTTTACGTTGACGACGATAAATCATGCGCGATTGGACGCCTGGATAGTCGTCGATATTATTACTAAGCTGCGGATTCTTGGTGCCAATTTCTTGCCCTTGATAGATGCACGGATAATTGCCCGGCAAGGCAAATTGCAGCATCGCGAGCACCTTCGGATCGGCGCCGAAGCGATTTGGACTGCGTGGTGTATCGTGCGATTCGAGTGCAAGTGAGAATTTCGGCTCTTGACTCCATTTGGCAAGCTTGCGGAACCACCGGCGGTAATTGACTGCGCGCGGCTTATCTTTTATCGAAAGAAATGTGTCAGCGACGTCGAGCGTACCGATATTAAAGGCGGCATCAAAGGCCTTCCGCGTTAGCTCATGGAAACGCGCATGGCTCATAAAATCGCCTCCGACTGGCTCAGCGATAGTAAAAATTCGGCTCGAGCCGAGCAGTTTCTCGAGAATCTCGACGGTTTCTTTGGTCTGATAGTAATTAAAGAAGCCGGACAGGCGCGGCAAAACGCCAGAGCGCAAAGCATCTTCGGCTAACACGTTGGCGGAATCGACGCGAAAGCCAGCTACACCGCGGTCGGTCCAGAATTTAATTATTTCTTTAAATTCACGAATCACGCGGGGATTTTCGAAGTTCAAATCTGGTTGGCGCTTGTCGTACAAATGTAGATAATATTTGCCCCGAATTTGGTCATAATCAAAGGCCGGTCCACCAAAGAACGAATCCCAGTTGAGCGGATGGTCCATCCAAACATAATAATCTTTATACCACGGGTCGTGACGTTCGGATTTCTTGAACCAGATATGTTCCGAAGAGGTGTGATTCATGACAAGGTCGTGCAGAATACCGATATGATATTTATTACAGACCGCCACAAGATGGCGAAAATCGTTCATCGTACCGAAGCGCGGATCGATTTGGCAATAATCTGCCACGTCGTAGCCGCCGTCTACCCAAGGACTCAAAAAGATTGGACTCAGCCAAATATAGTCCGGCTGAAGCTTGGCTATCATCGGAATACGATCAGCGATATCGCTGAGAGTGCCGATAGCTGTAGGATAAATCTGATAAATCAGCTTGCGCCCACTCATGGTTCAATTTTAGCATAAACGGCATAAAAAATGCCCCGAGCTTTTCAGCCCGGGGGCGGTCGATATGTGTCTTTGAATCTTACTTGTTGTCGCCTTCCGGCAGTTCCGGCGTCTCAGCGCCGTCATCTTTGCCCTTAATAGGGTCGGCCACGGCAGCCACCAGCTTCTTGACCGTATCGGTCAGCTGTTCGCCATTGAGCGCCTGGTTCTGCATGTCGGCCTGTGCGAAGATCTGCGGAATGCGGCCCAGAATGCCAGTCAGCAGGTCGCCACCACCTTCGGGCTTCGCGCCACCGCCGAAATCGTAGAACTTGGCGTTCTTGCCAACTTCAGCCATGACTGTTGCGACGTTGGTCGCCACCTGAACGCGGGTCTGCTGCTCGATCTCAATCTTCTTGAGTTCGAAGTTGACCTTGTCGTTGGCGGCCTGAGCGTCAGAGAGAGCCCTGGCGGCAGCAGCTTCAGCTTCACCCTTGGCCTGAATGGCCTCGGCTTCAGCTTTACCTTTGGCGGCAATTGCAGCGGCTTCGGCCTCACCTCTCATACGAGTAGATTCGGCTTCGGCGCCAGCCTGCGCCTTGATGGCGGTAGCTTCGGCCTCGGCTTCAGTCTTGCGCGCCTGCGCATTGCCTTCCGCTTCAGTACGACGAGCCGTAGAAGCCGCTTCGGCTTCTTTGGTCTTGCGGGTAGCCGCCGCCTCAGCTTCACCGGCTGCGGTCAGCTTCTTAGCCTCGGCATCACCGGCAGCCTGCAGTTTCAGCGCCTCGGCATCACCGGCAGCTTCCGCTTTTTTACGCTCGGCTTCAGCCTGAGCTCCAATAACGGTAGTCTTCTTGTCGGTTTCGGCGCGAGTGACGGCCACTTCCTGCTCCTTCTGAGCAGCCAAGTTGGCCTGAGTCTGCCTCTCGATCTCGACAGCGCCGGCACGCGTGGCCAGTTCCTTCTTGATTGCTTCCTGCTCCAGAGCGGCCGCCTGATCAGCCTGCGCCTGTCTGCGGTCGGTTTCGGCCTTGAAATCGGCCTTCTTCACGTCCGTGTCACGCTTGCGTTCGGCAACGGCCACCTGGGCATCGAGTTCCTTTTCCTGGGCCATCCGATCGGTTTCCGCCGCCTTTTCGCGAATCGACTGCTCGGCTTCCGCAGAGATATTAGCCGCATCGCGACGTTTGGTCTCGCGGTCACGCGCAGCCAGATCCTGATAGTAGGTGGATCCATGAGCGTCTTCGACTTCATGAATCGACAGAATCGTGTTGAAGCCGAGCTCCTTCATCTGAGTGGAAATCTGCTTCTTAACCTCATCGTCGAGCTCATCTTTGCCGTTCATGACCTGTTCAGGCGTCATCTTAGAGATGACAGCACGCACGCCGCCGGACACAACGTCCAGAATGATGCGCTGCAGTTCCTCTTCGTTTTTATCGAGAAAGCTCGTAACGGCGCGCTGCAGACTTTCGTCGGACGAGATGTCCGGAGCATAAGCCACAGCCCAGTCAATCTGTACCGGGACGCCGGAGATCGTCTTCGTGACGTCGCCAGAGACCTTCGCAGTACGGGTGCACAAATCGAAATACTGCGCTTTCTGGATGAAAGGAATTACGATTCGGCCGCCGGCCCGCTTGATGGTAGGATTGCCGTTCTTATCAGTAGCGCCAACACCAGAGACAACCAGGGCTTCGTTACCCTTCGCAACCTTGATCAGAGCGAAGAGGATGACGATGATTACCGCCACCAATACAACGAACGGAAGAGCGGTAAGAAGAATGGGGAGAATGTTTTCCATAAGTTTGACCTCCTTCTATAGTCGCGGAAAACCCACACAGTTACATGGTGTAGAAACTCTTTAATTCAAAAACTCACATACTTTAAAGAACTCCCACACACAGTTTTTCCACTATATCACGTTTTTTAGGATTAGTCAAGAGTCTTTCGCATAAAAAATATCTCCCACAAGGGGAGATATTTCCAAATCGAATCGATTTTAGGCGCGAGCAAAGTGCGCGAAGGCGCGGTTTGCTTCGGCCATACGGTGGCAATCTTCCTTCTTCTTGAAGGCAGCACCAGCATCATTGTAAGCGTCGACAATTTCAGCTTCAAGGCGCTTAGCATAGCTCATACCGGAGCGAGCACGAGCAGATTGAACGAGCCAGCTCATGGCGAAGTGGAGTTGGCGATGACCGGCGATTGGGAATGGAATCTGATAGTTAGCACCACCGACGCGGCGGGACTTAACTTCGAAATCTGGGCTAACATTTTTGATAGCCTGTTCCAAAACCTCGACTGGGTTTTCGCTCTTCAACTTCTTGGCAGCGCCTTCAATAGCTTCATAAACGGCGCGTTCAGCGGCTTGCTTTTTGCCGTCGAGCATAGATTTATTAATCAAGCGCTGAACCAAAACGCTCTGATATTTGCGATCTGGCATAACTTTGCGCTGCAAGCTTGCGGTAACTTTACGTGGCATAATTACTTATCCTCCTTCTTAGCACCGTACTTGGAGCGGCCTTGCTTACGACCTTGGACGCCTTGAAGATCAAGTGTACCGCGGACGATATGGTAGCGAACACCTGGAAGATCTGGCACACGACCACCGCGAACGAGCACAACTGCGTGCTCCTGGAGGTTATGACCTTCACCGCCGATGTAAGCCCAAACTTCCTGACCGTTGGTGAGACGCACACGAGCAACCTTGCGCAAGGCGGAGTTTGGTTTCTTTGGAGTCTTGGTGGTTACTTTAACGCAGACACCGCGCTTAAGTGGAGCGGCTTGCTTGTAGTAACGAGTTTTGAGCGTATTCACGATGGAGCCCAAAGCTGGAGCTTTGCTCTTCTTTGCGGCCTTTTTGCGTGGCTTACGCACTAATTGATTGATTGTAGGCACAAAAAATCCTTTTACTAATTAAATTTATTGCTGTAATAGAGCTCAGTTGTCCAGCATTAACAAACAGAGCTCACGAAACTCTTGAGAAGTATTTTAGCACTTTTAATCATATAATGCAAGAAAAAAGAGGAGATGCTTTAGATCTCCTCTTGGTGCTCGATCAGGAACTCGCGTTGGCGTCTTAACATGGTTTTTAGCCAGTAGCTATGACTGTCGGAATAGCTTAAGCGGTCCATCAACCAATCGATTTTTCCGATGGGTCCACTAGTTTTCACTAACTCTTCGTCGCGCTTCAGTTCTTTTTCGAGATACATTAAGGTGCACTTGCGGGGCAAATGGTCGGACCATACGTATCCACCGAGTGTTTTATCTATCTCATGATGTAGCTGCGCATGTAACTCTTTGTTGATGCGAATAATGAATGCTCCGCGTAGAAACGAGCCAATCGGTCCGAGCCTTAGCCAAGCCGCTTGGGGATATAGAATATGATGTCTATTCCTTTTCACTCATGCATCACCCACCTTTCGCCTGCGTGAAAACTTCCCTAACTATATTATATCAGGAAAAGACCCGCCACGAAGGCGGGTCATGCACTTCAAGACATCGTATTGAGTGCAATATCGTGTTTGAGGGCAATCAAATCGTTGAGCGAACGCAGATTGATCGACATCACGTAGAGTTGATTGTAATACTGGCTGTACAAGCGAATATTTAACGCGTTATAGACAACCGGCAGCAGCAGGCGATGCGTCTCGAGAACATTCTTGACGATGTTTTCCTGCGACAATTCCTCTACGGTGGTGAGGTTATGATAGCGATCAATACATTTACAGATCAGCGCGACCGGATTCTCAATCAATCTCGCGAAAGTTTCACCCTTGCGTACGATCTTCTTGAGCTGCCTCTCATCTTCGGTATCTTCCGAGCTGTAGTCATAGACAAAAGTCAGGGCTTTGACGCCCTTTCTGACGTTTTCGTTAAACGGAAGCTCGTCTGGATCGATATTGCAGTCCTCGCAAACATCATGTAGCAGCGCGATACAGATTTGGTCTTCGCTGTCCGCGCCGATGGCGATGCCATACTTTGCGACAAACAGTGGATGAATAATAAACGGCTGACCATTCATACGAGTGGCACCCTCGTGTTTTTCCCAAGCGTATTCCAGGGCGGACTGCGCTTGCGGCATCTTATGTACGGTAAAGTATGCTTCCAAATCACGGCGAAGATCGAATTCGTCGTAGCCATATTGATACAACATTTGCATTACCTCCCCTCGAAATGTACTAACAAAGACGCCACGATGACGTCTTGGTTCCGGCTATATTAGCAAGTTTTAAGCCTTATGTAAACTACTAGCTGCCTCTTTTCTTTTCGTGCGGCGATTATAGAGTTTCATCCGATGTTTTTGGACTTTATAGAACACGCTCGCTACCAAAGTTGGCGCAAAGTGGCATAACGCAAAAGCCATGATTAAGTAGGTAACTTTGCCGCCCATTAATTGCCGAATAAACGGATAGGGGCCATTTACTAAATTCATGCCGTTTAGAATCATGATGATTATCGCGTAGGCTAGCGTTGGCAACGAAATTACGTTGCCATCTTTACTCTGGAAACGGTATTGCTCGACGAATAACATCGTGCACATGGCGAGCACTGGACAAGCGAAATGTAAGAAGAACATCTGCCCCGGCAGCAGTAATTTCCATAGCGGTACGCCCATATTAAACGGCAAAACAAAAATCACTACTAGGAAGGTAATTGCGAGCATGGTAGTCGCCACCAAGCGCCAAACCGCCACCCAATGCGGTACTTTGCTGCCGCGAATTAAGTAATATGCCACAAAAGTCGAGGCTAGAAACGACGCAATATTACTCAGTACTGTGTAGTATTCGAGGCCGATTGAGCCTAAGATATAGGTACGCAACACGAGACCCAAGAATTCGCTGAAGATAATCAGAAGGTTAAAGCCCAAAATAACCTGCTCTCGATCGGTCATTTTGGTGCGTCTCATATGTTCAGTTTAAACGCTTTCGCATCTTGTCGCAACTTGACTTTTTGACAGTTCTGTGCTATAATGGAATTATAATATCTCTCTTGGAAGCAAGAAGAGATATTTTGCTGTTTAAAAATGTTGTTTTCAATAAAAGAAAGAGGTGATTTGATTGATTCTACACTCCCGCGATGGCACCATAAAGTGCTCCGTAGACCCCGAAAAAGGCCTGCTTTCTGTTTCAGACAAATATAAGCTGTATCATGCGCAAGCGCCGGACGGCACAGGAGATTTCCTCCTGCGGATTCCAAATGCGCGCTCGCAAAATGGCCAGATTAACTCTGAGGCGGAAAAGTTACGGTTCTTAGAACGGGCATCTCAGCGTATCGAGCAAGTCTATCAAGAAGCTAGGGGCAATCCCGAAGCTCGCATTCACTACGATTGGCTCTTTCCGGAGCTTTTCGACTCATTCATCACAGATTCCGATCAGGACGGACGTCAGGTAAATCTGCTATGTATTAAGGACGCGGCGGTCTCTGATTTTATCCCGCTAGCTAAACTACAAAGCAAGTATTCCGTTGACGCGAAAACCTGTACCTGGATTCTGGGACGATTCTTCAAGCTGCAGACATTTCTGGAACAGATTGGGAACTTTTACGTTTTCCATGCTGACCAGGTAATTCTGGAACCCAAGATGCACCGCATGGTGTATCTTGATTGGTCGGAAAATCCCGATGCTTACCACGGCGATAGCGTTAATCGCGCCGCTAGCAACATGCTGAGCTGGCTGATGTTTAACGATACGCCTGAAGAACAGCGTTTCGCGGATCTTCTGAACTATCTTGCTAACGAAACTACAGACATGAGAGGTGAGGACGCGCACGAATTGCTATATCGGCACGTTGGAGAATGGTGGGGATATAAATATTATCCGTTTACCTACTTCGACAAGGACATTAAATCTTGGCGTCAACTGGACGCTGGGTTTCCCGCATGAAAAAGGAGGGTAATTCATGGGAAGAGATGTTTTTACTGACTACAGTTTCAAGACCGCCGCTTCGGCCAAAGGCATCGAATTCGAGCGTCGCTCCGACGGGAGTCGGCGTGCGAAATCGAACGTTACCTATGAGGCTGAGCAGAGTTCACGCGATTCTGGCAAGCTCGACCCTGCGGTCGATCCGGCCGTGATGACGATTCGCCGGTCACTGCCGCGCTTTGAAGAGACGCCCGATGGGAAGTACCGCCTCACGGTTGGCTGCCCGATGGACGTCGAAAGTACCTGCGACACTACCGGCTCGATGGGGTCTAATGTTCAGACCATGATCGAAGTGCTGCCGGAAACCTACGGCATGATCTCTAAGGTTTTGCCCGGGTATGACCCGCAGCTCGCGCTCGGCATCTTCGGCGACAAATGCGACAGATTCGTAATGAATCGGCCGCAGTTCGAGATGACTGCCGAGAAAATCGTTAACTACGTGACTAAGCTGGTGCCCGAGAGTGACGGCGGTGACGGTCCGGAAGACCCGCAGTACGCCATTTTTGGCGCGGCCTATCTGACCAACACTTACATCAATCGCCTGGGCTTGAAAGGCTATCATTTCTGCATCAGCGACGCATCTTTTCATGACGATCTTGATCCGAATATTCTGGAGCGAATCTACGGAAAGCACGTCTGGCAGGATCTGGCCGATAATGGCTTTGGCGAAATCACGCGGAGCAATCTTCCCGATTTTGATGACATGTTCAAGGTGTTGCACGCCCGAGCGCATGCCTTCTTTATCGGTATCGAGCGCACTCCGTCGAAATGGCTACATTACTACGATAGCGCACATATTATTCAGATTGAGTCGACGCGCTTTTTGCCTCAGATTGAGGCGGCCATTATTGGTCTGACTGAAGGCACAATTGAGCCCATGGATGTCAGACAGTGGCTGAAAGACAACCAAGTTAGCAATTACAATGTCGACATGGCAATGAGAGGTTTAAAGAACGTGAAGTTCGCCGCTCAGCGCAATCTCGAGAAAGCTAGCGGACTGAAGATTCCGCAGAAAGGCGATGTTTTCGCCAGTAAACAGGATCTACAGCCAATTAGTCACTCCGATGACGCGGATGTCAACTCGACTAGAGACGAAAGCATAAATACATGGCTGTGAGGTGATTTATGGCAACGTATAAGGCGTATTCCGTTACGGATTTAGGACCCGGCGACGGCGGTAAAGGTGGCGTCGTGGAGGCAATCTCTGCACACTTATTACCGCACCACATTATTAAAGAAGGTGGTGCTCAGGGTTCGCATGGTGTCGTTACAGACACGCATAGTTTTAATTTTTCGCAATGGGGATGCGCCACATTTCAGAACGTACCGACACACTTGTCGGACCGTTTTATAATGTCGCCAACCGGCGTCATTAATGAGGCCGTCGCCTTGCGAAAAGTCGGGATCTATAACCCCTATTGGCTACTAACGGCAGATCCGCGAAGTATTTGCGCCACGCCCTATCATCGTGCGTGGTCACAGCTTTATGAGATTTCGCTCCGCGACCATCCGCATGGCACCGTTGGAACAGGCGTTGGTAAGGCCTATCGTTATGCTACCGAGTTTCCAAATGATGCTATTTATGCGGAAGAATTATCGAATGCCGATATTGTTCGTAAGAAACTGATGCTCGTTCGTGATTATGTTCGCGAAATGTTTGAAGGTTTAACCGCCACTGACGTTTTGCCGGACGATGTACAGTATTTATCCGAAGCACAACAATTGCTAGATAGTACTGAAGCACTGAACGATATCACGCAAAAGTTTAGTTACGTTGGGCGCCACGTCAATATCGTTAGCACGTCCGACATTCTTAGACTGGATGGCTGCGTTGTTATCGAACGTTCACATGGCGTCTTAACTGACGCCGAGACGGGTATTAAGCCATACGTGAGCAATCTGCGCACGCTGCCGATTTTTACACGCCAGTCGCTGGCCTACCATGGTTTTAGTGGCAAGCTCGTAAATCTTGGCGTACATCGCGCCTATGAGATTCGCCACGGGGCTGGCCCTATGCCAACTGCTAGCGAAAAAATGCGCAAGCAATTACTGCCCGGCAGTCAAAAGGACGACAATCGCTGGCAAGGTCGTGTTCGCGTTGGTGCGCTCGATATGGTGCTGCTCAATCGCGCCATTGACAGTTGCGCTAACGAGAAATTCGACGGCCTATGCCTGACCTGGTTTGATCAGATCCGCAAAGCTGGCATCTGGGATATTTGCTCGGCTTATTTCATTAACAATCATCTGGTTGAACCGCATTCGCGTATTACGACTAAATCCTACGATTTGGTCACCCCTATTACGCTCAGTTTTGCACTAGAAGACCCCGAACTGCTGACGGATAACAACAAGGCGTTCGACTTCTGCCGTGATATTCTGAGTCAACACGTTGATATTCCTTTGCGCCTAGTGTCGTTCGGGCCGAAGGCAAAGGATAAATTTCTGAAATAACAAGGAGGATTGCGTTATGTCTGAAGAAATCAAGAAAGTCACCGAAACCACCACCCCGACCGCCATCGCAGCTCCCACCGAAGATGCATTGGCAGACAAAATCCGCGCCTATGGCGGCGACGATGCCGTCATTGCTAAGATTAAGGACCTGGGCGCCGAGTCTATCGAGGATCTAACCTCTCTCGAGGAATCCGACCTGACTGGCGCCGGCATGAAGCTGGTGAAGGCCCGCAAGATGCTCAGCGACCTGAAAACGGCTAAAAAGGCCGTCGAACCGGCCACTGCGACGCCCACGATGGCGTTTGCGCCCGACTATTCGATTCTGCCGTCCGTGCCGTCCGACGAGTCGCTGCTGAAGTCCCTGCGGACCGGCGGTGTATTGAAGGTGGACGATTCCGCCTACAATTCCGCACTGCGCGTTTTCCTGGCCGACCGCTGTGGTCTTTTCCGGATTCCGGAGATGCTGGTGGCCGAAATGGAGAAGTTCGCCGACGAGAACGAAGAGCCGGTTACTCCGCTGTTCTTCAAGCTGAAGAAGCAGATCACCCGGCGCGAGTACGGCGATTTGTTCGCTGCTATTGACGGCCTGGATGGCTCCTTTGCTACCAAGAAGCGCCGCGAGGAATTTCTGCAGCGGGTGCGCAATGAAATGTGCCCGGCCATTCGCGAGTCCTATCAGGTGCTTGACGCCTGGTATCAGTCCTTTATGGCGACAAGTAACAATCCCGGCGCGATGATGACCGCAATTTACGGTCTGATGAACGGCACCGGCGCCGCCATGGCGTCCGCCAATGTGCCGCCCGTAGATGGCGTCCGCGACGCGGCCGACACTCTTAAGGACGCGATTAATCACGTCTTCCGTGGTACCGGCGTTCCGGTTGCCTCTGCGATGGCTTACGATGCGATGGAAATCTCCAAGACTCTGGAAAACGGAGATCTGCCGGCCATGATTGGCGCCGCCAATCGCGAGCAGATGCTGAAGAAGCTTGGCGTGAATATTACGCCGAATTACGCGCGTCTGGAGCAGAACCTGGTGCGTTTCGTGCTGGCTTACATTAAATACAGCGACGAAGGCACCGAGAATGACGTCGCCTATCTCACCGCCCTGTGGACGCTCGGCAATCAGGTCAACTGGACCGACTTGGTCGGCGCAACCGGCACTGGCGTCTCCTCCCTTGGAGGCAAGCGCGTTCTGTAATTGAAAACAACATTTAATCCATAAAAAATGGGAGCCCTGCGGGGCTCCCAATTTTTTGCTGGATAATATTACTTAAGGCAACCAGAGATACTTCACGAATATCTTCGCCGCAAGCTTGCGGTAGCGGTCGTCGTAGAATGCGCTCGCGCCGTCGATGCTCGTATATTGCTTAGTTTCAAGAGCGCAGTCGTAGCGATGAGCTGCCGGGAAGCCTTTATGCATCAAACGGAACTGCAACAGATCCATTTCCATGCGCGACAGACAACGTTCTTTCGTCTCGCTATCGAGGCTGATGTAGTTTATTGCGGCGTCATGTTGCGCCCGCACCACATCATCCTCATTCTGACCCATCCAAGCCGTACAGAGTATCAAGTGCGCGACGTTGGAAATATCGTCACAGAGCGGCGCCAACTCAACGATGCGTCCAGACTGAATGTCGTAGTGATAGATGTCGTAATCTGACTTCGGCCGGCCGTATCCCTTGAGGCGCGATCCGCCGATTAGCGTGATTTGACCTTCTGGCGGCGCAAACATCTGCACATCCTCTTCGAGATTAAGCAGATACGGACCTTCCGGGTTTCGCAATTTGAAATCGTCGTCTACGCCGTAGTTATTATTGCGGTCATGTAACCATTGTTGACGCGCCGGCGTATTCGAAACGAGTTCCGGTGTCGCCATGCGGGGTGGTATGCAGCTTAGTAACTCGCGAACCTTAAATGAGTGCGTCCGCGAAATCAGGTTGCGTTTTTCCAGCACTTCTAATGCATCGAGTGTGCTCCAACAAAGCAGCGCGTCTTGATGCATGAAAAAACGCACAATCGTCAAGACATCGCGTCCATCGAGGTAACCGTATTCGACCAGCCACGGCAGCAGATGCATCGCTTTCACGATGCGCTCCGGCTCACCACGTCTGGCGGTACGTTCGTAGATATCGCCCTGATTGAAGCACTCGCGAATATCGCGATAGCTCCAGCATTGTTTCCAGGCGTCAAGGTAAGCGTCGCGGAATTCATCCGGCGCCGTGCAGAGTGCACTGAATGGCAGGTAGAGTGCGAGCCGCGGCTGTTTGCCCATAATGGCGCCAATGGCGTAGTAGAATTCGTTCGAGTAGCCTTCGGCGCGATCGAGTTCTTCGCAGATGGTACGGCTCAGTCCATTACGCCAAGATATCACCTCCTGCGCGTGCGAATCGATGCCGTAAAGTCGATCGAGTGGACGGTTCAAGATTTCGATAAATGGCGCTTGGATATGCATATTCATCCCTCCTTATATCCAGCAGTTAAAGTGCGTATCAAAAATGATACAGGTATCTTATTATTATACCACACTTTGCGTTATTTTTCAAGTGAGGAAGACTAGTATAGGCGTAGAAAAGAAGATTGCCAGTGCAATCCAGAACGTCCACATCATGCGACTCTTGATGCTGGCCTGCATTAGAAAGATACTGCCGAAAAACGGCACAATGAAGAATGGGGCTAGGAAAACCACGTTTGCCATCATCGTCTCGGGCATTTCGATGGCGCGGAATTTAAAGCCTTCGGCGTCGGTTAAATGCGCAATAACCGTCGGAATTACTACAAATAGAAACAGCGCCTCGGCTAGCATAATGCCAATAAAAATTCCGAGCGTGCGATAGGTATCCGCTTTATTGCGCGGCGACTTTTTCCCTTTCGCCTCGCGCAGTATGCTCTTGATGAAATAATCCTTGCTTTCAGTGTAAGACTTGCGGTCGTGCGGAAATTTTTTCGCCAACTCGCGTTTGAGATCTTCGTATTCTAGGCGCAGGCGCGTATTATCGCGGAGCGTATCGCGAAACAGGATGGAATCTTGGTATTTTGGCCCATCTTTTTCCATGATATGGATAAAATGCGTGACTTCCTCTGGGTTTTCGCCATGCTTGCGGATGAGAATTTCGCCCGGATTATTGCCATCGTCTTTGATGGAATACTGTTTTAACTCTTCGAATTTTGGCCGAACAGCCGCAAAATCTCGCAGTGAATTCACCGCTACGGCGATGTCGATAATTGGCTTGGCGCTAAGGCCACGCACAGAGGTAGAGCCGATATGCTCAATCTCGAGCGCGACATCACCAAACAGCTTTTCTAGTTCAGCCTTCTCGGCTAAAAAGTCGGCCTGCCATTTAATGTCATATTGTTCAAGTTTTACTTCGCCTTTAATGAGACCCATTTGCTTATATTGTACCAGATATCCATAATCATTATGCTAGAATTGACGTATGGCAGGACGAATTTATATTTCGGGTGGAGGGAGCGCCGAAGATACGAAGCAGCTCGATGAATTATTCTTTAATGAGCTGCCAGCTGGCAGCAAATTTCTGTTTGTCGTTACCGGTTTTCAGGGCGACCCGCGCGAACAGACTGCGCGACAATGGATGATTGACTTACTACTGATGCATCATCGCCCAGATTTGATCTGTCAGATGGCCTACGATTTAAACGATATTACCTCACTGGCGGATTACCATGCGGTCTATATCGGCGGCGGCGATGCGACGTTGCTCATGAACGAGATGGACGATTCGGGCTTCGAACGGATTTTGATGCGCTTCAATTTCTATGGTGGCGTGCTTTACGGAGGCGGCAGTGGCGGCGGTTTGATTATGGGTAAATATATCGACACTTCTTCCGAAATTAAAACGGTATTTCGTACTGGCCTCGATTTGATTGGCCGCTATTCGATTCGGGCGCACTATGAGCATATGCGCGAGGATTGGTCGAGTTGGCCAGTGAAGCATGGCGGCCCGTTACTTTGTCTACCGACAGATGTTGGCGTCGTTTTTAAAGATGGCAAAATCGAAAGCACGACTAGCCATCGCTATAAGATTTTTGAATGATTGATCGACTTGGCTTAATTCGGATTGAAAATTACCTCCTGCGTAATATGGCGCGCAAAACTACAGCGGCATGCGACGTGGCGGACATCGTGGGGGTTTATTTCGGCATCAAACCGACTGCGATTAATGATTTCTCGGCGATGGATCTTGAGAAGATTAATCTCGATAAATTCGCGGATTTGATTCGTAAACTTGGATTAAAAATCGCTTTCGAGCGCCACATGGTGGATGCAACGATTTCGCAGATGTATTTCATTGGTAAAAGCGAGAAAAAAGTGCGCGAGCTGCAAGATGATTTTCATCGATTATGGGATATGCCCTATGATGCGCCAGAAAAACCTTCGCTCGATGGCGAGATTGGATTATTGCTAGGGTATCCCGAGACAGCCGTGCGCTACTACACGCATCGCGATCGTAGTAAGGCGCTTAGCTCCGCCAATGCGACGCGTAGCGCTAGAAACCGACACTACGCACATTCCGATGCGCACGAAGACGAGGAATTTCGTCAATATGACGCCAAAATACACCGCGCGATGGATAAATATACGCCACGCGCCGCTAAAATACTCAAGGCCGACAAAAATAAGCGCTGGCTTTAGATTAAATCGGAGTTGAGATAGTAATAATAGTCGAGCAAATCGCGCGAATAATTTTTGACGATACCGAGAGCCGGCTTGCCTGGCTCGTGGCTCGGCAAAATCAACATGCGCGTAATGCCAATTTGTTCCACGAAGCTTGGATTGTGACTAACCATGATAATAGTACCCTCGTAATCCCTAAAGTTCTCGCCGATGATTTTTTGAGTTTCCGGATCAAAATGGTTGGTTGGTTCATCAAGAATGATTACATTTGTGCGTTTTGTTAAGATCTTACAGAGCGCAACGCGCGCTTTCTCACCCGGACTCAACACGCTAACTTTTTTATAAACGTCGTCCCCGTGAAATAAAAAATTACTGAGGATTGAGCGCATCTCGGATTCGGTATAATCATACGAACGGACATTGTCGAGAATCGTCTCGCGTTCATTCAGAATCTCCAGCTCCTGAGCATAATAAGCCACGGTGGTATTTTGGCTCATGATGATTGAACCTTCGTCTGGCTTCAACTGACCAACAATCAGCTTTAGTAGGGTCGATTTACCGATACCGTTCTCGCCTACAATCAGGAATTTTTCGCCGCGCGTCAAACTAAATGATAGCTTTTCATAGAGTGGCGCCTTGCCGTCATAATGGAAGGTTAGGCTCTGTACCTCGAGAGGCGTTTTGCCAGATTGTTTACTCGGCGTGATGCGGAAATCTACTTTTTGATATTCTTGCTCGCGGACTTCGAGCTCCTCGAGCTTCTTGTCGAGCATCTTTTCACGGACGTGCCCTTGGCGGATCAAGGCCGTATTACTGCGTTTAGCGTTGCGCGCACGCTCCACGAATTCTTGAATGCGCTTAATTTCTCGCTCTTGCTCGGTAATACGACGATCCTGCTCGGCCTTTTCCTCGGCATACTGGCGGCGAAAAGCAGTGTAATTGCCTTTATAAGCCTTCATTTTGCGGGTAGTTTTGTTTAGAAATAGCGTTTTATTCGTGACTGTATCGAGAAAATCAACGTCGTGACTAATTACGAGCACCATGCCTTTGTAATTGCGCAGGTAATTAGCTACAAACGCTTTTGTTTCGACGTCAAGGTGGTTAGTTGGTTCGTCGAGTAATAATAGGCCAGCGTTTTCGAACAAAACGCGCGCAAAGGCCACTTTGGACTTTTGGCCGCCAGACAGTTGCTTCATATGCATATCCATTAAATCCTGCAGCCCCATCTTCTCAACGATTTTTAGCAGTTCATATTCCATGTTTGCCACATCATACGAATCAATCAGGTCTTGCAACTTCATGATGCGATCCATAATCGCGTTGCTGTCTGGATATTTGGCTAACTTTTCATATTCGGCGTTGAGCTGATTTTGCAAATCATCAACCGGACGCGCTGCGGCGATATAATCCCAAACCGTCACTTTGTCCGCCTCCGAATCGATGCGAATTTCCTGTGGCAGGTAGCCTAGACGAAGTCCAGGCAGTTCAATTACGCCATCATCAAGCTTTTCGATACCGAGAATAATCTTAAAAAGCGTCGACTTGCCGGCGCCATTCACCCCGACTACGCCAACTTTATCGGTGTCTTCAAAATGAAAGCTACAATCGTCATATAGCTTGACTTCCCCGAAGGCTAGTTGCAAATGCTCGGCTTTCATAATTTGACTTTATGGACATATATTATATAACAATTATGCTTTTTGTGCTAGTGGTGTATAATTTAGATATGAAGCGTCAGATTTTGATTGGCGTATTAGCGGTTGCCGGAACTTTGTGTTTGGGATTGATTATGACACCTCACAAAACGGTTATGCGCTTCAATGACTTACAGATTTCCGAGTCCGAATGGTCAGATATTACGGATTCGCGCAGCGAGAACAATGATTTGAAGATTGGTACAGTATTATTTGGTAATGTGCCACTCCAAGCCGATTTGAGTAGTAATCGTCTATACTATTCGTCCAACTCAGACTCGGCGGCCGCACTGATGCCGCAAGTGACGTTGTCGCTTGGTCAATATATCAGCCTTGCCACGCTTGATAATCGTCTTAGTATCACGCAAATTAGCGAGAATAGCCCAACCAAATTGCTTTTTTACAATAATTTCGAATATCGCGTGATGAATCTATATATCACGACGCTCCCGATCATGAATATTGATACGCTCGGACACGCCGTTACGAACGAATCGGACACACTCGCCGAGATGCGCTTGATTGCGAATGATTCCAACATTACTTCCCGCACAAAAATTCACATTCGTGGGGCGACTTCTCTTTGGTTCGCAAAGAAAAGCTTTAAGTTAAATCTCATTAATGCTGACGGCGGCAATAATAAATTAAAGCTGCTCGATATGCGTGCTGACGACGACTGGATTTTATATAGCCTTTATGGGGATTTTGAAAAGGTACGCAATATTCTCTCGACGCAACTCTGGCGCGACTGCTGTCGCGAACATAACGTCGACCATGTCGATAATACCTTTGAATATCGCTACGTTGAACTTTTTATGGACGATAGCTATTACGGACTATTCTTGCTCGGCTATAAACCAGATAAAAAAGTGCTCGAGCTTGGCGAAAATGAAGTGTTATTTAAAAATCACGACTGGGTAGACGTAAATCTCCTAAACGAAACGGACTCTTTCGAGAATTACTATACTATTGAGAACGACGTCGATAACCCAGAGAAGTATCAAGAAGAGCTTAAGCGCTTTGTAAACATACTTGCAGACGGCAGCGCCGAAGACATACGCGCAAACTTTGATATAATTAACGCCATCGATATTGAGCTACACGCCATGCTGACGGCCGAATCAGACTACGTGAAAGAAGGCATGACAAAGAATTTATATGTCACCATCAAGCAACGTCCGGATCGTCGCTATGTGCTATATACGCCGTGGGATTTCGATCTTAGCTTTGGGAATTCGTGGCAAGGCGGCTTGTCGAACCACACTAGCACAATATCTTATGGTTATGGACCGGATTATGTGCCCGAATCTGTTTCTACGCCAGTAGCTGCTCTACGTACGAAAGGCGACGCTACCATCAATCAAGAAATAAAAACCCGTTACATAGAACTGCGTAACGGCGCGTGGAGTAATGAAAATATTATGCGACTAATTAGTAATTACGAAGCAGACATCTTTGCCTCTGGTGCGTTTGAGCGCGACAAGGCGCGCTGGCCGGATGGTAATTACCTTGAGGGTGCGACAAATTTGAGCACATTTCGCGATTTTGTTGAGAAACGCTTAGTCTTTTTGGATAAGTATTACGGTTTGAATTAGTTATTTCTTACGTTCGGCGTGCTTTTTAGTGCGCTCTTTGCCGTCAGAGAATTTGCGGATCTCTGCATAAAAATAGATATTGCCTAACACAAAAGAAAGAATAAACAGCGCCATAATCACCGCCGACAGCTCATTACGCCCAATGAAAATCGCACACATACTAGCAATAAACAACATGGCCGGAATCACGTAGGCTAAGAAAAAGACTGTTTTGCCGTATAAAGTTTTATGAAATTCATTAAAGGTTTTGCGCAAACCTTTCATATCCAAATCGTATACGCTCATGGTATAATTATATACGATTATGATGACAATTGAAAAAAGAGTTTCCGAAGAGAACTCTTTTGATGTAACAAATTTGGCTGGGGATGAGGGATTCGAACCCCCGAATGGTGGGACCAGAACCCACTGCCTTACCACTTGGCGAATCCCCATCGGTTCCTATTATGTTACCATAGGTTTCGGAAAAATACCAGTGCTAGGCAAACTCTCGATTATATTGTATAATATGTTCGAGCCGTTCTTCGGCTTGCATATTTTCGAGAGGAGGTGGCTCATGAGAAAGCTGCCCGTTCAAGATGTCAAAGAGATGACAACCGTCGACCTAATTGATGGCCTACGCTCCCGCGATTTTTCCTTGCTGGAAAGTGCCGGCTGTCGCAGATTGCGCCGCGAAATGTACGTTCCTGGTTTCCTGTGTCGTTTCACGGTAAACACTGCTTTTCGCCTGGCTGGCGATCAGCGCAAGACTCTCATTTCCTACAAAAGGATTCGTGGCAAACTCTGCAAGTTGCTCGATAAAGTCACTCCAGCCGAGATTAATGGCAATTTCCCGCAGACAGACCATTCTCGTGCTTTGGTCTTTGGATTTAACCATCCATCGCTCGGTGAAATTGGCCGTTTTATCGGCGTCTGCATGCGCGACTATGGCAATCGTAAGCATTTGTTCCCGGTGAATCTACCGTGGTATGAGGCTTTGATGCCAATCGTTGGCAAACTTGAAGAACTCGGTATCTACATCACCCCGATTATCACCCCTTCTGCCTACGAAAAGATGAAGGCGTACGCTTCGGAAGATTGGTTAGCTCAGCTGGATGCAATCCGCACGGGCTTTAGTAACCATTACATGAAGCTTTGCGTCGAATTCGCAGAGACTGGTGGGATTATCTGGGTGGCGCCGAGCGCCACACGTCGCCGTACGGTGTTTAACAGCGCCGACGAATGTAGTATGAAAGTCGCCTGCGCGCCGCAGACGATGAGCCTACTGACTACCGCGCTTGTGCGTGCTAAAGTGACCGATTGCGACTTTGTTCCGATTGGTATTCAGCCGCCGGCCGGTTTTAAACCTGGTCTGAACTTGTTCAAGACCTATCGCATGTCGGTCGGAAATCCTATCTCAATGAGCGAAGCCTCTGACCTCTTGCGCGAGCGCTTACCTTCGGGCCGTGGACGTCGCCTGGATCACGAATTCCTTTCGCGCATCGCCAAGCAGGTTACCGTACTAGGCTCCTCCGACATCATTTACCCCGCATCTTAACGATGCACCCCCGCTTTCGTGGCGGGGGATTTTTCTTGGTATAATTGATTCGGATAGGAGTTTGTTATGAAAATATTTTTTATCTCTACCGGTGAGCAAGGCGTCTCTTTAAATTTGCTAACAGAAGCTTGCGCAAAACGCGACATAGATTATGTAGTTTTAAATCCTGAAAATATTAACCCATTAGATATCCAGATTGAGCCGGGCGATGCTGTTTATCGACTAGCCACAGCCTCACATTATGGCGCGACCGAATTAGAGTGGAGTTTGATTATGAAAGGCGCGAAATCTTTCCGTGGTCCGAAGAATCTGCCTCTAATACGCGGGTTTGACTTAATGATGTTTGAGCGCGCCGGCGTACCGACGCCGAAAACCGTGCCATACATTCCAAGAGATCGCGCTGCGCTCGAAAAATGCGTGGATGAGCTTGGCGGTTTTCCGGTGTGCCTAAAAGTGCTTGGCCAGTCCCACGGTGCTGGCGTGATGCGCGTGGATAGCCTACAGAGTCTATTCTCCGTCTCTGATTACGTACGTGCCCATGGTGGCCAGTCTGTCATGAAGGAATATTGCAATGTCACGTCTTCGGCGCGTCTAATCGTACTTGATGGCAAAGTAATTGACTCAATTGAGTATTCGGCCAACAAGGGCGATTTTCGCTCTAACGAAGGTGAACAGCCAAACGTGAAGGCTAAAACATTTTCGGACGAAGTAAACCAAATTGCCGTCAAAGCCATAGAGACACTCGACTTAAAATTTGGCGGCGTCGATATCATGATTACGCCAAAAGGGCCGGTGGTAGCTGAAGTTAACTGCCCATGTTTTTTCCCGCGCTGCCAATTGTTGACCGGTACCGATATTGCTGGACAGATGATTGATTACCTTTGTCGCTAGTTTACCTCTATTGACTTTTTATACTGTTTGTGCTATAATTATGCGGATAGTATCGTCTTTTTCGTGGACAGTACATATGGTTCTTTTGGAGGTGAATGATGGAGAAAAAGACAAGATTTTCACGCTTTTTGATAGCTATAGCAGTAATTTTGATTACATTAGGCGGAATTAAACTAGTTGAGGCAGTTTCGATGCCCACATACGACAAGGCCCGAATACGCACTGCGCGCTTGAGTGATGATCACACTAACATCGAGCATACGGCCATGAAACTATTTCAGTTCAATACTGACCAGATTCATAGCGATCAGCTTGATTTTCGAGAAAGTGTCGCCTTGGAATATGCCCGCAATTACAACGACGGTTTCTATAACCCGATTAAGCTCTTCATGGAATACCAAGGAGGCGACCGGGATGGCAAGACCGATGCGGCGCACAGCCTCGTTTTCGAAGATGGAAGCTCAGTTACGGCCGCGATCGAACATAACACTCTTCATTTGTGTTATTACAGCGGCTGGCAAATGCGCGGAAAATTCATCATGCTTTCAGGCGTGATTCGCGAGCTCTACTTCTTGCCGGACAGCACGCGCATCTGGAATAATGATGGACACATCTGTGCATTTAGCGCCAAAAATGGCGCATGGTTTTTCCGTGAAAGCACAGCGTATTTCTGTAGTGACGACAGCGCAATTAGAGTTGTTGACTTGCCATTCAATTTTAATCAAATGCGTAGCTGGTGTGCGCTAGATACTGGTGTTTATACTTTTACGATTTATGACGGTTTAGGTTATATATTGTGGGAGTTCAATAACGGAGACTGCACGCAGATATATGCGTCTCCCGCTCAAGATGACGGCAGCACACCCGACGTCTTTCGCGCTAGCAATTTCACTAGCGCCAATGTTGAGCAACAAATCGTCTATGATTTGCCCGAAGGCCGCGTCATTATCGACGCGGAAGGCGATATTATCCAGGTAGAATAGTATCGAAGGAGGTGTTTTTATGGATGAGCGCAAGATTTATTCACTCATCGTGACGATTGTCTGTTTCGTCTTAATGGCACTTATTATAGTCGGCGTTGCAATCTATACATGGATTAACGGAGGTTTTGACCGCCCGGAAACGTCCACCGCCACTGAAACTGCCATTGTTGAGACGGCCAACGACACAAATTGATTCATCATCTTCGTCCTCACGCCAGCCACCCCGAAAATGGGTGGCTTTTTCTTGGCGTTATATGTTATTATAGAAAGGATAAAAGCATAAGAAATAACCATAAAATATAGGAAATTAGGGTGGAACACAACAATACCGAACCAAAGGTCTACCATCGTCTCGATTCCGTCGAGGAAGTCGAGGAATTTTACCAAGCGATTGCGCGCGACCGGCTTACGCAGAAATTATCCCCAGAGCGACCATACTGCTACTGGACCATTGAGACTTACGACAAGTCTAACGGCATCCGTGGTGGTGGCGGCTTAGGTGTCCTCGCGGCTGATATGCGCCGTGTGGCCGAGCAGCTTCAAGTGCCATTCGTACTCGTGACGCCATTTTATCCATGGGAGAGCCATCAAAAGATGGAAAACATGGAACAAATCGATTATCACACCGAGAAGAATTACGAAGATTTCGGCTTTAATTTCGTCGATACAGTACGAATTCGCACGGCGATGGGTTCCGTCGAGCTCGATGTAGTCGAGAAACAACTCGGTTCCTCACGTTTCTTATGCATTACTGAGCCAAACTTTGGCGAGCTTTATTCCGGTGAATCGGGTTCGGATCACCGTCTCTATCAGGAAGTTTCTTTGGGCTTTGGCGGCTATCAAGCACTGAAGCTAGTTGGCCTCCGCCCAGCCATTATTCAGCTAAACGAGGTGGCGACTTTCTTTGCCGCCGTAGCGCGTCTTGATGAATTAGTTAGCTCCGGCATGGACTTCTACGAAGCTGTGGTCTACACACGTAAACACACGCTATATACCAACCACACTCTAGTCCAAGCCGCCGAAGCCACCTTCCAATACGACCAATTCGAACGCTACGTCTTCCCTAACATCAAGAGTGTTGCGGTGACACGCTGGCTAAAGGATAAGTTCACTGATGGCTCGATTCGTCTTTCGACGCCAACGGTCGAGATTGCCGAGCTGCGTTCTGGCGTTTCCAAGTTACATGCGCGCGTAGCGAATTATCACGATATTAACGGCGCGAAGATTAAATTCAAGAGCGTTACGAATGGTATCCATATGCGCACCTGGGTGCTCCCAGAGATTATGGATTATTATCACGAACACGACGTGCTCGACCGTTTCGATTTACCGACTGCGCGCAATTTTGAAGAGGCCGTCGAGAAGATTCCGGCGAGCGATATTCGCCATCTAAAGAACCTTGGACGCGCTCGCCTCAATGAAGTCTTAAGCCACCGTACCGATCAATATGGTAATACTGTCCAAATTCCGGAAGACGCCTTTTTGTTCGACTTTAAACGCCGCTTCGTCGATTACAAGCGTCCAACTTTACCATTCAATGATCCAGATCGCCTTGCCGACATCTTGACGCGTTATAACGCACACTACATCTTAGCTGGCCGCGTTCATATGGGCGACGCGAATATGTTCAGTAAGTTAATGAACACTCTTCATCTGATCGACTCGCACCCGGTGCTCAAAGAACGCGTGCATTATCTGCCGGATTACGATGAAGAGCTTGGTCTTGCGTTAAGCTTGGGTGCGAATAGTTCAATTAACACGCCGATTGTCGGCCTAGAAGCTTGTGGTACTAGCTGGATGAAAGATATCGCCAACATGGGCCTGCTTATCTCGACGCACGATGGCGGTGTCGCCGATATGCCATCCGATAACTATCTAACCGTCGACGGCAAATCCGAAGAGCAAGAGACAGAAAATCTCTATCGCCAGATGGAAGTCGCTGCCAAAGCTTGGCATAATGATTTTGACCTCGAGTATTGGATTCACCGTGAGCTGATTGCCTATCTCGACATATGCTCCGGCTCTCGCATGATGCGCGATTATTTGAATTTCTTATTCTAAAGGTTGACCGCCTCCCGAAACCGCAAGCCGAACGCTTGCGGTTTTTATTTGCGCATCTTGACGTGATATGCTATACTCTTGACAAGAGTCCTAAGGGACTATTTTTAATGGGAGTAAATCTATATGGCAAACGTCACTAGAATCAAAGCCAAAGACGACACCCCTTCTAAGAAGCCTGACAAAAAGGCCGTCAAAGAAGACGTCGAGGAGGCCGAGACCGTCGAGCGTACCGTTGCTCGCGTCAAAGCGAAAAACAGCTCAAACAAAAAAGTTGCGAAAACTGAGCGCAAGGCCGCCCGCAAAGAGGCTAAAGCCGAAAAGAAGGCCGACCGCAAAAAAGCCAAAGCTAACAAAGAGCCGGGCTACTTTAAGGGCGCTTTTCAAGAGCTGCGCCAAGTACGTTGGCCAGATCGCAAAGCTACTTGGAAGATGGTACTTTCCGTCATTATCTATGTAATCGTGATTGCCGTCTTTATTATGTTACTCGATGCGTTATTTACTTTCTTATTTAATCAATTGTTGGGAGGAAAATAATATATGGCCGTTAACCGTTATAACGATACGCGTTCTTGGTATGCTGTTAGTACCTACTCTGGCTACGAGGACAAGGTTGCTGATTCAATCAAGCAACGCCTCGATAGCGTCGATTTCGCAAACAAAATTTTCGACGTGTTAGTACCAAAGGAAAAACAGATTGAAATCAAAAATGGCAAACGTCGCATTACTGATAAGAAGATTTTCCAGGGCTATGTGCTCGTAGAAATGCGCCTTTCAGATGAAACTTGGTATATTATTCGCAACACGCCAGGCGTAACCGGCTTTGTCGGTACCGGCACTCAGCCTACCCCAGTTTCCAAGAAAGAGATTGAGAAGATCAAGAAACGTATGGGCGTAGAAGACCCAAAATTCACCGTCAATTACGAAGTTGGCGAAGTCGTTTCTGTCACCGATGGTCCGTTCAAGGGCTTTGAGGGCACGATTTCCGAAATCGACTCCAACAAAGGTAAGCTGAAGGTGCTCGTTTCAATGTTCGGTCGCGAAACTGCCGTCGAGCTCGATGCGCTCCAAGTAAAAAAGATTGACGATTAATTCGTTTTCGAGCCGCCTCTACTCCCATGGGGCGGCTTTTTGACGACGCAAATAGTTCATACGCAAATTATATCTTCACGCAAAAAGCCGCCCAAGCATAAGTTGAGCGGCTCTCGATATATTAGTTGTAGATATTTTCTACGAGGATGCTTGGACCCATCGTGGTGGTAATGTAAACAGATTTCACATACTGACCTTTGATGGAAGCAGGCTTCTGACTCTTCAAGCTTTCGACGAAAGCGTTGACGTTTTCCATGAGCTTATCGGCGCCGAAGGAAACTTTGCCGAGACCAACGTGCACGATAGCTTGCTTGTCGACGCGATATTCAATCTTACCGGCTTTAGCTTCTTTGACGGCCTTCTCGATATCAGTGGTAACGGTGCCAGCCTTTGGATTTGGCATCAAACCCTTAGGACCGAGCAAGCGAGCGTATTTACCGAGCTTTGGCATATATTGTGGCGTAGAGATAAGAACGTCGAAATCGAGCTGTTCTTTATCGAGGCGCTTAGTGAATTCTTCGTCTTCGGCAATATCAGCGCCAGCAGCTTTGGCGGCCTTAGCGAGATCAAGTGGAGCGAACACGGCCACGCGAATGTTTTTACCAGTACCAGCTGGTAAGGTGACAGTGGCGCGGATGTTTTGATCAGCTTGGCGCGGATCGACGCCGAGGCGGAAATGCATTTCGAGCGTAGCGTCAAACTTAACTGGGCTGGTCGCAATAGCGAGCTTAACGGCTTCTTCGAGGCTGTATGCTTTACCTTTTTCGACCTTTTCGTTTGCCTTGCGGTAATTCTTACCGCGGCGCTCTAAGCGGCTACGCGTAATTGGCTTTGGGCCAACTTTCTTCTCTGGTTCAGCGGCTTTTTCAGCTTTGCGAGCTTGGCGCTCTTCTTCGGCGCGCACTTCTTCGACGTGCTTTTTAGATTTTTTGCCAGCTTTGGCGTATTTTTCTTCAGTTTCAGCTGGAGCTTCGACAGCTTCCTCCACAGGAGCGGTCTCAAGAACTTCTTTGGCTTCTTCTTTGGCCATGAAATATCCTTTCGCGGTACAAACGAGCTTATCACTCTCCCGACCATTAAATTTAACTTGTTCTATTTTAGCACATTACCTCTTAAAGGGCAAGCAAAAAGGCGCCGCTTCAGCAAAGCGACGCCACGTACTTAATTATCGCGTAAACTACCAGACCGAGTGCGAGTGAATCGACGCGGTCTAAATAGCCTCCATGCCCTTTGACGGAGTATTCGAGAATGCGAAAGAATGGATAGTTTATGAGCTCTTCGTTGGAATCTTTGACGCCAAGACGGCGCTTGCAGGCCGAGCCTAGCAAATCACCCAGTTCGGCAACCAAGCCTCCGCATAGAATGAAACCAAGATTAATTGGCGACAAATCGATGCCGAAGAGTGCCGGCGCGAGCGGCACCGCAAAGAGCGCGAAGATAATTCCTCCGATATATCCTTCCCATGTCTTGTTTGGTGACACCTGACGCAAGAACCTCACCTTGTGCTGACCGATGGTTTTGCCCACGGTAAAGGCCCCGACGTCAGATAGTACACAAACGATAATGATGAGCGTAAGCTCATCGCGTCCGAGAAACCAGACATTAATCATGGCGATACCGAGGACAATGGCTTGAAGTAGATGAATCTGCTTCAACTTGCCCACATACGGCCTCATACGCCAAGGGTTATAGTCGGTAATCGCGACGATTTCGCCGAGTGCCATTAACAGGCAGAAGAATAAAAGTGCGGAGAATAATGCCCCCTCCCATACGAAATATCCAATCGCTAACGCTGCGATAATCCAAAGTGCGCCAATTAGCCTTCCCTTCATGTGCCCACCTCCTTCAAAATGTGCCAGGAATGCAATCAGTTGCATATATTATAACATGAAAAATGGGCGCCGTAAATGGCGCCCAAATTAAGAGAAGAGTATCAGTGCAAAGATGACCATGAAGGATACGGAATCCATGCAGTCTAGGTAGCCATGCCTAGAACGCATTAACACTTCAAGTTGTTTCAGAACTTTTATATCGTTCGCGTAGTCACTAGAGTGCTTAATGCCGAGCTCGCGCTTCGTGCCAGAACCTACGAGATCGCCAATCGCGGAAATAGTTGAGCTGAATGCGATAATTGCGATATGCCCTGCATCCAAAGGCAAGCCTAGAATTAGTATCCCGAGTGCGCCAATGGCGAGCGTGCAAGCAAATGAGCCGATATAGCCAGCCCAGGTTTTGTTTGGCGATATATGCTCACTAAACCACGGGTGTCTGTAGCCAAACAAACGGCCGCAAATCAGTCCTCCGGCATCTGACGCCATAGCTAATCCTAAGATTAATAGATACTCTTTGCCGTCCAGGCGGACGAATATGATTAACGCTATCGCTATTAGGAGCGCGATAGTCATTGGAGCCGTGAATAAGATACTCGCTTTGGTCGGGTAGCATTCACGATCTTTACAATAACTTGTGATAAAAATCTCAACGGCGGACATGACGAAGCAGTAAACGAGTAGGATTCTGATTGGCCAGGCTCGACTAAGCAAGGATGCCCCACTCACTACTGCGATGATTGCGAGCGTGTCGCATATTTCACGCTTGAGCGTGAGTTCTTTCATTAGGCATACACCTCTCTTCCTTTGTAAGGTACAAGATTTCTATATTATAACTTATATTCACAAAATGTCAAAGGCGCACAAAAAGCCACCCCAAAGAGAGGTGGTTTTTGCGAAATTATTCTACAACTTCAACACCCATCGAGCGAGCGGTGCCAGCAATAATCTTGCAGGCGCCAGCTTCGTCGATAGCGTTGAGCTGATCTTTCTTAATAGCAGCAATTTCCTTGATCTGAGCCATGGTGATTTTACCAACTTTCTCAGTGTTTGGTTTGCCGCTACCCTTCTCGAGTTTGATCTTTTCGCGAATCAAATCATCGACTGGCTGACCAAGGCAGGTCCAATCAAAGGTACGATCTTCGTAAACCTTGATGTGAACGATAACGTTCTTGCCTTGATATTCTTTAGTAGCCTCGTTGAATGGGTTAATGAAGTCCATCATGTTTAGACCCCACTGACCGAGAGTGCTACCTACTGGCGGACCTGCCGTAGCACGGCCACCAGGAATGCGCAACTTGAGGTTGCCGATGCATTTCTTTGCCATTTTGTTAATTTTCCTTCTCCGGCAATTGAAGCGCTTCACCGGAAATTACGTTTAAACGTGCGTAACGGGGTAAATTATACCTTATTTCGACCAAAATCGCAAGCAATAAAAATATGCCCCTCTCGAGTTGGGGCATATTGTTTAGCGCTTCTTTTCTTTTACTTCGTTGCGACCAAGATTCTTCTTCGTCTCAGTAAAGACCACGTGTTTGCGCAAAACTGGGTCATACTTGCGAAGGCTGAGCTTGTCTGGCGTGTTCATCGTATTCTTCTTGGTATAGTAAAGACGAATACCGGATTCCTCAGAAACTAAACCAACAAGCTTGCGCTTGGTATTATTTTTCTTTGCCATATTGGGAATATTTTAGCACATCTGTTTACTTTTGTAAAATGTGACTTGTAGCGGTTTTTCGATGTGTTACAATATAAGTATATCGCACGCGATATTTTAATGATGGAGGAATATGCAATGAGCGAAATCTATAATTTTAGCGTCAAAACACGCAAAGGTGAAGATAAGGCCCTAGCCGATTTTAAAGGTAAAGTCCTATTAATCGTCAATACGGCCACCGGTTGTGGGTTTACGCCACAATATGAAGGGCTAGAAAATCTATACGAGGCTTATCATGAGCAAGGCCTCGAAATTCTCGACTTCCCTTGCAATCAGTTCGGCCACCAGGCGCCAGGTAGCGATGCTGAGATTCACGAATTCTGCACCGGTCGCTATAAAACCCAGTTCGACCAATTCAAGAAAATCGACGTCAATGGCGACGACGCGGATCCGTTATACAAATGGCTCACCTCTGAAAAAGGTGGTAAAATAAAATGGAACTTTACGAAGTTTTTGATTGACCGCGACGGCAATATCGTAAAGCGCTACGGGTCCATTACTAAACCAGAAAAAATCGAGAAAGACATCAAGAAGTTACTATAATGAAAAAACCGTACGAAGACCTCAAACTCGAAAATCAGCTTTGTTTTCCGCTTTATCTATGCGCAAAAGAGATGACACACCTCTACGCGCCACTCTTAAAGCAATTCAATCTCACTTATACCCAGTATGTTGTCATGATGTGTCTTTGGGAACGCGACGGAATGAACGTCGGTTTACTTTGCTGTATCTTACTACTCGACACTAACACTATGACGCCACTCTTACAAAAACTAGAGCAGAAAGGCTATGTTGAGCGACGCAAGTGCTCTACCGATGGGCGCGAATTAAAGATATTTTTGACCGAAAAAGGTTCCGCGTTGCGCGATCAGGCAACAGAGTTACCGCATTGTATCAGCGAACGCGTCGGTCTTACAGCCGAAGAATCCGGCACGTTATATCGATTGTTATATAAATTATTAGACAATATAAAGGAGGGCTAAATGGTTATCGAAGGAACAAGCGATAATTTTGAGGCAGAAGTACTTAAATCAGACAAACCAGTTTTGGTGGATTTTAGCGCCACTTGGTGCCCACCATGCCAGGCTATGCATCCAATCGTCGAGGAAATTGCTAATGACTATAAGGTAGTCGCCGTAGATATCGACGACCAAGATACGCTCGCCGAGGAATATGAAGTGAGCGGCATTCCTTGCTTTGTAGTATTTAAGGACGGCGCTGAAGTTGACCGCCGCGTCGGTATGCAACCAAAAAAGCGCTTGATTAAGATGCTGGAGAAATAATATGTACGATATCGCGATTGTAGGCGCCGGTCCAGCCGGCCTGACTGCGGCTATTTACGCCGCACGCGCCAATAAAAGCGTTGTCGTTTTTGAGGCACTGACTTGTGGTGGCCAAATTATCAATACTTCCCATATCGACAATTACCCTGTCGCGCCGCATATTACTGGTCTTGATTTTAGCAGAACACTCCAGAAGCAAGCCGAGGATCTTGGCGTTAAAATCGAATACGACGAGATTACTCATATTACCCCTTCCGACGATACCTTTACGCTCACATCCGAAGACGACGAATATAAGGCTCACAGCGTCATCGTCGCTACCGGCACTAAGCCACGCAAGCTTAATCTCGCGAACGAAGATGAATTAGTCGGGCGCGGCGTTTCTTATTGCGCCACTTGTGACGGCGGTTTTTATAAAGGTAAGGCCGTAGCCGTCAATGGTGGCGGCAATTCTGCCCTGCACGAAGCGCTCTATCTGTCCGATATCTGCGAGAAGGTCTACCTAGTTCATCGCCGCGACGAATTTCGAGCCGATGCCGCGCTTGTTGATAAAGTTAAGGCGAAAGACAACATCGAGCTCGTCTTAAATGCTAATATCGCGAAACTAAACGGCGAAAAACATCTCGAATCAATCGAGACCGATAACGGCCATACTATTAACGTTGAAGGTTTATTCGTTTCGATTGGCCGCATTCCTAACGCCGCCGGTCTGGTTGACGGCCTAAATCTCGTCGACGATTACGTTGACTCTGGTGAAGATTGCGCCACGAATATTCCTGGCATCTTTGTCGCTGGCGACGTGCGTACGAAAGAGCTGCGCCAGCTAGTGACCGCCACCTCCGATGGTGCGATTGCAGCCACGGCGGCCATCAATTTCCTGCACAAATAGTGTATAATATAGTAAACGTAAGAGTTTTACTATGAGCAGTGATAAAGATAAGATGCTGAGTGGGCAATGGTATAACCCGAACGCCGACGATCTTCTAAATGAACGAACGATTACACGTACGCGTCTCCAGAAACACAACCTAACTATCGCCTCGGATTTTGCTGGGCGCGATGCGCAGATTCGCCAGATTTGCGGGCAAGTCAGCGAAAATGTCCATATTGAGCAGCCTTTTTGGTGCGATTATGGCTACAATATCGAAATTGGAGCGAATTTTACCTCTAGCTTCGGCTTAACTATTCTCGATGGCGCCAAAGTGACGATTGGCAAGAACGTTAATATCGGCCCGAATTGCAATATCTATACTACTACTCTGCCAAAGGATATCGAACGCCGCAGTCAAGGCCTACGACAGTCACTCCCGATTACGATTGGCGATAATGTTTGGATCGGTGGCAATGTTACGATTATGCCGGGTGTTTCGATTGGTCAAAATGCCATCATCGGCGCTGGGAGCGTGGTACTTGACAATGTACCAAGTAATACCACTTGGGCCGGCGTGCCAGCTGAATCGCTTTCGAATAGCTACGAAGACATTTGGGCGATTATCTTTAATATTTCACGCTTCCTTCTCGAGAACCCATCCAGTAAGCTCGGTACGGCTATTTTGCAGCGCAAATATAGCATCGGCTATAGCAAGGCTTCACTCGTGCTCGACACGATGTGCGAGCACAAGATTGCGCGCCGCGACGAGAAGACGAAGACCTACCAGCTGACCATAAAGTCGTTGTCGCAGATTAAAGTGCCAGACGACGTTAATCTCGACCCAGACATGATTAAATTCGAAGAGCCGAAAAATTCGCTCGCTTATGATGCGGCGCGCGAAATGATTAAAAGTAACATGAGCCACGTGACGACCGGCTATTTGCAGCGGCATTTTAAGATTGGTTTTGGCCGCGCCGCTTCGGTAATTGACGAAATGATGTCTTACGGCTTGGTTGGCGAGGATCCCGAAAAGAATAATAAAGGCCACGCGCTACTCATAAAGACCGAAAAAGAGTTAGACGAAATTATCGCAAAAAATAAGAAATAAAAAAGACCGGAGCTTTAAGCAAGCTCCGGTTTGTTTTTAGGTTTCTGATGCTTATATTTACTGGCGGTGCGTCTGCGTCCACATGTCGTTGTTAGCTTCGGCCCAGTCGGCGATATAGGCTTCGGGCTCCCAAAGCTCGTCGAGGGCGGCAAGGTCCCGCTGCGGGCTGACGTAGATGTAGACTTCCAGCGCCACGCGACCGCCATGAACGCAGTGTGTCATATCGTGTTCGATAATCTCGTACATGATGGCATAGCCAGTTCCGTCTTTTGCGACGAAATTAACGCTTTCGCGCGGCATACCACGGTCACGGTCGGCTTCGACGTTGTCCTTAACCTTATGCATTAGGTTGACGATCTGCTCACCCATGCCGAGCTCAGCTTCGGTCAACTCGCGTCCGCCACGAAGCGGCATCAGCATCAGCGTGATATCTTCCTCCACCTTAAACTGCGTCCAGGCCTCGGCCTCAGGCGTAAGGGGATGAATCCCGATGGCTAACACGCCATCTTTTACTTTTGCGCTACGCGCGCTCTCGCGGACTAAGCCGCTGATAGTTCCGACAAAATCTTGCAATCGATTATTCGCGAACATATCTCTTCACCTCATTTCTGTATTCGTGGGGCCAAAAGCATCAAAAACTTGAAAGAACTCCCCCACATTCTTTCATTATATCACACTTTGCTGTTTTTTGTCAAGATAGATTAGAAAGTGACGTACTTTGCTACCCAACTCTGCAATGCTTCGGCACTGTTAAAATATTCGACATCCTCATCGGAATCGGCGCGCAACCATGCCATTACTTTACCCTCGCGGATAATTGCGACCGACGGCACAAAAGTCACATATTCATGTAGGCTAGATTCCTTTTCCTCGCTCCACATAAATTGATAGTATTTAAACTGCATGTCGTCCGGGAAGTTCGCCATCCATTCGCGCATCTGCGTCGTAGTGACACAGGCAGGCTTATCCACCATCACGGCAAAAGATTTCTTCTGTGCGATGAGCGACTCGTATTCATCTTTAGTGAGGCCGGTTAGCATCTCACTTGCGCCATAATATTCGTCGCTCAGGCGAAATTGCGCCGAATTTGAGCTGAGATTTAGCGCAATCACAACAATGACGACCGCAATGATGAGAGCTGCAAGAATAATTAGCTTAAACCACTTCGGCGCGCCACTTTTTTCTTGTTGCTCTTTCGTCATAATTATTTCTCCGTTAACTTGCTGAAGTCGATGTCGTGATATTTGAGCTTCCAGAAAGCATAGCTAACCTTACCTTCATCGTTAGTCTGCTTGATTTCGACATTATGGTCGCCAGTGTAGTACCAATAGCCGCCAACGACGTAGATCTTATCCTCTTCCCAGCCTTGCTGCACGAGTAAATCCTTAGTCATGCCAGCATAGCCGCCGCCTCCGCACATGAGAAAAATGTATTTATCCTTCGGAAAAAGATCTGCGAGGATTTGCTCAGATTCCTTGAAATTCGCCTCATATTCGCCTTCGTCGTTCTGTGAAAACAGCGTTTTGCCATCATAGCTTTTACCAACCTCTTCCGGCAGCATACCATTTACGTTGACAAGATACGGGAATGGCAGTACCTCGAAGCCTTCGACGATACCCGAAAGATAACGGTCGCCATCTTCGATTGCCTCGTAATTAGCTGGGTCCTCGAGCATGCGCATATCATAATAAACGCTGTCCGAGCGATTCAGATAGAGGTCGATCGTGTCTTCATTGATATTTTTATCGATGCCAAGCTGACCGCGCTGACCTTCGCTTAGCTCTGGTTTCGGCAGTTCGGCAAGCTGCATAGAACTGCGCCCCAAAGCTTGGCCCAAGATTAAACCGCCCACCAGCACAAATACAACCGCAACCAAAACTACGGTTAGTTGATTATTGTTAAAATGCACCTTCTTCATATCTTGATTATACACTACTTGTGCTAATATAAAGGTAGAGCTTATCAGGAGTCTACATGCGCAAAACAAAGAAAGCAGCTATAAAAATCGCGCCATATATCACCGGGATATTACTTGTTTTAGTGATTGGCGGCGCCACTTTAATCTTATTATGGCCAAATATTACCTCGGATGTGCCAATGTCGGCACCGCGTGCGAGCGTAGATGATGATAAAACGAAGGATATGGTCAAAATCACACTTGGTGCAAACGGCGGCGTACCATACAAATGGCGCTATACAATTTCCGAGCCATCTGTGTTGGAGTATTTTGACTTAGTGTCCACCAACGAAAATCCAGATATGGACGGTGGCCCAGTAATATTAGATTATTATTTTAAACCACTGACTGCCGGAAATGCGACAATACTATTTGAATATTACGATTTCGCGCATGATGACGCTACGATTGAAAAAACTAAGGAATACTATGTTGAAGTTAAAGATGATTTAACTTTCGAAATAAAAGAAGTTCAGACGCGCAATGAATAACCTTAGGTAGAAATAACCCCCTTTTTAAGGTATAATGTGGCCAGCTTCGGCTAGATCTTTAAAAGGGGGTGTTTTGATGTCCGTTCGTCGTGCTCTGCGCTGGCTGCTCGTATTAGCCTGGCTGTATCTAGTGGTTTTCTTATCGCGCCAGAATGGCAGCGATAGTGCCGCTATATCCGGCTGGATAGCACAAAAAGGTAGCTCGGCGCTGTCTTTTATTGGTATTAATGCCCACTATGCAACTCATGCATTCGTGCGTAAGTTTGCACACTTTTGCGTACATCTAGTGCTGGCGTGGTTAATGTACCGCGCGCTCGATATTAGTTTTACTGGACAAAAATTCGTCATTTTGCTTTGCATTATCTTTTGCTCAATTATCGCTGTCTTTGATGAAAGCGTGCAAAATACCGCTCCGGGCCGCGTCGCCCAGCTCTACGACGCAATTTTAAATTTGTTCGGCGTACAATGCGGCACTATTCTCGGCATTTTAACTGTCAGACAAAAAGTAGACCGCCCCTAGTGGGCGGTCTTTTCCTTCAGTTCAGACTTTGACTCTTTGATTTTTTTGGACGATTTGACCGAGCGGCAAATGCCAAGTACTAGCAGTATCAGGCCGACTAGAGATAAAATGACGAAAATAATATTAAAAGCGAGTGCTCGGCCCCGCCAAGCGCGCCATCTTGGCGATTTTTGTTTAGTAAGGCTAGAATATATTCCATATCAGTGGCGCTATATTGTTGCCCATCAACGATGGCGTGCACTGAAATACGGACGTGCAAATTAATTAAATTTTTATCAATAATCCATTCGCCAGAAAATTGGGCAGCCATTGGTGAATCAACCATTAACTGTGTACCTGTCTGTTTAATAATATCCCGCGCAAAGTAATCAGCACTTCGGCGGTCCGAGAACTCCTTAGTAATTCTAAGCTCATCGTTTTTATAGTATTCTACTTCGTAGTAAGCCTCGTCGTCGGTTAGTTCTCGAATTTCTATTTCAATAAGCTCATTATTACCAACTTGCATAGTGAAGTGGTCGTCAGAGGTTGAAGATAGATTTTTAAATGAATTACCAGCTATCTCGGCGCAACCTAAAACATGTTCGCGAGCCTCTTCGCGAGTCGAAAAGATATTCGCACAGCTTTGTTCGCCAGCTTTACAGATAACGACATATTTCATCTCTCTTATATAATAATATGTTTACGCTTAAAACGACAAATAAAAAATGCAGCATTGCTGCAAATAAAAAATGGAGCCGCGACCGGGATTTGAACCCGGGACCTCATCCTTACCATGGATGCGCTCTACCAACTGAGCTATCGCGGCACTGCGTATATATTACCACAGATAAGCGATAGCTTCAAGTCTTGGCTAGACGCCGGCGCCGGAAAAATTATTTTCTTGCATCTGGCGCTGAATTTCTTCCATTTGGCGTTGGATTTCTTCATTCATCATATCGAATTCGCCATCAGAATAATCTTGTTGATCTTGCCACATCTGCTCGATTTCTTCTTGTTGGCGTTTTTCTCTTTCTTTGCGTGCAGCTTCTTGGGAAACCATGCCGACAACTGTGCCTATAATAGACGCAATAATTATCAAGATTACAATGATAAAGAAAATCTTCACAAACTTCTGCTTTTTCTCAAAATCATCCAAGATGCGAAGCTGAATATCCTTAGCGCGGAGCGCCACCTCTGGGTCGAGCATCTTGTCGTCGTATTCGATAGCAAAATCGCGGCGACATTTTTCGCAGTGCACGTCGTGATCGCCGGCGTTAAACTTTAAATTGGCGCCACAGTTTGGGCATTTCTTTTCGATAATTTTCATTAGTATTGAATTGAATTACTATTCGCGCGGTTCCATTCTTCGTTGAATTCTTTGCGAATATTTAACGCATTAATAATGCCGAAGATGAAGATGGCCAAAAATGCTACGATACATATACCAAAGACAACGAAGAAAATAACCTTAAACATCTTCATGTTTTCGTTGATGTGCCCTGCCATGCCACTCACGAGCTTCGCGCCTTCAGCACCAAGTTCGTTAATGGCCGCCTTGGCGTCTTCATAGTTTGAGTCATATTCTACGGCGAAGTCGCGGCGACATTTTTCGCAGTGCACGTCGTGATCGCCGGCGTTAAACTTTAAATTGGCGCCACA
>CALCYQ010000008.1 GCA_937906385.1 uncultured Candidatus Saccharibacteria bacterium
CAAGGTCACCGCGCGTTAGGCCCTTCTCCTTCTGGACCCAATCCGCAATCGCGCCCTCCGATACTCTGCGCATTAATTCATTCTTCAGCTTTTCGGCTTCATTTTCTTCTTGGCCTTTACTCTTTTCGTATTCATCAATCAACTTCTGTAATTCTTCGGCCGAAAGATTATCAAGGTCACCGCGCGTTAGGCCCTTCTCCTTCTGGACCCAATCCGCAATCGCGCCTCCAGACAATTCGCGCATCAAACGATTCTTACGTTTTTCTGCGTCTTCCTCATCTTCTTGCTGCTCCTTCTTATCTTTCTTGTCCGGCTCTTCTTCTGGAGTTTCCGCAGACGTCTGCTCGCCATCCAATCCAAATATACGATGGCCTTCCGCTGCTTCGATGCGCTTACCCCAATCATTCGTATTTTCGCCCTCTAGACGTGGATATTTATGCAAGAGAGCATATTTTTCTTCCTCCGTCATCTGGCTCCAACGTGATTTAGTCGGATCGACTTCCGCGCCGTCTTCACTTTCAGCATCGTCTTGACGCACTTCCGAACCAAGCTCCGGATTCGCATTAGACTTAAGCCAGGCTTCGTAGGCTTTATCGTCTTCGGTTGGATTTTCAATGTCATTTATATCAAAAGGTTTATCTGGTGTTACGGCACCAGTTGGATTACCGTCCGCATCAAGTTGGTCTGGATTTGCATTCGAGCGTAGCCACGCCTCATAGGAGAGGTCATCCTGAGTCGGGTTTTCAATATCACGCGTATCGAATGGTTTGTCTGGGCCAGTTTCCTCTGGTTCTTCCGGCTCTTCTTCTGGCATCGCATTTGATTTTAGCCATGCTTCATAGGCCAAGTCGTCACCAGTCGGATTCTCAATATCTTTAATATCAAATGGTTTCAATGGCTCTTCAGCGCCAGCTTCTTCGGCTTTCTTCTGTAAAACTTGATTCAACGTATCAACCAAGCTCTGTTCGGCCGCTTTGCGCGCCTCGTCAGAATCATCTTCTGCACCTTCCTCGGCACCAGCATCCACGCCATCGCCGCCTCTATATTCCGCTAAAGATGGTACGCCAACACGTTCGCGCCAAGCTGCTTCGCTCGCCGCCATATCGCGTTCGCCATTTTCTTTGTAACGGATATCTTCTTCGGTCATCGGGTCAGTCGCGATTTTCTCAGCCATCATCTTCTGCCAGCGTAAACGCGCACCATAATCAGCGTTATTTTCCCCCTCAACTTTTGGCGTATAGTCAAATAGATTTCCTTCAGCCGCACGCTTGCGCATCACAGGATTACCCTCCTCGTCAGTTACAACTTTACCGTGATCTTTTTTGACAGTCTCGTTCGTCTCACCGCCGAATTCGCCTTCTTCCTCAGCCGCTTCACCGCTTAAACGTTTCCTGTAACGCTCGGCGTCATCCGCGCTCATGCCTTCCGAGAAAGATCCACCAGAAAAACCTTCTTCTGAACCCGCAACTTCTTCGCTGGCCGGTTCGTCCGTGCTAACTGGAGTAGGCTCCGATTCCGGAGCAGGCGCAGGAGAGTCCGGCACAGCGTCTGGCGCGGCATCGGCATCATTTTCTGCTCGTATTTGTGCGGCCTTTGCAACTAAATCAGGATGTAAGCCAACGGTATAGGTAGCATTCTCACCACCCTCGTTGCCTTCGCTTTCATTATCACCTTTTTCGTCACCTTCAGTAGTATCACTGTCATCAGTTTCGTCGCCAGTATCAATACCACTCCTAAACGGTGGCCACTCCTGATCTACAAAACCATTGATTTCCTCGTCGGTGTCTTGTTCGGTCCGTGTTCTTTTTGCTTCACTCATAATTTAGCTTACTCCGCTACTTCGGCAGCATCTTCCTCAGTAGGAGCTTCTGCTTCTGTGCTTTCTTCCGTGCTCGGCGCTTCCGCTTCACCCAAATACAGCATCCTGAATTGCAGCATCGTCTCAAGCGCAACTTGTTGCAAATCTACGCCGCTGTTTTGCATGAATTCGGCTACTTTTTCATCATCGAATGATTCATCATCCAGCTTATCGGCAAGTTCGATTGCTTTATCTTCCGGTAAAGCATTAATTGCTGCCTGGTCAATCTGATCCATCAAGCGTTGGATCATATCGGTTTTCAATTCCTGACGCACATCGTCATCTAAATCTGAATAACCTTTTTCATCGATCAATTGATCAATAAAATCCTCAACATTTTCCATTTATTTTTTGACCTCTCTTGATATATTTATCCTTATGTTAATTTTACCACATCCCGCTCATGTCTAAAACCTTTTGAGCTTATGTGGAGATATCATAACTATCAGGATGCTCAGGCGCTACTTCTAAGAATGTCGCACAGGCTGCCGCCGAGCGGAAAGCGGCCATCGCTCGTAAAGACGAGCTGATAAACTGCTGGTTCTTAAAAGTGGCGCCTGAGTGTATCTGATGTTATAATATCTCCAATGATTATTTTGGGAATCGAGTCCAGCTGCGACGAAACTGCCGCCGCCATTGTTGAAGATGGCGTTAAAATTTTGTCGAACGTCGTTGTCTCGCAAATCGACATCCACGCCGCCTATGGCGGCGTCATCCCAGAGGTTGCCGCCCGTTCCCACATCGAGGCCATCCAGCCAGTTATTAACAAATCCCTTACCGACGCTAACCTCACTTGGAATGACATTGACGCCATCGCCGTCACGCATACCCCTGGTCTCGTCGGCTCCCTACTTGTTGGCACCCTCGCCGCCCGCACCGAAGCCATCCTCCACAACAAGCCGTTTTACCCCACTCACCACCTCAAATCCCATATCTATGCCAACTGGCTCAGCGGCCATCAGCCAGAATTCCCGCTTCTCGCCGCCGTTATTTCTGGCGGCCACACTCAAATCATCTACATGAAGCGTCACGACCATTTCGATATCATCGGCACTACTCGCGACGACGCCATTGGCGAATGTTTCGACAAGGTCGCCAAAATTCTCGGCCTCCCCTACCCTGGCGGCCCATCTATCGCTAAAGCCGCCGAAACTGGCGACCAGCACAAATATCACCTTCCAATCCCTCAAGTCAGCAACCTCGACTTCTCTTTCAGCGGCCTTAAAACCGCTGTTCTCCGCGCCGTCCAAAAGAAACTTAACCTCCCTATCACTACCCCTAGCCACGAGCTCAAAAATCTCCTCACTGAGCAACAAATTTCCGACTTTGCGTCAAGTTTTCAGTTCACGGCCGTAAAAATTCTTATTCAAAAACTCCAAAAAGCCAGTACCGCCCATCCCGCCAAATCCATCCTACTCGCCGGCGGCGTTTCCGCTAACCAAGTTCTACGTGACGAACTCACCAAATCTTTCGCGAAAACCCATCAAGTTTACTTCCCCGAACCGCAATACAGCACCGACAACGGCGCCATGGTCGCTTCCGCCGCTTATTTTTCCGCTCAATCTGGCGACCAACCTACCGATCCATATCAGCTCGATATTTCACCACGCTCAGTCATTTATTAAAATGCTAAAATAGAAATAGTTATGAATATTAGTTTGTCTAATCTCGAGGTACGCAAAAAACTCGCCAAATATTCCAACACCAGTCCCGACGATTGGTTCCTCTGTCTCAAGGCGCGCTATGGCATGGCCACCGTTTTTAAAGCAATTCACGATCGCAGTGGCGGCGGCGAAGTCATCACTTGCCCATACACTTGCATCACCGCCATTAATCCTATCCTCGTTGCAAACTTAAAGCCCGTTTACTGCGATATCGACCCATCTACTTTATCTATTACCGGCACCGAAGATTTCCTTCGTCCACGCACGCGCGCCATCGTCGTCCAGCACACGCTTGGCATCATGAACCGCGAAATTCAACGCGCCTATAAGGCTATCAAAGATCGCAACGTCATCCTCGTCGAAGATTGCGCCCATTGTCTTGCGCGCATGTCGCTCACTCATAAGCTCGAGCCACTGGCCGACATCTCCGTCCACTCTTTCGGTGTCGAAAAAGTCCTTCAAAATACCAAATTCGGCGGCGCCATTTACGTTAATCCAAAACTCAAAGACCGTAACCCGAAGCTTTACAACGATATCGTCTCTGCCCTTCTCGATTTACCAGAACCTACCGTTGGCATGGATCTTAAAATTCGCAGCTATCGCACCGAAAATGCCGTCATTCAGCGCCTCCCTGGCGCCCTCAAGACCGGCGTCCGCTCTGCTCTGCTCAAGATGCATGCCTTTGAGCCAGCCGTTTCCGCCATCGAGCAAGAAGCCGACCAAGGCAAAGCCTATACTACTAACGAATATATCAACAAAACCATCCTCGCCCACATCGACGAACTTCCGTCCAATTATCGTCGTCGCGAACAAAATGTCGATATATACATTAAAAATCTTCGCAACGACCGCAAATTCAAACTCATCACTAAAGAAAAAGCGCCACTTCTCGCTTTTCCAGTTATATTCAAAGACGCTTACACCGCCACGGAGGCCTATCAAGCCCTAACCTCATCCGGATTCTTTATCCGCCGCTGGTATTCCCCATTGCTCTATCCAGGCCCAGTCCAAAATCGATATTATTACTACGAGCCGACCATGGCGCCCATCGCCGAAGATATTTCCTCGCGCGTACTCTGTTTACCTACGAATTATTCTGCCGCCGACACACGCAAAATCATCAAAATTCTCAACCCTGTGGATAATCCTGTGCAAAAAAATTCCAAACCTGTGGAAAAATCCAAAAAGTAATAAAAATATCACCAAACGCATAAAATATTCCGCCAAATCTGGCGGATTTTTTAATAAAAACACAGAAAAAACGTGAATATATACCATAATTACCCTAAATTCACGAAATCAAGACCTAAAAACACATTAAAACGGCAAAAATCCAAAAAATACATGTCAAGTATTGACACTATCTAAAAAAACAAAAAACGGCTGCGCCGAAAAAAATTTATAAAAATCTATGGTTTAAATGCGCGCAGCGCAAAAAAATTTTTTTTACAAAAAATCACCTTATTTTTCGGGCTTTTTATCGAAATCGCGCAAATCAAATAACGGACGCTTGCCTTCATCTATCACTTTTTGCGCTTTTTTAAGCAATTTTTCCAGCCCAAGATCGGAATTTGCGGAACCAATATGCACCGTTTTTACGACTTCCCCGCCCCGTTTCCAACAAACTTGCACGCCAGTCGCGCCAGAAGCAGTCTTAAATTTCCGAATAAACGCCATATCCACATCTATTTTGCCACTTTTCCCCACAAAAGTGCAAATCTAAACTATAGTACTTATCCTTATATTAGCCACCATTTGACTTAGCATCCCGCTTACGATAAAATTAAACCAACAAATAGCCACAAGCTGTTTGGGAAAACAAAAAGGTGTGATTGGCAACTGCCACAACACAAAACACAAAATTTGTGAAATTCTACACGTGAAACTTATAAGGTGTTTACGAGTATTTTTGCGTGAAAAAATCGGCCAATTTGGCCATTTTTTAAGCTTTTAACAGAGGTAGCATTTAAAACCTTAAAAAGACGAACCCTAAATTTTACCATTTGCTTGACGCTTCCTTTTATGCCATAATATCAACTCAAAAGCGGGGAAGTGCGACCAGAGGTTAAAACGCGCGTACTATGCTATAATTAATCTATGAAATTTAGCAAAACCTACGAGCCGAACCAATACGAGCCAGACGTATACGCACTCTGGGAAAAATCCGGCGCTTTCCGTCCAAGTCCAGACGCCAACGCCGATCCTTACACGATTGTCATGCCGCCTCCGAATGCTAACGGCAATCTTCATATTGGCCACGGCCTCACTATCGCATTACAAGATATCTTAATCCGTTACCACCGCATGAAAGGCGAGAGCGCCTGGTATATTCCTGGCGCTGATCACGCCGGCTTTGAAACTTGGGTCGTCTATGAGCGCAACCTCGAATCGCAAGGGAAGACGCGCTTCGATTACTCACGCGACGAGCTCTACGACCAAGTCTGGAACTTCGTCCACGAGCAACGCGGCAATATGGAGCTCCAAATTCGCGCCCTCGGCGCCTCTTGCGACTGGGAAAGCCTCACTTTCACCCTAGATCCTAAGGTTATCGACACTGTCTATGGCACCTTCGAAAAACTCTGGCACGATGGCCTCATTTACAGAGGTGAAAAGCTCGTCAATTTCTGCACTAAGCACCAAACTGCTTTCGCCGATATCGAAGTCACTCATGCCGACGAAAAAGGGAAACTCTGGCAAATTGCTTACCCGCTCGTCGAGCAAACTCACGGCATGAAGGAGCTCGTTGTCTCTACTACGCGTCCCGAAACTCTTCTCGGCGACACCGCAATTGCCGTCAATCCGAAGGACGACCGTTACAACGATCTTATCGGCCAAATGGTTAAACTACCTCTGACGGACCGCCAAATTCCAATTATCGGCGACGAACATGCCGATATGGAATACGGCACCGGCGTCGTTAAGATTACCCCAGCCCACGACCAGAACGATTTCGAGGTCGGTCAGCGCCATAATCTCCCAATGATTACCGTCATCGGCTACGATGGCAAGATGAACGCCAACGCCGGTGTCAACTATGAAGGCCTTACCACCGAGCAAGCCCGCACTAAGTGTCTTGAGGCTCTCAAAAACCAAAATCTCCTAAGAGGTGAGACCGAAATCACCCACTCTGTTGGCCACTGCTACAAATGCGGCACCGTCATCGAACCGCTCCTTCGTGAGCAATGGTTCGTCGATGTTAAGCCACTTGCCGAACGCGCCATCAAGGTTCTCAAGGAAGGGAAGATCAAATTCCACCCAGCTAGCAAAAAGCAAGTTCTCATCAACTATCTAAGCCAACTTAAAGATTGGAATATCTCTCGCCAAATCCCTTGGGGAATTCCGATTCCAGCCTTCCAAAACGTTGACGATCCAAAAGATTGGATTTTTGACACTCGTGTCGACCAAACCGAAATCAAAGTCGACGGCAAAACATACCGCCGCGATGACGACACCTTCGACACTTGGTTTAGTTCCGGTCAATGGCCATATATCACCACTAGCGAAAAAGAGGGATACTACCCAACTTCCCTCATGGAAACCGGCGCCGACCTCTTATTCCAGTGGGTTGGCCGCATGATTATGCTCGGACTCTACGTCACCAATGACGTACCGTTCAAAGAAGTCTATATGCACGGCATGGTGCTCGACGAAAAGGGACAAAAGATGTCTAAGTCAAAGGGCAACGTCATCAATCCTATCGAGATTGTCTCGAAATACGGCTCCGATGCGCTCCGCCTTGGCCTCATCGCTAGCCGCTCCGCCGGCGTCAACCAAGCCTTTAGCACCAGCAAGGTCATGGCTAGTCGCAACCTCTGCAACAAGCTCTGGAACATCGCCCGTCTCATCCAAGACATCGTCGACAAAAACCCTACCACTTCCACCGAAATCACCACTAGCAACCTCGGCGAAGATTGGATTTGCCAACAAATCAACGACGCTAACAAAGAGCTCCAAAAACTCATCGAAAATTATCGCTTCGCCGAAGCCGGTGATCTCATCTACGACCTCATCTGGAACAAATACGCCGACTGGTTCGTTGAAATCGAGAAACTCTGGAAAAACACCAATCTTCTCAAAGACAGCTTCGAGCGCATCCTTAAGATAGCCCATCCGTTTGCCCCATTTGTCACCGAGACCATCTGGCAAACTCTTAGCTGGACCGACTCCACCGGCATGCTAATTGACGAGCTCTGGCCAGATATGTACAAACTCGACGCCAAGATGGTTAGCCACTTCGATGAACTTATCGATATCGTCACCAACATCCGTAGCCACTATCAGGCTCTTCCGGGTGCCCAGAAGTATCCAATCGCTTTCCACGACGATCCGCTCATGTACAAGAATCAGCTCCTCATCCAGCACCTCACCAAATGTCCGTGCGTCCCACAGATTAACCTAGACGAGATCAAAGGCCTTCGCCTTGCCGTCAAGGGTCACAACATTTACCTCCAGATTCCAGAGGATATCCATAAGAAATACAAGGCAAATCTCGAGGATCGCATCTTGAAGCTCGGTCACGAAATCGAGACTCTCGAGGCGCGCCTCCGTAGCCCAAACTACGTCGAGAAAGCACCGAAAGAGCTCGTCGAGGAAACTCGCCGCACTCTCGCCGAAAAAGAAGAGCTTCTCGGCAAAATGAAGGCCGAATTCCAATACATCTAGCCAACAAGGCCACTCCCACAGGGGTGGCTTTTTGCTATCTATTGACAAAACAAACCATATATGCTATAATCACAAAAGTCCGAGTGTAAGACCGCGGAATTATTTCGTGGTCTTCAAAAACCGGCAATTTGAAGACATACCAATCGCTTCAAAAACATTTTTCAGGGGGTGTTCATTATGAACCGAGAAAAACTTTTTTCCGTACCGGGAACGGGTGAAATCAACATCTACTTCGACGAGAATCTCTATCACGTCGACCCAATCCAGATGTCTGACATCGCCCTGTCCACCGTGCTTAGCGGAGAAACCACGGGATTCGATCTCACTCGCGCCGAATTCGGCCACATCAAGTGTTACTACAATCCGACCCGTATGGACCTTTCTCAAGCTCAAAAGGGGAGCAGACAGATGGTTGAATACATCAAGAGCTGCTCCACTCAATTGGCTTCTTCCGACTGCTAACGCGGCTGTAAGGGCCACCCGGGGCGCCACGTGCGCCCCCTTTTTTTACCTCTTGACTTTTTAATCCGTTTATGCTATGTTTAACTATAGGAATCACCAAAAACAAACACTACTAAAAAACATGCGAAATCCAGAATCAAGCTTTCTCTACAACATCGAGCAAAGCACCCAGCGCGAAAATGCCGCTAAGGCTAAGCAGCTCGAGCGTGCCGCCAGCCATACCACTCCCGCTCTAGAAGATTTTCGCAGCCAAGTTGACTCACGCGAAATTGCCAGCGATACCCACTACGTCGAGGGTACCGAAAGCCGTTTCGGTACCGACGAAGAGAGCACCTACCACGCCAAAGCTTTTGAACATATTTTCCAGCTCAACGTCACCCAAGGCCGCTGGCTTAACGACCCCGAGAGCGACAGCTATCACGCCGAAGCCATCCCAGTCACTAAATTCGATGATTATCGCAACCGCATAGACATAGCCTCTACTGTCCATATTCCAGGCGAGCAAAGCGACAGTGGCGAAGACGAAGAATATACTTTCGGCATCGACCTCACCACCAGCACCGACCCTAACACAATTCGCAAGAAAATCCTCCACGCCAGCAATGATCCAAATTTTGACGGCCCAGTCGGCTTTAGCCAACTCAAATATTATCGCGACTCCGCCGGCCATATCGGTCAAAAAACCTTAATTCCACGCTATTGTATCGGCGTTAGCCGTAGCTCTGTCGACGACATTCTCCTCGGCACCGAACTGCGCGGCGGTCAAATTCACCACCAATCGCGCGATTATCTCCAGCAATTCAAGATTCTCCACGAAATGTCCGCTCAAAACGAGCTTTTTGAAACTCCACTTTACGCTAAGGACGATGCCGGCACCATCACCGAAGAAGAGAGCGAAGCCCTCGCCGCCATCGAACAGCTCGATCGCATCTATCTCACTGAGCGCGAGCGCATCGCCAAGCTCATGCCGCAATGGGCCACCTCTGGCGCCATCGACAAAAAAGGCCATTACGACCTTCAAAAAATCGCCCAAAACATCATCGAGCAAGATGGCGACCGCACCTTTGCCACTATCCTCGAGACCACCGAGATGCTCGCCCTCGACTCTGTCGACGACCCCGACGCACTCAAAGCCGAATCCGAAAAATATCGCCGTCGATACACTAGCGCCACCGCCCACCGCTTAGGTCATAGCGCTATCAAAAACATTAAAGCTGAAGGAGGAGCCGCTTAAATGTCCGAACAATTAAAATCAACCGATAATTCGTCCGCCTGGGACATGCAGCCGCCGCTTCGCTTCCCAGAAGACCCAAATCAATATTCCGAAGCAGAGCTTCAAGCTGACCCAGCCAAACGCTTCCACGTCAATCCAGAAGATTTCCCAAGCTTTGCCAAGCAAGCCGAGATGGGCCCCAAATGGGGCGACCGCGCCAAAACTCTTCCGCTCGACGAAACTATGGGCCGCTTCGTTAAATCTACTGCCGATTGTATCGCTGTCCTCACCGGCGAAGATGACGGCTACCGCTCTAGCGAAAAAATCCCAGCCGCCGACCATATCATCTATCTTGACAAATCCGCCCGTCCAGTCAGCTGGCTCAATAATGTCTTTTGGGACGCTTTCACAGATAAACCGCGCCCAAAGCATTCTTATCTTGCCATCGACCGCATGGAGTGGTTCGCCCGTACCGATACGCCAGTCGATTCGTCCGGCTACATCAAAGACGCCGACGGCAGTTCGCACGTTGCCCGTTTTGAGGATTTTCTCAAAGAGAATGTTTCCGACGAGGACATCGCTCGCATTCGCGCCCTCTATATTCCTGGCGGTATCGAAGATGAAAACGTCGAGAAAATCATGGCCACCCCTACCGGCCTCGAGGGGAAAAATATCACCATCGTCGACGAGGTTGGCCGTAGCGGTTCTACGCTAAACATCGCCAAATATCTCGTTTCGCGCGCAATCCCAGAGGCCGCCAGCGTCAATGGTTACACTTACTGGGACTCCGGCACTCAAGTCGGCCCAAACGGCGAACATCAGATGCGCAGCGCGCCATTCTGGTACGATGCCACCTCACGCGCCGGTCGCGGCATCGGCGACGTTAACGAAGCTTCCTTTGCTAAGCGCTACGAACAATACCCAAATCCAAAGACGCGTGCCCAAAAATTCGGCGCCATCGTCCTCGGCGAATACATTAATCTCGCCGAAGAGCCTGGCAATAAATCCCGTGAGCTCGCTCGAGAAATCAAAATCATGCGCAAAGAATGGGACGACGGTCACATCATAATGCCGCATCCAGAGCATTACAATGACGACAAGTGGTGTGAACGTCTCGAGTCGCAAGGCGTCAAGTTCATGCCCGACCAACCAAATCTCCCAAAAAACGCTTACATCAGCGTCCAAAAAGATATCATCAACCGCGACCCAATCATTAAATAATCCCTCATAGAAAAACTCCGCCAGATCCACTAGCGGAGTTTGTTGATAATAGAAGGCGGAGCCTGTAAGAACACCTCAACGGTGTCCGTTTTCGGTTCTTCTTTGTGGAGCTTCAGCTCAATCTGATGATATTCGCCATCCGGCGCATCTAAAACTTTGCCATAAATCCACTGCGACTTCTTACCAAGGTGCGCGTTTCGCGTCACGCGAAACGGAATTGTTATTGCCTCACCTTGTTCGTCTCTGACGATGATACTGACCTTTGCGCCAACTTTGGCTTTCTTTAGTTCCGTACGATCATTTCCCATGAAAGAAAAGACTCTTTTCTTCAGTGTATTGTCGTCAAAAACCACCCTTTCCATCTACATCACCCCCTTCAAAATGCTAGATGACAGGCAATATAACTACATTATATCACACTTTGGCTAAAAAGTCAATACAGCTCACGCTTAGAAGGCTAATTTCTGCTGAATTTCCACGAATTCATCCTCGCGAAGCTTCAGCGTCTTGCCGTATTCCCAAGTCTCACTAATTGGTGTCAAGTGCACGTGCGCATGCGCTACATCCGTGCCGACCACCTTCATCACAATCCGACGTCCCGTCACTTCATCCATGTGCGCCGCCACCTTCTTTACGGTCGCCCACAAGGCATTCCAATATTCTTCGTCGAGATCGTAAATCTTATCCACTTCCACCTTCGGCACCACCAAAGTATGCCCCTTAGCCTCTGGATTAATATCGAGAAACGCCAAAGTTTTCTCGTCTTCATAAATCTTATAACACGGAATTTCACCGTCAATAATTTTCGTAAATACACTTGCCATACCCCAATTATAACAGAGCAGAGAAAAAGCCGGGCCCTCGAAGAGCCCAGCTTCCTTAATCTACGATTGGTCTCAGCACAATTAGTCCATCTTTTTCTTTACCAATCAGTACTCGCGTCGCATTACCAGTAAAGTATCTCGGCAAGGATATACGTCCTTTTGCGTCAGCTTTACGCAGCGATTTCGCCGGTACCTCTTGTCCATTCAGTGCCTCAACGAATATTCTCGCGTCATCATCGATCATGTAAAGCACGTATTTTTGATTTGGCTTAATATAGCCGCCAAGACAAACACGTTTTTGCTTGTCAATAAGCGCCCCATCGTAGTATTTCATGTTATCCGCCTCCTTAAAGAACTAGCCTAAGCTTTTTAGTGTCATAATTATACAATAAAAAATCTTAATAGTCAATAATTCCGTTTATGCTAAAATAATATTAACTATGGACGATGAACCCACCAATCCAACTACGCCGGACGCGGCGCCAACCCAGCCCACACCGGCACCGGAGCCAACCGCTCCAACACTAACTCAGCCCGCTACCGAGACGCCAGTCGCTGCGCCTGCTCCTGCGCCAGCACCATTTTCCGAGCTTCCACCTATGGGCACTATGCAAATCGGCACACCGGCCGGCGCCACCGGAGACGGGAAGGGCTTGCCAGAAACGCCAACCCCACCACCAGCGCCAGTCACTCCGCAACCTGTCCCTACCACTTATGGCGACAATCATGCCCCAGCCGCCAAACGTAATAAGACCTTACTCATCGTTATTCTCTCCGTTGTTGGTTTATTCCTAATCGGTGGCATTGTATTCGGTATTTATATCCTCTCTGGCACCAAATCTATCACTTGCGAACATAATTCCACTGAAGGAAATATCTCCCTCAAAATTGAATGGACTATTAATTTCGTAGCCCATCACGTCGAGAATGGTAAAATCTATGAACAGATGACATTCCCAAATAAAGTGCCAAATCTCTATGTCGATCAATTCCGCAAAGCGCTTCAATCCGAATACGGCAGCGATTATGATTCCATTAAAGTTTACTCCGATGGCGACAAGAGTATCATCGCCGAAGGCGAAGTCTCCGTCAATCACTTAAAGCAGCGCGGAAAGTCTTACGACGAAGTCAAAAAAATGTTTATCGACGAAGGCTATACCTGTAAAGACAATTAAAAACGACCCCTCCGGGGGTCTTTTTTTGTTCTGGCGTTCCTGAACTTGGCGGAAGCGTTCGCTGATACTAAATCATGCGACAGAGCTTCCGCCTATCCTAAAATAATTTCTGGCGGAAGCGAGAGGATTCGAACCTCCGAGACCTTTCGGCCCACACGATTTCGAGTCGTGCGCCTTCAACCACTCGGCCACGCTTCCACGTACTATCTTATCATATTTCAGCCCTTCCTGCACGCCCTGTATGCTAAAATTAACTTAAGCAACATGAAGACTATTCCGACCAGCAAAAACGCCACAGAGAGCCTCTCAGGGCCTCAAAACGGCAATAAAATCACCACGTCCGATATCTACCCTGATCGCCACATTGATAATCCTCAAACCGACTACAAACCGCTCCGCGAAATCAAAACCGCCGTTTATGAGGAAGACGAAAACGCTCAAAAAGCCGTCAAGAGTCGCGGCAATATCATTCTTTTCGGTCTGTTATTTTTAATTCTCGTCGTTGCCGTACTCGATATTTATCTCGCTATCAAACTAGCAAAATAGCTACAGCGCATCCACGAAAGCTTGCAATATTTTTTGCGAGCTCTCGTCCGCAATCATTTCCGGATGCCACTGCGTACCAACCACAAACTTACTATTTGGCAATTCCACCGCCTCAATCACCCCATCTTCCGCATAGGCCGACACTACAATATCGTCATTTAGCGGCGGATTTAACGCATAAAAATGCGAACTATTCACCGGAATTATGTCTTGGCCAATTATTGCTTTTAGTTTCGTCCCATCCACTAAAAAATTCGTGTGACTATATCTTTTGCCACCGTTATGGTGCGTCTCACCCGGAATTAGCGACATGCGCGGCTCCACGTTCGAATGCATCCCCGCCAGATATTGCATCCCCGCACAAAATGCCAAGTATGGCTTATCGTATTTCACAGCATGATCAGCGATATACTTATCAAACTTAAACCAACTGCATCCTCCCGGCGCAATAAATCCGTCGCATTTTTCCAAAATACAATCCAATTTCGCCCTATCTGCCGCCGACAGGGAATCATTCTTATCTTTCAAATCACCATAAAACACATCGTTCGTCGGCAAAATTGCAATCGTTGTCACGTCACCAAAGCGCATCATCGCGCGCCGCGCATAGTCACTCACTTGCGTGATCTGTACTCTATCAACATTCAGCTTCGCACGGCCAACAATGCCCACGATTTTCATTCGGCCAGCTCGTCCCACCCCGTTATTTCTTCATCCGACTTCGACCCGTCTTCATCCTCGTCGTCGCGCTCGTCAAAGTTCCAGCCGTTATCATAGTTATTGCCGGCCTTATCAACCAGCGAATTATCATACCCATCTGGCAAATCTCGATTCCACGCCGGATTCGTCCCCGGAATTGGCCTCTTCTCGCCACTACTCATATTTCCTCCTTCTTCCTAATTATCATACCAAAATATTTCGTAGAAAAAATCGCCCATCAAATACAAAAATATTTTGAAGATAAAAATGTCTAGAAGGGTATTTTCTTGTCGTGAAGCGCAATAAAACCAAGATATTTGCAAGAAAAAAATTACCCAGATTGGTTGTTTCTTCGAACGAAGCGCGATTATTGACCGAGCAAATAGATAATTTGAAGGCAAAATCGTTCAGGTGGGTGTTTTCTTGGTGTCTCGCGCGACTATTGGTCGAGCGACGGCAACAAAAAACGCCCAGATGGGCGATTTTGATTCAAATTATGGTATGCCCGATACGATTCGAACGTACGACCTTCAGCTCCGCAAGCTGACGCTCTATCCAACTGAGCTACGGGCACATATGTGGATAGTATTCACATATGTGAATACTTCTCCACCGTCAAAGATTAAAAGACCATCGCACCAGAGATGCGACGTAGCCATTATAGCACATTTTTTCAAGAGGTGCTATACTAATTTTATTATGGCAGATCCAAAGAATACATCAGGTGGAATCAAACCAAAACTTCAAAAAGCCAAAGCTAAGTTTTTGCAGACCTACTACAGCAACCCTGCGAAGGATCTTCGTATCATCGCCGTCACTGGCGATCGCGGCCGCGACGTTACTGCGCATTATCTTCAGAACATTATCAAGGCTAAAGACGAGAAGACCGGCCTCATTATCGACCCTAAGACTACTTCCGAACTCTATAAGAAGCTCTACCAGATCTGGAAGACTGGCACCGACCACGTCGTAATTTCCGCCGATAGCGCTGCCATTGCTAACCATCTTTTCTATGGCATGCCAATTTACATCGCTATTCTCACCGACACCACCGAACCAAAAACTATCGCCACCGATAGTATTTCTGCCCAAGACGCCAAAGGCATCCTCTTCAACACCCAGCCGTACTACAGCATCCTCAACCGCGACGACGCCAACTACGATTTCTTTGCTAAATATCCTACCAAAACCGCTATGCTCAACTATGGCCACGAGCGCAGTTCCGATCTTTGCATCCAACGCCATAAGGTTTACAAAGTCGGCACGGAAGCTTCCTTTAAATACAAGGAAGAGAAGTTCGACGTCGCCACTTATATTACCGGCGAAGAGTCCACTCACTACATGGCCGCTGCCGCCCTAGCCGCATTCTCGCTTGGTCTCAGTTCAGACGATATTACCGACGGCATCGCCGACTACGAACCCAAAAACTAAACAAGGATTTTTATGATCAACCAAAAACTACTGGTATCTGGTGCCGACTATTTTGCGGATACCTATGAAATCAACCCATACTACACCAGCAAAGGTATTGACGTTAAAAAAGCCATGGCCGAACACGCCAGCATCATTGAATGCTTCAGAGAAGCCGGCATCGATATCATTAAGGTTGATCCGCCAAAAGATTGCCAAGACGGCGTCTATACTGCTAACTGGGCGCTCGTCAAAGATGGCGTTGCCGTCATGTCGCGTCTTCCTGAAGCTCGCAAAGCCGAAGAAACCTACGCACGCCAATGTCTTGAGAATCTCGGCATCAAATGTATTGACGTTCCTGGCGATTATCTCTTTTCTGGACAAGGCGATTCACTTCGTTGTGGCAAATATTTGTTCGGCGGTCGCGGTTATCGTTCCGATCCCGAAGCTCAACAATTTGCCGCTAAAACCCTCGGCCTTGAGCTCATCCAAGTCCATGCCAAACCACAATTAAACGACGACGGCACTGAGCATATTAATCCATTCACCAACCACGCCGATAGCTTTTGGTACGATCTCGACCTCGCCATTTCTGTCATCGATGAACATACTATCGCCTACTGCCCAGATGCGCTCGACGAAGAATCTAACCAAAAAATTGAAGCCATCACCGACCTCGATAAAATTAAGGTCGATTTCGACGAATGCACTAAAGGTTTTGCAAACAATCTCGTCAGCACCGGTCGCGACGTCATTATGTCCAATAAAGCACCGAAACTTCAAAAAGAGCTCGAATCCCGCGGTTTCATTTGTCTCACTCCCGACGTCACCGAGCTCAAAGAAGGTGGTGGCTACATCCGTTGCGTCAGCCTTTGGCTAAGCTAATAGAATCTTTTCAACTTCTTTCCAACCAGTTCGCCACTCGCGCCCTGCGCGCACAATACCTTTTGTGCGCAATTCTTCATCGCTCACATCTTTATTATGGTATGAAGGGAAGAGTATCTTCGTTTTCACGTCATTATCAAAATTATTCACCCGGTCGTCAATCTGAATATCTGCCTTAAACAAATGTTTCACGGACGTAAAAATGAAGTGTTCCGGATTCAAAAATGGCAAATATTTAATCAGAAAATTGTACTTATTTGCGAACATCCGCCCAGAACCAGCAATATTCAAGCCATTCACGCACGCCGAACAAATATAAATCTCATATTTTTGGTTCAATTTTTCAATCACGTCAATCGCATCTGGTAAAATCTCTGGGTTTTCATAAAAATTCCGTTCGTCCATGAATTTTCGCCACTCATCCAATCTATCTTCCGGAATTAGCGTTCGATCAATATAATAATTATCTAAATCATCAATCTCGTAATTCGTGCCCAAAAATTCATTTACTACCGGCAAAAATCCCGAAAACGTAATTACCTCATCGACGTCGAGCAAAATGCTTTTCATTTTTTCTTAATCGCTTTGAGCGCTTTTTTGATTTCGTCTAATTCGTAATAATCGTCAGCACCATGTGCGCGTTCAATTGTCTTTTCGTTACCTTTCCCGAGGAAGAGCACCGTATCGCCTTTTTTTGCCATCTTGCAACATTCCAAAATCGCGCTCGGGCGGTCTAAAACCTTAAACAAATCTACGCCATCTTTTTTACCTTTTTCACGCGCGCCTTCGGCAATCATCTCCAAAATCTCATCGCCTGGCGTATCGCGATCATCTTCTTCAGTCAGCATCACAATGTCTGCATATTTACCCGCAATTTCTCCCATCGGTTTGCGTTTTGATGGGTCGCGCCGTCCACCCGCCGAACCAAACATCACAATCAGCCGGCCTTTTGTCGCCTTCTTCATATCTGGAAGCAACTTTTCAAAAGCATCTGGCGTATGCGCATAATCCATAATCGCCGTGAAGCTCTGACCACCGTCAATCTTCACCATCCGACCTTCCACCTCAGTTAATGCGTAAATGCCGTCAGCAATCTCATCATCCGTGAGACCTAAACGTTTACCTACCGCTACGCAGGCCAAGGAATTAGAAACGTTAAATTGGCCGGCAATCCGTGTTTTTATCTTCAAATTCTCCGATGGAATTACATACTCCACGCCATCGGGCATCAATTTTACTTTTTCAGCTTTAAGTTTACCGCCTTTAATACCATAGGTCGTATATTCCTTTATATCTGTCTCAAAATACTTCGCCGACGGATCGTCCGCATTTATCACGCCATAACGCGCCTTCTTAAATAATTTCCGTTTCGCATCGCGATAGCGTTCAAAGGTCTTGTGATAATCCAAATGTTCGTGCGTCACATTCGTCATCACTGCAACATCAATCGGAATTCCTAGGTCACGATGCTGCGCCATCGCATGGCTCGTCAGCTCTAATACTAGATATTCCGCGCCTTCATTTGCAATCGTCTTAATGCGTTCATTCAGCACCTTTGAATCGACCGTCGTCATATGTTCCATCTGCTCGTGAATCTCTGACACGCCCCAACCCACCGTCGTCATCACGCCAGCCTTGCGCCCAGAATTATTCAACATCTTCCAAATCATAAACGACGTCGTAGTCTTGCCATTCGTACCCGTCACGCCAATTACCGTCAACTTTTTACCTGGAAAACCACTCTTAATACCATAAAAAGCCGCCTTACCAATATGGTAAGGAATTACTAAACTATCATAAAATGGAATCTTTTCTTTAATACTCATATCTTTATTCTATCACTATCTGATAACAAAATATCCCCGCCGCGCGGGGATATCTGTTTTTGCGCTATTTAATAATCGTAGCAATAATACATATTATATGACGACGTAAATATTGTAATCGCTTGCTTACCGTCCGCCACTTTTGTGATTCCAATTTCCATATCAGACAATTTGTCATTCTCAGTCTGCTTTACGCCATCTAGTAAGAACTCGTCGGTCTTAAAATGAATCATATAATAACTATAGTCACCACTTTCATTCTTCTTTTCTTCGTCTTCAAAGGTGTATATTCCTTTATAATGGTTCTTCGCTAAATCGCCGTACGGCCCATATTGAAATGTCAGATCGCCATTCAATTCAATTGTAGTGTAGAAATTATCTCGGTCATTCTCGCTTCCAGTGCCTTTAGCACAATTCCAAACGCCTGCCACGTAGTTTTCGGATTCGTTTCGTTCAATTTCCTGGCCGATTTGTTCTATTACTTCCGATCCAATCGAATCCGCAATTTTGAATGCGCCAAAGAATATCATCCCAATAAAAATACATGGCAACACTACCACTACAAAAATCGCAATCAATACAATCGCGATAATTGCGCCCGTATTACTTTTCTTTGGCGCCTCCGTCCCCGGTGCTGGTGCCGAAGTCGTTGGCGTCGGAGTTGTATTTGTTGTATTGTTTTCCATTTATTACCTCACTTATGCTTTTATCATAACGAAATAAATTTATTAAATACTTCCAACTCAAAAACTAAGTCGTCCACTTCTTTCATTAAATTTAAATCACGTCGCCAATCTTTCTCATAAATAAATGCCAACCAACGTAGCTTTCCATTCATGCTCACATATTTCAGATAATCACTCTGATTAAACGCGCAGTGTTTCTGATATTCTCTCAGATATTTTTTAAATCTATCTACGTCGACCGTACCTTTATCGTACGCAAATGTAAACGCGCTCTCATACGCCGCTGCCGTTGGGTTAACTTTACTCACCGCATCAAAATCTACTAAATACGGCTCGTTCGCATGCCATAAAATATTCTTCGGTTTAAAATCGTTGTGCGAAATCACTAATTCTTTTTTCGCATTCGCAAGACCTTTGTTACATTTCTGAATCAAATCTTGCAATTCGTCGCGTTGAATATTTAATTCAATTTCCCGATAATCGCACAACAGAGTAGAGCTAACGTTTAGCTCATGCATTTTTGCCTGAATTTGCGCGAGCTTTTTAATATCGTCATCGTTCAAATTCTTCCGTGATTCATTCTCGAAATATTCATAAACCAAATAATATCCACGCTCGCCTTTGTAAAAATCCCCCACTGGCAAAATGCAATTTATTCCGTTTTCTTGCCATTTTTTACTCACTTCCACCTGCGCCTTGCGTTTTTGTATGAGCTCATCTTCGTAATACTTCACTACAAAATGCCCAGCATCGGCAAACACATCAAAAACCTGGTTCTGATAGCTGTCAATCACGCGCACACTCCGCACTGTGCCAAGCTCTCGATTTCTAAATACTGCCTCAAGCTCTTCGCGCACTTATCCTCCTACCGACCTTAAGATAAAGTTTGTAATTGCAAATGCAAGCAAAGTTACAATTAAACCAATGATGGCATACATGATTGTATCCTTAGCAGACTTCACCTTACCAGCATCACCTTGCGAGGTCATATATTTCACGCCGCCGATGATAATTACAATCACCGTCACAATAGCCACCCAAAAATAAACGGCATTCAAAATATTCCGAACCGTATCCATCAACTCACTTTCGCCGCCGCCACCACATAGGATCTCCCAGTTCGGAATTGTATTTTTATTTACCTCATCGCAAATATCAGTACCCGGCGCCGCACCCCCCGCCATAGCAAATGAGCTAAAGAATAAACATACAAATACAGATATTGTTGAAATAATTGACGCAATCTTCGCTTTCTTCATATACATATCATAGCATAAGCTTAATCTAATCACGTCATAAGCATTTAGCACTCGACGCTTGACAGTGCTAATTTACCGCGCTACACTAAAGATATACCAATTCATTAGGAGGAAATACATGGCAATTAAACCACTAGCTGATCGCGTCGTCGCAAAGAAAGATGCCGCCCTCGAGCAAACCGCCTCTGGTATTCTTCTCGGCGAAGCCAAAGAAAAACAGAATACCGCTATCGTTGAATCCGTCGGTCCAGATGTTAAAAATGTAAAGAAAAATGACCGCATTCTTTATCGCGAATTCGCTGCTACTGAAGTTAAAGTTAATAGGGAAGAATATCTCATTATTAAAGAAGAAGATATTCTTGCCACCCTCTAAGGAGATTATATAAATTATGGCAAAGAAAGTATTCTATGATGCTGAAGCCCGCGAGAAAGTTCTCGGTGGTGCCAAGGCGCTCTATGATGCCGTCAAAGTTACTTTTGGCCCAAAAGGCCGCAACGTCGTAATTGAAAAAAGCTACGGCGCTCCAACCATCACGCATGATGGCGTGACTGTCGCTGAAGCTATCGATCTTGGCAACGATGATGACGAAACGCTTGGTTATCAACTTGGCGCTAAACTCATCAAAACCGCTGCCCAAAAACTCAATAAAGTTGCCGGCGATGGCACCACGACCGTTACCGTATTGACTTACAACATCATCGCCGAAGCCAATAAGCTTATTGCTGCCGGCCACAATCCAATGGACCTCCGCAAAGGCATTGAAGCTGCCGGCGCCGAAATCGTTAAAGGTATCAATAAAACCGCCGAAAAAATCGATGGCGATAGTCAAAAAATCGCTGAAGTCGCCACTATTTCTGCTGGCGATGCCGAAATCGGCAAACTTATCGCTGATGTTATCGAAAAGATTGGCAAAGATGGTGTCGTCACCGTTGAGCAAGGCCAAGGCCTCGAAATGCAATCCGAAATTACCGAAGGCTATACCTATGATAAGGGTTTTGCTTCCGCTTTCTTCGTTACTGATCCAAACCGTCAAGAAGCTACTTTTGATAAACCAGACATTCTTATCACCGATAAGAAAATCTCTGCCGTCAACGATATCGTTCCTTTCCTTGAAAAGATGGCTCAAACTGGCCGCAAAGACCTCGTCATCATCGCTGAAGAAGTTGAAGGCGAAGCACTTAGCGTTCTCGTTCTCAATAAGCTTAAAGGCGTCTTCAACACGCTCGTTTTGAAGGCCCCAGCTTTCGGCGATCGCCGCAAGGAAATCATGGAAGACATCGCTATTCTGACTGGCGCTACCGTCGTTTCCGCCGATAAAGGCATGAGTCTTGAAAACTCCGGCCTCGAAGTTCTCGGTTCCGCTCATAAGATTATCGCTACTAAAGACGAAACCACCATCATTAAGGGTGCTGGCAAACCAGCCGAAGTTAAGGCTCGCATTGCGCAAATTGAAGCTCAAGCCGAAGCTTCTACTTCCGATTACGAAACTGGCGAATTCAACAAACGCGCCGCCGCCCTTAAGGGTCGCGTCGCCGTCATTAAAGTTGGTGGTGCTACCGAAACTGAAATCGACGAAAAGAAATATCGCGTCGACGATGCGGTTGCCGCTACTAAAGCTGCACTCGACGAAGGCATCGTTCCGGGCGGCGGTGTCACGCTCGTCAATCTCGCTAAGAAATTGAAAGACGACAACGCTGGCACTACTATCGTGAAGAACGCGCTTAAGGCCCCATTCATCCAGATTACCGAAAATGCTGGTCTTAATAGCCAAGCTCTCCTCGCACAAGTTGAAGCTGCTAAAGACGGGCAAGGCATTAACGTCATGACACCAGATAAAGGCCTTATCGACCTCAAGAAAGAGGGCGTTATTGATCCAGCTCGCGTCACCCGCGAAGCCGTTCAGAATGCCGTCAGCATTGCTGCGACAACTATCACTATGGGCGCGCTCATTGTTGACCTCCCAGAAAAGAACCCAGCCCCAGCCGGTGGCGACATGGGTGGAATGTACTAGAAACATCTCCTAAAAACCTCACACCAAAATACCCCCGCAAGGGGGTATTTTTTTATCACCTTGATTTAATCTTTATACGATGTTATACTCGTTAAGCTTTCGCAACCAAAGAGTTCTTTTTACATATCGAAAGGAAGGTGGAATTGTGAGCATTTTGTCTTTTCTTAAAAGCATCGCTCGGCGACGCAAGATCACCAAATCAACCAAGAACGACATTTGTTCAAACATCAAAAGTGCAGGGCGCATCTGCCCCTACTGTGGCGGTAGTGGCCTGCGCAATGACACCCGGATGTATCCGGTTCAACTCCGTTGCAGCGTCTGTGGCGGCCGTGGCCGCATCCCGTTCTGATATACGCCTTCAGTTCTTTCGCCGCCCCTCAGTGGGGCGGTTTTCTCATTTTAATTTTATACAAAAAATATGTTATAATATATAAAATATTGCTCTTTGTGAGAGGTGATTACATGGCTACTACGCTATATCTTGTCCGCCATGGGCACACGAAAGCTAACCACGCTTTCTACATCTGCGGCCGTCTCGAATACCCCTTAGATTGCATTGGCATCAATCAAGCTCAGCATTGCCACACTACAATCTCGAGGCTCAATTTCGACGCTGTCTATTGCTCGCCCGCACGTCGCACACGCGAAACCGCACACATCGTCACATCCAGCCTCATTAAGCCGAATGATATCCAGTACGACGAGCGTTTACTTGAAAGCGCATTCGGAAACTACGAGGGAAGTTGGGGCCCATTCAAATCGCTCCATCTTTGGAACTACGAACAAAGTTACACTAAAACCCATCGTGGCGAAGAAACTATCCTTGGACTCGAAATTCGCGTTCGCGAATTCCTCGAAGAAATCCGCGCTAAACATCCCGACCAAACTGTCCTCGCAATCACGCACGGCGGCGTCATCACGATGATTGACGCCATTCTCGAAGATCGTCCGCGCACCGGCCAATTCTTCCGACATTTTCACGTCGACAACGGCTCCATCTCCGTGTTTTACCTCTAAAAATTGCCCGCATCTGCGGGCTTTTTGCTATTTATTTAAATACTCTTTCAAAACCCGAATCGATTTCTGATCTTTCGGTCGATTATGTTGAATTTTCCACTCCAATTCAAGTTCCAACTTTATCACCGGATAACCATCCACCACTTCAACCTCGTCAGTACTAAACTCTTGCACCGCAACCTCTACATCTTCGCCAAGTTCCCAAAGATAATCGTATTTAGGCGATTTTTTGAAGCTAAACCTAGTCTTTAATTCCTCAAAATAATCCGGCCGAACTTTTATATCGATATCTGCCGTTCTTTCTTTTAATCCATGCATCACCATCGCACCGCCCGACAAGATACAATATTTAGCCTTATCAAGCCGCAATTCATCCAGCTTCCTGAGATATTCACTTTTATTCATATAAAATCAATTATATAATTAACAACCTTCCATGCAAAAATACCACCGGAGGAGTGGTGGTATTTTCCTAGATTAGATATTTCTACTGTGCAGGATTCTCATCAACTTTCATTGCAATACCGAGACGGTCAATAGCGTCTACGATATAAAGCAATGCTTCCGCGCGAGCTTTATCGTCTTCGATTTGCTTCGCAGCGTTATAGGCAAGCTCGATACAAGCTTTATCGTCCGTTAAATCAATAATTTCCTTATAAATCATAAATTTCTTCTCCACTGGGATTTCGACAGTTTCGAGAATTGGGCGTAAGTCAGTAAGGGCAGAAGCTTTCACGCGAGCTAAATCTGGATCACCGTAAGCAGCCTTGATGGCTTCTTCCATCACATTCTGCGTCTCTGGGCTGATAGTATTATCTGCCACTGGCGCTACCGTCGGTGTTGCTGGAGCTGCGACTGGAGGCATCGCTGCCGCGAGATCCGCCGCTGAAACTTCTGGGACTGCCATTGTTGGAGCTGCCGCACCAGGTGTATCAATACCCATCTGCGACATATCTACTGCGCCGGTCTGTCCACCGCCACCCGTTATACTATTAATCGCTGCTTGCAACTCATCTTGAGTTGCCCCATTTGCTTGGTCCATTTATTGCCCACCTTTTAACATTTATCTAATCTATTTTATTCAACTATAACACGCTTATGCTAAATTCTCAACAGACGAATCAATCTATCAATCGCATCTAGCTTTACTGGTTCCATTGGTAAATGATTGCCAAATACGTCTACAATCTGTTCGCCCTCTGTTTCAGGAAAGGCCACAATCATCCTTGGCGACAAGCGTTTCTTCGGAATCAAAACAATCGAATAACGATTATTCTCATCGAGCACACCAAACGACTTAAACTGGCTAAAAGCATGCAAATTATTACCTTCTGATAAACCTTTATCCGAAAGGGAATAGTGCAGCATTCGCGGCTTACGTAGCGTATAAGTCAATAACGCCACCACCGCTACGATAATTAGCGCCAAAAATGAATATTGCTTCAACCAAATTGCTAAGCCGCACAACGCTAGAGTAACGACTGCTAAGCCGATGTACCACCCAGCATTCTTCTTATACTCGACGTATTCCCGGGCTTCCCAGTTAATAATCGTCTTATTTGCCATAACCATATTGTAGCATTTTTTTATCAATGCAACAAAAAATGCCCTACATAGAGCATCTTTTGGCGGAGGGTGAGAGATTCGAACTCTCGCACCAGCTTTCGCCAGTCTAACGATTTAGCAAACCGTCCCCTTCAGCCACTTGGGTAACCCTCCAGGTTCATCTTATTTTAGCATATTTTTCGCTATCCGAAAAGACGCCTCATCATACCATCCTTATGGTTGCAATCGCCTAACTTTTTATGTATAATTTAATTAATTTTTAAGGATAAGTGTTGATAAATATGAAAAAACTAATTAAAAGTGTGGGACAAGTTATAACAGGCGCCGCCGCCAGCGTTACTATTTTGGCCGGTCGCGCTATGGCTGCTATTAGCGATTACGAAAATCCAGCTCAAGCTGGCGCCGAAGCTGCGCGCGCAAAGGGAATGCCAGCCGAATTAGTTGGCGTTAATGGTGTATTTACCAAAATTACTAACACTGTCCTTTATGCCGTTGGCATCATCTCCGTCGTTATGCTAATTTATGGCGGCCTTCGCTATGTTATTTCTGGTGGCGACAGCAAAAAAGTCACCGATGCCAAAAACACCATTATGTATGCCATCATCGGCCTAATCATCGCTATCCTCGCTTATGCTATCGTAAACTTCGTCATCAGCGCTGTTGGTGGCGAAACCACCGTCTAATTTCCGCCACTTTTTGCGACAATTATCGCATTAATATCACTTATCTTATTCTCTTGTAAAATCCTTGTTGCGTTCAACATACTACTTCCAGTGGTTCACACATCGTCAAGCAAATAGTATTTTCGTAAACGGTCTACATTATTCCTCAATTTGTAGGCTGTTTTTGCTTGTATCTGACGCTCTTCAAAACTCGCCCCCACCTGCATGCTCTTATTTACTCGCATTAATATTGGGCTCACTTTACATTTAGCCTGTCTAGCTATTTGGTGCGCCAACTTACTTGTATGATCGAAGCCGCGTTCACGAATATGCTTTCCAATCGTCGGTAGCGGCACCAAAAACGCGTTTTCTGGCACTTTCATGCATTCTACTATCATTTGCGCTATCACTTCACCGCAAGCCCGCACAGAGCGATATTTATAGATATTTATCAATTCTTTCAATATGCCAGCTCTCGCACCTAAATAAAACTGCTTATTAAAGGGAAGAACACACTTGCTACAACCCCCATTTCATAATGGTTTACCACAGGCCAAACAGCATTCAGCATGCGCCAAAGTGATGTATTTTTTACAACAATCACATAGAATTCCACCATATTTTCCACAGGATACACAGGTGTGGGGACAAAATATTTCGCCCAAATGCCAAAATATTGTATTTTTCACAACAAAATCTCCGTTTTTCTTGATTTTAAGAGTAAACATCCATATAATAAAGCTTAAGAGTGTAATTAGTGGAGGAAAATCAATTATTATGGCTCGCAAACAAGACGAAATGAGCTTAGACGATGAGCTCACTGCTGCCTTCCTCGACGAGAGCAGCGAACCTGGTTTAGCAGAGGAGGAACCGGTGGAAACTCCAGCTAGCGCTCCGGTCGCTACTGTCGAAGAAGAAACCTATATCGAAGAAGAAGGTGACGGTTGGGATGACGTCGACGATAACGTCCCAGGTCAACTTGCTGTTGATGTCTATGAGACTGCGGACAAATTAATCATCAAAGCCCGCACGGCTGGTATCGAACGCAAAGATCTCGATGTTTCGATTTCTGATAATATTCTTACTATTTCTGGCGTCCTAAACGGCGGAGAAGACGACAAAGCTACCCAATGGCATATTCAAGAATGCTACTGGGGCGAATTCAGCCGCACTATCGCTTTGCCAGTTCAGGTCAAAGAAGATGGCGTCGAAGCCGTTCTTAAAGATGGTGTCCTCACTATTTCCTTTGAAAAGGAAAAGGTTGAAGCCCCAAAGCGCATCACCATCAATTAATTTTCACCGTCAATTCTAATACACCCCAAAGCTGGGGTGTATTTTTTATATAAAAAATCTCCCCGCGAAAGGGGAGATATTTATTTGTTGTCGATTAAACCGCCAACTGATTCAAGATGAAGTTCGTAATCGCGAACGCAAGGAGAACAATAATCAAGCCAATGATGCCGTAAAGAATAGTGTCTTTACCTTTCTTGACCTTACCAGCATCACCTTGAGACGTAGCATAGCTGATACCGCCGAGAATAATCATAATAACGGCTACCATACCAACGACAAAGTAAACTGCATTTAAGATCTTCTGAATACTAACTTCAAGCGTATCACCAGTGCCGCTATTCGGATCGACACTCGTTAAACCACTTTGGGCTTTACCAACAGCAGCAAACGAAGAAGCAGCTGGCAAAGCAGCGCTAAATACAGTTGCGGCAGTGCCTTTCAAGATATTTTTAATTTTGCTCATTTTAATAATTTTCTCCTTATCTATATAAAAGATAACATAAATATAAGCATATTTCCATACAAAAAAACACCCCCTCTCGGGGGTGTTTAGATTCTATTCGAATTATCCAGCAATAGCTTGGAGTACGAAGTTGACAATCGCGAAGGCGAGAATCGCAATCACGAGACCGATAATACCATAAAGAATGGTATCTTTACCCTTCTTAACCTTACCAGCATCACCCTGGGAAGTAGCATAGTTAACACCACCAAGGATAATCATCACCACTGCGACCATACCGATTACGAAGATAACCGCGTTAATAATGGTTTGGACCATCGTGTTGAGGTCGTTGCCTTTACAGCTTTCTGGGTTGGAAGCAAGGGAGGCAACCTTTTGGCAGGCCGCCAAGTTCTTACCGTAAACCGTGATCACATCATCGCCATCCTTAATAGCAGAACAGCGAACTGGATATTCATCGCTCTTCTCATCTTGAATAGCCGAGTCAGCGTATTCACCCTCACCAATACAATCTGAGATTGCCGCCATAGATGGAGCCGCAATAATCAATACCGCAAAGATAGCCAACGCGACTACCTGAATTGATTTTTTAAGTTTATTCATGTTTTCTCCTTCTTATTTAATTTCGAAAAACCTTAATTTAATTTTAACATAATTATTTTAAAATAATATCTACTATTTTAGACTTGCCCCTGAATAGCACGCAAAACGAAGTTAACGATCAAGAATGCTATAAGACATATAATCATGCCAATCACGCCCGCAATGATTGCATCCTTTCCTTTCTTTACTTTACCAGCATCACCTTGCGAGGTACTCATCAACACGCCGCCAATGATAATTGCAATAACGGCAAGTACCGCCACAAAACCAATTATGAAATCAATAATACCTTTCACGCCACTATCGAGCGATGTTG
>CALCYQ010000009.1 GCA_937906385.1 uncultured Candidatus Saccharibacteria bacterium
AGGAACGATTGAAGCAGGAACTACCTACAAAGGAAGAGTTTTTCGAACTAGTTGATTTATATCTGGAAAAACTGCAAAATACTACCAGTTTATTGGAACAGGACGAAATATGCCAAAAAGTGGTTTCGAACCTCAAAGTTAAGAACAATGTTGTATCTGAAATAACACTAAATCCGCCCTTCAATATGATGGCGGATTTTGATAAAAACTCACTTGGCTGGGATGGAGGGATTCGAACCCCCGAATGGCGGGACCAGAACCCGCTGCCTTACCACTTGGCGACATCCCATCACCGTAAACATCACGTCTTACGACGTAAATACATTATATCACTTCTTCCCCGAAAAATAAAGCCCACTTTAATGCGGGCTTTATTTTTGCTGTTTCGCCTCCACCTTAATGTGGAGATCTCTCTATCACGCAGACCTTATTTCTTAATCTTACGCATCCGCGCGTTTTCGTCCATCTTTTGCTCGAACTTTTTCATCGTGCGCGCGGCAAATTCACGGCCGCCCATCCCAAAGGCAATCGCAAATGCCACCCCCACTGCACCGAGCAAGATAATAAACGCGGCGTTAATCAAGGCCGGCGCCACGCCTAGCTGATAAAGCGTCAAGAACGCCCCCACTACGATAATCGCAATTTTCACAGTCAAAGCCGTAGCTTTGCTCGCCTTGAAATTGCGCACCAAAGCACCTTCCGCCCAGACAGCCAAGAGATACGCTAGCAAGATAATAATTAGCGCACTCACCGCCAGCGGCAGGTAGCGGATAATCTCCGCGCCAATGTTCGTCAGCACCTCAAGTTGCAAAATCTTCAGCGCCTCCACCGCAAAGAACACCGCAATAATCACATAAACCGCATTTACGATAATCTGCGATACGTTGATCTTCTTCACGTTGAGACCGATTTTCTCTAGCCAAGCGTTCAGCTTGCTTTTTTCTAGTAACGGCGCCAAAAGCTCCTTGACCAGCTTCGCAATAAATAGGCCGATTAGCAGCACAATCACCGCGCCGATGATTTTCGGCAAATACGCCATGAAGCCGTTCATCATCGCCACAATCGGCGCCGAGACGCTCCCCAGCCCCAGCTTGTCATAAATCCCCGGCAAGAACAGAAGGAAGACCCCCAGCCAAGCCAAATTACCGATAAAGCCCTTGGCTTTCTCGATCTTTTTAGGCTCAATCCCCGCCTTTTTCATGCCTTTGTCGAGGCCGATTAACTTTAATAATTTAATACATTTTTCGAAA
>CALCYQ010000010.1 GCA_937906385.1 uncultured Candidatus Saccharibacteria bacterium
GCATCACCTTGCGAGGTCATATATTTCACGCCGCCGATGATAATTACAATCACCGCGATAATTGCCACCCAGAAATAAACCGTATTTAATATATTCTTTACATTACCTTGCAGCTCAGTTTCACCGCCACCGCCGCATAACGTCTGATAATTTAGCACATCGTGGCTAATACTATTACAAATATCATCCTCGGCATACGCTGGCGCAAAAACCATCGCCATCGTCATAATCGCCGAGCAGAGAATTAACAATATTTTCTTCATTTCTATAGTGCTCCCACCACTGTATTAACAATCGCCATCGACAGCAATGTGATTACTAACCCAATTGCCGCATACATAATCGTATTTTTCGCTTTCGATACTTTTCCCGGGTCGCCCGTACTAGTCGTGTAAGTAATACCACCAATCACAATCACAATCGCCGCCACAATCGCCGCCCAAGTAAATGCATGATTAAATACGCCGATAAAGATGTTTGTATCGCGCGTCTCGCTCAAAATCGCCGTAATCGTCTTCGTAATCGTAGAAGCTAAAATCGTTATCACGAGACCGACCATCGCATGCGTAATCGTCATCTTACCCTTAGCGGCCTTGGCGGGCTCACCTTGCGAGAACATATATTGATAACCACCCCAAATTACTAAACCAATCGCCACGTAGCCCAAAACACCCACTACGTCGCCGACAATATTTAATACAATCGTCCAAACCGACACAGAAATCTTATCTTCGTGCCAATGTTCTTCATTCAAAATACACGTGCCATCACCCGCCTTATACCAAGGCGTTAAACCCATAAAATCATTCATCGAGCCACAATCATCGGCATAAGCCGGCGCCGTCACGTTACCAAACGCAATTCCTGCGCAGGCCATCAGCAATGCTGCCGTAATTAAGAATAATTTTGCTTTCATTTAGATTATGCCTCCCATGACCATTTTAATTATACCCATTATTTCATCTGCTTGATCTGCTTTTGGCAATAGGAAGTGTATTAATGCTGCTCCCAACACCCACGCTACTAAGCCGATTACTATCTCAAATAACCGCGATTTCGCCTTTTCTACTTGCGAAGTATTATCACGCGCTGTTAATACAGTGTAGCCACATATAATAATACCGATCGTTCCCGCCACAATAATCCCAGCCGTCATAATGTCGGCCACTAGCATAATTAAATCCACAATATCCTTATCGCCACCCGGACAAAAGGCCTTCAAGAAGGTTGCACAATCCGCTTCGTCAGTTGGTGCCGGTGTTGTATCTGCAAACACTGCCGTACTCATCGCAAAAACAGCGCAAACAGCCAATATTATTGCCGCTACTCTTGTCATCAGCCTCTGTTTTTTCTGCATATTTTCCTTTTTTGACCTATATATTTATTATTATACTTTATTT
>CALCYQ010000011.1 GCA_937906385.1 uncultured Candidatus Saccharibacteria bacterium
ATTTTTCGCAGTGCACGTCGTGATCGCCGGCGTTAAACTTTAAATTGGCGCCACATTTCGGGCATTCTTTAGATACGATTTTCATAATTAGTCAGTTACAATCTCTTCAAGAACATCTTGCTCATAATTAACGAAGACGGCCTTTGGTTGGATATTTGGTACTTTTACGAGAATAGCGTAGCCGATATAATTTGGCTGCTCCTTATATTGTTGCTTATAGCGAATTTCGGCAGTAAGATTATAGTTTTGGTCGCGCGTAATGCTCGAAAGACGTGCATCAGCCAAGCCTTCGCTCTCGACATTGAATAAAATTACAGAGCCAGAGGCGAAGAAATCATTGTCGGCATCAATATATGACGTTTGTAGCTCATAGCGGCTATCTTCATTATGCAAGGTGGCATTTTTTGCATCTAATTCAGAAGTGATTTGATCGAACTCACTCTTGCTTTTGATTACATAATAGTCGCAGTCTTTATCGTCTTTACAATATTTATGCAAAATAGCATCGCCCGTGTTTGCGTCTGGGCGATATGGAACCACCGTAACGTCTTTTTGGACACCAATGATATCAACGTCCTCAATTACAGAAGCTTTGTTGGAGCTACTTGTAAGCGCAGAATGTTCCATGCGCATGCCGAAGAAAATCATAATCAACACAAACAATGCGCCCATAAAGACACAGATTAACGTTACTAGAATAATACGCGCATCTAATAGCCGTACGTCTTCTTTTTTATCGCCACCCTTTTTTACCATTTGTTATTTATTCCTTTCCTTTAAATTTTCATAATATCTGCTTCTTTTTCGGCAAACAATTTATCAATTTCGTTATTGAAATCCTTAATCATATCGTCGACCTCTTTTTCGGCGCGCTTCTTGGCATCTTCGGCGAGTTCAAGGGATTTAATCTCTTTACGTGCATCATCGCGGGCTTTGCGCAGGGCGATTTTTGCTTCCTCGACCTTAGCACTGGCAGTCTTAACGATTTCCTTGCGGCGTTCCTCGGTAAGTGGTGGAACTGGGACGCGAATTACGCGGCCATCATCGGATGGGTTGAGACCCAAGCTTTGATCGGCGCGAATCGCAGAGCTAATCTTGGAAATATTTGCTGCGTCATATGGCGTGATTAAAAGCATAGTGCCGCCCGAAACGGTGACGTTAGCAATCTGGTTTAATGGGGTGAATTGGCCGTATACTTCTGCCTTGACGGTAGCAAGCATGTCTGGGTGTGCGCGACCGGTGCGAACCTTCTTCATTTCTTCCTTGAAACGGTCGACCGTAGCGGTCATCTTGGTTTTTACGCCGTTAGAATTGAACATAACTTCTCATACTCCTTTTCGTTACTAAATTTGATTACGATATCGCCGGCGCCTTTCGTGTTGGTGCGCACTTTCACTTTGAGCCCGAGTTTGGCACTTAAGCTAGCTGCTCGAGCATCACTCTCGGCACTAGCAGGGCGTTCTTTAGCGAAGGCACGAGCACGTTCGCGCGCTTTGGCTTCAACCATATACTGCTCGATCTTGCGAGCACTCCACCCTTCTTCGATAATTTTTGGTAAAACTTGTTCGATAATCTCTGGCTTCGCGGTAATTAGCGGGCGCATCTGACCTTCAGAAAGGCCATGCTCCACCATCATATGCTTAGCCTTGTCTGGCAAGGTCAAGAGACGCATTGTATTAACAATGGCAGACTTGCTCTTACCTACACGCTTAGCGACCTCTTCGTCGCTTAAGTTGAAGTTTTCTTTCAGTTTGGCGTAGGCGGTAGCGATTTCGATGGCATTCAAATCGGTACGCTGGACATTCTCTATTAATGAGATTTCGAGACGATGCTGCGCATCGAGTGTGCGTACGATTGACGGGATTTTGTCTAGACCAGCAATTTTGGATGCGCGCCAACGGCGTTCGCCGGCCACAATCTTGTACTTATCGCCTTCTTTTGTAACGACAATTGGCGACACGACACCGTGTTCTTTAATTGAATCCGCCAAAGCATTGAGTTCGTCGGCTTTAAAATCGCGACGCGGCTGGTTCTCGTCCGGGATAATATCGTCTAATTTGATGTCACGAAGTTGACTCTTGTCGTCATCTTTAGTTGGGTCAAAGGTGTCATCAATGCGGTTGGTTGGGATTAATGATTCGAAACCTCTGCCTAGTGCCATTATTTCGTCCTTTCGATTACTTCTTCGGCGAGCGTTTTGTAGGCCTTGGCACCCTTACTGAAGCGGTCATACTGACCGATAGCGACGCCGTGGCTTGGAGCCTCGGCAAGACGAACATTGCGCGGGATGGTAGTATCAAACACCTTGTCTTTGAAATATTTCTTGATTTCGGCGAGCACCTCAGAGCTAAGCGACGTGCGGCGATCGTACATCGTAGCGAGCACGCCAAGGAGCTTAAGGTCTGGATTCATAGCTTTTTTAACGAGATTCATCGATTCGAGCAACTGCGCAACGCCTTCGAGCGCATAAAACTCAGTCTGGACCGGAAGCAAAAGATAATCGGCAGCAATCATGCCGTTAACCGTCAAGAGCGATAAACTTGGCGGGCTGTCGATGATGATATATTCGTATTTTTCAGAAACAGCGTCGATAGCATGTTTTAAGATGCGGAATTTGTCTTCCATCTCGGCCATCTGCACTTCGACGTTGGCGAGTTCCGGAATGGTCGGGGCGATAAAGAGATGCTTGTTCTTTTCGACTTTCGAAATCACATCAGCGAGTTCGACCTCGCCAAGCATCACGTCGCACATAGACTTATCGAGCTCGCGCTTATCGATGCCGAGACCAGAACTGGCGTTGCCTTGCGGATCAAAATCAATCAGAAGCGTATCTTTGCCTGATTTTGCCAAGTAAAATGCTAAGTTGATAGACGTCGTCGTCTTACCAACACCTCCCTTTTGATTGGTAACCGTAATCACCTTTGCCATATCTTTATTTTACAATAAACTCCACTTTAATTAAAGAGAAACTACCAAATGTAGGATTGGATTATTTCTGGCAACGGAATCTCGAGTAGGACAATTGCATCCGTCTCTAGGCGCGGCGTGAGGTAATCAAGAATTTCAATTTCATCGGCAAAGAATTTTACCTTCGCGTTCACCTTCATATTTGCCGGTTTCTCGCCCATTACGAGCACTTCAGACATCAAGTCGTAGTTCACCTTGTGCAACTTACTAACATCTTTCGCGACGAGAATGCGCACATTCGCATCGAGGCCGTAAATAGCCTGAAGGCCGTATTTAACTGACGTCTTAGAGCTTGAAGCGGAGTCGTCGATAATAATCGAACCACGCAAACCACGCGCCGGCGACATGCGCCCATGGAGCGGCACGTAACTCTTTAGACCTTCCTTGATTTTTTCGCGCGGAATCTGGAATAGTTTTGCAACGGCAGCCGCCATCACGAGCGGGCGAAGATTATATTCGCCAATTACCTTTAGATGTCCAACGTGAACCTTTTCGCGTTCTGGATTTACAATATTGCCCGTACAGCCCTCGACTGTCATCCATTCATTTTCGAAGTAGTAATCGGCCGGAAATTCGTTGCCGTAAGTAATTACGTTTGGATTCTGCAGATATTTTGCGTACTCTTGCGGCACATCGTTGAAGTTTAATACGACATATTGTGCCCGGTTTGCAAGCGCGAAATATTTGCGCGCCTCTTCGTCAGTCTCACAGGCGGTAATAATTAGCACGTCTGGATCAATATCTGGGAATTCGTTGCCGGAGTTGTAGTCAAGCACGATAGCATCTTCGACGAAGGCTTTATTAATGCCCATCGTGATCTTTAAGTCTTCGCCTAGCACGTAGCCAAGTGCACGAATAGCCGACTTACGACCATATGAACCGCAAACTACGATTGTCTTGATAGTGTCATATTTTTTTAAGTAGCGTTCCATGCGCTTCTTGTTACTGCCGAATAAGGCCATTATCTCTTGCCTTTCTTCGCAGCGACACGCTTCGCGGCGCGTTCTGCTTTTAGCTCGAGCGCTTCATCATGCGAATGCACACCGAAGAATAGATCGGTCAAACCATTGACTAGGAGGTAAGTGCCAAAGAGTTCGATATGCATTGTAATACTGAGGCCAGAACCAGCGAAGAGGACGAATGCTAGTACTGAGCCGAGCATACCATTCACAATCCACATGAAGCGGTCGGTCATATTCGAGAAGCTCGAAAAGCCGATAAAAATCGTAACGACGGATGCAAATAGCACGTAGCCACTCAGCACGGCAATCCGGAATGGAATTTGATATTCAATGCCAAGACCTGGGATGGTCGAAACTAACAGAATCGCGGCGATGGCAATTTCGAGCAGACCGAGGAAAAGCGGAAATCCCCAGTTCGCTTGCTTATGGCTGCGATGAATCATATTAATGAGCTCAATTAAACCAAGCCCAATCATCGTCCAACCGACGATGTGAATTAAAATTTCTGTATTCCAACCATTAGCAAACATTAAACACATGCCGGCAACAACCGAGATTGCGCCTTTCATGGCGAAAGTTAACCAGTGGCTTTCGATAAATTTTTTTGTGGTTTTACTCACTGCAAAAAGCTCCTAATTCCTTTAGTTTAAGTATATTTTAAACACGAGCGTTTTGCAAGCATTCACCACTTATACGTGGCGGATTTTGGCGCGAGTTTTTTCGAGCAGGTAATCAAGCTTGTATTTTGCCGGCTTGATTATTAAGTCATGAGCGTGTAAATATTTGAGCTCTTCAATACCGAAGCTGCGCTTGAACTGCGAGACGCCATAAAAACGGTGGTCGGTTTCATTCTCGCCAGTAATTCCCCAGAAGTTATAGCGCTTAATGCCGCGTTCGCGCGCATCGCGCATGGCAGCCAAATGTAAGAGCGGCGCTCCGGAATATTTCGTGCCGAGCTCCGTTGAAACGCCATAATGATAAGACGCCTCATTGCCATAGAAGATTATAAAGTTTTGCGCCAGAATTTCATCGCCGAGTTTGGCCGTATAGAGCTTAACTTCGTCATATTTAGCAAAGGCTTCGAATTGCTTCTGTAGGAAACTTTCGGAGAATTCGACAAACTTATGGCGCGCGGCCGTCTGAAGTTGAATCTCGTAAAATTCGTGAATATCTTTTGGATTTGTGCTCGTAGTAACTACAATATCGTTTTTCTGCGCTTTGCGAATTTTGCGGCGCAAGCCTTGCGAAGCGCCAGCGAGGATTTCTTCTTCGGTCTTGTTTAAATCAAGAATTCCAGCGAACTCTACCGATAAATACATCGGAGCCGGTTTCAAGCCCAACCCCTCAAACAGCTTATTGTTCTCTGGTGTATCGGTAATTTGCGGACGAATGCGTACAAAAATACATTTTTCCTTTTCGGCTTGTTCCTTGATATCAGCAAAAATCGTCTCGCGGAGGTCTTTTTTCTGCCAATCCAGAATCGGACCACCGGCAATCGCCATATAAGTGCCGCGCTTGGCGGTCTCGATTTGGCCAACATAGGCACCAACTATCTTTTCTTTGCCATCGATGGCTATTCGGCGAACCACCTTCTTGTGGCGCGCTTCATGAAAATCTCCCCAAGCCCAGGCCTGCAAAAAGTTCGCATCAGCATGGCTTGTGATAAATTCGTCCCATTCTTTTTGGTTTGTAGCATCAATTATTTTCATTTTTTACCCGTATTCCGTGTTTTACTTACGATACTCGAAACGCCAATCAAGAGAAGTACTGCGCCGATACCGACAAGAATCCAGTTTACTTCTTTATTGTCGCCAGAAACGCGATTAATAAATTCCTCGGCCGTTTCGCTACCCTCGCTAATTTCATAGAATACTTCCTTATTGCTAGAGCGAAATTCCGCAAAGCTATTGCCGACTTGCTTTGCAATCACCGTAATGGTTTTGTCCTTTACGTAGCGATAGCTGATACGAAAATCACCAACAGACGGCTCGGACGGGTTGGCGGAATTCGTAAGATATTCATTAAAGACTTTTAGATTGCCATGGTATAGCTCGGAGATTTCATCTGGGCCAAGTGTCGTATCGTAAGAAAGTTTATGAATTAACGATTCTGGGAGCACATAGGCACCAAACGATTGATTTTGCGCGACAAAATCCTTACTTTCATATTTCGCTGCGCTCGGATTATCGTGGCCAGACTCAAAATTGCCCGAGTCGATTAAGCCCTCATGCCAGCCTTTTTCATATTTGCAGCCGTCGTCGCAATTCTTTTGCCATTGGTATACTTCAACCACACGCCGAAGCATGACGGTTTTGCGGGAAATATTAAACTCCGTATCTGAGAGTGCTTCGGTTGCGGTTAACGAGCCAGAAACCGCCACAAGATGATCTTCATGCCTCTCATCAACCTTATCATATTCGACCGTAGAAATATCGTTGCTCGCTTCATTGACGAGTGTAGTGAATAAATTTGCACGTGACAATGCTAGGATAATTACGCCGACCCCTAGTAGCGCAAATACGATACCGATTAATGATACTTTCTTCATACTCCTGCTCCTCCTTTTAGAGATGACGATGTTTTTTACGCGCAACCTCCAATGCATGCACGAAGCGATAACGCATTGGTTTGATAACTAAATCTTGGGCTGGCAAATAGGTAACTTGGCGGCCGCCGAAGCCAGTCTTAAACGTCGTGACGCCAGCGTAGCGATGTTTTGGCGAGTTTGGCGGCGCAATACCAAAGAGATTATAGCGTTTCATACCGAGATCTTTTGCATCGCGAATCACGCGCCACTGCAAGGCGTAGGCGCCCGGGTATTTGCGACCTTCTTCGGTTGAAGCGGCTTCATGATAAATAGCTTCTGGCGACTGCATGATTATTAAGCCTTTGGCGAGCGGACGGCCTTTAATTGACGCCGTATAGATACGAGCGGATTTGCCAAAGGCGTCGTGCTGCGCCTCAATAAAATGCTGCGTAGATGGAATAAAATTCTGGCGCTTCGCCGTCTCAAGTTGAGTGTTATAAAAATCCGTAAAAGCATATTTGCTAGTGTCGAAAGTTACCTCAATACCAAGCTTCTCAGCGCGACGCACCTCGTAGCGAGTTTGACGGCGCATATCTTTGAGCAAATCTTCTTCGGATAAGTCTAAGTCAAGTATTACAGTATGCTCGGCGTGCAAATGCATCGGTGACGGCACGAGGCCAAGCTCTTTGACGAGTTGCTGATTGTTATAATCATCCGGAATATTCGGACGCATGCGCACGAAGACGCAATGATTGGCTTCGGCAACTTTACGAATCTCCGACATAAATTCTTTCACGGCGCGCTTATCGCGATCCCAATCGAGCAGCGGTCCGCCTGGGATTTCTAGATAAGCGCCACGTTTAGCTTTTTTCAGGATTACCACCGCTGAGCCGATGAGTTTTTCGTTGTCATAGAGGCCAAAATAGAAGACTTTTTCGCCGTCAATCTCATATACCTTTCCCCAACCAGCGCTCTGTAAAAAATTCGCTTCTGGATGATTGTCGCGTACGTAATTATCTAAATCAATCGGGTCGATATTTTTTAGTTTAATCACTATTTCCCCTCCGTTAATTTGTTGACTTTTTCCGCAATTACATCTGCGAGCTCTTGCGTATCGACAAGATAGCGCGAATGACGCCAACCTTCCTTCATGTCGAGCTCGGAATTCTGTAGCAGCTCATGCATTTTCTTGCCCTGACGTGGTGGCGTAATATTATCGTCAGTCCCCCAGATAATCTGCGTCGGCGTTGTAATGCCGTCGAGCTTCAAAGTTTTGTCGGAATTTAGCATATTATCGAGCGTAACTTTCATATTCTCGGGCGCAGCGTCGTAGTCACTCGCGCCCACTACTTTATGAAAAGCTTTACGCAAGATTTTACTCTTTTTAAGTGGCGCGAAAGTCTTTGAAAGTACGCGCGCCATGTTACGCTTAGTCGATTCTTCATAAATGCCAGCCGAATCAAGCAAAATCAAACCTTTAAGATAATCCGAACCTTTGTCGTTTAGCATATTAAGCAAGATACGGCCACCGTTGCTATGGCCGAGCGCAATGCTGCCCTTTGGAATACTTTTCGCGGCCCACTTGGCGTAATCCTCGATCGTATAGCTCTCGGTTGACTCAGTACCGAGACCTGGTACACGAAGCAACTCCGCATCAATCTTGTGTTTCTTTAAACATTTAATAACTTCGAGCCACGGCTCTGGCTTATAAGTCCAACCGTGAATAATATATAATTTTTGCATCTATTTAAGCCCCCAACTCGCGCGACGACGGCGATGCGCCTCATCTTGGCGAGCTAATTTTTCGACATCATTTGGGTCGGCGAGCAATTTTTCGACGATCCATTCTAGATATTGACTACCTTTAAAAATCACAGTTTCCTTGCCGGTAAGGTTGTCTTCAAGATATTTAAGCGCTTGCTGTGGTTTGTCGAAAGATTCGACATCACACTTATCTTTGATGAGCGGATAGGTATATTTTTTAGTGCGACGGCCAATCATGACGATTTTTTCCGCCTTCGCGTCGAGCAAAAGCCCGGCAAGTTTCTTGTGTTCCTCACCCTCAAGCTGCCCTTGGTCGATAATGTCGCCAATTACTAGCCATTTATGCGGCGCATGCATCACTTTCACCATATCGAGCACGGTGGTCATGCTGATGATGTGCGCATTGTAGCTACTATCGACAATCTTGATACCCTTTTTACCCTCAAGATAATTGCTACGGGCTGGTGGCATCTGGAAATTCGTGAGTTTATAGTCGATTTTTTCGCCAAGGTAATCCATCAGCTCGCCCAGCATCAAAAGTTGGACCGTCACGTCGCGCGGCATCGGCTCTTGGAATTCGAATTTATGTTTGCCAAAGTCGAAAACGGCGCGCTCCGGATAGGCTTCATAGGCCTTGAGCGCTTTCTGATTGACGGCGACGACTTTGGCGGAAATTTCCTCGGTGCATTCGTGCATTTTGACATTCTCGTCGTCAATTAAGACAAGTTTGCGCGTATTTTTTGGAATAGTAGCAAATTCGTGCGCAATCGCCTCGTCAATGTCTTTGAACTTGCCAGATTTAACTTCATTCTCGAAGAAGACCGCGTGCGAACGGCCGAGCGACACCCAGCAACTTACCTCTGGCTTCAGCCATTTGGCGATAAATTCCGCCTCATGCGGACGCTCACCATCACACTCGACAATGTAAAACTTTTCGACATGCTTAAACGTAAAAGCGCGGAGCGGCGTCTTAAAAAGGAGCGCAATCCATTTGAGCTTACTGCCGGTAATGCCACTCATGCCGAGAATATCGAAGGCGATACCAAAAGCCGAGTTGGCGTTATGCGAATAGTGCGCTTGGTTGCCAAGCTGGCTCTCGATGAGATTCAACATCGTAGTCTTGCCGGCCGAGCCGGTGACGATAATAATGCGTGGACGCCAGCGCCGGAGTGAAAAATTCGCGAAGAACTTAAAATAGCCCGCCGCGACGAAATAGAATTTCTTCTTAAATTTAGATATGACTGTCATTTATTTAATTATATCACGGCGCTTAAGCTCGAGCAGTACCGTCGGCACGGCCGGCGGCGGCGTGAAATAATTTGGACGCAACGGGAGACGAATCCGTGGCGCATAGTGTACAAAAAGTTGTTTACCGAGCTGCGAGGTGTAATGACGATCGTTATTGAGGAGTTTGAGCGCGAATTGCTTCTGTAATATTAGATAGATAGCCTCTGGTGGATTCTCGGCTTCGTCGAGTTTATGTAAGATAGCCGAGCTAAGATGAAATGGCGGATTAGCGAAGACTTTATATGAGCCGTCTGGCAACGTCATCTCGAGAAAGTCTTGCTCGACGATGGCGACATTTGACAATTTACCAACGTTCGCGCGCAGTTTGGCGGCGGTTTCTGTGTCTGGTTCGACCGCAATCACGCGCGCGCAGCGCTTCGCGAGCGCCGCTGTAATCACGCCTGAGCCGGCCCCGATATCAATTACCGTATCGCGCTTCTTGATATTGCTATGGCCAATCAAAAAGCCGGCCAATTTCGGCCCACGGAGGAAATGCTGCGATAATTGGTACTTACGCATCTTTCGGAATCATCCCTAGTTGGCGCACCGCCTCATACATCGCCACCGCGCTAGCGCAACCGACGTTAATCGAACGCGTCGAGCCGAGCTGTTCAATATAAAAAGCCTGGTCGGATTTATTGAGCAATTCCTGCGAAATGCCATCCGATTCAGAACCAAATACCAAAACTGAATTCGGCGATAGTTTGGTTTGCTGAAGCGGGCGGCTTTCTGGGCGATTATTGTCTACGGCGACGACTTTCATACCGCGCGCATGAGCGTCAGCAACAAACTCGTCCACCGTCGCAAAATGATCAATATGCAGATACTTGTCAGTTACCATAGCGCCGCGACGATTATATTTACGCTTGCCGATGATATGCACGCGCGCCACATTAAAAGCATTGGCGTTGCGCACTACGGTGCCAATATTAAAATCGTGTGCCAGATTCTCGATTGCAACCTCGAGCGGCACACGACTTTTATCGAGCTCAGTGACGATATCTTCATTGGCCATGCCTTTGAATTTATCCACCAAATTACGGGTGTCTGAGTTCGGATCCATATTTCTAGTTTAGCAGATTATTTTTTGGCTTTTTTAGCAAGACGTTCGGCGGCCTTTTTGTCGGCTTCGATTTGTTGCTTTTTCTCTTCGTAGCTCTGAATGCCAAAGCGGACTAAGGCCCACACGACTACGTTCATACAAAGCGCCGTAATCGAAACGAGCGGAATAATTAACACAGCCACGCCAAAAGATTGGTCGACGAGAGCGCAAAAGCCAGCAAAAACGACGCTAATGAGCGCAATGGCGCCATAAGTGTAGCTAAGAAGGGCAACTTGGCCTTTTTTGTGGTAAATATCCAACATTTTATCGAGAAAATTCATCATAAGTCTATTATATCACACTTGCGCTTAAAAGTCAAGAGTTTTTAAGGGGTAACGGCCACGTGGTAAAATAGAGCCATGCGTGACGATTTAATTTGCGAGATTAATGCAAATATAGATGCAGATTGGGGTGAGCAAGTTCAGCATTATTTCGGCATCCGCAAGGGTGGCTACGCCGAAAAAGATACGCTGATCGGCGTGCGCGTGCCGATTCTACGCAAACTCGCCAAAAAATACCGCACCCTGCCGCGCGAAGATGTCGAATCCCTATTACAGTCCCGCGTGCACGAATTTCGTTTCGTGGCGCTCGCGATTCTTAAAGAACAGTACAAGAAAAACCCGCGTGAGACGGTCGAAATTTACCTGAATAATCTCGACCACATCAACAACTGGGATCTGGTCGACTGTTTTGCCTCACATATCATTGGACGTTGGTGCCTCGAAAACCAAGACGAGACGATTTTAATTAAACTGAATCAAAAGAGTAGCCTTTGGCGTCGCCGCATTTCCCTGGTGGCCTATCAGGCGTTTTATCGCAAAGGCGTGCTTAGTAATGGTCTCGAGTTAATTGATCAGCGTATCGAAGACCCGGAAGATCTCATGCATAAAGCTTGCGGCTGGATGCTGCGTGAGATTTATAGTAAAGTAGACAAGCACGTGATTGAATCGTATTTAATCGACAATTACGACCGTCTGTCGCGCACTACGCTGCGCTATGCGATTGAACATATGCCGGAAGACCAGCGCCAGAAATATTTGAAACGAGATTTTTCATGAAGAAACAACAATATCAGCCTTATGAGCCCGAAAAATGCTGGGTTGGCGACTCGCACAAGGTCTGCTATCCAGACGAAGATACCGCCGAGCAAAGCGCGCGCTTATCGGAGTTTGAGCACGGACTGAAGCCCGGCACGCTCGGTGTCTATAAATGCGAATATGGCGACCACTGGCACCTGGCGCACAAGCAACAAAAATCCGCCTAAGAAGAGGCGGATTTTTTAATTGCTATTTCTTAGCCTTTTTGGCCGGCTTCTTAGCGTCGGCTTTTTTGGCTGGCTTTTTGCTAGCCACCGCATGCGGACGGTTGAGCTCGGCAAGCTTATCCATCGTCTTATTAATGCGAAGGCGATTTGCAATGCTATTGCGCGCCTCTGGCGTAGCGAGCTGTTCGGCGGCGTTCTTGTCGTTCTTGTAGACGGAAAGCATTTCGTTCACCTGCTGCTCGATTTCTTCGTCGGTAACATCAATTTTGAGCTCATCGGAAAGTTTTTGCACGATGATTGAGCTCGTGACGCGACGCTCGGCGGTCTTTTTGACCTCTTCTTCCCATTCTTCTTGGCTCTGCGAGCGAGCAGCGAGGAAATCTTCCATCTTTTGACCGCGAGTTTGCAGGTTGCGAGCGAGATCCTCTTTGATATGATCGGCTTGCTCTTCTACGAGCGAAGCTGGAGCTTCGGTCTTAGAGCTGTCGACCAGCGCGGTAAGCAGATCATCTTTGAAATGCTCTTCAGCGTTATGTTCGGCCTGGGCAAGGAGATTTTTCTTGATGTCTTCGCGGAGCTCTTTGAGCGTTTCGAAAGCACCAGATTTCTTGGCGAGCTCGTCGTCGATAGCTGGCTTCACGATTTCGTTCACTTGCTTGACAAGCACCTCAAATACAGTCTTGGCGCCAGCAAGGTCGGCGTTGCCGTAATCTTTCGGAAAAGTGAGGTTTAGGTCGAACTTGTCGCCAGATTCGTGGCCAACGATGCCATCTTCGAAGCCCGGGATAAAGGCACCAGAGCCGAGACGAAGGCGATAATCTTTAGCAGAACCGCCATCAAAGGCGACGCCATCTTTTTTGCCGACGAAATCAATTACAACTTCGTCGCCATCTTCAGCTTTACGCTTTACAACTTTGCCTTCGGCGTAGCTGTCGGCGATGCGGTTTAGGACGTCCTCTACGTCGTCATCGGAAACTTTTGGCTCATCATAGTGGCCCTTAAGCTTCTTGTAATCGCCGAGTTTAACCTCTGGCAAGATATCGGCAGCCACGACTAATTCGGCCATTTCGCCTGGGATGAATTTCTTGATATCAACGCGCGGAATTGAAACTGGCGTCACGCCGGATCCATCGAATAATTTCGGAATAGCTTGGCGCACCAAGATATCTAAAGTGGTGCTAGCTAATTCATTCGGATCGACATGTTGCTCAACTACGTTTGCAGGAGCTTTATCATTGCGGAAGCCCGGAACTTTAATATTGCGAGCGAGACGCTCTAGGGCCTTGAGACGGGCCGGCTCGAAATCGTTCTGATCAAAAGAAACTTCGAACTCAACCGACGTACTCTTAACATTCTTTGTACTCTTCATACAAAAATCATACCATAAAACAGAGAGAGATTAAAGCGTAGCGGATTAATCGAGTGGCAAGATGCCGGTGTTGTAATCGGTGCGGAAATGGCGCAAGGTGAGGCGCGGGTCGATTTCTTGTTTGAGGCCAGGATTTAAGATGTCGGCTGGGTCAAAAATGCTCTTCACTTGGCCATAAATTTGGGTCAGTTCGGCCTCGCGGTAGCGCTGAGTGAGCATGGCAAGGAAGCGGCCTTCTGGCGCAGCACCAAAGGCGTGGCCATCGCAACCGTAAACCAATTCGAGATATTGACGCATGAAATTAATCATCACTTTGCGACCTTCAACGGTAGACGGCGTGTAGCTTGGGCGTACCGTAAAGACGTGATGCTCTACAGAGCCAAACACGGCGAGCTTAACGCCGAGATCTTTGGCGAGCTTCGTGACACCATCGAGAAATTCGACTTGGTGGCCAGTTGGAATAAAAACATTATCAATGAGCGGGAGATGATAGCTTTGGCTCGAATCGTTAAGATAAGCTAGAAGATTCTCGCGCAATGCAGCAAAATCTGCTTCGTTATCTGCATTGGCGCGAATCATCCGAATGCTATTTGGAAGTTTTTTCTGCAATTTGTGGAATTTGCGTCGACGTGCGCCACGTGAATCGTCTTTAGCGTTGGCGAGAATGAGATAACCGTCATTAGACGCCTTACGGAAGAAGCGCGAAGTCTTACCGATAGCATCCGATTCGTTATAAAGCTCCGTATCATAGAAAACAATGTCGGTAAATCTGAGCTCTTGAAGTAATTTCGTCACAACTACGAAACTCTTGGCGTCGTTGACTGGGATTGCAACATAGTCTGGCGTCTCGAAGACTGGTTCCACGCGCAAAATCACCTCAGTAATGACACCAAGCGTGCCTTCGGCGCCACAGAAAATCGGCGCGAGATTAATGCCGCGCTTTTGTTTAACGCGACGTAGGCCCATATAACCGGAGTGGTCGGTTTGTGAAATTTCATCGATACGGGCGCCATTGCGCTGAATAAGATCATTAATTGAGCGATAAATTTCCGCTTCGAGCGTCTTCTCTTTTAGTTTGCGGCGCAACGCGCTGTGACTAGTCGCGCCAAATTCTGCGACACTACCATCCGATAAGACAACTTCAACAGTGTCGACAAAATCAGCAATTGTGCCCGGTTTGGTATTATCGCTCGCGATGGCGTTGCGCGAGATGAGGCCGCCAATAGTTTCGGACGGATTACCGCGCACTGGCAAATCGAGGCCTTGCAACACGAGGGCTTTTTGGAGTTCGCCAAGCGTGAGACCAGCTTGCACGCGCACCAGGCGCTGACGGGTGTCGATTTCTTGGATGCGATTCATGCGCGTCATCGACATAATCAAGCCAGTGCCGAGATCGGCGCCAGTCTTGCTATTGCCACCTCCACGTACCGTAATCGGCAAGGCAATTTTCTTCGCGGCGAGCTGACTAGAAAATTTCACTAAGCGACGCACGTCGGTAGCATTAATCGGCTGCGCGACGATGCGCGGATAAAAACGCAAAATCGAACGATCAGTCGTAAAATCCGACAAAATGCTCGGCGCGCTATAAACAACGCCATCGATATGCTGATTTAAATAGACCGCAATTCGATTCATAGACCACCCAATATCATTACATCTTATTTTAACATAAAAAAGCATAAGTTTGATATTTTTGGACGATAAAAACGCCCCTCGGATGAGGGGCTGGGCAGAAAATGGAGTGGTTTACAGCCAAGCGGAGACGTTTTCGATTTCAATTACATAGACATGATTATAGGTTTCCACCTCAAAGGCGGCGGACTTCCCGATCGGGTCGATGCGGCGCACTTCGCGCACGAACGAGGTCATGATGCCTTCGCCATCATCGAAGGTCGGGTGATCATAGACCAAACCTTTCATGCGGAACGGAATAATCGACGAAAACACGCGGTTGCCGAGTGGGTTTTTAATAAAAGCGCGCAGGCTTTCAGTGAGCGACGCGCGATTCTCTAAATCGACATCGTCGTAGACGTCGTCCCAGGCAGGACTCCATGTTTTAAGAGTAATAAGGTGCTGATTCATTTGCATACCTCCTTTGTATGGTAACCCTTGCGGGCGTCAGCCTGAATCAATAGCTTAACTTATCTATTATATCACATTTAAGCTTAAAAATCAATGGTGCTTGCGGTTTTGGGCGCTTTGATGATAAAATGTGAGGGCAAATTAACATGCGCGAGTGGTGAAATTGGTATACACGTATGCCTTAGGAGCATATGCCTTTCGGCGTGCTGGTTCAAGTCCAGTCTCGCGCACCATACAAAGACGTCAGTATGGAGACATAGTGGCGTGAAGAAAGCCCCCGATTTCTCGGGGGTTTTCTTTTGTTCTGCACCAATTTTGAATTTATGAGTCGCTCAGGAGCGCCAGGAATCTGAGATTTTCTGGCGATGACTGGAGCGGCTCATTTTTGATGCACCAATTTTGCCCGACGAACGGTCAGGCGACCGGACATCAAAAATGCGAAAAATTGGTGCATTGTTTCAAAGCTAAAATCTTAGCTTCAATTCGTTGGCAACTCTTTCGATTATCGGGACCACTAGAGCATTGCCCATAATGAAGTATCGCTGACGTTCCGGCATTTCCGTATCCGTCCAATTATCAGGAAAACCATTTATACGCTCGCACTCAACTGGCGTCAATCTGCGAAGCTTCTTAGTTTTTGGATCTTCAATCACATGAGTACTGCGGTTCAATGTACTTTCGCTTGTAAGCATGGTGCGCGCTGGACGATTGAGTGGATCAGGAAAGGCTATTGCGCCTTCTGAAAAAGTATATTTGTAGCCAGTGCTCGAAGTTCGCTCAATCTTTTTTGAGCCTTTTAGATAAGTCCATTTATCCATTTTATCGTCTGAGATATAGAAATGATTATCTACACCCTTCTTCTCAACTATCTTGGATAGCGTTATCGGAGCTTCAAGGATTGGCGTAGTTTCGATGGAAATTATCTTCCCATCAACCATCACTCCTGCATTATTAAACTGAGCTGAGAAGTGGTCCGACAAATCCGCAAGATCGGTAAACGTCGATACGTCAGCTTCCATCATGCGCTTGATGCTGTCTTTTTCTACTGGAAATGCGGTTCCAAAGACACCGTCCGATAACATCCAGCTTTTCGCACCATCGTCTTTTTTAAACATCTCCCTAAGTGACTTATGTAATTTCGAGCCTTTCTTGTAGGCGAGAATAAACGTGCGGCGGCGACGCTGCGCAAATCCATACTCCGCTGCATTAATGACTCGCCATTCCACACAATAGCCTTCATCCATCAAGCAGCGCAATATGACACCAAAATCCCTACCGCGTTGTTTTGCGGGTGATTTCAATAATCGATCAACATTCTCAAGGAACACATATTTTGGATGTCGGAGCTTAATAATATCATTAATCGACCACCAAAGTACGCCCTTCTTCCCCTCAAGCCCTTTCGATGAAGATAAAGAATGGGCAACAGAGTAATCCTGGCACGGAAAGCCGCCACATAATAAGTCATGGACCGGGACCTGCTTAATTACGGTTGCTATATCTTCATTCGAGCACTTTTCTGGACTGCCGAAGTTTTTTACATAGCATTTATAAGCCCACTGTCCAACCTGTCCGGGTTCCCACTGATTTGCCCAAACAGTTTCAAAGATAGAGGAGCTGCGCTCAAAACCAACCCGGAATCCACCAACACCGGCAAATAATTCTACGACCCGGATTTTATCCTGAGACACATACCTCCTTATTTAGTTGTCATATCAAATTATACCACAGATACGACCCCTAAAAAGCGTAAGTACGTTAGTCTAGAATATCATCTATTTGGCGTTTTATATACTCCCGATTTAGCCAGAAGCATTGCTTCGGAAAAACTCTTCCGTCCGGTAGAATATCGACATCCGCGGAATTGCGGCCATGTGGACGAACATGACAGACTGGATTGTCGGAAGACTTCGGAAAATTACTTTGATACTTCCCATTTACGCGCTCGAATTTAAGACCGCCAGAAATAAGCCCCTTCGTCCTCTGCCAAACGTTTTCTACTTCATCCAAATCAGAGTACGGGATGTTCCAAAATTTGCAACCCTGTAGTCTCAAAACACCATTCTCATCGTATTTGTAAACCACAAAGAAAAACCTGGTCTCGTCAAGATAATTTCTAAAGTCGCTGTCTTCCCATTCCTCTTCTGCAATCTTAGAGAACTTCATTGCAGGAAAGGACATACTTTCCCGAATAGACCCATTCGCCTCAACGCGAATCGTCTTAACGCGAATACCGGCTTTCTCAAATTCTTCAGCCTTATTACTCTTAACGCCTAATATACGATAGGCTAAGATCGCCTCCAAATTTTTAGGCCTACCTTCGCTCATTGATACTCCAAATTCTGCGCACAGCCGTTCTTCGGAATAACCCCTATAGGCATCAATTTTATCGATAACATACTGTTCAAAAGACACTATTTTATCGTCAGTTATAATCGCATCCACCTTATGTGTGTTCGGAATAATATAATTATTCAGGACATATGTCATATATGAACTTTTAAAAGAAAAAGCCCTCGGTTTCGCAGGAATATTGCTATAAGGCTGGGAGCGACGGACGCTGGAATCGCTCGATTTCGTACAGGCCGCCAAATACATCGTATCGCCCTCCGATAATTCATGGGCTTTTCCGGCCTTAATTTTATTAACTATTTTCTCAAAGTCGGCTTTTATAATCGCTAAGTCTTCGTCCGGAGGAGTAAATAATGAAGCGAAATCGATTCTGTAGTCTAGCCTATCTCGAATTTCTTTCTGATATAGATAGTAAATCAAGAGCATCAATCGAGCTTTTAGCCACAAATGGCTACTATCAAAAGCTTCGTTGACTACATTCATATAGTCAATCATCGCTATAACTAAGCGCTCTTTGGCGACTTTCTCGTTTTTGGAGTTGTATTTATATGGCGTAACTTTTAATTCAACGCCAGCCTCATCGAAGTCGGGGCGAGAATCGCTATTTGCTTTGTAGTGAAAATATCGCTCCTCTAACAGAACGCCAAGCCCACCCTTTTTATTGAAGCCTCCATCATTTTCAATACTACTAATGTTATGCGTGTCATTTTCTACTACATTACGAAAAGTACGACCGATTAGACCCTGAGCATATCTCTCAATGCTCTTAGGATTAGAACGGTCGTACTCGCTATTCATTTATTTAATTATAACAAAACTGATTCCAAGCCTGCGACAAGTTCACGTGTTGCATACTCTATCTATTTGATTTCAAAATTCTATTCTAGCTGGCCAGCTGCCTTCTTGAGATAATCGGACAATTCTTTATCCGTACAATAAACGTAGCACCCCTTCATACCGCGCGTCATTAGAACTTTATAAGTGTTCTTAATGATCTCATCGGCAATCTTTGCGGCTTTTTCTGGATTCTCTTTCATGAGGCCCTTAATTCCCTTAATAGACTGATCCGTCTTAGCGCGTTTGGTAACATCCGTCACTACCTGACCATCTCGATACGCTAAGTCGTCGCCAATAATCACGCCAACATAATCAAATTCAAGCCCCTGGCAGGTATGAATACAGCCAGCTTCCTTAACGGAGTTTTCACCAATCGCCCAAGTCTGAGAACTTTCGCCAATGTTCCAGCTGATGCCAAAATCATATTCTGGAATTTGTATATCGTGATAATTCGTATCATTCTGCTGCTTTTTGTCCCATTCCCAGCAATAACCAGCTACAATACGCGATTTATTATTCGAAGCATTTTTCTCTTCTATTGCATTACGCAAATCATTTGGATTATCGAAGACTTTAAAGTCATATTCGAAGTCCATGTTGTCATAGTCGTAATTTGCGGTTTCGGCGATTTCTAGGACATTATCTAGCCAAGCCAAATAACCATCGGAGCCGTTGCAACGGAACTGACTTGATAGCTTAATTTTCTGATATTCGGCGCCAAGTTCTTTTGCATATTTTTCGATGTCGCTGATTGTGCCGATATCTTTCAGAGTGACCTTTTGATTCTCATCTATGAAGAAGATGGAGCATTTAGCGGCATTTATGATTTCCTTGATTTGGTTTTCTCCAAGATTACCCATAAAGCCAGACTTTTCCGTTAGACGATGAGCCTCATCAACAATCAGCGAATCGATAGTGTTCGAACCCGCATCAACGAAATTTCCCGAATTCTGGAAGCAGTCGTCGATAAAAGCTTTCGTAAATTTCCCCTTCAGCTTTTTCTTGAATACCGCACGAGGAGAGCCATTCCGAGTGACATAGAAACTTACAACATTCATCTTGGTTAATGCCACCATAAGATTAATAGCGAGCACACTCTTACCAGTACCTGGGCCACCCTCAATGACTAGCACTTTCTTCTCCCCAAAAGCAACAGCCTGCTTAGTCAAGCTCAATGCTGTCTCGTATGCGACTTTTTGGTCGTCTATCATTACAAACTCTTCATTGCCCTCCAGCATGCTGGCGAGGCAGTCTTGCAAACTTTTAGATGGACGAAAACGACCATGTTCAATTTCGAAAATAGTTCTACCGTTATCTCCGCGCTTTATGTGTTTCGAAATAAAATTTCTTAGCTTCGGAAAGTCTTCAGCTCCAAACATCGGTGCAGCTTCAATATAATTCCTATATTGTTCATCAAGGATTGGATCGTTCTCGCGGAAATGATAATTGTGCAGGAATGCGCACGGCAGTAGTTCCATCGAGCCATTTTGCGTAGCCTCATTGTAGTTATTGATGTAATAAGCATAGCTCATTGCCTGATATGACGGATGGGCGACCTTACGCATATTTCCGCCAACAAAGGTCTCTACAATAACACCATCCTCGCTCTTTACGGAATTAGCGTCGCTCCACTGTTTTAGTTCGACGATTATAACAGTTTTTGTATTTTCCGAGTTTGATCCGGTGAGGATAAAGTCGATACGCTTCGAAGTGGTCGGAATATTATACTCAATAGCGACTCCGCAATCATCGGGAATGTCTTTATCGTCCAGGACATTACGCATATATTGCATCGAGTTCTGCCAAGACTTCATTTGCGATTCACTAGTGCGCCCGAAATACTTTTGATACTGCTCGTAAATTTTGTTGCAGATGAGGTTATCACGAACATCATTCATGAAATTCACTTTAGTTCCGTCGTAAACTATCATGGCCGCCTCACAACTTCGTATATTTAGTACTTACGCCCTTAGCTTTTTCGACAGGGTATTTCTTACGGGTCTTTTCAAGTTTCTCAAGAATAATCTCTTTCGGATTAACTCCGAGTTTATCTGCCATCAGGAAACAATAATTAAAGACATCGGCAAGTTCTTCTTTCACCTCATCTTCGTCATAATTATTATTCCATTGAAAACATTCGAGCAGCTCACCAGCTTCGATAGAAATAGATTTAGCCAGATTTTCTGGACTATGAAACTGATCCCAGTCGCGCTCAGAATTAAAGTCTTTTATTGCTTTTGTCACCTCTTCCATATCTTTTATTATACTTCAATTCGTACCACTCCATGAAATCTCTCCATTTGTCTGGCTTATATACAACGTCGGCATAACTCAAATCTTTTCCGTTTTTATTCCGTGAGGTCAAGTATTCTTCAAGTGCCAACATAATGTCCTTCTTAATGATTTTTCGATGATTTTCGTATTCCTGAAGAATGCTCATGTGAACATATTCCTTCATCTGAACATTTTTTAAAAGCATGAGTGCGACTTTATTTTGTTAAAATATCTTTATGGACGGAAATCTTATAACTTGGATTATTATTGTCGCCGTACTCGGCGGAATCTACACTTTCGTGAACTTAAAAATCTCAGGCAAATCTAGCGAGAGTGAAGATATTAAGAAATCAAATTACAAATACTACGCAAAGAGCTACATCATGACGCAGCGTGAGGGAGAGTTCTTTAAGACGCTGGATGAAGTGCTTGGCTCGAAATGGTATGTAGTGCCACAAGTGCATTTATCTGCATTGCTAAACCACAAGGTCAAGGGTCAGAATTGGAAAGGCGCTTTCCAACACATCAATGGCAAATCCGTAGATTTTGTTCTACTTAGCAAAGAAACCGCAAAGCCGATTTGCACCATAGAATTGGACGATTCATCACATGACCGAGCCGACCGTTCTGCCCGCGACGACGAAGTTGAGCGCATATTCAAGCAAGCAAATATCCCGCTCGCTAGATTCCGGAAAACCGAGAATCTAAGCAAGCAGGATATCGTAAATACTATTGCGCTAGCTATCAAGTCTACAAAGTAATCGTTATACTTTCCCCGTTCTTCATCTCAAAGCAGATGGTATTGCCTTCATTCACCACCGCACGTTCGACCGTATCGTTCCAGACTGCTGGTACGAAAGTTACTTCTTCTGCGCAGGATTCGATCGCTTTCATAAATCGGCGGAGCTTTTCGCGCATGGCGATAGAGTTCAGCTCCTGGCTCTTCAAATCCGCGATTAGTTCCTTTTGCTTTTCGGCGGTTTCGACAAGCTTGTTGTATTTGACACGGTATTTAGTTTGATCCTGAGATTTTCGCGCATTCTCGTGGACGAGGCTCTGGATTTCTTTAAGTTGGTCCTGGAGCGTTTCTTCGGCCTTGTGGCGCGTTTCCTTGATTTCGGATAGATTATCCAGCTCGACGAGTCTGGCGCGACAGGCGGCGAGACAGGCGGCCTTACGGCCTAAGATTTGCCCGAGGGCAGATAGATAAGCGTTCTTGAGGGCCGTTTCTTTAACAATTGGCGTCTTGCATGGCCCATCACCATCGTAGCGGTGATTACAATACCAGACATCCTTGCGGCAGGCTTCTTTACCATGGAAGACTTTGTGGCCGAAGTATGCGCCGCAGTTCGCGCAGACGATCTTATTGCAAAATGGGCTACTATCCCGGAAGACTTTGGCTTCTTTGCCGCGCTTCGCGAGCTCGATTTGAACCAGTTCCCAGGTATCTTCGTCGATGATAGCTGGGTGGGAGTTTTGGATATAGTACTGCTTGTATTCGCCTTGGTTCTTTTTGACGGTTTTAGTGAGGTAGTCTACCGTAAAGGTCTTTTGGCGGAGGGCATCGCCTTTGTACTTCTCGTTTTTGAGGATGGATTTTATCGTGCTGACGGACCAGACTTCCTTTCCGGCAGGAGTAGGGATCTTTTTATCCGTTAAGTATCTTGCAATATTTCTAATCGCCATGCCATCCAGGAAGAGACGGTAGATGTCTTTTATAATTTCGGCTTCTTCCGGGACAATCTCGGGTTTGCCGTCTTCGCCCTTTTTATATCCTAAGAATCTACCGTAAGCCATTGCGACATTGCCTTCTTGCATACTGCGCTGCTGACCCCAGCGGACGTTTTCCGAGATACTACGGCTTTCTTCTTGAGCGAGACTACTCATGATAGTGAGTAGAACTTCGCATTGTTTATCCATGGTGCGGATGTTTTCTTTTTCGAAGATAACTTCTACGCCGATAGCCTTCAGGTCGCGGACGGTTTGCAGAGTATCTACCGTATTTCTGGCGAAGCGGCTGATAGACTTAGTGAGGATGAGGTCTATCTTGCCAGCTTTAGCGTCGGCGATCATGGATTTAAAGCCATCACGCTTTTTAGTATTAGTTCCGGAGATACCTTCATCGGCATAGATACCGGCAAAGTCCCAACCCGGATTATTCTTGATGTATTTGGTGTAGTATTCCACCTGAGCTTCATAGCTAGATTGTTGTTCGTCTTGTTCCGTAGAGACACGGGCGTAGGCGGCAACTTTCTTTTTCGGGATTTCGAGTGTGTTTTCGTAGATAATGTTCGTCACAATCGGGTCGAGGACTGTGATGCGTTTAGTTTGATTCACTTATATGTTTCCTCCTTTCGTTAGTTTTAGTTCTGGCCCGTTCTTTCATCTCGGCGCTCCAGCTGTATTTACGAGATAGTGATTCCCAGGGCAAGGTCTTAGTTTTGCCATCTTTGAATACGTAGGTGATTTCTGTGCGGCTGCAGATGATAGTGTCCAGATAGTCTTTGAGATTGATATTCTCGAGGGATTCGAGGTTTAGGGCTTCTTTGGTTTTAGATATTAGGATTGATTCGGGGATTTGTTTCATGTTGCAGGCAGATTTGCCGGTGGTGACGAAAGTGCTGCAGATCCAAGCAGGTTTGGCATACTTGGTCGCGGCGTTCGCGATGCGGCGACGGAAATGCTTGCCGCAAGCTGCACAAGTGATGAGTCCGGAGAACTGAGTTTTCTCGCTTTTTTCTGGGAGTTTCATGCATTGTTGGCGTCGCTCGATCTCGTCCTGAACTTTCTGGAAAGTATCTTTGTCTATAATGGCTTCATGGCTATTCTCGACAAAGTAGCGGCGACGTTCGCCTTTATTGATGACACCTTTCTTAGTGCGGAAGTCCTTGATATATGTCTTTTGCAGCAGCATGTCGCCAGTGTATTTTTCGTTCCGGAGGGTGCGGTAGATGTTGCCTTCACGCCACTGGTTGCCCCAGATGGTTTTAATGCCCTCCTCATTTAGCTTCTTTGCGATAGCGAGTCTACCCATGCCGGAGAGATAATCTTGGAAGATTCTCCGCACGATTTCTGCTTCTTCTGGGATGATCGTGAGCTGGCCGTCTTTGAGATAATATCCAAGCATCCGGCCATTATTGGTTTTGCCTTCCTCGAACATCTTCCGGATGCGCCACTTTTGGTTCTCACTGGCGCTTCTGGATTCTTCTTCGGCATACATAGCGAGGAGTGTGAGCATCAGCTCGCCGGTGCCGCTGATACTATGCATATTTTCTTTTTCGAAATATACATCGACACCGAGAAGCTTTAGCTCGCGGATGGTATTTAGCAGAACTACGGTATTTCTGGCAAAACGGGTGATAGATTTTGTGATGACCATATCTATCTTGCCAGCCCGGCAATCCTCCAAAAGACGCTGGAATTCTGGACGAGCGTCTTTGGTACCCGTAATACCTTCGTCGGCATAGATACCGGCAAAGTCCCAACCCGGATGATTCGTAATGAGCTCGTTGTAGCAGGAGATCTGGGCGGAGACTGAATGAAGCGCGGCATCTTTATCTGACGAAACGCGAGTATAGGCTGCGACGCGTTTGATCTTGAGGTCTGGCAGGATAGTTGCCTTGATTTCTTTAATTTGCATAGATTCCACCTCCTTATAGACCATTCATCGCTCTTCTCTCGAGAGAAAGCAAGTCTAAAGAAGATAACTTTTTATTAACGTTTGCGGCGAGCCTCTTTCCAGTATTCAAAACGACAGGAATCGTCGCAAAAGGTTTTATGTTGGTTGGAGTTTTGGATGAGAAATTTACCACAGTACTTGCAGACTTCAAGATTGGCTTTTTGCTTCTTGGTTTTGTAGGTATCCCAAGGCCGGATGCCGTTTCTACGGCAGAGAGATTTGACCGTGTTTGGTGAGATTCCGAGCTTCTCGCCAATACAGGCATAAGAATAGTTGAGTTTTCTGAGCTCAAAGATACTGTCTTTGATGATAGGCTTAATATTATTACCTCCTTTTAGTTTGATATATTTGCCCTTAACGCACATCTGTAGCCGAACGACTTCATGCCCATGACTTGACAGAAATAGAAAATATGTCGTTCTACTGTGACGATAACTCGTTTTTAGGTCAATTACAAGCGAAAGAGTGAAAACAAATTGTGTCCGATGCGACAAGCGACCGGACACATACTAACAGAGGTAAAATGTGGTTTTTGGGAAATGAGATTTGCAAGTTTTATTTGTGTTGTAATATTTACAACAATATATGAATTCTATTGTGCTTATGCAATAATAATAATTGTTCGTCCAGTTTACAAAATGTCAGAATAATGCTTATGCTTATGCTTTTTTATAAGATTTCTACACCTACACTATCTGTTGATATTATAACATCAATTAGCACTTGCAATTTACTTTTTCGTGATATAATTATATAGACCAATCATGTAAAAATCATTTTATGTGCTTGGAGGGTGGGTAGCGCAGTGACAGCGCGCTAATTTGTACATCGTCAAAATAAACAACGAATTACGGCTCGTTCATATCGTGACGAAAGAGAAAATTACGCAATAATCTGCGCAGCTTTAAAACCTCTCTTTTTCGCCCCACGAAATTGAACGAGGTTTTTTATGCCGCTTTTGCAGTGGCCGATATTAAAGTTAGGGACGATTTTTCCGTCCAGGAAGGATGGCAAATGCCGCCAATAAATAACACAAAAAAGTACGCTCGCTGACCTGAGAATCAATACGAGCGCACTGATTGGTTATAAGAAAGGCTTTAATAGCAGGCGTTTCTTATGTCTATTATTATAGCATTTTTCTTATAAAACACAAGACTTGGCATCTTGATTATATTTTGATACCAAATTTAAACGAGAAATATGCTATGCATAATTTATCTTCCGAAGACCCGTTTCGTCTTCGTTATACAAAAGGCGCAAAGCTGGTTGGAAAATATCAGTTTGCGCAACTGTCAGCAATTCACCATTGTCTTCCTGCGGAAATGCTATGCTTTAACGAGCGTAGCCACATTAAAGACATGCCTGATTGTGGATTACATTGCTTTATTAATGATATCCAATTCGAGTGTCTATGGTCGAATTGTGATCGATATCTGAATCTGCTCAGGAAGCTCCCGCTCTTTATCGGCCCCGACTTCTCGGCTTATCTCGATATGGAGGAATGGCGGCGCATTTATAATTGCGGCCGCAATTATGCTATCGCCAACTATCTCACCGTCAATGGCGTGAATATTGTGCCCGTAGCGACCTGGGCATTCTTATCCGATTTAGACTGGAGCCTCGATGGATTTCAAGAAGGCTGCACGTTAGCTATATCTAATAATGGATGTCTACGTGAGCCATCTAGTCGAAAAGTCTTCACTGCCGGAGTCGATATTATCCAGCGAAAGCTAAAACCAAAAGCAATCTACGTCTGCGGTAAGCACATGCCAGAGTTAAATTGCTATGACAATATCAAATACTTCCCTAATTTTTCTGAACGTAAGTTCAGAAAGGAGAAGTGATGGGTGGTCGTGGTACATTTGCTAGCGGTAAAAATGTCGGTTTTAGATGGCATTCCGTTGGCATAATAGAAGAATTCAAGATTCTCCGCTTAAACGTTGGTAAGACGACAAAGATACCGGAAGAATCTCATAGCCCAAACGCTAAGTACGTTAATTACGATGAGGAAACTGGCAAATTTAAAATGCTGAGAGTTTATAATGAGAATAGACTCCCAGAGCTAGAGATTGCCAAAGGTACGCATCAAGGTATTAAGGGGTTACACTGGCATCTTCTGCATGGCGATGTCGCCAACCATAATATCCAGGGGACGCAAGGAGTCGATTGGGACTGGCTCCATAAGGGCGATCCGCTTTACGAGAAATATAACACCATCATTGAGGGAAGATATCATGGAAAATAATAAAAACACCGAGTTGAATGAAATCCTTGAGGGGCTTCATTACGGCCAAGTCGTCGAATTTAAATGTGGAGGCGTCGAGTATGCCTTAGAAAGCTATAAGCTTGAAGGCAATGATTATCATTCGCTCTGCCTTTATAAGTTCAACAAGGACGATAGAGTAGGCACGCTGGTATTTGCGGATAAAATAACTTACTTCGGCGAGTCGGATTATCCAATAAAGTTCAAGGATAATTATCCTATCGAGGAAATAAAAACGATTCTCGAGAAAGAAAAAGTCTTTAACGGAAAGTCCTTTATTGACGCATTCGAGGATATCGAACTCTCATTCATAGATTAAGTATTCAAGCCTCCGCAAATTACACTCCTCCACTAAGTCGAGGAGTGTTCTTTATCTTATTCGACCCCATTTTCGCTATCATCTTCGTGTCCGGTCGCTAGACCGTTCGTAGCGAACAACATGAGCGGTTTTGGCGCAAAGCTTCGGCGTTTGCCTAATTTTACGGAAAAGAGGTTTACTGCTTTTCGCAGTAATTTTGACCATGCGGCGGCGGAGGCGCAGATATAAGAACGGCCAGCAAGGTTTTTGCCCTGCTGGCTGTTTTCATATTACAACATATTTTCTTAGTTGGGGCAAACGGGAGTCGAGCCCCTGACCTTGGTGCGGTCAGGCGGCTAGTTCTTCGTCGATTTCCTCGACGATTTTATCATACATTTCCTTGATGAGTTTATCGTTGCCGAGGAAAGCCTGCTCGTCTGCTTCGATGATTTCTTCATGGCTTACTTCGTTATAGTCGAGGAGGTAGCCAGCATTACTAGCGAGAAGTTGAAGATAGAATCTAATAGTTCTACCATTACCTTCGCGGAATGGATGAAGGGCGTTCAAATCCATAGCGAGTTCTGCAATGTTGTTTACGAATTCTGCTTTGGTTTCGTTTTTGAGATAATCCTTTATTCCTAGGTTTTGGAAGATTCTATTTGCTTCTGGTTCGATGAAGTCTGCATAGCAGAATGGAATACTACTGTCTTGTTTCGTAATATTTACTGCTCTAATTTGTCCAGCGAATGGATAGACTTTTCCGAAGAGACGTTCGTGAAGATATTTTAGGAATGAGAAATCTAGTGTAGTCGAAGATAAGTCTTCTTCGATGACATGAAGACCTTCGCGAGCAACAATATCTTCTTCGGCTTCTTTGAGTTTATCCGGATCGGAGATGCCGAGTTTGTTTTCTAGTACATCACCGCCTTCGACAAAGTAGTCCGCCATACAAAAAGTTAAGACTTCTTTGCTTTCTTGCGGAGGGATTTTTGTTCCTCTTGCATTTTCTTTAGCACGCGTTCATAGTTAGCGCCTTCGGCTTCCATACTGCGGGCGAAACCACGAATCATTTTATCTTTAACTTGTTGGGCTGTCATAGTTATATTATACCATAGAGGCTATAGCTAGGCTAATCTCGTAGAATAAAGAAGAACCTCTTTCGAAGTTCTTTAACGGGAAGAAAGGCAGTCGATTCAATTCAGTATCTTATACTTTTCTTCCTGATATTACTCTAGCACAAAAAGAAG